>JAZUHF010000029.1:0-42392 GCA_045641585.1 Acutalibacteraceae bacterium
ATTTCAAACGTTTCAGAAACCGTATTTTACATATTTTTTCTCATCAACTCCTTAACAAACAAGCAGCCGCCTGACGACGACTGCTCATTATCTAAAAATATTCTGTTTTAACTCTTTACCCCAACTATTGACAAAGAGCCTTTTTAAGTACGGTTCGGCACTTCTTTTTTGTTTTTTTGGACTGCTATTTCGCCACAGCCCCTTTCAATGAAGTAGTCCCTGCGGACTAATGAAGGAATGAAGATGCTTCGCTAATGAAGAAATGAAAATGGGAGATTGAGAGATAAACAGGCGACTTCGCTTCATTAGGCACGAAGTGCCGTCTTCATGGTGGCATAGGCGCCGCTTCATATTTGCAAAGCAAATACTTCATTTTCTTCCACGAGGGTTTAACTCCATACACAGTTTGTCAAAAATATCTTTTTCGTTCAGCTATCACAAAACGAAAATCCTATCACGAAAGTGGTAGGATTTTCTAAATGAGTATTGAATAACAAATAACCGACTAATGAATAATGAATGTGTTGTTTAGAATATCAAAAGTTTTCATTAACGCTGTCACAGTTAAGAAAAAATTGCCACCGACAAGTTCTTTAAGCGATTTTGCTTCATTTACAATATCGTCGGCAACTTTTGCAGTAGTTTGAACAAAAAGCATTTTATCCTGATCTATAATATTTCTTATATCTACAAGTCGTTGCTTAAAATCGCACTTTTCCTTTGCAATAACCGATTGATTAATTGAAACTCCGTCAATGGGATAATATTCTTTTCATTTTTTAAGCCCACCCCTATTTTTCATAATACCGTTAAATTTCAATTTTGTTGCACCACTTTGTCGGCAATTCTTCTTTATACAAATGGGAATCGTTTGAAAAAGTCAACACCCTCGGAACAACAATATTCCTTTCCCTAAACTCAACAACCGTAATATTGCTGTGTCCCATACCGAAACGAGTTGCAAAAATCGGATACGGAATATCAAGAAGACAACTTAAAAATACACTTCCGAATCCTGCATGTGCAAACAACGCAACTCGGTCATCATTTGGGTTTACAGCCGTATAAGTGCAGTTTTCTCTGTTATGCTTATAGCCTAATTCTTCTAAAAAGTCCTCGGTTTTTGTAAGTATTCGTTCCATTCCCGACTTACATTTCATATCGGCAAAACTTTCGTCTTCATACCAATTAAACTGCAAATCCCTTATCCTTTTAGATACAAACAACTTTCGGTAATTATCGCAGTCCATAAGAAAATACCGTTTATTTTCACTGTTATAACCCGTAAATTCCTCATAAGAGTATTTTTCGTTACACCAATCAAGGAGTGTCGGTTCAATATTTAACAAATTGCAGGTAGGTTTTGCGGTCAAAACGGAACGGTTGGAAGTTGACGAATAAATCTTATTTATTTTTGATTTAACAAGTCTTTTTGCCAAAGCGTCGGCTTGTTTTGTTCCCTGTTCCGTTAAACTGTCAGGTGTATAAATCGGGTCGCCGTGCCTTATAAAATACAAAAGCATATAATCCTCACCTGCCTAAAAGCAGTACATTACCAGAAAATTCCGGCATATTTTCAATATTAAGCACACCGCTTGATAAATTAAATGTATTAGCATACAAACTTGAAATTATTTTATAGTCACCGTCAAGTTTAATGCTTATTCTTTCGGGAAAATCAAATGTGTGAACTACCGCCAATGCAAAACGCTTATCTTCGCTGTACCTTACTACAACCTGCGTACCGACGGGCGAATAGAAACTGCATTCATTTGTTCTGTAAATATAACTGTTTCCTTTTTTAATGATATGTGAAACATCTTCGTAAAACTTTTCCGCCTTAAACATTTCGTTTAACTGACTGTCGGAAAGTTCGCTTATTTTACCTGACCAACAAATTCTGCCTAAAAATCCCTGCGAAATAATATAGGAAAACCGTTCTTTTGAATATTCGGGTTTAAGAGTGCACCAAATTTGATTTTGTCTTGGCGGAGTAAGATAATGAAGATTTGCCGCAACTACTGCCGCTTCATATCCCTCGTGAGTAACGCTAACCGAACTCATTTGTGTAATATCCATCATTGACGGTTCAAGCCGGCAACCGCCCGAAGCACAGTTTTCAATGATAATATCGGGTATTTCCCGTCTTATTTTCATAAAATATTCTCTGACTTTTTTCATTTGAATACGCAAATTTTCACCTCGTGAAAATTCACCGTCGGGACCTACTCCTATTGTGGCATTATAATCTACTTTTAAATACCCGAAACCGTTATCCCTTAAAAATCCTATAACTTTTTCATCCAAAAAGTCTATAACCCGACTATTTGAAAAATCAAAGAATTTTTCCTTTCTGCCGTTAATAACGGCTCCGATAATCGTATGTCCTTTATACTTTAATTTTGTTTCGTCGTGTATGCTTGAATATTCCTCTGAGTTTGAATCGGCACATTCAAATTCCATCCAAATTCCCGGAATCATACCTAATTCTCTTATTTCATCGCAGTATGATTTCATACCATTTGGGAATGCTTCTTCGTCAACTTCCCAATTTCCTATAGAATATCCATTTTTATACCATCCGGCATCCATAACAAAATATTTTGTTTTTCCGAATTTTAGTTTATTTGCGGTTTCAAGCAGGTCTTTTCGGGTGGGATTTGCCCACGAAGTTACAAAATCGTTATAAATAATAGGTAAATCCGTTTCACCTAAAAGGTCAATATATTTATGACGCATAGACAATAATCTATTTGAAAGTTGGGCAATTTTGCCGTTGCAAACGGAAACCATAGCCGTAGGTGTTAAAAATGTTGAACCGGGTGCCACCGTTTTTGTCCAATCGCCTGTTTGACAGTCCGCCAATCCGATTGAAAGGGAAACACCGTCTAAAAGACGGGTTACTTCCATTTGCCAAGAAGCATTATGGGCAAGATACACTCCCCAAATTATGCCGTTTTCTCTATCCTCTATTGCTCCGTATGGGTGGTATTCTCTTATAGGTCTTGAACCGACAGCACCGAATTTAAGGCTCTCGGCAGACCTTGCCCACGCCCTTTCCAAGCCTAATTGCGTAAGGGTTTCTTCTTTATGCAACCCCTCCATACACCAACCCGACTTAAAATAATGAAGTGACAACTGTTTACTGCCTTCGTCCGGTAAAAACGGACTTAATGCGTCAAGAGAAACGCTCGTCAAAAATTCCAGTTCAAGTTCTTCATTTGAATTATTGTAAAATTCCGTGTTCACTTCAAATCCCAAATCATTTTTATACCATTTAAGGCAGTGTTTTATACCGTATTTTTCTTTTGATTCTTCAATTGTTTCAATTGTTATGTAACTGTCGGTTTCAATAAGCGATTGATTTATAAACTTCAAATCATAAAGTGTTTCGGAATATTTCAAACTGTTTGAAAGCATACCGACATTATGGTTTGCTAACTTCAAATGAACAAGAGAAGAATCGTTATAAACCTTAATGTTTTTATCTGAAAACAAATCGCATTTGCGGTTATTAGGTTGCAACAGCAACACTGCTCTTTCATCATCGTTTAATATATAAATTACTTTTGTGTCCCCGAAAGTGTATTCATTTAATAATTGACACATAAAATTAAATCCCCCTACGATTTACAAACTCTTAATATAATTACGCTTTTATCTTTTGAATCGGAGTATAATTTAACACTTATATTTTTCGGCATATCTGACGAAAATACATTTACCGCCAACGGTTTTGAACCCCAGCCGTTCCTAAAATGGCAATCGACAGTTTGCTTTTCGCCGTTTATTTCCAAAAGTGCTCTGCCGATATTATCTTGATTTGAATATAAAACCACCAAATACAGTTTTTTAACATCTTCCAAATTAAAAGTAATCGGTAAATCACCGTCTGAAACAAACCCGTTTTTAAGCCTTAAATATCCGTCATATTTTTTAAATGAGCCGTAATCCGTTACAGGTAAAGTAAAATAATCAAAGGTGTTCGGATTTTCCAAAACATCTTTATTTATTTTATCCGGCAAAGAATATACGCCGCCGCTTGAAGAATTTAACTCTTTTATTAAAAAATTTTCAATAAGCAAAGAAATCAGTTTATGCCCGAAATCAATAGGATGAACAGAGTCGTTACTGTAATCCTCCCATTTGAAGTCACCCTTATAAATTAAGGGATAAATACTGTCAACCATACTTACAAAAGACAAATCATAATGCTTTGCAACTTCAAGATGCAAATCTTTAAAGGTTGTTTTATCTTTATCGCAAAATCCCAAAACAACAACCGCCGAGCCGCTTTCAAGCGTTCTTCTTATCACGCCTTCGTAAGATTCGTTTGGAATTATGCCGTCTCTTTTATTTTCAAGTGCATCATTAACCGTAAAATCAATAAATGTTAAATCGGGTTTATACTTTATAAGTTCTCCGTCCATTCTGTAAAACCCGATTATTGAGCCTGTTCCGCCGAAGCCTGCATTTACCGATGTGATATTTGCATTTTCAAACTGAGCGTTAAGCCAATTTGTAACCAAATCGGCAAAACAGTTACCGGTGGTTGAATTAGAGCCGTAGGTAATAGAGCCGCCTAAAAATCCCACGGTAACACTCTCGTTATTCTGCAATTTTTCAAAAAACTTTTTAAGTCTGCTGTTATTTCCCCGATTTATAATTGCGGAATTTAATATTTCCTTTGTAATCCCACAGCTTTGTGCCGTTAAAATCAATTCTTCGTATGCCTTCAATTTTCTTACTCCTGCACATATTTTGTTTTGATAACAAGTTTTTTGTTTTCCGCTTTGGCTTTTTTGTATGCCGCTATTCCCGTATTTTCGACAAATTCATTTTTTGCATCCGAAAAATTATAGATATTTTCTTCAATGCAATACTCTTTTCTGTCGTCTTTTTCGTTTATTTTGCGTTTCATTTTTTCACAAAACAAAACATAAGATTTTCCGCTGTCATTTAATTTTCCCGAGGGTGAAACATATCCGAAGTCGGCAAGTTCCGTATATCTGAATCCGCCGCACCACCACCAAGGAGCCATACCTGCACAGCAAGATTCTTCCGCCGCTTCTTGAACCAAACGGTTATACAATGTTTGATATTTTACTTCCCGTTCCAAATACGAACGGTTTTCATGGTCATAAAACAGTTCGTTATGCCATTTAATACCGCAGGAACTTCTTCCGTATTCAGCCCAAACAATGGGTTTATTATGGGTTTCATAACTTTGTATCGCACAGGAAGCAACACAAAGTCCGACACAGTTATCTCGGTAATCTATTTCGGAGAATTTATCAAAACCGTTAAAATCGTATATTTCAAGTGCCGAAAAATCAATAAATTTTGAAGCGTGCGCTTTGCCTCTCGGATAGGCAGTTCCGTATCGGAATGTTACCAACTGATTAGGGAACAATTCTCTTACGCTGTCAATACAGTTATTCCAAAATCCGTTTGTGGCATTTTCCGAAAACTCGCAAATCTCGGCGGTTATTTTCTTGTTTGACGGTTTTGGAATAAAAGGATATCCGAAAATATCGTATTCAAAAACAACATCCAATTCTTTTTGAGCATTTTTAACCGTTTTGTAGCGGTTTATAAGCCACTTTTCCCAATCGTCATTATACTCCGCATTTGCAACCGTTCTGAACGGGTCGCAGGCAGACTCCCACTCAATATCAATAAATGCAACCGCAGGATTGTTGGCAATATTTATATTTTTAAGCATATAAATAAGTGCCTCTTTATTAAAAAATCTTGTCGCAGTTGCTTTTGTAAGCGCAATTCCTATTTTAATATCATGTCTTTCACAACGCTTTATAAAATCTCTTACACCGTGAATACATCTTTCAAAATCGGTAAAATCAATTCTTGTGATAACGCAGTTAATACCGATTTTTTCCATATAGCACAGGTCATTTTCAACCGTTATATAATCATAATTAGACTTATCGCAAAAGCCAAACCAATAATTTCTTTTTTCTTTTGACTGACTGTGTGTAGGCCAATAATTCATTCCTGCCATAAACCACGGTTTACCGTCAAGATAAAATTTATCGCCTGCGGTTTTAACATATTTTTTATCATCGGTTTCGCATAATTCCTTTTCAAAAGAAAAACCGCTTATAATTTTATCAATTATTGCATTATCGTAAATAAGCAAAACGGTTACTGCATAATCTTTTTCAAATTTTATTCCCAAATCTTTAAGAGTATCAAAATCCAAAGTAAAATGAACATCCGATAAAGATTTCGGAGAAATAAGTTTTTCAAATATGTATTTTTTGTGGCTGTTTTCAAAATCAACGCAAAACTCAACCGATACTTTCTTAAATTCACTTGCTGTATTTAATACTTTTGCACCGAATGTAACATCATCGTTATTTCTGAAAACAAGACCGTTACAACCTCCTTCAAAAAGGAAAAGACCTCTTTTAAGGGATGAAATAACAGATTTTAACAGTTTATCGGAGCCTTTAATATTTTGTATTCCGTTATTGTACCCGATAACCGCAACGGCAGAACCTACCTGCGTGGATTCAACCATTCCGTAATTTACCCTGCCGCAGTATCCGAGACCTTGGGTATTTTCAAGTTCAATATAGGAAAATGAGCCTCTGTTTCCGTTTCTTAAACCGATTTCAAGAATATCGTCTTTATCGGAATTATCAAAACAGTCGGCTAATGAAATAAATCGGCAGTTTGCATCGGTATCATAGCCGAGTCCGTGATTGGTTTCGCAGGGGATTATTACTTCGCTGTTTTGAGGAATTGATAAATCGCCCGAAAAAATATACTGATTGTCCGCCGCTTTAAGTTTATCAATACCCTTTGCGGAAAACACTTTATAAGACGGTGCAATGCCCTCTCTTACATAAGGATTTTCCGAGGCAAAATTCGCATCCAAAGTATCATTAAGGGGTATTTTTTCATATTTATCCCCTACCGATTCGACACGGTTATAAAATAACGGTCCGCCGATAAATACAACGCTTCCGTGATTTTCATTATAATTTTTTAACGCTTCTTTTGCTTCAATGGGCAGATTTTGACAGTCAGGCACTATTAAAACATCGGCAAAATAATCGGGAAAGTTTTTATTTGAAAAAACAAAATCGGATACCTTAACGGTTTTAACAAAATAACCCATATCTGCTATATTTTGTTTAATAAACGAAATTTCCGATTTTTGGACAGACGGATAACAGTCTTCCAAAACCATTACTGTATTCTTAGCCCTGTAAATCATAATATCAATTCCTTGTTACTATTCTAATCCCGATGTCATTATTTCAATGGCGGCATTTTTAAAGTTTACATCAAAATTATCATTACCCAATGCAATCAAAGCGGCATTGGGAGTGGTTTTGCCGTGAACAATATTTCCCAAACGGACTTTATCGTTATTTTGTATTACGCTTCTCATTATAAGCCTATCCATATCGGCAACCCAATCGTTTTCCAATACGCAAACTTTTGAAAGGAATTTTACCGTAATATCATCGTCGGCAATATCAAAACTTACATACAAACATCTATTTTCATAAAAAGTATTAAATTCGATTTTTCTTCCCTTTGATGTAACCTCAATTTCAGCCGAAGCGACATTTACAAAACAAACGGTATATTTTCTCTCGGCAGGAATAAGTTTTAAGTCACCGACAGGCTTTTTGATTGTAAGTGTCGGGTTATCGTTAAAGTCAAATTTTATTTTAGTTATAACATTTTCGCCGTTTTGATAATTTAATGAAATGCCGTCGTCTTCATACAAATCAAATTCACCGTTTGACAGCGGGAACACTTCAATTTTTAAGTGTGACGGGTTATTTACGCCGTTTTCGTCTTCCAAAACAGCCGACGGAATAATCGAGCCTGCTTTTACAAATACGGGTATGGAACTTAAATCTCTGTAATTATTATAATATCTGTCGCCTATATATTTTCTTTTTGTAAAGTAATCAAACCATACACCTTCGGGCAAATATGTCCTTGTATGCCCCATTTTTGTTACGCCGTCAATCTTTGATGTAATGGGAGATACTATAAAACTGTCACCGAAATAATATTCGTTTTTAAATCTCCGTCCGATAATTGTATAGTAATATAACGGTCTTATAAGTGTAATGTTTTCGTTATAGCATTTATAATTCATCGTGTAGATATAAGGTATCAACTTATGCCTTAAACGGAGAAAATCGGTTAAAATCCTTTCGGTGTTTTCGGAATATTTCCAAGGTTCCCTGCTCATATAAGGGTTGTCCGTGCAGTGAAGCCGATTTATGGGAGAAAATACGGAAAATTCTTCCCAACGGATATACATTTCCTCGTCACCTGTTCCGCACATAAAACCGCCAACATCATGGCTCCACCATCCGCAACCCACATTAGATGCAGATGCGGTAAAATACGGCAAAAAGTCAAGCATTTCCCAAGTGGAATTGGTATCACCCGAAAATTCCACACCGTATCTGTGTCCGCCGAGTCCGCAGTATCTTGATAAAAGCATTCCTCGGTTGCCGTTTTTCATACTGTCAACATAGTGATAATGATTAAGCATCCACGGAATATCCGCTTTAAGCATAGGACCTCGGTTTTCAGGGAAACCGTCAACCCACCAAAAATCAATTCCTCTTTTTTCGTTATCGTAGTGGGTATACTTAAAGTAATTTTCAATATAATCGGGTGAATTAAAGTCAAATTCAATACGCTCTTTATTTTTATAGTCAACACCCAACGATTTTGCAAGAGGTATATAATTTTCCTCAACGGGTGCAATACCCTCTCTATCGTGCAAATTGGCGGTTACTTTTAAGCCTTTGCCGTGAAGCCAACCCAAAAATTCTTCGGGATTCGGGAATAACTCTTTGTTAAAGGTATATCCCGACCATCCCCGTCCGTATTTCTTTTCAATCTTGGTAATATGCCAATCAACATCAAGGACGCCCACCGAAAGCGGAATATTTCTGTCAAGAAATCCGCTTACTACTTCCTTATATTCGTCGGCACTGTAAGCATAATATCTGCTCCACCAATTTCCGAGGGCGTAACGGGGCAACATAGGAATTTTACCCGAAAGCGTGAAAAAATCCCTTAAACATTCAATATGATGTTCTCTGTAAGCGAAAAGATAGGTATCTTCAATATTTTGCGGTCTGTCCTCTACCCAACCGTCATCACATAGAACAGGTGACTTTGAATCATCCCAATCGGCATAATCGTTTGACATTAAACTGCTTCCGAGAGGAACGGGACCTACCTTTGAATCAAGAGAACGGACAGTGCCGGGAAAAGTTCTCGGACCGTCACCGTATGTAGGATATGTATTCTTAAATCTCCAAGTTTGCGTTGAATCTCCCCAATCACCGTCCATACGGGCAGTAAGGCTCGATTCGTTAAAGGGAAGATTGGTATGATAGTATAATTCCAATTTTTCGGTTTTGATTTTAAGCAAATCGCCATTAAATTGAACGGTAAATTTCGGAACGGGGAAATTTCGGTTTATTGCGACCTTTGTTGCTCGGTCTTCAAAAATACCGTTTTTGTTATATTCCATTCTGATAAGCGACGGTGTAAGAACGGAAAATCTGTACTTTTCGCCCTTCACTATCGCTTTTTCATTGCATTTCGGCGTTGTTTTATATGCAAAATTCTTGCTTATTCTTTCCATACCAAAATCTCCTTAACACAAAATAGTATATCGAACATAATCTATTTACAGTATAATATATTTTTTAGCATTTATAAAGTAAAAAAATGCGTAAAAATAGACAAAGTTTATCTATTTGTAAAAAAGATGGGTGCCTTTTTAGGACACCCATCAAAATTTTAAAGAATAATTATGAAAGCCAGGTTACAGTAGCATTTGCATCAATTACAGCAATAGCGGCACTGTAATCAGCGGCATTAAATGCATAAATCAAGTTATGTCTTAAATACCAAACTGCAAAGTCATACTTGTTTGCTCTCTGGTAATAAGTATTGCCGGAAATTGAAAGTCCGGGATACTCATCAGCACTTGCTCCGCAGTGAACAGTCCACAAATTAGAACAATCTAAAATGTTTCCGGTGATTGAGAAATCAGAGCCGGTTACGGGAATTGTATAACCGATTGTGATATGAGCACCTCTTATTTCATCGGGACGCTGTGAACCGAAGCCGTAACCTGCAAATCTTAAGATATTGCCCGAAACGGTTACATTGCTGAGTGTTGAATTACTGCCTACATTTAACTCAAAGTTATAGGTACAATATTCAATCAAGTTGTCGGTAAAGGTGATATTTGAATATGTTTCATCTTCGTCACCCTGATATGTAATACCTGCATCGTAAACCTGATAAATGTAGTTGTTTGTAGCAGTGCAATTTGAAGCGGAATTCCAGAACTGAATAGCGTTACCGTAACGCAATTCGGGGTTTTGTGCATCCGACTTATCCCAACAAGAACCGCCAATCCAAGCAAATTCACAGTTCTTAACGGTTATATATTGGTTCTTGCCCATTGTTCCGAAAGCGTGAGCACCGCAATACTTTAACGAAAGGTTATCAACCGTCACATCAGTAACATTACTTTGAACAAACAAAAGATTTTTACGAACACCGATTTCAATATCGGAATACTTAGCACTCGGATAATTCCCTGCACAGTAGAGATAAAGAACACCCGTATCTGTGTTATGGAAGAAGTCGCCCTCTTTTGCAAGGTCATTTACGCAGAATACCTTGTTACCTGAAAGTTCGCCGTGATTAAATACAATCAAACCTGCATCGTCACTGCCTAAATTATACTTCCAAACATTCGTTTTCTTTGAAGCAGTCCAAGTTACCTTTGCATAGTTCTTAACGGAGCCTGTAATAATCGGCTTATCGCCTGTTCCGTAAGCACTTACCGTTACGCCGGAAGGAATATTGAATGTATCGGAGAGTCTGTAAACTCCGCCACGCTCAAAGAGGATTACATCGCCGGATTTGAATGATGTTGTAAGTAATTTAGCGGTGGTCTTCCATGCTTTTGCGGTTGATTTACCGTCTTTTGAATCATCACCGCCGTTTGCGGAAATATAATATGTTGTTCCCGAATATGCGCTATTGGCGGTATTTAATATTGCCGTCTTTTTAGCGGCGGCTTCGTTGTCGGCACCGCCTGTCAATGTCATTGTAGCGGTTGAGGGAGAGCCTATCCAATCGGTATCATTACCGGTTATTACAGGAGCAGAGATACTGTTTGCCCAAGTGGTATTATCATAATTGCTGTCATCGTCTTCATAAACTTTTTCAACAAAGAGAGATCCGATATAAGGAACAACAACTACTTCATGATTTTTACCTACAAATGTCGTCTTGTTAGTAATGGTAAAATAACTTGCATCCATCCAACCGTAAAGACCGTCGGCAAAGTTGGGATTAACCAAAAGGTTATCGGTTGTATTTTCTTCTGCAAGTTTGAATCCCGTAAATGCACCGGCACTTAAAATATCGGACTTAACACCAACCTTAATATCTGCTTTACCGCCGCCTAAATCAGCCTCAGACGGAACGGTGAACTCATATACTTCTTTTGAAGTTGTTGAATCAAGAATTGATTTAGTTGAAATATTTACCTGATTGCCTTGTGAATCGGTATAGGCTACGAGAGGACGAAGACCGCCCTTAACATCCATATTGTACTCAAATGAATATACATAATTTGTGCCTACATCAAGACTTACCGACTGACCGAACTGACCGTTTTGTTTACCTTGACCGCAAACAAATCTAATCATATATGTTCCGTCACCCTCAAGAAGGACTTGAACGAGTGCCGAAAGGTCGACTGCATCTATTATCAATGTCGGGTCAATATCCGCATTGTTTATAACAACCATAGCATTTTCATATTTTGCCAAATATTTCTTTAATGAAACAAGATCAATAATATTTACCGCACCGTCGTTATTAACATCGGCAGGTTTATCTATTGCTTTAACAGGATTTTCGCTACCCTTCATCCACTGCCAAACCGCATCGTCGGATGCCGCATCGTAAAGTAATTTAGCAACAGTGCCGTCTGCAAATTCTGCCGAAGTTTTAGCAGTACCGTAATCACTTGCACCGAATGTATTATTATAATAAACATTTGTTACATTGATTGTAGCACCGTCTTTTGCCTGACTACCAATTATCGCTTTGTAATGACCTGCAGTTATTGAGAAATTACCGTTAAAGTAACTGTCACTGATGTTTACGGTAAGGCATCTTTCGTTTCTTCCTATAAATCCGCCGATTGTCCAGTCTAAATCACTGCCTTTTGAAGAAACGGTCATTGTTGAATAACAATTATCAATGGTAAGAGATGTACCTCTTGAGTTACCTACCATACCGGAAACATATCTTTGACAATATACAGTACCCGAGGAGAAACATCCGATAATTTTATTGTTTGTTCCGTCTACAAGACCTACAATACCACCGACAAATCCGCCTGCACTTTGATAAGACGAAGCGGTAGCCGCATCAACGATACCGTCAAAAGAGCAATTCTCAATCGTCTGTGTTCCGGCACCGTCCATTTGTCCTACAATACCGCCGACACTTAATTTGCCGAATACATAAGAATTCTTAACATTAACATTTTTAACGGTTCCGTTATATCCTACATGACCGAACAAGCCGTAGCCTGCTGTTCCCGAATCCGTTCCGTTAACATACATACCGTAAACGGTATGACCGTCACCGTCAAAGATACCTCCGAATGTTCCTGTTGCGTTTCCGATAGGCGACCATAAATTTTCGGGAGAAGTTGTATCCCAAGTATCATAATCTGCTATATCATCATTAAGATAAATATCAGATATCAATTTGAAATATCTTCCTGAATAATAGTTGCCCGAGGCACCGTTTACATTGTTTGCAAGTAAAGCCAATTGCTCAGCGGTAGCAATAATGTACGGGTCATCCCAAAGACCTTTTCCGCTTTCAAAATCGGCGTCTGCCTGACCGCTCCAAACAGTTCCTACATCTGCCGCTTTTCTGCGGAAAACATTAACGGTATATTGGGTTAACAACCCTGCTTCTTCATATACCTTAACCAAAATTGTGTTGTTTCCCTCGACAAGAGCGATTGGCGAAGATGCAACACCCGAAGCCACTACGGCGTCGTTTATTGTCACATAACAACCTATTGCAGAATATGTAGGAGTAAGTGTTATGCTTTCGGTTGTGCTTGTTACGGCAATATCATAAGTTTTTGTTTCAGCCGCAAATGCTATTTTATTTTGGCTGTCAACAAGATTTGTAAGAACATCGCCGGTAATATTATTAAATGTAGGATAATTTTCCGACTGTTTCCAAGTATACAAATCAGTTGCGGAATCAACCTCAATTTCATTTAACAAAGCAACAACCGTACCATCCTTAAACTCGGTTTGAGTCTTTTTAGTACCGTCAATATTGTTAAAATGTCCGTCAGCATTTGTATACTGAGTGGAGAAATAATAAAATCCGTTGACATTTATGGTTGAATTGGCATTATACTGACCGGCAATCGTTCCGCAGTTACTTGCCCAATTTTGTCCTTTGTATTTTACTGCACCGTAAAGGTGAGATTTTCTTACATTAAGAACTCTTGTATTACTATCGCTATTCAAACGGCCTACAATACCGCCTATTGTATCATGACCTGTAACACCGGCGGCAACATAAGAGTTATTAACATTAACAGTTGTTGAAGTTCCGGCTTGGAAACCGATGAATCCACCTGCCAATGCCGAAGCAGATTCAGTACCTGCAACAGCTCCCTTTACACTACAAGAGTTAATTGACATTGTTGTAGATGAACCGTCATATTTACCTACAAAACCGCCGACTTGGTTTGAAGAACCTTTTACGGTTCCGTTAAAACTACAATTTGTAAATGTAGTATTACCTCTTGCTATACCTGCAAAACCGCCGATAAATGCCGTTCCGCCGACATAGGCTTTATCAATATGCAAATTCTTGATTGTTGCATTATTTACGGCACCGAAAAGTCCTGTTCCTTTATTTTCGGTTCCTGCTGTATAAAGACCGTAAATTGTATGGTTGTTACCGTCAAATGTTCCGCCGAAATCACGGTATGCGGATGCAGAAGTAAAGTAGCCTAAAGATGTCCATACATTAGCAGGAGCAGTCGTTCCCCAACTATCATAGTTTGACACATCATTTAAGTAAATATCGTTTGCTAACTTGATATTTTTACCTTGATATGCAGTTCCGGTACCTGAATTCAAAACCGTTGCCATATATGCCAACTGTTGCGGAGTTTCAATAATAAAAGGATTATCCCAGTTACCGTTACCGCCGGCAAAAGAATCAGTGGCAGTTCCGTCCCAAACAGTTGTATCGGCAAAAGCGGTTACGGAAAAAACACAACTAATCATTCCGAGTATCATAAAAATACTCAATGCCAATGAAAGTAAAGATTTGAAATTTTTCTTTGTTTTTTTCATGCTGATATCAATTCCCTTCTTAAAAATATTTTTTGATAAACTATTGCAATTTGAAAGCAGATTGACGGTATATCCGACTTATAAATTGCAAATCGCAATTATAATATATCATTTACAAAGTATTAAAAAAAGTCAATTTGGGGGATAAAATAGACAAATAATAACATTATTAGTGAATACTTTTTGAAGAAAATATACTTATTTACTCAATTGAGCCTTTAAGACAAAGGTTAACCAAGTCATCTATTTTTGCGGTTGCCACGGCGATATGGGTATCAGAGGCACCGTAATATAATTTTATTTCGCCGTTAGGTTCTTCAATTATACCCGTTGGAAATATTACATTAGGGCGGTAATATGGGTCCAATTCATACGAAGCGGTGATTTCCATTATAGGGTCTTTATAGCGACCTATAACTTTTGACGGGTCATTAAGGTCAAGAAGCATTACACCGCAACGATAAACTGCGGCAAAACCTTCGGGTTTCCCCATCCAACGCCACTCTTTATAGTGACCGTTAGGGTCCGGAAACGGTTCGAGCGGACAACGGCCATGGAAGAAAGTCAACCAGCCCTTATCGGTTTTTATGGGAGGACAGGCCGGACCTATTTTACTGCTTGCCCATTCAACATCACGAAAAGATAATACCCTTTTATGTTCTCCCCAAAATTTCATATCGGGCGAATAAGATATCCAAACGTCAAATCCTGTGTTGTTATATCCCCTTCCGAACGGTCTGTCCAAACGGGCATACATTCCGTTTATTTTTTCCGGAAAAATAACAGCATTTCTGTTATCAGGTTCCGATTTATATATTCTTTCCCAGTTACGCAAATCCTTTGACCTTGCTATGCAAAGATAACAACCTTCATTTTTCTCTACTTCACCTGAATTGTCATTATAATACTTTGCATCAGGGTCGCAACAATAACAAAGATAATACCAACCGTCAATATATGTAACACGGGGGTCATTACATTTACCGTATTCTTCAGGTGTAGGATACATAATCGGTTCTTTTTCTATTTCAAAATTATATCCGTCATCCGATAATGCGAGCATAAACCACTGCCTGAATTTTGTAACATCAGTTTCCTTATTATTTTCAATTCTTAAAATGAGGGCATATTTATCACCTATTTTACACGCTGCGGGGTTATAAACCAAATCACACGGAATGGGAATATCCTTAGGACTTATTATGGGATTTTTCTCATATCTTACGATTGCACCGGTTTCCTTATAAATTTTTGTCATAAAAATCATCCTTTCATTATTTAAACAAATCAATAAATTCTCTCATAAAATATGGTAAATCTTCCGGTCTTCTCGAAGTAACAAGATTGCCGTCAACTACAACCTCTTTGTTTTCATAATAAGCACCGGCGTTAATCAAATCGTCTTTTATACCAGGGTAACAGGTTGCTTTCCTACCCTTTAAAACACCCGCAGATATTAAAATTTGCTGTCCGTGACAAATTGAAGCAACAGGTAGATTTTTTTCAAAAAAGTATTTTGCGATATTTTTAACATTATCATTTTGCCTTAATTTTTCGGGTGCCGTTCCGCCGGGAAGCATCAAACAGTCATATACCGCAGGGTTGATATTATCTACCGTTAAATCTGCGTTTATTTTAAAATACTTTTTACCTGAAATTTCACCGATTTCAAATGATGCCACATCTACTTCAAATCCTGATTCAATCAGTCTGTAATACGGATATAAAACCTCTGAATCATCATAATTCGGAGCAGTAATCAACAATGCTCTCATATATTTAATCCTCCGTTAAAAATCAAACTCGCCGCACCTATTTGTGCGGAATAATCCAAATCATGACCTTTGGTTATATATTTAAGTGTGGGAATATCGGAAAGTTTTTCTTTAAGCGGTTTTTCAAAAAGGTGAAAACTTTTTGAAATTTGTCCGCCTAAAATAAGACATTCTATTTTTTCTTCAACCACAAAATCCCTTACGGCTTTTGCTATATATTCCCCCGTCTTTTCAAAGGTTTTTACGGCAAATTCATCATTATCCTCGGTTGCTGAAAGAAAAATACCGTAAACATCGTCAAAACTGTCTTTGCCGGATAAATTCTTATAAAGATTTATGATACCTCTATGGGATAAGAAATCTTCCACTGTAAGTCCGTTAAGAGGTTTGCCGTAAATACTGAATGCCGTATCTCCGTTTTCCTTTAAACATAATTTGCCGTTTTTCATAACTGCAAATCCTGTCCCCGTACCCAATGTGATACAAGCAAGATTTTCAAAGTCTTTACCTGAACCCAACAGATATTCACCAAGCAAAAAAGCAGGTCCGTCGTGCAAAAACCCCATTGGCATATCGCCGAGCATCCCCATATCTTTTAAGGATTTTTTCAAATTTACGCCGTATATACCCGTTAATTTATGTTGCATCAGGCTGATGCCGTTTTTATAATCAAAAGGTCCCGGTGTTGAAACACCTATTCCGATTAATCTTCCGCCGACATCCGAAACAAAATGTCGGGCAAATTTGATAATTTCGCAATAGCATTTCAGTATTTCGTCTTTTGAACTTCCCGACGGGGTTTTCAAAGCCGTATCTTTTACAACTTCTATACCGTTTTTTATGAGTACCGATTTAAAATATGTTCCTCCGGCATCTATTCCCAACACATAATCAGTCATTTTGGTATCCTTCACGAAGTAATGTCTTATGAACTTTAACCGGCTGATTTCCCAAATTACGGATGCGGTATTTACCCATAGTGGCAGGGACTACGACAATTTCCATAAATTTCTGACGGAAGCAATATTCGGGATTCTCTACCGATTCTATAATTACTTCCTCGCCGTCAACAAGGGAAAGAACATGGAAAACACCCTTTGTATCGTCTTCAATTTGCTTTTCAAAGTCCAACTCACGAAGACTGAAATAAAGCAAACTGTGCTCACCTAAAATAAGTTCTTTGCCGTCCTCATTCTCACGGGCAACAACGGGCGGAACAACAATATTCTTTTCTACCCATTCCTTTTTTCTTTCCTTAACCAAAACATTTTCACCGTGATATGTATGAATAGGTCTTGGGATTCCGTCAAGGTCAAGGCGCAAATAGTCATAAAGTTTATATGTGTATGAACCGATTGTCAAACTGCCGATTTCCAAAATAACTTGATTTCTGCCCGAAGCGTGAACCGTTCCGGCAGGTATCATAACCTGAAGTCCGGGGAAAGATGTTTCGCCGTTGATATACTTTTGATAATCAATAACGGAATGGTCTTTTTCTGACTTCTTGGCTAAGTCCAAAAACTCATTCGGGTCAATATCGTCATTAAATCCTACATAAGTTTTGGCACCGTGTCCTGCGGTAACAACATAATAACTTTCGTCCTGTCTGCCGAACTCGTTATAGTTTTCAATGTTATACTGCTCGCCGGAATGAACTTGGATTGACATATTTCCGCTTGAATGGAAAGTATCGTCATAATTAAATCTTATCGGGAAATATCCCTCGAATTTATCGGTGCATTCTTTTCCCATTATGTTATTTTCGGCACTACCCAAGAATGTATAGAAAGGAATTTCGATATTCTTTCCGTTTAATTCTATGGGAACGCTTACTTCGGCAGGGATAAAATCAAACGACCAAGCAACATTGTTAAGATAATCATCGGGAATGTTTCTTAAATTCTTTATATACTGACCGCCCCAAACACCCTCAATATAAACAGGTCTTGTTCTAAAGGGCATATTTGAAAGGGTATTTGTGATAACCTTAAAACTTTTCACGGGAAGCATTTTATAATTATCCAAATCGCATCCGTCAATATAGTAATCAAAAGCACCGTTTTGCAAAAGGTATCTTCTGAGTTTGAATGCCAATTCAAAGTCAACATAATATGCTCTGCGCATTAACTCTTTGAAAGGGCGGGCATATTTATCGCCAATATTGACAAACTTACCCTCTTTTGCACGGATTATTGCCACCCTCGGTATAACATCAATGAAAATGATTTTATCAATAAGGTTTCTTATTTCTTCGGAATATGTTGAACCCAAACCGTAGAGCAAAACAATTTTCTCGTTTGCTCTTAATTTATTTAACAATAATTCATACTTTTCGGCATCGAATATTTTTTCGTATCCGCCGTCTAATCTTTTACCGAAAAGCAAAACGGGGTCCTTGACTTTGTCTTCGGGAAGAATAGGCAAAAATTCATTTTCCAACTGCTTTGACGGTTTATAATATTCGGCAACATTTATAATTTCAAATGCTCTGCCCTGCTTTTTAAGGTTTCCCGCAATAACATTAACCACGGTTTCAAATACCGCTGAGGAATAACCGTCAAATGCCATTATGTATTTTTCGCCGTCAATATCCTTTGTCAATTTCTCGGCAATGGAAATTGTTCCCTGCGTAATAGTATCTGAAATCTCTTTCGGAACATTCGGTTTGTTTATCGCCAACGGGTCACTGTACGGATTCGGATTAAACATAAAACTCATATTAATTTACCACCTATCAATTTTTTACAATGTTTTTCTTGTTTTTATGTTTTTTATAATAAATTATGAATATTACCGCACCAACGGCAATTAAAGCGGACGGAATTATTATCCAAGGCAAATATCCGACATCTTTTGAACTTGAAACGGTGTTTGTCTTACCGTCAATTTTCTTTGCCGTTTCGATTTTGCCTTTTTCGAAAGCACTTGCCCAATCGCCGTCATCAAATATTTTATCGTTTGAATCGTCCTGCTTCTTAACGAAATATTTAGCAACATAAGGAACAAGTTCAACTTCTCCTCTTACTCCGATAAACACATTATCGGTAGTGTAAGTCGCATATTTTTGGTCCATCCAACCGAAGAAGTTTTGCTCAAAATCGGGATTTACCAAAAGGTTTGCACTTGAAGATGAATTGCAAAGTTTGAAGTCGCTTATATAACCTGCGGATTCTTCGTCCTTTTTAATGCCAACCTTAATTAATGTTTTACCGTCTTTAACAACCGCATCGTCGGGAATCTTAAATGTGTAAACAAGTTCACATTCTTTTCTGTCCAATTTAGTAAGTGTCGGTTTAACATTTTCCAAATAATTTTGACCTTTCTTTGAATATTTAACCAAAGGTCTTAAACCGTTTGCGACTTTAAGGTAATATTTGAATGAAAATGTGTATGTACCCTTTGAATCTACATATATTTCCTGACCGAATTCGCCGTTTTTAACGCCATTTCCGCCTACGCAGTAAAGCATATATCTTTCACGGACAACATTTACCGAAAATGTTTGTTTCTTTCCGTTGGGCTTTGTTACCTCAATTTCAAATTTAGACGCTTCACCGTCTTTAATATCAACCGCTCTACTCGGAGAACCGCTGTTTACTTTATCGCCGTTGATTTTAAGGGTTGATTTTTCATCGGCGGTATAAGCGGTTGCCGTAACCGATTTTACCGATTTATCGACCAAAACGCTGTAAGCAAATATTGACGGGTCAAATACAAGTTTTCCCGAACTTAATACAATATTAGTCAATGCAAGAGAAGCATAAGGTGAAACGGGATACTTATCACCCTCAATCCAAGTCCATAAGTCGGTTGACGGAGATATATTTGCACTGTTTAACAAATCAAGCAATGTATTATCTTCAAACTGCTTTCTTGCAAGCGCAACGGCATCATATTGCTTTGTTGATGAGCCCGAAAGGCAATCTTTCGGATAGTAAACATCATTTTGTACAGTAATTTCAGCCGTATTTTTCAACACTTTACCCAATATCGCACCTTTATTTGAAGATGAACAGTAAATATGTCCTGCAAAATGCGACCTGCGTATTTTAAGCGAAATTTTGGGATTTTCCCCCGAAAAACTACCGACTAATCCGCCGCAATAGTTTTTACCGTCAATTCTGCAACCGCTGTAAGAGTTGTTGATTTGACTTATAATGGTTGTTTCGTGGTCTTCGGAAGTTGAGGTATATCCGCCCACGATTCCGCCGATATGATTCTTACCGCTTATTTGTCCCTCGGAATAACTGCTGTCTATTCTTACGATCGCCCACGGGCAGGTAGAAGTTTTTCCGATAAGTCCGCCGGCGTAATCGCCTTTTGTGACAACCATACCCGAAAAACTTACATTTTGAAGCAATGTTGCCCTTGACCTTGTTGTTGAAATTCCCACAATGCCGCCTGCAACACTATCTGCGGAAATATAAGAATTTTTAACGAAAACATTTGATACTATGCTTCCGTTTACGGCACCGAAAAGTCCCGAACCGCCGCTTCCGGAAGTATTTGTATAAATTCCGTATATTGTATGGCATCCGCCGTCAAAATTACCGGCAAAGGTTGCCTGAGAAGAATATCCCGGGAATGTTCCTATGGGCGTCCATTCGTTTTTAGGTTTCTTTGAACCCCAAGATTTATAGTCGGCATAATTACTATTGAGAATAATATCGTTTTCCAAAACAAAATAATCTTTGCTTGAATATGCCGTACTCCAATCCGAGCCGGTATGTGTATTTACCGAATAAGCCAAATATGCAAGTTCGTCTGCCGTTGCAATAATATACGGGTCATCTTCTGTTCCCGTTCCGTAATCAAAACCGCTTGCAACCGTTCCGTCCCAAAAACTCGGTCCGGTTGTAATCTTTTTCCTCAAAACATAAATTACATAGGTTGACTTTGAGCCGTCTTTGTCGGAAACATTAACGGTAACTTTCACTTTCTTGCCTACCGTAAGAGGAATTGCAGCACACTTGCTTCCGCTTTTTACCGATTTGCCGTTTACCGAAACGGTGCTTGTATTCTTGGCAGTTGTGGGAATGATATATACCGATTCCGCACGGTTTGAAACCGACATAGAATACTCATAAACCGACGGTGAGAATTTAATTCCGCCGATACTTGTCTTTAATGATTTTAGTCTTGCCTTTTTCTCCACAGGGAAATATTTTCCTTGAAACCATTCCCAATAGCATTCCTCGGAAGACTTGGCTTTATTTAAAAGCTCCGTTACGGTTTTATTACTGAACTCACTTGAAGTTTTAGAGATACCCTGATATGTAAGGGAAGCATTTGACTTTAAGTTATCGTAATTAACATAGGTGTCCTTAACCATTAAGGTTGATTTTACATTTTCGCCTACCAAATCATTTTTGGCAACATCTGCGAGAGTTCCCGAAAAATGTGATTTTTCTATTGTTAATGTTCTTTCGTTTGACGAGTCGTCCAATCTTCCCACAAAACCGCCGGTTTTGAAATCTTTTGAAGAAACGCTCATTGAACTGTAACAATTGGTTATAAGTGCCTCGGCACCCTTGCCGTCTTGATAGCCGAATAATCCGCCGGCAATATATCCTTTGGCGGTTACATTTCCCGAAGTATAGCAGGAGTTTATTATCAATTTTTTACCTGCAACACCTATATAATGTCCCAATAATCCGCCGGCATAATTTTCGGTTGCCAAAACAGTTCCCGAAAAACTGCAATTTAAAATTTTTGTATCATAATCCATATATCCGGCAAAAGAGCCTACATTACTTTTACCCGTAATATATGACTTATCTATTGTTAAATCTACAATTTCACCGTAGCCGCCGCCGATGTATCCGAAAAGTCCGGCACCGCCTGCAGAATTTTTATTATTTACATAAAGACCGTAAATTGTATGTCCGTCACCGTTAAGAACACCGCCGAATGACTTTCGATCGCTGTATTTATTGTAATATCCTATGGGTGTCCAAACATTATCGGGTGTATATGCTCCCCATAAATCACAGTCACTTATATCGTTCAAATAAATATCCGTTGTTAATTTGAACTGTTTTTTGAAAGCGTATGTTACGGTTGTGCAATCGTTTACTTTTTTCGCCAAAAGTGCCAACTGAGAAGCCGAAGAAATAAGATACGGGTCGCTTTCCGTTCCAGTTCCGCCTGCAAAATCTTTTGCAACTGAGCCGTTCCAAACATTCTTTTTAGAGGATGCCTTTCTTCTGTCAATATTTATTACATAATCTAATTTATCGCCGTAAACCGAAACAGATGTAACCGTAATAACATTATTGCCTTCGTTTAAATAGATGTAATTTGACGCCGAACCTAGTTTAACCGAAGTGTTATTTACATAAACTGATTTTATATATCCGCTTGTTAAAGATGTTACGGTAATCTTTTGAACTTTATTGGGTAAAGAACATTTATATTCAAAAATGCTCGGATTAAACTCAATATCCCCGTCGCTTAATTTAATATTTGAAAGTTTTGCCGATGCAATAAGCAATGTGGGATAATCGGTATCCTGTTTCCAATTCGGCAGATTTTCATAGGCTAAAATAGAACTGTTTAAGATGTCACAAACCGTCGAGTTTTTGAAATCTTCTGTTGCCTTGCCTATACCTTGAACGGCTTTTGCAGACGCACCGCCTATTTTATCGCTGTTATAAAATACATCTTTAGTATTTAAAACGGAGCTTCCCGTTTGACCTGCCAATGTACCTGCGGCGGTGTTGCCCAAAGTACCGTAATAGTAGGAACGGCTGATGTTTAAAGTTCTTTTATTACTTCCGTCATCCAATCTTCCGACAAATCCGCCCGTTCTGAAATCATCGGACGATACATTTGCAACACAGTAACAGTTATCTATATCCGCTGTTGCGCCGTTTCCGTCTGTATAGCCTATCAAACCGCCGGTAATTACGCCCTTTGAAGTTACATTTCCGTTAACACTGCAAGATGTTAAGGTTAATTTAGTATTTGCGGCACCTAAATAATGTCCGATAAATCCGCCGGTATAGTTGCCCTTTGAAATTACCGTTCCCGAAAATTCACAGTTGGTAAATATTGTTCCGTAATCGGTATATCCTGCAAATGAGCCTACATTTCCATTTCCTATTAAATAGGATTTTTCAATTTTCAAATTCTTAATCTCACCGTAACCGCCACCGATATATCCGAACAGTCCCGTTCCGGTGTTACTGTCATTATCGGTATATAAACCGTAAATTGTGTATCCGTTTCCGTCTAATATACCGCCGAATGACTTACGGTTACTGTAATTTTTATAAGAACCGATAGGTGTCCAGATATTATCGGGAACATCATTGTTCCAATAAGCGTATTCGCTTACATCGTTAAGATAAATATCGTTTGTTAATTTGAAATACTTCTTATAATACAAGGTTACGGATTCATTTTCGTTGACCTGCTTTTCCAACAACGCCAACTGCGACGGTTTGGAAATCAAGTAAGGGTCGTCTTCCGTTCCCGTACCGCCTGCAAATTCTTCGGCAACCGTGCCGTCCCAAACACCTTCTTGGATTTTCTTCTCACGCCTTGTAATATTTAAGATATATTCACAGTTTGAATCAACTGTTGCTATTTCAACTTTAACGGTATTTTCTCCCACCGCTAAATCAATAGCACCGCTTTCCTTTCTTGCTAAAACCGAAACACCGTTTATCTTAATACTCTTTACATAACCGCTTGCATAAGTGGTTATTTTTATTGAATCGGTTTTATTTGATACCGATAAATCATAAACCGTTGTTGTTGGGATAAACTCAAAATTACACTTATCAATTACCAAATCGGTTAATTTACAACGGTCAAAAAGCAAAATCGGTGTATCTTCGCCCTGAATCCATTTTTGCAAATCGGAAGCATTATCGGCGGCAGTATTTAACAGGTTGGTAACGGTATTATTCTTAAATTCGTCGGTGGTTTTTCCCGTTCCTTGAATAACCTTGCCGTTCGCACCGCCAATAACAGATGAATTATAGAACGAATCATTGACAACAAGTGTTGACCAGCCAACTTCACCGACTAAAGTTCCGTTTGCCAAATCGCCTAAACTGCCCGCAAAGAAGCAACGAGAAATCGTTAAAGTTCTTTCCTTTGCACCGTCGTCAAATCTTCCTACCAATCCGCCCATTCGTTTATCGTTTGATATAATTTTTGATGTACTGTAACAGTCGGTAATTTCCGCTTTGGAAGACTGACTGTCGGTATAGCCGATAAGTCCTCCCAAAATTACGCCGGTAGTTTTTACCTGTCCCGATGTTACACAGTTTTTAACCGTTAAACAAGTAGTGCCATTACCGTAATAGTGACCGATAAGTCCTCCGGCAAAATTCCCGTTTGCCAAAACATTACCGTCAAAATTACAGGAATCAAATGTTGCGGAAAAATCGGTAACACCGGCGATACCGCCTACATTTCCTTTACCTATAAGATAGGATTTTTCAATATTTAAGTTTTTTACTCCTGCCGTGCTTGAACCGCCTATGTATCCGAAAAATCCCGAACCGTATGTATCGGAAGAATTGTTTGCATACAAACCCGAAATCGTATATCCGTTTCCATCAAACATTCCGGCAAAAGAACGCCTGTTATTATAATCCTTATAATAGCCTATCGGCGTCCATTTTTCAGCAGGTGCGGAAGTGTCCCATTTTTCCCAATTTGAAGTATCGTTAAACTTGATATTATCGGTCAACTGAAAATACTTTCCCGCATAAATTGAGGTTGACGAAGAACTGTTAACCTGCTTTGCAAAATACAAGAGTTCGTCCTTATTTGAAATTAAATACGGGTCTGTACTTGAACCGGTACCACCGGCATAGCCCTCAGTCGCAGCACTGAAAATCTCAAAAGGAACAACAGTAAAAATCATACAGAGAATAATTTGCAATATTATTGCTCTTTTAATAAATTGTTTTTTTGCTTTTTTCATAAGACTATCTCCTTTAATATCAAATTATTCCCATTTTTTAAGACAAAACTTCTTAAACAAAACAAGCACTAATCCGATAAACGCCGCCACTACTACGAAATAACTCCATAGCATAGCCGAACTTGTATCGTAAACCAACTGGTCTTGCAATAAAACGAAAGCCTGCCGCATTATCGTATTATCGGTTGAAGTGAATAGGCTGATCATTGTATAAATTATTACCAATGTAATAATATTTCTCAAACTCGGTATGGTAACAAACCAAAATTCTTCCCATTTTGAAGCACCCTCTATTTTAGAAACTTCATACAAAGAAACGGGAATACTTTGCAAACCGGCTAAAAACAAAATCGTTTGAACACCGCAACTCCAAATAATTCCGAAAATGTTTCCGAGCAAATCTTCTAAAAGTTGACTTATTTGGTCAGGCAAATTCAAATTTGATAAAATCGCTCTGAAATCAATCAGTCCACCATAACTGTATTCCGCACCGCTTTTAACAACAAACAGCGAAACATTGATTTGCGAACTTGTAAGCACCGACATTACCGCCGAAGTGCCGAAAATTACGGGTAAGAAGAATATTGCTCTTGCAATTAAGCGGCCTTTGAATTTTTGATTAAGTAAAGTTGCCAAAATAAGACTTAAAGCAATAACAACCGGCAAGGTATAAAGCAAACTGACAATAGCCTCACGAAGATTGTTTACATAATCGGGATTTTCCAAAAATATATTTTTATAATTCGCCAAACCCACAAAAGTTGTGCTTACGCCCTCGGTTCCTATTATTACTTCACTGAATGAATACCAAATGGAATTTATAACGGGAATATAGAAAAACAGTATCAAACCTATAATCCAATGAGCCACAAATGTATAGCCCATTTTATTTCTGTTATTCACAAGATTTGACTTTTTAGTTTTAGTCTTTCTCAATCGCTTTCACCACCGTAAATAATTAAGATTTTATGCAAATTTGAAAGAATAACCGTCAATCAAGCCGACTTTTGTATCAACGGGATTTTCGGAATGATTGGCATATAATATTAAACCGTTTGAAAATTTTGTTTGCGAAACACTGCCGTTAATTTCGTAAGAAACTATCTGTGCATCGTTTATTTTTTCAAAAGCGGAAAGATATTTTTTAAGAATATTTTTAACCCTTTCGGAGTTGTTTTTATATAACAGTGAATACAAATCGTATGTACCTACATCAACATACTGCAAATCCGCATTTTGAAGTTTTGTATCGTATTTGCCTATGAAAGAAAAGGATAAATTTGTTCCCGTTGATAATGCATCTAATGCATTTTGTTCCAACTCTCCTGTGCTATTTAAAGCGTATGAATATAACGGTTTATAACCGTGGAACACCGTTTGATAAAACGGCACCGACTTTGAAAAAGCGAAATATTCGCCGTTATTTAAGGGAACATTTATCAAAGCGTCCGCTTTTACTGCAGAATAATAGTTTGACGATGCAAATGTTGTTATTCCTTTTTTACTTATCTTATTTATTGCATCATTTATCTGATCGCCCGAATTTGCACGCAAATAATAATCCGAATAATTATAATCGGAAAATAACATTTCGGTAAAAGAAAGAAGGCTTACCGAATTTAATTTCTTTTTATTGCAAATTTGAAGCATATTTAAAATTGCACCGTTTACTTCGTTTCTTGAAAGCAAATAGTATTTATTGTCTTTATAACTTGTTCTTAATATTGGGTTAATCGGATATAATGTTGCGGCTCTTGAACTTGCCGTTTTTGCGATATCAAACAAAGAAGAAAAACCGTTTCCCGATTTGTTATACCTTACAATATCAAAATCAACCGTCAGCAATTGTCCGTTTTTATCGCAAAAATTTTTAAGTTTATTAAATCCTTTTTCCGTTCCGTAAATTTTTGAAAGGTTAAAACCGCCGCCGACCTTTCCGGGACTTATTCCCGAATCACCGAAACCGAGCAGTCTGACATCGGCACAACCCGACTTTGAAATATCGCCTAAAATATCGAAAATATCAGAATACTCGGTTAAAACTTCCGTAGAATAATGCGGTATTCCCAAGGTCGTATCCTTAACTTCCACTCCGCCGATAAAGGAAATCAAATATTTTGATTTGTCCAAATCGGATTTTTGCATCTTTCCCGTTTTTATCAAATAATCTCTGTAAAAAGATGCCATTTCGTTATATCCGCATTTTCCGCCGCTTAACACATAATACGAAACGCAGGGATTTACGGATGTCATTTTATCCGAAACCATACGATATTCCGAACCGCCTAAATAAGCCGTAGCGGAAGTAATGGCGTAAACATCGTAACCTCTTACAAAAAATTCGGAATAAATATCAGAATAACCCAAAGACGGATCACCGGCAGAAGCATTTAACCAAGATGATGCCGCCGAAGAATCGTCAATGATGCCGAAAAGCGAATTATTACCCTCTTTGGCACCGAAAACCGGCAATCTTACCGTTTCTTCATCGGTTAAATATTCATCCTGCAATCTTGCATAGTCCGTTCCCAAAACTTCGCCCTGATAAGTTCTTGCGCCGTTTACCGTTTCATTAACATCCATAAGTGCACCCGAACCCGTCGGGATAAACAAATACGAATCATCGGAATTGTTTTTTACCGAGCAAAGATTAGGCGACAATGAAACCGAAACCAACTTAAATTTACCGCTTTCGGTGATTTTTTTAACCATTACGGTAGTTTTCAGACCGCCGTTTGCCAATTCATATTTTACGGGAACGGTTATTCCGTACGCATCAAACTTATAATTCACAATATAACCGTTATTAATTTTTTCACATTTCACATCGTCCTGTGCAACACACGAATCATAGCCGTTTACGATTTCCCAAGACAAATTTTCGTCATTTGACACCTTAATGTTCAAAGGACTTTTAAGAGAATTGTTGGATATTTCAGCATTTTTTAAAACCGTTGACCAACTTTTTCCCGAAACCGTATCGGTAAGAATAATAGATTTTACCGAATCGTCAAAATCAAGACTGAGAGAAGAATCGGTATTAAAAGATGCAGTATCAATTTTATATTTAATTTTATTTGAATTTTCTTTGCAACCGATAAGCGACAGTAAAATAACGATACAAAGAAAAATCGCAAAAGTTTTTTTCATAATCTACACCTCTTTGGCATCAATAGAATATTTCCATCAAAACCGAATAAAGCAAATTCCAGAATTGCTGTAAAAGTATTATCATAATGAAAATTACGAACACAATAAGAATCATACCCAAAACGGTAACTATTGAAGTTAAGATAAACTTTCCGAAACTGTATTCGTGAACCGTAACTATTGATACGCAAATCAAGAACAGAGAATACAGCAAAACCGCAATATAAAATCCGTTCACCAATCCCAAAGAAGACAAGGGCAGGAAATAAGAGAAAAGTATTTTAACAAATGTAAATATTACAATGGGCATAAGTGCATAAGATGTGCAAATATATACCTCTTTTACGGTGCCTTTACCCGAAAAGAGTGTGCAAACAAGCCAGTTTGAAACAGTCCACAATGCTACCAAACCGAATGTTTGAATAATCGTATAGAACAAATTGTAATTTTCTATATCCTGTTTAGTAAATAAGAATCCCGAAGCGGTTGCTTCAAGTGCTTTTGCAAGGAAAAATAAGCAAACGATTACTGATGAATAAAGAAGTGAACCTTTTTTCTTATATTTAATATCACTTACCGAATTAAACGGATGAATTGCAAAAGAAAACAATGTGGATAATTTATCGTTTTTTATATGTTTTGATTTTAGTTTTATTACTGCAAAAACAACAAATCCGATTATCAAAACCGAAATAATTACTATCCATACAAAGTTATCGGCAACGGCTTTTTTAAGCACAACCTGATATGCCAAATCATAGGTTGAATAGTCCTTTCCCTGCTTTGCATATTGCATTGTTTTGCTGTAATCTTTATTATTGTAATAATCAAGTGCAAGTCCGCGGTATGCAATTTGGCATCCGCTGTCATAGGACAAAACTTCTTCCCATTTCGGTAAAGCCTCCTCGTATTTACCGCTTAATTGAAGATTTTGAGCGTTTAATAACAATTTACCGTAATTCGTCTTTGAAAAAACGGTAATATTTTCATTTTTTGCATCGGCAACCAAAACATCGTCACCGTTGACAACAACGGAAACGGGGTCTTTGAATTGTCCTAATCTTATGCCCTTTCCTATTCCACCGCCGAAAGTTCCCACCAAATTACAGTCGGTATCGTAAATATAAATTACACCGTAAGTTCTGTCCAAAGCATAGATAAAATTACCGTCACATTCAATGGAAACAAAACTCTGCATTCTTGCACTGCCGAATTTTGTAACAACGGTATTTTCAAGGAAATTATAAGAATCCGCTGAGGAAGTGCTGCCGTCTAAATTCTTCTTTTTAAGAATATTTACGCCCGTTGGGCTTAATTTCCGTATTTGTCCCGAACTGTTATTCCAATCTTCCGTTTTACCCGTACAAGCGGTTATAAATCCGTCGCTATCCAATGAAACATCAACAAAAGAATACGGAAGTTTCTTTTCAGAAGCACTTTTTTTGGTATCGTTGCTCGTAAGCAATTCAAACATATACGAAAATGTATCAAGAACAGTTGATTTTACCTGATTTGCGCCGTAAAATCCCATAAATTCATTTTCGGGAGAAAATGTCATTAAACCGTAAAAACAACCGAGACTTAAAACATACATATAACCGTCGTTGTCTTTAACGATTCGCATAGGTTGATATACAAAATCTTTCGGTATCAAAGAAGATTTCGGACATTTTATTTCTTCTTTTAACAAACCTTTTGTATCTAAAATAATAATTTTTTCGTGGTTTGTATCACAAACATATATACTGTCATCTTCAACATATATACCCTGCGCACCTTTGAACTTCACTTTATAGCCGTCACCGTCAACAGGCTCAATAACTCTGTCAAATGTATAATCCTTATTTATTACGGCAATAAAGGACTTTTTTGCACAAAGCACATATATTTTGTCACCGAAAACGCACATATCACTCATATCAGAAAAGGATTCTTCCAAATTGTAATCTACGGCGCTTACGGTTGTTTTTGCCATATATGTTTCACCCGACAATACCGTAGAAGAGGAACCGTCAACATTATCTCTGTGGGTGAAAGAAACGGCTGAAACTGATACGGAAGATAATAAAATCGAAACCAATAACATTACCGTAAATAAGAATTTCATTTTTTTATTTTTCTTCATATCATTTCACCTCCGAAATTAAACCAAATAAAAATTATTCTTTTATTCCCGAACTACCCATTGTTTCCATAACATTACCCTGAGAAATAAAATAAACTATAATGGGCGGAATCATAAGCAATACGGTTGCCGCCATGGCACTGCCCGACCTTGCAATACCGCCGCTTATTATTGATGACATTACCTGCGGTAAAGTTTTCAACTGTTCACTGAAAATAGTGCCGCTCGGAATTATTGACCACATATCTCTGAAAGAAAAAAGTACAAGCGTCATCCACGCAGGTTTTGCAATAGGCATAATAATTTGCAAATAAATCCTTGCCATACCGGCACCGTCAATCTTTGACGCTTCTATCAATGCGTCGGGAACGCTTTCATCAATAAACTGTTTCATCAAAAAGCAACCCATAGCAGACGGAATAGCAGGTAGAATATACACCAAATATGTATCAATAATTTGCAATTTGCTGAAAATCAAATACTGAGGCACCGCCAATGTATACGCATTATAAAGAAGCGAAAACTGAATAATCAAAAACAAAATCTTTCTGCCCTTGATTTTTGACTTTGAAAAAACGAAAGCCGCCGCCGATGCGGCAAAAATATGTAATACCGTGCCTAAAACCGTCACAAAAACACTGTTAAAAATATACCGTGACATAGGCACACGCAGTTTATTCAAAAGTGACGGCAATGCAATATAATTTTCCAAAGTAGGTCTATGCACAAAAAATCTCGGCGGAAATACCAACAACTCATCTAACGGCTTAAACGAGGTGCAAACAGAATATATCATCGGTAAAAGTGTAAAAGCGCCTAATAAAAACAAGAAAACAAAATAGACAAAATTTCCCGCTTTTGTTCGGGTATAATTTCGGTATTGAGATTTTTCTCTCTTGAAATTTTTCATATTCCGTTATCCCTCCTTAAAAAATTTTATAACATCAGTTTTGTTTGCCGAGCAGGTTTATAAGACCGCCCACACCGAAACGGGTAAGCGCCATAATCGCAAATAAAAGTACCGACAAGGTAGACGCATATCCCATTTCGTAACGCATAGTTCCCACATCACGAATCAAAGATACCAATGTATCAACCGAATTATTAACGCTGGGATAACCTGCCAACAGCATAACAACGGCACTTATTGAGAAAACCGCCTGAATTTGCATAACGGCACCGAACAAAAGAATATTCTTCATTGACGGTAAAGTGATATACCACAGTTCCTGCCATCTTGACCTGATGCCGTCAATAGCACCTGCTTCATACATTTCGGTATTAACATTTTGAAGACCTGCAATATTAGCCAAAAAAGAAACGCCCATACTCATCCATAACTGAACAATTATAATAATGGTAGTATTATATGCTTCGTCTTTAAGCCACTGAATCGGCTCATTGATAATGCCAAAACTGAGCAAAACATTGTTTGCATAACCCAAACTGTCACCTGAAAACATAATTTGCCAAATAAAATATGCATTGCCCACAAGTGCGGGAGAATAGAACAAAAATGCAAGTATACCCCTTGTAAACGGATTAAATTCGTTTATTAACCACGCCAAAACAAAAGCCAATAAAAAACTTATGGGTCCCGTAATTACTGCAAATTTCAATGTATTTCCAAGTGCTTTAAGGAAAACTTGGTCTCCGGTAAACATTCTAATATAGTTTTTAAATCCGACAAAAATAGGGCTTGAAACAACATCATAATCGAAAAAACTCAATACGGCAGATGATAACACCGGTATTAAAATAAACAAAGCAAACAAAAGCATAAAGGGCATAAGTAATAAATAACAAACTCTTTCTTCGCTTCTATTGTCTTTTTTTAGAGATTTACCCTTAATATTCACAGTTAATCACCTTGCTTCCCCGTTATCTGTTTTCATACTGTTCCCATTTACGAACTATTTCGTTATCAACTTCATCGCCCCATTTATAGAGCATATCTCTGACATTTTTGCCGCTGTTTACAACGCTCCAAAAACTGTGGTCTATTGAACGTGACAAATAATAACTGCCCGGCACTTCCTCAACCTCTTTAACATTCTTCCAAGCCTTTTCTATTTCTTGTTTTGCTTCGGAAGTCCATGTAAAATTAAGCACCGCATCAATATTTGAAGTTGCTATTCTTCCCGTTGGTCCTAAAACCGATTCAATATTGTTGGAATATGCAAGTTGAACATCGGCAGAAGTCCACCATTTTAAATATTCCCACGACATCAATTCTTTTTCTTTGTTGCTTTTTAATATACAGCAACCCGTTCCGCCTCCGGCGGAAGTTCTGTTTATATTTCCGTTTTCATCCTTATATCCCGGAACGGATGTAAATCCCCATTTACCGTCAATTTCGGGTGCGGCAGCGGAAATCGTGTTATAAAGTGTATAGGAATCAATACCCAACGGGCAACTGCCTATTCTGAATCGGTTATAGAAATTAAGCGTAACGGGTATTTTATATTTTGTGTAATAATCCGTCCATTTTTGGAACAAATTAATCGTTTCGTTATCGGTTAAAGTTGTGCTTTTTCCGTCTTCCTTATAAAGAGAAAGATTTGACTGTAACATAAGTGTCGGGAATAAACTTAATGCACCGACACCGCTGTTAATCTGATTCATATCGGTAATTTGAGTATAAGGAAGCCATGTATACAAATTATTCCGTGATAAAAGTTTAATTATTTTTGTAAATTCGTCCCAAGTTGAGGGAACTTCAAGACCGAGTTGGTCAAATATGTCTTTGCGGTAATACATCATATAAAATGTTTGTGTATCAGGCAAAGCATAAAGACCGCCTTTATATTTATAAGGTATTTCCGAACCTTTTTGAAAGCGCTTTAATATCTCATCGCAATCATCAAACTCCGATAAATCGCAAATAACATTTCTTATTGCCAAATTAACCGGCTCGGCTCTTGAAGAATGAAGAATAACATTAGGTCCCTTACCGGACAACACAGCCTGAACAACGGTAGCATTTGTGATTTTGATATTTACATTTATATCGGTTTCTTGTGTGAATTTTTTTGTAAGAGTATTCAAAACCTGTGCTTGGTCTCTACCCCAATTCACCCATATTTCTATGGATTTATCGCTGTCGGCACCTATATCAACACTGTTATAATCGGTGGTAAACGATACAAAAAATTTCTCTACCGAAAAAACTGCCTGTGAGAAAAATCCCGAAGTCGGCTTTAATTCGGTATTCGGTGCCGTTAAATATATTCTGTCAATATCAAGCGGCATTGACCTTATATCGTTAAGTGTTGAACTTAAATTGCAGTAATAGTTATAATAATTTGTTTTATATCTGTGTGCCGAATACTTGTTTTGAAGCATTTTATTGATAATTTCAATCATATTATCAATTACCGAGGCATAAGAACCCGTTGTTCCGCCCGATATTTCTTTAATGGACTTTGAAGATTCTTTTAAAAGTTTTAATGCTTCATTTAACCTTTTTTCCATATCCTCAATTTGGACAAAAAGGTCATAATCACGGTAAACATCAACCGTTTCTCCCGTAATCATTGTTATATCCATATACAAATCGCCCAATATATCAACGGCTTTGTTTATGACATCGCAAACTTCTTCATATTCGCCTAATGTTACCGTCAGGGAAATTTGATGTTTGCCGGCAGAAAAGTATATTAAATATGGCGTGTTACCGTTTGAATAGTTTTGAAGTTGCCAACCGTTTTTATACTTAAAAGGAATACATTTTGCCTCGCTGAATGGTGTTTCCCCGTCAATTTTTAACCACCTGTAACTTGAAGAACCAATAAGGGTATCCTGCCTGAAATTAAAGCCCAACTGATAATATCCGGCTTTCATTTCCGGGGTTTCCCAAGTTATGGTTTCACCGATAGAACTCCAATTTCCGCCAACATAATTTATTTTGCTTAAATAAGGACTGCAAGGATAAACATTTGCCGATGTTTCGTCCGATTTTGAGGTAAGCCAATAACTGTTCTTTGTTAATGTATCTTCGCCCTCAATAATAATGTTTTTCCCCGTATAATACTCCGACTTATCGGGTTTTGAATAGTTTTCTATTACTTCGGGTTTGGCAAAAACTATTTTTGAAATTACGAATTCACCGATAACGGGAATAACCGTAACGGTATGGTTGCCCTTTGAAAGAGAAATCAAATACGGCTCACACGACCAACCGGAAGGGTCGGTTGCATAATGCGACATAAAACCGTCAATCGGTACTTGTTCACGCTGAATATCGTTACCGAGACCGTCTTTTTGCAAATCTTTTGAATCTTCCCAATCTCTCGGAAATTCAAGATTATCAAAAGCACTGAAAGGAGCCGAACCGTCAATATGAATTTGCAAATTAAGGTTGCCCACTTGTTTTCCCGTTGCCCTATATTGAAGCAAAACATTATATTTTCCAGAATTTTCTACGATAAAATCTGCGGATAAATTATCGGTAACGGTTGTTTCTTTCATATCAACCGTAACGGATTCATCAGCCAAATCAAAATTTGATGAAGAAAGATAAGTTTCATAATCGGAAGAATAGGAAATTGTATCATAACTTGATTTATTTGTATCGTTTAATTCTTCTGCCCCGACAGTGCCGAAACAAAGAGAAATTAAAACGACTGACATTATAAAACAAATCGTTCTTTTAATCATCATTCTACCTCCGATTATTCTTCAAATACTACCGACTTCGGAGTTTTGTCAAACTCCGTAATTGTTTTTAAAAATTCTTCCCTATTTGATGCCGTAAGTTGATTATCCAAAACAAATTTTAACGAATAATTCCTATCGTTTTTCTTTTGATAATAAGAATTGTTGGAAACAATCAGATTATCGTGATTAAAATCTTCATTCCAATACCAATAAACAAAATTATAGTCGGAAGAATCGTATAAATTATTGCAAAAATACATTGAAGTCATATTTTTATACATATGAACCCAGCCCGTTAAATGGGAAGTGCCGTATTTATCAGGTCTTTGTTTCCCCCAGCCGTATCCCGCAAACCGCATAATATTGTTGCAAATTCTGACATCGAATATCTTCGATTCCAAATCTCTGTCAAAAAACTCAAAACTGTAAGTTGAGTATTCAACCAAATTATTTGAAAAAGATAAATTCTTATAGTGGCTTATTTCGCCGCCGCCCTGAAAAGTAAGTGCGGCATCGTATATTTGGTAAAGCCAGTTATTTTCAATAATGCAATCTTGAGCCTCCGCCCAAAACTGAATACCGTTTCCGTAGCGTAAATTACCGAGTTTTTCGGGATTTTGCTGTGAACCGCCGATAAAGGCTATTTCGCAATTTGTTACATTTATGTTTTTATTATGACCCCTTGTTCCGATACCGTGAGAGCCGCCGTATTTTATGCAAAGATTGTCAAAGGATATATCGGTTGCATAGTCCTCAACAAAAAACATATTGCCGAAATGTGCAATTTCAATATTTTTAAAGTAAGCTCCCGGATTTCCGACGGAACATTTCAAATACAAAATATTGGTCGATAAATCGTGATAAAAATCGCCGTTATCGGTAAGTTCATCCACCGAAAATTTCTTTATGCCTACCGCCAAATCGTTTTCAAAGATAATATTTCCGACATTTCCGTAATCAAAAACCATACTCCAAATGCCGTCAATATCTGAAGATTTCCACATTTCTTCTTTGGCAAAGTTAGTTAAAGAACCTAAAATTTTAGGTTTATTGCCCTCGCCGTAAGCGCCGAAACTTATGCCCGATTTTACGCTTATTCGGGAATTAAGCCGATAAACGCCTCCCCTTTCAAATAAAACCGTATCGCCGAAATTAAAATTATCATAATTTTTAACGATGGCTTCGGTTGTTTTCCAGGGTGATTTAACGCTTATGCCATCATTTGAATCGTTACCGTTTTCGGAAATATAATAAACTCTGCCGTGTATTCTATGGCAATCTTTCGCCGAAAGTATCAAATTTTTTAAACCTTCGGCTTCCTTGTCAAATCCGCCGTTTTCATATTGCAAAAGACCTTTGAATAAACGCAAAATCTCTAAAAACATTCTTATCTCCCTATTAATTCACCCAAACCACCGATTTCGGTGCCATATCAAACAAACCTATTGCATTTTCAAATTCTTTTTGAGTCGAACACTTAATTTCTTTAGGCTGAGGTCTGCCGTAAATTACCGCCGAATCGGATGACGCTTTCTTTTGATAGTAACTGTTATTATTAAATGTCAAATCTTTATAGATTTTTGTTCCGTCGGAAGTTAGAGAACCCCAATACATAACCCGAAGATTTGAACAGTCAAAATAATTGTTGCAAACCTTAAAGTTTTTCATACCGTCATAATTCAAATTACTGATAAACATATGTGCCGTCAAATAACTGTCGGGACGCTGTGCTCCCCAGCCGTATCCTGTAAATCTCATAATATTATCGGAAACATTTACATTGTTAAATGTTGTTGTATTTGTTCTGTCCCACAATTCAATAGCATAGTTGCAATATTCAATCAAATTGTTATCAAAAGAAACATCGTTATAATGATTCCCCGGCTCTATTTGGTCACTGTTTCCGCCTTGGAAAGTAATGCCGGTATCATAGCACTGATAAACCCAGTTATTGGTTACTTTACAATTCTCGCAGGATGCCCAAAACTGTATTCCGTTACCGTATCTCATTTCATCATCAGAATTTGCATCCTGAACCGAACCGCCAATCCAACCTACTTCGCAGTTTGAAATTGTAACATTTATTGCAGGTCCTTGGGAACCTATACCGTGGGAACCGCCGTATTTAATGCACAAATTATCAAACACAACATCGTGTGCGTTAGATTCTATGTGGAACATATTGCCTTTTGTTCCGATTTCAATAGACTTATATACCTGGTCGGGATAGCCTTTATCAACATAAAGATAAATAATGTTATCCTCGGAATTGTGGTAAAAATCACCGTTTTGATTAACATCCAATAGACCGAATTTTTTAACGCCGACTGCCTCGCCGTGGTTAAACACGACAATACCGGCATCAAGGGTATTAAGAGACATTTTCCAAACCTTCTTTTTACGGCTCGGCTCCCATAATCCTACCTGAGCATAATTCTTCTGTGAACCGTAAATTGCAGGTTTACTGCCCTCGCCGTAGGCTCCGAATGTCAATCCCGAACGCACTTGATATGTTGAGGACATACGGTATACACCGCCACGCTCAAACAAAATTCCGTCACCGGATTCAAACATATAACTGTTGGCGATTATTGCATCAAATGTTTTCCACGGATGCTTTTTTGACTTGCCGTCATTATCGTCATCGCCGCTCATTGAAACATAATATGTAGTGCCTTTGATTGTTAAATTATCTTTTGTCGATGCGATACTATCTCTTTTCGTAGCGGCAAGTTCGTCAAAACCGCCCTTTTGAGGATTTATTATCGAAGATGTATTTCCCTCGGGAATAATTTCTTTAACATTATCCTCTTTTTCTTCAGCGGCAGTGCCGCTTTGTTTTGAAGCAGTTTTTACGGTGGTTGCACCTTTATCGGTACAACCGCATAAAAACACCATAACAATAACAACTATAAATAAGAAAACTTTCTTCATAATCATTCCTTAGTTCATTTAATAATGATATTTATCCAACCTGTTTTAATTTGTTGTTAGCCTGCTTTACGGCATTTTCAACCTGTGCGGCATAGGTTTTCAACGTGCTGTCCACCTGTGCTTTTTGAGTTGCAATAAGTTTCTTACTTAAATCATCTCTTTTAAGTCCAAATGCTTCGGTCAAAACATTTCCGCTTTCGGCATCAACAAACTTATTTTCCTTGCCCATGCAATACTTATAAACATCAAGCATTGTTGCATCGTTAAAGAAATTCTTTTCATCGTAATTATCGGCATCCAAATAGTATCTTAAGAAATAAGGCACCGTATCGGCATTTTTTGCATTTTTCGGAATACCGTATGCTTCATATTCACTGATTTGCTGATAATTCTTTTCAAGATTTTCGTCTTCGGGAATCGGAACAACACCCAAATTTCCGGTTGCTTTTAAGTCGGTATAATAGAAGTGTGTCTTTCTTGCACCTATAATACTGTCGGTAAAGAAAAGTGTTTTGCCGGCATTAAATCCTGCTTGATTCCAGAATGAACCGGTTGTAATTCCGCTTTGGAAAATTTCGCTGTATTCCTTAAATGCTTCACTTACTTTCGGGTCGTTCATATTGCTCTTGAACTGAGTTCCGTCAAACGAAATATAAGAAATACCTCTTTTATTCATACAGTCTTCACCATCGTGCGGTGACCAAGCATTGTATGCGTCGCCTGCTTTATCCTTGAAATCTTCGCAGTATTCAATAAAGTAGTCCCAAGTCCACTTATTCTTTTTGAAAATGGTATAAGGGTCATCCATACCGAACTGTGAAGCCAATGACTTATTGTAATACAAAACACAAGGCTGTTGTAAAAGGGTATTTTTCATTGCAACGCCGAAAGATTTTCCTTTTACGGTGTAATATTTCATTACATCTTTATCCCATACGGCATCGTTAAAATTATATTTTGTAGCCGAAAGAGGTTGCATTAAAGTCAGAAGGGAAACATTAATTCTGTTAAGTCTTATAACATCCGGTGCATTGTCAGCGGAAACCATTGCCGAAAGTTCCGAAGCATAGGTGTCAAACGAACCTGTAATCCACTCAACTTTTATACCTGTTTCTTTTGTGAACTTATCAACAACATCAACAGCACCCGTAACGGCATTTAATTCGTTCCAAGAATAAACCTTTAAGGTTTTTCCTTTTTTATCGGCGGGAATTTCGTTCTTAACATCTTCCCAACTCTTGTCGGTTGCGTCGCCCTGTAAAGCGGCATCGTTTGTGTTGCCGTCGTCTTCGTTTGCCGTTGACTTACCGTTTGTGTTACAAGAGCAAAGCAATGCAATCATACAAACTGTCAACATAATCGCAATAATTCTTTTTATTAAACTTTTCATAAATATACCTCCATATTTCAATTATCCCACAATACCGCTGTTTACAACACTTGCGATAAACTTACGCTGGATAATTATATAAAAAATCAATAACGGTGCAATACATAACAAGCATGCGGCAATCAAAACAAGAGCAATACTCAGTTTTGCATTGCTTCCGTAAAACTGACCTAACCAACCGCCGATATTTTCGGGTAGATTATTTAACTTTACGCTGAGGGGATAGTTATCGGTTAAAAACATCTGCGGTAAATAATAATCGTTCCAGTTCCAAACGATTGAAAAAACCGAAACCGTAACGAATGACACCTTTGAAGACGGAACAACAATTTTTAAGAAAGTTTTCCAAGTTCCAGCACCGTCTATCCAAGCGGCCTCTTCAATTTCTTTCGGAAAACTTTTGAAAAACTGCGTAAATATGTAAATATACAATCCGCAGTTTAGACCGACACAGGTTAATGACGGCAGCCAAAATACCAACGGCGTTCCCAAAATCCCAAAATTCTTAAAATTAACATAAGTCGGAACGATTGTCATAATTGAGGGAACCAAAATGCTTACAAACATTGATGCCAACAAAAATTTTTTGCCCTTAAAATCAAATTTTGCCAGACCGAATGCCGCAACCGAACAAGCAACCACCTGAATTACGGTTGAAACCATTTCGTTTAAAAATGTGCTTTTTATTGCGGAACCGAAGTCGAGTGCTTTATACGCCATATCAAAATTGACAAGAGAAAACCGCTTTAATACCCATTGCACAGACGGATTAAAATAGTCAACGGGATTTTTGAATGAATTTACAAATATATAAAGCAACGGATACAGCAACACATAACTGAAAGCCAGTAAGAAAAGATACCTTAAAATATTAGCAAAAAACGATGCGGCTTTCTTTTTTAACTTGTACGAACTCTCACGGGTAGAAACGATCAAATTATCACCTTCCGATATGCAACAAAACTGTTACTTAAAATAATCCGTCACCGACAAAAACATCGGTATAGACAAAAAGTTATATAAAATGGACACAATGGAACCAAAATTATCCATTGGTATCGTTCTGTCTTGAAAACCCTTTTGCGGCTTGCAAAGGTGTTCTGCCGGTCAATTTAAAATACATCCTATTAAAATTGCGTATACTTTGAAATCCACTTTCAAGTGCAATTTGCGTCATTGACAAATTGGTGTTTTGCAAAAGTTCTGTAGCCGCCTCAACCCTATACCAATTTACAATCTGCGAGAAATTCATATTTACATGCTTGTGAACACATCTTGATAAATAGTGCCTTTCATATCCCAAAACTTCCGAAACATGGGATAATGTAATATCCTCTACATAATGTTCCTCAACATAATGAAGAACTTTCGCTACCGCATCTTCGGTAGCACCGTCAAACGGATGAATTACCATAGTCTTTCTGTACTCGCCCACAACGGCATAAATAGCCGATTTTAATAGGTACCAATCAGGCTTTGAATTTTCCACAAACAAAATTTCCGTAATGAATTCTTCAACGGTTTTACTGCATTTGAATTTAGTATTTTCCGCAACGCTTCCGCGTATTTTTTTGACAAAAGGATGAATTAAATCGCCGGAAAACTGACAGCAGTAAACCTCGGAATATTCCGGCGTTTCATACGAATGAATGGCGTTGGTAAAAATAAGGGCGTACTCACCCGCTTGGATTTTTTCGCTGCCGCAATTTGAATTTATAACCACAAAACCTTTAATTACATAAATAAGTTCAAAATTTCTGTGTAAGTGCGGATGGCTTTGCAAACAGAACACCTTATTACACTGAAAAAAATCCCTACTTGTAACATTATCGGTTTGGTACAGCATGTTTCTCATCTCCGTTTTTAAGCATTTGTAACAAAAGCAAAAATTCATCAAAAAAACCGCTTGCATTTGTATAGATTATACCATTTTCCGATACACAAAAAAAGATAAAAAGGCAAAAAAAATAGACAAAAGTTATCTTTTTTTGTTCAATTTGACAAGTTTTTCCTTTTTGATTTCACTTATCATTTCGGATAACAATTTCACACTTTTACAATAAAAAGGCTCTATAATAAATGTTGGGGTAACCAAGTAGAGCCTACGAAGAAAAATTTAAAAAAGTAGAGCATATTTGGAAAGAATCCGTTAAAATGGAATTGCTTAGAAACCATGAACGGAGAACCAAATATGCTCTACAATCATTTTACAGAAGAATTACTCGGATTACAAGAGGTAAAAATAACAAATATAGAAAATAGCGAAAAAAATATAGTGATTTATGCAGAGATGGAACGGAAAGAACATCACTGTACTTGTTGCGGTACCGCAACAAGTACAGTGCACGACTACCGAACGCAGGTTATTAAAGATATATCTGCTTTTGGAAAACTTGTAATGCTTGTTTTAAGGAAACGGCGATACCGGTGTCCACATTGTGGCAAACGTATTTTTGAAGAAAATTCTTTTCTCCCGCGGTATCATCGAATGACCAACCGTTTATCTGCTTACATAATAGACAAACTTCGTACCGAATGTTCCTTTTCAAGTGTTGCCCGTGAAGTTAATCTTTCTGTAACAACGATTATTCGCATATTCGACCTTGTTTCATACTCGCAATTAACCGAACTGCCGACTGTATTAGCTATTGATGAATTTAAAGGCAATACTTGGGGTGAAAAGTATCAATGCATTTTAACAAATCCCAATACCGGTGAGGTTTTAGATATTCTCCCTAATCGGTATGCTTATTACCTTACAAACTATTTCAAACGATTTTCTGATGACGAACGCAAAAAAGTAAAATACTTTGTAAGCGATATGTGGAAAACATATTTTGAAACTTCTTCTGTTTGGCTGAAAGAAGCTTTACCGATTGTAGATAAATACCATTGGATACGGCAAATAATATGGGCATTTGAACGTGTACGAAAAGTAGAACAAAAGAAATTTGGC
>JAZUHF010000030.1:0-2937 GCA_045641585.1 Acutalibacteraceae bacterium
CATTGTTGTGGTAATGCACCGCAACATGGTAGCCGTTTTGGGCAAAATAGGCGGCCGTTGCGGCGCCAATCGCGCCGCTTGCACCGGTAATCAGTACTGTTTTTTTCATAAATTTTTCTCCGTTATGTAGGGCGCGGTTTATTTGCCGCGCCGCAAAATTTTTTCCTGCTCGGGATTTTGTTTTAACCGCTTGGGGGTTGCCTGCGCAATGGCCGGAAAAGCCTGCTCACTATTGGCAGTTGGCTGAATATTATAGGTGCCAAAGGTGTTAATCATTTCTTCGCAGGTTTCGGGCGGAGGCGCATAGCCCTGCACCGAAATTTCAAGCGGCGGATTAAACCGCTCCTTTTTGCTTTTAGACATATTTGGTACTTCCTTTCGGTTTTGTTTTAGTATTCCCGAAATTTAATAAAGTACCAAACCGCAAAAATGCAAATGGTTGCCATTTAAAATAAATTTTTCCAATCGGTTTAAAAAATTATACACCCATTTGCGCTGAATGTAAAGTTTTATGTCGGTCTTGATATTCGGCATAATTATTTTTTCATAAAACCATATTATTAAAGCGGCGAAGCCGATACCATACCAATTACCTTAAAAAATCCCGTGCACGGATTTAGTGAATAGTGAATAGTGAAAAGTGAATAGTGAAGAAGTTAAAATCCCGCCCACTATCGTGAACGGGATTTTTGGGTATTTTAAAGCGGTATTTTCCCTTGCTGTACGCGACTGTTTTATGCTGTTTTAAGTCCTCTGATTAGCAAGCAATTAGCAGGGCAACCGAAAAACGGGAAATGACAAAAGTTCGATTTGATACAGTCAACCAACTTATCAATCGCCTCGGGTTGGTCGCCGGTCGGCTTAAAATCAGAATGAATTTTGAAGTGATCCAAGCAAAAATCCCCCCTTTTTGACGATTTTATTACGATTACTATAGACCATATTTTAAGGTTTTTTATCATTTTTCATTGGTATTTTTTGTCAAAAATCGGCTTTTGTTCCAGACAAGGTCATAATTACGCCTTTTTTTACTTAAAAAACACATGAGAAAAATGGGAATTATTAGCCTAATTATTATACCATACTTTATGTAAAAAATAAAGTAGAGTTTGTAAAATAAAAGAGCAATGCGATTGATGCACTGCTCTGTTGATAATCAAAATTTCATTATTCATATGAATTATCTATGGACGGGTAACCCGTCAGTTTCTTTTCTGCTTCCATTTTCGTTACTCCTTACATCTTATCCACATATTCATTGCCTTGTTTTTCGAGTAAGCGGAAATCGTATTTTCCGTTTTGAGTATAGGGCAACGAATCCACAAATTGAAAATGCTTTGGTATTTCATACTCTTTTAATTCGCTTTTGCACTTTTCCAAAATGCTTTGCTTTATGATTTCTAAACCATCTGCAATATCATCCTTCAATACGATAAATGCCATAGGAACATGCTCTTCTTCATTGTCCTTTACTTCTACAGCAACACATTCTTTTACCGCCGGATGTTCGCATATTTTATCCTCAATCGTATATGCTGATATTTTAAATCCCTTTCTTATGATTACACGCCTGAGCCGACCTTGTAAAAAGATATAACCTTCTTCATCTATGTACCCCAAATCTCCAGTATGCAACCAAACTTTACCGTCAGCGTGAGTTTTCTTCACATTGGCGGTTTCTTCTGCATTACCCTCATAATATAAAAACATTGTATCGGCTAAAACGCATATTTCACCAACTTGACCGTATGGCAATTCTTTTCCGGTTTCATTATCATAACTTATAATTGTTTCATCATATTTAGGGATACCGACAGAGCCGTACTTGTTATGTTTCATAGAGTTTACAGTAAGACAACCCCACCCCTCGTTATTGCCGTAACCATTAGCCAAAGGTGCCTTAAAAGAATTGTCAAAAGTCATATTTTCTTCAACTGTTATTTTGTCGCCACCAGATACAAAACCGTCGCTGATTTTATAAAACAATTGTTTTTTCTTTTTTGAAACATCGTCAAAATTATCTAATAAATAGCGATAATGAAACGGTGCAGCAAAAGAAATCGTAAATTTCCCCAAATATTTCATAAGTGCATCAGAATCAAATGTCGGGCAAAGAATAACTTTCGTTCCAAGTGCCAACGGATATAAAGTTGCTTCTCCGAGAGCATATGCTATCCACGGCGGCAATAAATTAAGCAAAACTTTATTTTCTCCTAATGGCAAGTCGGAAAATGCAAGTTTTTTTACGCACGAAGTAGCAGAAAAATCTGAATGAACGATTACTTTCGGTTTTCCTGTTGTTCCGCTTGACTGAATCATTACAGACGGTCTGTTTTTATCAAAAGGAACACAGGAAACATTATTACCGTTGTCATATTGCTTTATGAATTTTTGAAAACCTATATACCTTTTATCATTTGGCATTGGATAATAATTGCCGCCGATTTTTGATTTCACGGCATAAGCAATCTGTGCCGTTTTACCGAGAGAATCTGCGGGATTAATTATCAAAACTTTTTCAAGACAGGTTCTATCTATAATCATCTTGATTTTCGGCAAAAGCATATCAAAAGCAATAATATAACGGCAATTGCTTTCGTTTATGTATTCTTCAATATCCTTTTCGCCGGCACGGATATCAAACCATTTTGATACAACGCCGATTTTGTTTAGTGCTAAAAGACAAATAACGGCTTCCGGACAGTTTGAAACACCGAGTAAAACCGTATCGCCCATTTTCAAACCGGAGCAGGAAAAAGCTGTCGCCGTTTTATCGACCTGTTTTTTAAGCTTTTCATAAGTCCACACTTTGCCGAGATATTCTATGGCATCATAAGACATATAATTTTTGTTGCTATTAAAAACAAGTTCATAAATTGTATGTTCGGTTTTAATATCACGAACGGGTTTTTCTCGATAAAACTTGTATTGAGGTTT
>JAZUHF010000031.1:0-6951 GCA_045641585.1 Acutalibacteraceae bacterium
TTTTCAAAATCAATTGAAGATGCAAAACTGTTTTTGAAAATCACTTATACGGATGGCACTGTTGATTATAAAAGAGTTACCGACAATATGCTTGAAAACTATGACACTGATGCAACTGTAAAGCAAAAAATCGTTGTAAGATACGGTGAATTGACGCAAACATTTAATTATACTTGTAAGCCGTATTTATATTATGATACATTTTCCGGAAACAGCATCAGTAATATGTGGTCTTACGGTGATAACGACAATATGTCTATCGGTGTATCAGGCGGTAAATTGAATTTTATTTATAATCCAAAAGGGGCAGGCTCATCTACCAGTATAAATGCCTATATCCCTTCAGGAATATCGTGGGATAATTACTCTGTTTCAGCAGATGTATTTATGGACCCCGGCAAAAGTTCTCTCGGCAGAACAAGGATGTCTTCGCTACTGGCAAGGCGCAACGGTAGGAATTGGTACGAATTCAGAGTGAATTATAATGCGGACGGCTACTTAATCGGTTATTTGTACCGTTTTGATAACGGAACTGCCAATTTGCTTTATAATTTCACTTCCGGTATGCTCTCTGATTGTTTACCTGAAGGCAAAACCTTGGGTACAGGCGAAACATACAATATGAAAATAACGGTGTTCAATAATATTATTCAATGTTATTTTGAAAACAAATTGTTGGTATATTATGTTGACGATAGCGACAATGTCTTGCTTTCAGGAACAGCCGGTATCAGAAATATTAACAATACTGCATATTATGATAATTTTATTGTTGAAGAAAAGAATAATTTAAGAATTTCCAAATTGCTGTTATCAGGTGTTAAGGATAATACCATTGAGTTGTATAGAGGTCACGATATTGAAACTTGGAAATATAATCTCCAATTGGTGTATGGTGACGGAACATATGATGAAATCCCACTGACTAATGATATGATTTCTGATTTTGATAACACTGCACTTGGAAAGCAAAAGGTTAAATTAAAATATAAAGATTATTCTTATGATGCCCATGTGTTTATTTCTGAAAGGAAAGACTTTATATCTGATTTTTCAAAATCTTTAAAATCTTTTTCAAAAAAAGTAACTGATAAAAATATATCTGATTTCTTGAACATCAAAGATTCTTTTGACTCATTATCAGATTACGAAAGAGAACAAGTTGATAAATCCTTAATAGATAAGTATAAAAAGTTGTTTTCTGAATATGAAAAGCACTATTACAAAGAGGCGAAAAGCCAAGACCTATTATATGCGGGATTTACCGATAAAAAAGATTTTGATACTTGGACTACCAGTATTGAAGGCGGAATGGGTAAGTGGTTCTTGTCAAATCAGATGATTTATGAAGCACAAAGAACCTATGGTATGAACGGTACTGCTTGGCATTCTCCTGATGTTTACGGTGATATCAGGATGATTTCTGCCGATATGAATATGGTAGGAATTAAAATGTATGCCGGAATGGCACTCAACGTCGGAGAAAGCGGATATTATTATGTTCGTATTTCAAGTAAAACCGTTGATGCTGACGGTGAAGTTACATATACCTTGCAGTTGATGAAAAGAACGCTGTCCGGTGGACATAAGGTATTAGCATCAACTGAACCTATGAATTATGATGTTGATATTTCAGCAGGAAAATGGTTTAGAATGGCGCTAACAAACGATTCCGGAAAGCTGAAAATATTTATCAACGATAAGTTGATGATTGACTATGATGACTCTGACAGTACGGAAAAGTCATTGTTTGGTGAGTGCGGACTGAGAATTGCAGAGGGTGATTGCCTTTGCCGTAATGTTCGTGTTTACGGCAAGTCTATGGAAAGACCGGAACAAGATTCCGACGAAAATATAAAACCGACAAAGTATAACGATAATTTTGATGATGAAAAGGAAGGAACGAGCCCAAGCCATTGGCAGGAAAATTATTCGGCTACTGATAATATAGATAATTGGAAAATATATAAGAAAAATGGTTCAAATGTTTACGGAACAAAGAATACTTCCGGAAAAACTGCCACTTGGTTGCATGTCTTTGATAAAAACCCCGAAATTTCTACCAAATTTATGGTAGAAAGCAAATCCTCATCGTCAAAAATCGGTTTTATCTCAAGGATGTCCCCTGAAACAGCTTTTGTAAACATTGGGTATGATTTCAGCACTTCAAAATGGTTCGTTTTGTCTCAAAAATCCGATAGCGACGGATTAAAACAGTTTTATGCTGATGACAAATCGGAATTATCACTAAACAAATGGCACACCATTAAAATTATTGAAAGTAAATCTTCAATAAAAGTTGAAGTTGATAATAAAGTAGTTATAACTTCCGACCAAATCAATAGGGTAAGTTACGGTCGGGTAGGAATGTTTACCGAAAATGCTTCAATGTATATTGACAATTTCAAATCAGTGCTTAATAGCGGTGATATTCCTCAGGACGGCGTTATTTCGTATAGTATAAATCCTGATATATACAGTGGCTATCTTGAAATTGAATCTTTAGACGGAAAAACGCTTATCGGTGCAAATGATAATTTCAAGGTTAAATCCGACAATGGGGGATTAACTTGGGAAAATATAACTGATAACGAGGATTGGGAAGGCTTGTTCTACGATGGTATGTATACAAGTATGTTAAAACTCAAATCCAACAATCAGTATTTGCAGGTTTTGACAAAAGATGAAATTAAAGTTCAAGCATCGTCCGACTTGAAAAACTGGAAAGATATAGGACAGATTGTTCCAAAAGGTGAAGAACTTGATGAGAACGGCAACAAGGTTGCAATCATTCATGCAAATACTTTGACTCAGGTTAAGCTGTCTAACAATAAATACCGTATTTTCTGTCCTGTGGCATTTAGAAAATATAAAGGAGCACAAAACAAAGGACATTATACGAAAATATATTACAGCGATGATAACGGTGTAACATGGAAGTGTGCTGAAAATGATACCCGTGATGTTTTGCCGGGGTATTACGACGATGATAGCACCTCGTGGGCTGAAAGTAAAGTAATTCGTTGTTCTGACGGGACACTTCGTATGTATTATTCAAGAAACGGTTACGGCTGTATGCAATATACCGTATCCAAAGATAACGGTGTTACTTGGAGCGGACTTTATCAGATTCCCGAAATGCAATGTTCAAAAACATCATTTGCCGTATATGAGGACCCGAATAACGAAGGAACATACTATATGTTATGGGTAAACGGCACACCTACATATCAAGGTTCAATGTTCCCCCGTTCAAGAATATGTTTAGCCAAAAGTACCGACGGTAAAAATTGGAAATTTGTTATGAACTGTGAAAGAATGGAGCATTTTTATTCACCTCAAAACGGGCAGGCAATATTCCAAATTTTAGACCCAAGCTTATGTATTACGGATGACTATGTCTATATTACTTTCGGACGCTCCTCCAAAGAACATTCCGAAATATCAGCCGGAACCCATCAGGCACAAAGAGTATATTACATCCGTGCTGAAAAGGATAAGCTCAAAACAAGGGATTGGGATGCTTCAACCGTTTCAAGTATGAATTTCCCGAAATCTGTAAAGATTAAAACTTATCCTCAGACAAAATTCGGATTAGGCGATTTATTTAATTCTCATAATGCGACAGTTGAACTTACAGCACTTAACGGTAAAGTTACAACCGAAAAATTTGAATTAAACTGCAAAGTCAATACCGAACCGAATATGTTTAAACTCGGAAAACAAAAAATAAGCGCTACATATAGTACGGGTTATAATTTGGATTACGACATTGAAATAGTTCCTAATTACAATATTAAGTGGAATATATCAGACGGCGGAAAGGTTGAGCCGAAATCAACCCGTATTATGCAGGGAGCCAAACAAAAGTTTAATCTTGTTCCGGATGCCGGTAATAAGGTTGCTTTTGTAAAATCAAACGGAAATAAGATTAGAATCCTTAAAAATTCGTTTGTAATTAAAAATGTAAAAGAAAATCTTGAAATTGAAGTGGTCTTCAAAGAGAAAACAATCCTTGATTATTGGTGGATAGGTTTAATACTGATTATTCTTGGTTTTGTGACCTATTTGTGTGTTTTCAAGAGAAAATGGCTGCTTATAATCAAAGATAAAGTTTTTAAGAAAGATAAGGTTAGTGAAAAATTATGAAAGAATTAGGCGGTATTATTCCTGCTCTTGTTACTCCGTTTGACTGCAATAACAATGTTGATTACGGCGCTTTGGAAAATTTGGTTGAACATTTGATAAAAAAAGGTGTGAACGGTTTTTATGTTTGCGGAAGCACGGCAGAATGTTTTTTGCTTTCAGATGAAGAAAGAATGAAAGTAGCAAGGACCGTAATAAATAAAACAAACGGCCGTGTCCCCGTTGTTGTTCATGTCGGCAGTGTTTCTACCGATATGTCGGTAAAATATGCAAAGCAGGCGGCTTTTGACGGTGCTGATTATGTTTCAAGTGTTCCGCCGTTTTATTACGGATTTTCGTTTGACGAAATAGCAAGGCATTACAGCACAATACAAAAAGCAGCCGATAAACCGATGATTATTTATAATATTCCTGCTTTTTCGGGTGTTTCGTTAAACGCTGATAACTTAAAAACCATTACAGATGTCTGTGATGTTTGGGGCCTTAAATATACGGATTATAATTTATTTAATCTTGAAAAAATCAGGCGTGCTTTTCCAAAGTTAAATATTTTCTACGGGCACGATGAATTGTATGTAAATGCATTGCCCATCGGTATTAAGGGTGCTATTGGTTCTACCTTTAATGCGATGCCTGAGAGATATATAAGGCTAAAAGAGTATTATGATAACGGAAATATGCTTGAAGCGTCAAAATCCCAATCAGAAATCAATAAGAGAATAGAAGCGATGATAAAATGCGGTGTAATGCCATCTGTGAAATATATTTTATCAAAGCAGGGGATTGAATGCGGAAATTGCAGACCTCCCTTTTCGGTTTTAACCGATGAACAAAAAATCATTTTAGATGAATTGTTTTAGTAGTTAGTTTGTAATAAGATTTTTGACTGCAGCGAAAATCTTTTATAAAAAATAAATTAAAAAGGAGAAAAATTATGAAAGTAATGAAAAAAGCCCTGGCATTTATTATTTCTGTTTCAATGATTCTTTCCGTGTGTTTAATTACGGTAAGTGCTGACGAGCCAAATCTTGTTAGTGATTTTACAGCTTCATCTGTTGCTACTTCTTTGACTCAAGCAGACCTTACATTTTTAGATGCAAAAGAATCATCTGCACCGTTTGAAATTTTCGGATTACAGCACAATGGAACTCAGTATATCCGTTTAGATGATGATGTTGCAGAATCTGTAGCTCCAACTGATAGAACACAGGCAAGCGGTAATGTTTGGCTTCACAACAAGGAAACTTCCGGCGGCCGTGTTCGTTTTAAGACAAATTCCGAATATGTTGCCATTAGTGCAAATATTCCTGAATTGAATACTTCTTACGGCTCTTCAACCTACAGAGGTATGCAATTTGTAAGTTTCGACCTCTATGTTGACGGTGCTTTTGCCGGCACATTTTCACCCGAAACAAAACTTACCGAAGCCGGTTCTTATGAAGATATTATTGATTTAGGTAATAGCAATGAGAAGAATGTAACAATTTACTTCCCGTATCTTTGCCAAATCTCTGATTTGTATATCGGTCTTCAAAATACAGCTACCCTTTCACATAATACTGATACTTACGCAAATGCGGCTCCTATTGTTTATTACGGTTCTTCAATTACACAAGGCGGATCCGTTTCAAGTCCTTCAAAAACCTATGCTTCCATTATTGAAAGAGAAACAAACTATGATTTTGTAGACTTGGGATTCTGGGGAAGCGCAAACGGTCAGCAGGAAATTGCTGAATATATTGCCGACTTGGATATGAGTGCTTTTATTTTGGATTATGACCATAATGAAACACAAACAGCAACACTCAAAACAAGACAGTGGAATTTCTATGAGACAGTCAGAACTGCTCATCCTACATTACCGATTATTATGGTATCCCGCCCGAACACTCAGGCAGAGAACTGGGCAAATTTGCGTGCAGCTATAAACGAAAATTACAACAGAGCAAAAGCTGCCGGCGATAATAATGTGTATTATATTGACGGTCAGTCTTTCTGGAAAAATGTTGCCGATAAATCAACCTGCACTGCCGATGGAGTTCACCCAACCGATTTAGGTGCTTCTTTAATGGCAGAAGGTATGCTCCCGACAATTAAATATGTTTTGGGTTTAGGACCTGCTCCTGCCGAACACAGTGCATATTTTGAGGATAACTTTGATTTTGACTATTATAATAAAGATTGGAAAGTTGCAAGCAACGGAACAGTTGAAGTTGAAAACGGTCAAATGGTTATAAGCAATGTAAATCATTTGAAAAACAGCGATTATTATAATTGGGCGAATTATTCTTATGAAGCCGATGTAACGCTTACTGATAGTTATATTGACCCGTCAAAGACAGGCACGGCAATTGCCGCAATGGTTGTCGGAATAACACGGGGAGATACATTTAATGACGGTTACGAGTTCGGTCTTTGCTATAATCCTTCTACAAATACTTCGTATGTTCGTCTTTTTAAGCGCAGCGATCCTACAGATACACCTGTTAAGAATATCGCAGTTAATTACAAGCTTAACGATACAGCAAAGCTTAAAGTTGAAATAAGAGACAGCGTTATTTATTGCTATTATAATTCCGATTTAGTTATAAAATATGATACGGGTTCTGCAGTAACCGGATCTATCGGTATGAGAGCAACGGTTTATAAATCTTTGTTCGATAACATCAAGGTATCTGAAGGTAAGGTTTTGTTTGCTTCAAATACAAACTATGAAATAACAAATCAAGCACAGTATATTACCGATGTTTCAGCATCTCAATATACTGCCGAAGTTGATATAAAGATTGATAGTTTTACAAGCGG
>JAZUHF010000032.1:0-7956 GCA_045641585.1 Acutalibacteraceae bacterium
ATCGGTATAAACGGGAATTTGACCGTATTTTTCGGCAAACGCTCTGCCCTTTTCATAAGTTCTTGAATAAACAGCCGAAAGCACAAATCTATTAGAAGAATTAACCGCAGTTAAAAACTTATCGGTTATTGCGCTTGTGCCGATAACGGCTAATTTAATTGCTTTATTGTTCAACTGCATTACTTTTGAAGCTCAACCCAAACATTGCCGAGCTTATTACTTTGGACGCACGCCTCAACAAAAGCGATACCGTCGGCGCCCTGCTCTACTGTCGGGTAATCTATCATATCCTCTGTAAATGTGCCTTCCTTTTTGGCAACCAAACATTCAATAAAGCTTCGGTAAAGATTACTCATAGCGCACATCCAACCCTCAGGATGTCCTGAAGGCAGACGGTTATACCGTGAAACATTATCGGGTATAACATTATGACCTCGGTGTATCTCGCGGGCGGTATTATTTTCGTCTATTACGGTAATCTGGTCGGGAGTTCTCTGGAACCATTCAATTGTTCCCTTACTTCCGTATATACGCACTCTTAAATCGTTATCATATCCGACGGCAATTTGACTTGACCAAAATACACCGCTTGCGCCGTTATCAAACTCTACCATAATCGTATCGTTATCATCAAGCACTCTGCTGGGAACAACAACATCCATTTTTGCAAGGACTCTCTTTATTTTAAGTCCCGTAAATGTGGCAACGGCATTTTCAATATGTGTACCCAAATCGCCTAAACAGTTTACACTGCCCGAAGCGTTGGGGTTACATCTCCATTCTCCCTGTTTTCCGCCGTTGTCATTTTCAAAAGCAAGCCAACCCTGAGGATATTCAGCCATAACCATTCTGATATCGCCGATTTCACCCTTTTTAATAAGGTCTTTGGCATACTTTGAAGTAACATAACCCATATATGTATATGTAACCATAAACAAAAGGTCGTTTTTCTTTGCCAAATCACGAAGCTCTGCCGCCTGAGCATAGGTTAATGCAAGCGGTTTATCGCAAACAACATTTATTCCGTATTGGAGAAATGTTTTGCAAATCTCATAATGGGTTGAATTAGGCGTTACAACTACGACAAAATCAATGCCGTCCTCCCTTTCCGATTCTGCCTTTGCCATATATTTATATCCTGCATAGCACCTGCTTATATCAATATCAAGAATATCTGCCATTATAGCGGTTTTTTCGGCGTCATTTGAAAAACAACCCGCAACGAGTTTTGCCTCTCCGTCTAGGGCTATTGAACGCCTATGCGGGTCGCCGATAAAGGCACCGGGTCCTCCGCCTATCATTCCGTAGGTTAGTTTCATTTGCCTGTCCATAGTCATTCTCCCGTATAATTATAGTATTATTTTATCAAATTATATAACAAATAATGTCTAAAATCAAGTGTTCCGTTAAAGATAATCAAAACCGAAAGTAGGTTTAATAAAGATTTTAACATAAAGGCTTTTTTTAAGAATATTCAAACATATATTTTAATCGAATTAGCATAATAGTTGTGATATACTCTTCACGAATAGAGGGATGATTATGGACTTAGAAACAAAATTAATTGACACGAATTTTGCTAATCTTACACCTGAAGAAAAGAAGCTCAAACTTTATGGGCAACAAAACAAACGCTTGACGATTTTTTAGAACGCAACGCCATATCAAAACAGCAATATGATAAAAGTCTCGATTATTTAATGACCAAAATGTATATAAAGCTATATCGGTTCATTTCAAAAAGTCCTAAGAACGAAACCGGCAGATTGGTTATACCTATATCGGAAACAGTTATGCCGCTTATCGTGGAGATTATTGAAAACTGATGAAAATATTCAAAAAGCGCTGAGAAGAAATAGTAAATCTCTAAATTTGTTGAGCCTAACTGTTTTTAATTTTTCCGATAATTTCCTTGCTGTTTTTCAAAGCATACTCACTTAATGAATATGAACGCACTCTTTCTTTTACAATATTGGGAATTAAAAAGCCGTTAGAAGTAAGTTTCGCACAACGGTTAATAACGGTTTTATTGGTTACACCAATTTTTTTACTGACTTCAATTGGGGTAAATTCCAATAAACTGTTTTTTATTAGGTATAAAAGCAACTCTTTTTCTTTTATATTTAAGTAGGACAAACTTCCGATGAGTTCATTTGCGGTAGATGACTTGGACAGTTCACAAACTTTCTTTGAATACAACTCTACCATACGCAGAAAATAATTGAACCAAATTTCCGAGTGTGGCGGGTTTTCTCTGCCGGAATAATAAAGTGCCGGCAATCCCATTTGGAGTGATGCATAATATTCATCTGCGTCATAAGCAAAATATTCTTCCAATGAACCGATACCGTTAAATCCATACCCGTAAAGGTCAAGAATGTATCCCGACATAAGTCGTGCAGTCCTGCCGTTTCCGTCTTCAAATGGATGAATGGTAACCAACTGGTAATGAACAACAGCGGCAATAATAAGTGGATGGTCATCTGTGGTATTTACATAGTCAACAAGTTCATCAATCAGCGGTGAAATGTCGGTATATTCAGGCGGTATATATTCGGGATTTCCGCTTTCCGAATCGTAAACCGCAAATAATACTCCCGGCGGCATCTGACCTCGTAAACCGATTTTTTCCTTTGAAGCCCCTTTTTCTACCAATGCTTGCACCTCAAGCAGCAATTCTTTTGAAAATGGTTCTTTGTTTTTCAGTTTTTCTTCAAGAAGATTAAGTGCTAAAAAATAGTTTCTTACTTCTTGCTCTGGCTTTAAAAAATGCTTATGGGCATCCCGTTCAATCGCCTCATTCGCCTGTGATTCCGACAACGGATTGCCTTCAATCTTATTGGAAGCATACGAACTCTTTTTCTTAGAATTTTTTCTAAGCCTGTTTTTAGTAATATTCGGCAATTCAATTGTTTTGAGTGAAAATCTGTTTTCCTCTATTGCTGTTATCTTTTTTAAGATTTCATTTGTTAAAGTTGCTTTAATCATAAAATCATCCTTTGCATTTTCTGATTATAGTATAACATAATAAAATCAAAATTTCCACTAATTTTACATTATTTTTTCACTATTTTTCACTTGTTTTTAAGTATGGTTTATTTTGTGGTGGTAACAAAAAATTATTATAAAAATTTAAGTGTTTCCACTCGTACGGATTTTGAAAGAACGGTCATTTTTTCAAAAATTTCAAAAATTAAAAAACAAGCATAAGTGGTAACGCCTTTGTTTATGCGGGTTTGCGGCATCTAAATATATAAAAAATGCAAAAACAACAAGTAGGCCTACGCAGGGGTGTACGGCGGTGATGAAAAACCCTTGTAAAATCTGCACTTATTACCGTGCCTTGTGCAAAAACGGTTCAAAAGGTAGAAACTTTTGTCGGTGCAATTTGATTTTGTATTGTTTTCAATTTGTTCATTATTTTTTCCTTGACAAATAATATTATGTTATTCTATAATGTGCTTGTAACGAGGTTTGATTGTATTGTATGACTGTTTTTTCAGGGCATACTTTGGTTTGAGTACGGTATAGCTTTAAGCTATACTATAGGTTGGATTTTTACTTTACTTAATGTAAAGTGGAAATCCTTATTTTTTTACCATAATCAAATTTATGTTGCAATTTTTGAACATAATGATTTTTCCTTAAACCATCTTATTTTTGAAAGGAGGGGCAAAATGTCCTCATTTGGCAGATACTTAAATTTTTCGGCACAGGCAGACAAACTGCGCCGACTTAACAAGGACGGCAATAAATTAACCGTAAGACGGTATTACAAAGGATACAAAAGATTTTTACGGTATTTAAGCGAAACAACAAAAATGCAAAGAATATCTGACATAACCGATAAAGAATTATCTGATTATGTTTTGTATATGAAAAACAGGCACTATTCTCCGTCTACAATAAAAACCGATTTGGCATCAATTAGATTTTGGCACAGTAAAATCCGTAATGCAAAATGCGAATTGCCCAAAAGTAATAAATTTGATTTTACAAATGAAAATATCGCCGAAAGTGTCACGGACAACAGTGATTATGTTTGATGAATACAAAGATATTATTACAGTAAAAGAACTGTGTCAGATGCTTAAAATCGGCAAAAACACAGCATACGAACTTATCCACAGCGGACAAATTAAGAGTATAGCGATAAAAAGGCAGATAAGAATACAAAAGAAAAGTGTTATTTCTTATCTCGAAAACGAAATTTGATTTATTAACGAACAGATGCTACAATCAAATTTGTATAGCAGTGGACCTAATATGTGTCATAGGAAAGGAGACTATTATGACGGGTATTCTGCATATAAAAAACAACGGTTGTGACAGCACAACGCATCTTTGGCGGAAAGGATGCGGGTGAAATGCAAGACAACGGTTTTTATAACAAAAAATCTAAAAGCAAAACAATGGCTGAACAAAATCCAAAGTTATGTTTTTCCGCTCTAAAACTCATTGAACAATTATATAGAGACGGTCATATTTCAGCATATATGTTCCGCAACATAGTCAACGATTATTCAAATATTGTTGATATATCAAAATTTTTAATAGATGGAAAGGAGGATAAAAATGTATGAACCGTTCACGCAAAATCTAAAAGTGGTAATTTATGCCCGTGTTTCAACCGAACACAAAGAACAACTTGAGGCATTGGAAAATCAGCTTGATTGGTATAAACCGATCATTGAATCACATCCTGAATGGAAAATTGTAGAATGGTATATTGACAAAGGCATTACCGGCACTTCGGCGGAAAAGCGTCCCCGTTTTATGCAGATGATTGAGGATGCCAAAAAGAAACAATTTGATTTAATTATTACCCGTGAGGTATCTCGTTTTGCGAGAAATACGGTAGACACTTTGCAATATACCCGTCTTCTCAAAGAATACAAGGTAGATGTTTATTTTCTTAATGATAATATCCGCACCTTTGACGGTGATGGTGAGCTTCGGCTCACCATCATGGCAACATTGGCACAAGACGAAAGCCGTAAAACATCGGTGCGGGTCAAAGCCGGTCAACAAACCACAATGGAAAATGGAACATTTTTCGGTAACGGAAATATTCTTGGATATGACCGCATAGACAAAACAAAATTTGTCATCAATCAAGAACAGGCACAGACGGTGCGATTGATTTACGACTTGTATCTGAAAGGTTGGGGACTTCAAAAAATTAAATACGAACTTGAACATCGAGGGCTCAAAACCTCAATGGGCAAATCCAAATGGTACTGCACGGTAATTTCTCATGTTTTGCAGAACTCCTTTTACTGTGGGATTATCACCTACCACAAGGAATATGTACCAGACTTTCTTAAACAGAAGAAAATCAAAAACTACGGTGAAATTGAGTTTACACAAGTGCAAGGCACACACGAGCCGATAGTCACTATTGATGAATATGAAAGGGTGCAAGTAATTATGGAATCAAAAAGACGAGAACAAAAAAACAATCCGACCGGCAGTGGAAAAAGGGCAAAACCTCCAAGAAAAGATTTATGGGGAAAACTTCTTGTATGTTCATGCGGACATCAATTCAGTAAGCGTGTATGGACAAGGACAAACGGTGTCACTAATCCCGGTTATCTCTGCTACTCTTCCCTGCAAAACGGTTCCTATCAGACAAGAAAGAACAAAGGGCTTTCATTGGAAGGTGCCTGCGATACACCCATGATTCCCGAATGGAAATTGCGAATGATAGCAAATATCATTTTCAAAGATTATCTTAACAACAAAGACAAAGTTCTTGCTCTTGCCAACTCTATGCTTGCCGAGCATATTAATATTGAGGACGAGGAGCAGGACACGGAGAAAATTCTTGAGCAGAAGCAAGCTGAGTTGGAACGCCAAAACCGTAAAAGGACAAATCTTGTAGATATGCGTGTTGATGGAGAAATCACCAAAGAGGAATATCAAAAACGGTTAGAGCCGATCAATAAAGCAATTTCAGGCCTGACTAATGAAATTGCCGCCTTAATACCTCACAACGAGCCGCAAAAGGAAATCACGAATTACGAAGAAAAGCTTACCGTTCTGCAATACGCCCTCGAACAGTACACAAATTGTGATGATCGTGATGTTCCTGATTGCGTGATTGAAGCGTTTGTTGAAAAGATAGTGGCATCCAAAGACGGTTTCGAGTGGTATTTACGCTTTGACGGTGACCCAAACGATCCGCTCAAATGCAAAGTGAACGGGAGATTACGAAAAAGTGCCACCTACTTGATAGGTGATAGAAATTTTCCTGCTAACTATAATGCCACCGCAGGCAGCTATTAAGAAAACACACTAAATCATATTTGTGCATTTTGTGCATAGCAGTACAGGCAGCGATTAAGGATAAGAAATAATCCTTTACGCAATAAGCAAAAATTATCCGCCCGAGAAATCGGGCGGAGTTTTGTCTTTTATATCACAATATGTTATAATATTAAAGATACGAATTAAGTCAATAAAAAACAACAATATCAAACCAAAGCATTTGAAAGGAACGGCGTTATGGATAATAATTTTCAAAAAACTTCAATACGCTTCTTTGAAAAAATACCGGTCAGAGCCGTTTGGGATAACGACAGTTCAAAATGGTGGTTTTGTGCAACGGATATTTGCGAAGCACTTACAAAATCAGCAAATCCGAGAAAGTATTGGAACACAATCAAAAGCCGAAAATCGCAGTTGTCTTCAATTTGCAGACAACTGAAATTAAAAGCAAAAGACGGAAAATTTTATAATACCGATGTTGTCGATGAAAACGGACTTAATACTCTTGTTGCGCTTGTTCCAAGTAAAAAAGCAGATATTTTTGCAAAATGGATGAAAAATTTAGAAACATCTCTTGACGAAAAAAGCAGACAAAAAGCGTATGAACTTTTTGAAAGCGGCTTTATCGATAATATTGAGGTCGGCACTGCCAAGAGTCTAAAACAGATACACGCCTATATTTTCGGCGGTCTTTACGATTTTGCAGGTCAAATTCGCTCTGTTAATATTGCAAAAGGCGGATTTGCATTTGCCCCTGCAATATATTTGGACGGTGCCCTTTCTCATATCGAGTCAATGCCCGAAAATACACTTAATGAAATTGTAAACAAATATGTCGAAATGAATATTGCCCACCCCTTTATGGAAGGCAACGGCAGAAGCACAAGAATATGGCTTGATTTAATTCTTAAAAAGAATTTGAAAAGGTGTGTCGATTGGAGCAAGATTGATAAGAACGATTATCTTGATGCTATGCGTGAAAGCGTTGATAATTCAGAAAGAATTTTTGCTCTGATTAAAAACGCTTTGACCGATGATATAACGAGCCGTGAAATTATTATTAAAGGCATTGACTATTCATATTATTATGAAGAAATAGACAATACTGAAGATTAGATTTTGTTTTATAGTATCACTTGAATTTTCCCTCTTTTGTGCGTTGCCGCTCAGGCTGCTATCAAGGGCAGGAAATAATCTTAGAAAGATTATTTGACAATATTAAAATCCCTCTGCTAAAATTAGCGGAGGGATTTTTGCATCAAACACATATATTCTGTTTTTTACGGTGAAGATACGGTCTCATAGCCTTGAAACCGCTTTTTGTTCTGACCGAACAAAAAGATTTATTATCAAACTGAAACTGAAATTCTGCTATTCGTTTCGGCAGATTCAAATGCAATTTCTATTACCTGCAAAACTCTGCGGACTTGACTGTTTTTAATAGCCTGTTCTTCTTTTCCGTCAATCGCATTGCAAAAGTTTCTGTAAAAATCATGTACATCTGCTTTCGGTAACGGTTTAATATATTCTTTGCAGGTAAACTTGCTTCTCGGCGCCATTGTTCTTGTAATTCCGGCAGAGGTTTGAACGGGCTTGATATTTTCTTCTTCCCAAGATAATAATTTACTGATTTCAACAGCAGAGTGCCAATTAGGAATAACGGCTGTTCCCTTTTCACATTGCAAA
>JAZUHF010000033.1:0-24152 GCA_045641585.1 Acutalibacteraceae bacterium
GCATAGCCGGGCAGCTATGTGCGGATTGGATAAACGCTGAAAGCATCTAAGCATGAAGCCAACCTCAAGATTAGATTTCCCATAGCATAAGCTAGTAAGGTCCCCGGTAGACTACCGGGTTGATAGGCAACAGGTGTAAGCGCAGTGATGTGTGTGCCAGGTTGTACTAATAGACCGAGGGCTTGACCTATTTTTTCGATTCTCCTTGCTTTTTACTTTGTTCAGTTTTTTGGGTGCGATACATGATTCGCACCATTAGCTCAGTTGGTAGAGCACCTGACTCTTAATCAGGGTGTCCCGGGTTCGAATCCCTGATGGTGCACCATTGATGATTACGCTTTTTTGTGCGTTTCATATATTTGGCCCGTTGGTCAAGTGGCCTAAGACTCCGGCCACTCACGCCGGCAACAGCGGTACGAACCCGCAACGGGTCACCAGGAAAAAGAATTAAACGGTGAAAACCGTTTAATATATAGCAGTTGGTGTTGATTGCGGTAAGGGTCCACCTGTTCCCATTCCGAACACAGAAGTTAAGCTTACTTGCGCTGAAAATACTTGGCGGGCAGCTGCCTGGGAAGATAAGTAGATGCCAACACTTTGCCTTAATAGCTCAGTCGGTAGAGCACGCGGCTGTTAACCGCGTTGTCGTAGGTTCGAGTCCTACTTGAGGCGCCAAAATGAAAATCCTATCACGAAAGTGGTAGGATTTTTGCTTTGTATTATTCATTATTCAGTCTAAAGCCTTCAGTATTCATTAAATCCGTTGTGATAAGTTTTCTAAATGAATAACGAATACTTAAAACCCCGTCTAATGAATAGTGTCGGTGCCGCCATCGCTGACAGAATATAAAACAACCGCCGTCCAGTTTAACTGTTCGGCGGTGTTGATTTACGGGTATTAAAACTTTTTTTACGCCCTCCCGAATTTTCGGGCGGGCGTAAGCTTATCATACCATATTACAGTATATTATATTCATTGTTCTTTTGAATTTATTATTTTTTCGGCTTGGAGGGCGGGGACGTCTTCGTATCTTGCAAAGACTAAATCAAATTCGGCGCTGCCGCCCGTGATTGAACGCATAGAGGTCGAAAAATCGGACATTTCGGATATAGGCACTTCTGCCAAAATTTCCTGCATCTTGTTTTCCATAGGTGTCATACCGATTATTCTGCCTCGGCGTTTGTTTATATCGCCGATAATATCGCCCAAAACATCGTCGGGAACCGAGACGGTAAGTGTGCCGATGGGCTCTAACAAAACGGGGTTTGCCTGACTGATACCTTCTTTGAAAGCGATGGCCGCCGCAGTTTTAAATGCCATTTCGGAGGAGTCAACGGGGTGGTAGGAGCCGTCATAAAGGGTTGCCTTTATGCCTACCATCGGGTAGCCTGCCAAAATTCCGTTTGCCGTGCAGTCGCGAAGACCTTTTTCAACGGCAGGGAAGAAGTTTTTGGGAACTGCTCCGCCGAACACCTTTTCTTCAAATATGAGTTCTTCGCTGTCACACGGCTCAAACTCTATCCAAACATCTCCGAACTGACCGTGTCCGCCCGACTGTTTTTTATGTCTGCCTTGAGCCTTGACCGATTTTCTTATTGTTTCACGGTAGGCAATTTTAGGCTGTTTCAAAACGACCTCGGTGCCGAATTTTGTTTTAAGACGGGATACGATAACATCAAGGTGTTGTTCGCCGAGTGTTGACAAAACCTGCTCTTTAGTTTCTTTATCGGAATAAAGCGAAATGGTCGGGTCTTCCTCGATAAGTCTTAAAAGTCCCGAATTTATCTTTTCCTCATCACCCTTGTTTGCAGGATAAATTGCAGTTTTAAGGGTGGGTTTTGTGAATGTTGCGGGTTTTACCGATATATTACCGCTTACAGACAGCGTATCGCCCGTTAAAACATTATTAAGTTTTGAAACAGAGCCTATATCGCCGGCAACGATTTTTTCGGCGTCTTCCTGTTTTCCGCCTTTGAGCCACATAATTTTAGATATGCGTTCTTCATCGCCCGTGCGGGAATTTTTAAGTTTCATATCGGGGGTAACCGCACCCGAAACAACCTTAAAGAAAGAAAGTTTTCCTACAAACGGGTCGGCAATCGTTTTGAATACGAAAAGAGCGTTTTCTTTGGAAGAATCAAACTTGCTTTCGCTTCCGTCTGCCAAACAAAAACTGCTTTCTTCGGCAGAGGGCATAATCTTGGCAATGCCGTCGGCAAAAAGCGGAATAGCGTCACCCTTTAACTGAACACCGCTGTAAACAGGACAAATTTCACCTGATTTAATACCGATTTTAAGAGCATTTACGATTTCGTCTTTTGTGAACTCCTCACCGCCGAAATATTTTTCCATAAGATTATCGTCTACACTTGCAACGGCTTCAAGCAACATATCGCGCATTTGCGATATCTCATTACTTGACGGCATACGGAGTTCGGTTTTGTTAAACCCGTCAAACGAATAAGCCTTGTTTTCAATAAGGTCAACATAGCACTTGACCGCTTCTTCCTCTATGTATGGCACAACAATCGGACAAATTACCGAGCCGTAATTTGCAACGAGTGCCGAAATAACACGGTAAAAATGTGCGTGGGCGGAATCGAGTTTTCCTATAAAGAAACCGATGCTCTTTTTGAGTTCTTTTGCTTTTTGATAACCCTGCTTTGCACCTGCCGTAAGTCCCGATTTACCCGAAAGGGTGATTATAACCGAATCTGCGGCGGAAAGTGCCTCGGTTACGCCGCAGGCAAAGTCAAACTGCCCCGGTGCGTCTATGAGATTTAATTTGTATTGCTCAAGTGCAAGAGCATAAACTGAGGTTTGCACCGAACAACCTCTTTTTTTCTCCTCGCTGTCATAATCAAGAACGGCTGTGCCGTCCGAAGTGTTTCCGATTCGGTCGGTTGCCCTGCCGTAAAACAGAATCGAGTCCGCAAGTGTGGTTTTTCCCGAATTTCCGTGTCCTATAAATGCGATATTTTTAATCTTATCGGCAGAATATTGTTTCAATTTTATGCACTCCTCGCAAGTTATGTTTTTATATATTGAGTATAGCACAGACGTTGTTAAAATACAACTAATTTTTTAATAAGTGTTTAAAGTTTTTATTAAATTGTCACAATAAATGTAATTTTGTAAAATCTGCACGAAACGAAGAATGTTTTGTAGGTAAATATTTCATTTTCGGTAACAAATGTGAAATCATTTGTAACCGAATTGTATCTGTCAATAGACGAGAATATGTGTATAATTAAATTGTAGAAATCAATGAGGAGGAGATATTTATGAAAAAAGGCTTTTTGATAGCAATTTCGATTGTTTGCGCCGTAGTAATATGCTCCTCTGTTGTGCTGAATTCTTCTAAACCCGTAAAAGCCGAAGAAATTTCAGTTGCCACCGTCGTTTCGGGCAGTGAGGATTTAAAAGCAGATTTGCTCAGTATGCTTAACCATAATTTCGTTTACGGTGCCGATTTTGATGATGCAGGTGTAATTGCAAACCGTTCTTTAAACGCTCTTCTTGCTTTAAAGGAAAACGGAGACGATTATATCGAAGAAAGTTTTGTGATTGATTTTGTCAAGAATATGTATGGCATTGAAATCGTTGATTTCTCGGGTTTTGATGCTAAAGAAAACAACAAAAGCGGTTATATTTTTACGGGAAACTGCGGTGATGTGACATATAATCACGAAAATATCTCGTTAAAGTATAATGAGGACGGCACAATTTCTGCCCAAACTGATGTTACTGTTACCGAGAATGACGGAATTACTCATAAACTTTCGGCAAATTCGCTTTTTGTTCCGAATGAAAATTCGGCGTTCGGATATAATATCATCTATTCTGAAATAGAAAACGGCGGAATCTCCGCTTAAATCGGCTTAAGTATTATAGCCTAAATAATATATGTATAGTGTATGTATTCATTGTCGCCCTGCCTGAAATATAGGCAGGGCGGTTTTTGTTTCGTTTTGTCAAACAATATGTAAAAAACACGATTTTAGGCGCAAACTTAATTTTATTAAGTAAAAGCGAGTATTAACTAACATAATTCGGTGCTTTTGCGTTGACAAATTAAGTTTTATGTATTAGAATAGTTTAGTAACTTATAATTATGGAGGTAATGCAGTTATGAAAAAATTTGTCAAATTAGTTTCTTTGGCTATGGCAGCGGCACTTTTGGTTGCCTGCTTCGCAGGATGCGGAAATAAGGAAGATAAGAAAGACGAAAGCGGAAAGAAATCTTTCGTTGTTGCAACCGATAAGGGATTCAGTCCTTTTGAGTTTGAGGATAAGGACGGTAATATTTGCGGTATTGATATGGATATACTTGCCGCAATAGCAGAAGACCAGAACTTTACCTATGACCTTCACTACATCGGTTGGGATGCAGCTATTGCCGAATGTCAGGCAGGTCAGGCAGACGGTATGATTGCCGGTGCCTCGATTACCGATGAGAGAAAGAAGGACGGTTGGATATTCTCTGACGGTTATTATGAAGCAACACAAGGTATGGCAGTTGCAAAAGATTCATCAATCAAAGGTTTTGAAGATTTGAAGGGCAAGACTGTTGTTGTTAAAAACGGAACCATGAGCGATGAATATGCAACAAGCAATGCAGAAAAATACGGATACAAGGTTGTTCGTGTTTCAACATCTCCCGATATGTATGCACAGGTTCAGGGCGGTCAGGCAGACGCATGCTTTGACGATACACCGATTCTTAAGTATTCAATCAAGACCGGCGACCTTAGTATGAAGTATATTGACGGCACCGAGAATGAGCCTGCAAACTACGGCTTTGCTACATTCAGCAAGGACAGTGCCGAACTTTTAAAACTCTTTAATGCAGGACTTAAAAACATTAAGGCTAACGGTAAATATGACGAAATAATCAATAAATATCTCGGCTGATTAAGGCAGTTACAGGTCAATTTAATTTATTGAATTTTTAAAGGCAGGGAAGATAATTCTTTGCCTTTAATGTTGGCTTTAAATATATTATGTTTCGGAGAAGACTATGGTAAAAATATTTTCAGAGTATGGCGTCTATTTACTTGAAGCTCTGGGGCAAACACTCTTGCTTGCATTACTCGGCCTGTTTTTCGGGTGTGTAATCGGTGTGTTTTTCGGGCTTTTAAGTGTTGTGAAAAACAAAATATGTAACGCAATATCTTTGGTATATGTAAATATAATAAGAGGAATACCGATGATAGTTCTCGCTTTCTTTATTTATATCGGTGTTCCCTATGCATTTAAAAACTTTTTGGGGATAAGAATATCGCTTTCGGCACTTACGGCAGGCACAATTTGTCTTGCTGTGAACTGCGGCGCATATATGTCGGAAATTATCCGTGCCGGAATTCAGGCAATCGACCCCGGTCAGATGGAGGCGGCAAGAAGTTTAGGACTCCCGTATTGGAAATCAATGTTTAAGGTAGTTTTGCCTCAAGCGGTAAAAAATATGGTTCCGAGTATCGTAAACCAGTTTATTATCACCTTAAAAGATACATCGATTTTGTCGGTAATCGGGTTCCCTGAACTTGTAAACAAGGGACAAAACATAATAGCAAGAACATTTATGTCTTTCCAGACATGGCTTATAGTCGGAATAATGTATCTTTTCGTTATTCTTGTTTTGCAGTGGGTTGCCAAAATGCTTGAAAGGAGATTAAACCGTGGAAGATAAAAAAGTAAAAATCCATGTTGAGAATCTTCATAAGAGTTTTGGTAAGCATCATGTTTTAACCGGACCTTCTCTTGATGTTTACGAGGGCGAAGTTGTTGTAATAATCGGACCTTCGGGCGGAGGAAAGAGCACATTTTTAAGATGCCTTAACGGGCTTGAAGAAATTTCAAGCGGAACGGTTTTGGTTGACGGCTACGATATTTCCTCTAAAAAGACAAATATAAATAAAGTCCGTGAAAATATCGGAATGGTTTTCCAGCATTTTAATTTGTTTGCAAACCTTAATGTTCTCGATAACCTTATGCTTGCGCCCGTAGAACTGAAAAAGGCGACTAAGCAGGAGGCGCAGGAAGAAGCCGTTAAAATGCTTAAAATGGTGGGACTTGAAGATAAAAAATTCGAGTTTCCGCATAAACTTTCGGGAGGACAAAAACAGAGAGTTGCCATTGCGAGAGCGCTTTGTATGCATCCCGATATTATGCTTTTTGATGAGCCTACGAGTGCGCTTGACCCCGAAATGGTCGGTGAAGTTTTGGCGGTTATGAAAGAACTTGCCTCAAACGGTATGACAATGGTGGTTGTTACTCACGAAATGGGTTTTGCAAGAGATGTTGCCGACAGAGTTTTGTTTATGGCAGACGGCGGAATAGCCGAGGAGGGCAAACCGCAGGAGTTCTTCTCTGACCCGAAAACCGAAAGATCGAGGGACTTTTTAAACTGTGTATTATGATTTGATAAATGGATAATAAGAAATGCCGGCAGTAAGGACAGCCTTTATTGCCGGCACTTTTTTGTTGAATAAAGTAAAATTGTGTGATATATTAAAGGTGAAGAAAAAGAAAGGACGGCGAAAATATGTATCCGTTACTGCTCAGATTCAGCGAAGATTATTCAGGCAGGTTTTTCGATGCACTTTCCTTTGTTGCGGAAAATATAGGTGGCGCCACCGTTAAAAACGGCAGGTTTTCGGGTGAAAACATTAAAACGGCATTGCAAAAATTCGGTAAAGAATGTTTTGGCGAAAACGGTATAAAAACATTGCTTTTCCGCGAGTCCTATGTAAAGAAACCGCTTTACGAACTTATAGAAAACGAAGCGGTTTTCGAGTTTGAAGACAGGGAAGCAACCATTTATCCTTTCGGCGTGGTGAATAATGTTTTGAATAACGAATTGCTTACTGCCGACCGTCTTTTTTTAAACGGCAGAACGGGGGTTTGCGAGGATAAAAGTTTCTTGCTTATCTTTTGTCTTGAAAGCGATTTGACGGTTTCCGATTTCGACAGCACGGTAAAGGTTAAAAAAGGCGAATGTGTCTTTCTGCCTGCAAAGATGCGTGTTGAAATAACGGGCGAAGCGGAAATTCTTTTGTTGCACTGTTGACTTTTTATAAATAAAGACTGCACCTTGTATCTTTTCGGTGCAGTCTTTTTTTACTGTATTAACTTTTTCTTGTTTCCCTTTTCGTCAACAATGTATATAGAGTTAAGCCCTGAAATAAGATTTGACTTGAATGCATCAATGTATTCCCGCCGTAAAATCTTTTGCTCGGCTTTTTCTTCGTCTGTAAGACCTTCCGTCTTTTGCTTTTTTGCAAGGAAGTTTATACGGTCGATTTTCTCTTGGTTCATTAAATTTCGTTTCTCCCTTCAAGCGAACGGGCAAGGGTAAATTCATCGGCATAGTTAAGGTCGGCACCCACGGGAATACCGTAGGCAAGACGGGTGACCTTTATTCCCATAGGCTTTACTAGACGGGAAATATAACTTGCGGTTGCCTCACCCTCAACGGTGGGGTTGGTCGCCATAATTATTTCTTTCACTTCGCCCGAAGAAAGCCTTGCCATAAGTTCTTTTATTTTCAGTTTTTCCGGAGTGATACCGTCAAGCGGAGAAATAACGCCGTGAAGAACATGGTAAACACCGTTATACTCCCGCATTCTTTCAAATGCCATAACATCTTTTGCGTCTTCAACAACGCAGATAACAGAATGGTCTCGCTCGGCACTGTCGCATATCTGACAGGTTTCAAGGTCGGTAAGTGCCTGACAAACCTTGCAAAAATGGATTTTCTCCCTTGCGCAAACGAGTGCTTTTGCAAAGTTTTCGGCGTAGTCCTGCGGTTTTTCAAGAACACTGAAAGCAAGTCTTTCAGCGGTCTTTTTACCGATACCCGGCAACCTTGAAAACTGGTTTACGAGTTCATTTAAAGGAATAATATTGTAATTCATCAGAACATACCGGGAAGATTAAGTCCGCCGGTTATGGCGCCCATTTCTTCCTCTGCCGTTTTGGAGGCGGTTTCGATTGCTTCGTTTACGGCAACCGTTATCAAATCTTCGAGCATTTCGCTGTCTTCGGGGTCGATGATTTCGGGGTTTATCTTGATTGACTTAATAAGATGTTTTCCGTCAACCGTAACCGAAACGGCACCGCCGCCCGATGTGGCAGAATACTCACGGTTTTCGAGGTCTTCCTGCAAAACTGACATATCCTCCTGCATTTTTTGTGCCTGCTTAAGCATTTGATTCATATTTCCGGGACCGCCGGAATTCGGAATTCTGACTTTCATATTTTTCTCCTTTATTTTTCAAGTTCTTTTAGTCTTTGTGAAAAGGCGGCAAGGGGGTCGGACGACTCGGATTCGGATTTTGCCCTATACGGCCCTAATTTATACCGATTGCCGAGCACCTTTTCTGCCGCATTTTTGATGGCATCGCGGTATGTTCCGCTTTCGCTGTTGATAAGGGAACGGAACTGTTCGCTTTTTGAATCTATAAGCAGCCGTTCGCCGTCAATATATGCGCTTGAGCCTTTCAAAACACCAGCCATAATAGGACAGGTCTTTTTAAGAAGTTCAAGGATATCTTCCCAGTTTTTAAGAGCACCGTTCGGAACTTCGCTGTTATTTGATTCGCCGTAACCGTCGGGGACATCTTGGCTGTCCGTTAAAGACAAAAACGCTTCCTCAGGCGGCATATCTGTTTCTTCCTGCTTGACAGAGTCGGTTTCTTCTTTTAAAGCAGGTTTTTTAAGAGGCTTGATATTTCCCGATTCGAGCGCCGCTATACGAGCCTCCAAGCCGGAAACGGTGTTGTTTAAAACGGGGTTGCACAGCCTTATAACAGTCATTTCCATCTCGGTGCGGTCAAAGCCGTTTTGAGACTTAAATGAGGCACTTTCGAGTGTTTCAAGCACCGAAAGAATTTCGGCAAGGTCATAATTTTTTGCCTGCGACTTTATTAAATCGAGTTTTGCTTTGGAACAAACAATAGGTAAATTATCGGAGCCTACCGTCTTTGCAATCATAAGGTCGCGGTAATGCTTTATGAGTTCGTTTAACAGCCTTAACATATCAACCGAAGAATTATGCAATTCATCAATCAATAAAAGTGCTTTTTCGGTGTTCTTTTCCTTTATATAATCGGCAAGATTTATAAGGTAATCGTTACCTGCCATAGCGCAGACATTTATAACGGTTTCTTCGGTTATGTTCTTGGCGGCGCCGGCGCAAAGGTCAAGCACCGAAAGAGCATCGCGCATACCGCCGTCGGCAACCGAAGCAATAAGTTCGGCGGCCTCGCTTTCAACGGTAAAGCCTTCTTCTTTTGCAATATAATTTATGCGTTCGCAAATTTTTTCTTTGTCTATACGCTTAAAATCAAAACGCTGACAGCGTGAAAGTATGGTCGCCGGAAGTTTGTGGACTTCGGTGGTCGCAAGAATGAATATTACATGTTTGGGCGGCTCTTCAAGTGTTTTGAGCAGGGCATTGAAGGCGCTTTGGGAAAGCATATGGACTTCGTCTATAATATAAACTCTGTATTTGGCGCTGGAGGGCGAAAAATTAACCTGCTCACGCAATGTTCTTATATCGTCAACACCGTTATTTGAGGCGGCGTCGATTTCGCAAATATCGGTAACTTCGTCATTTAAGATGGCTTTGCACATTTCACATTCGCAACACGGGTCGCCGTCCTTGCTGTTTAAACAGTTTACCGCCTTGGCAAGAATTTTGGCACAAGTGGTTTTACCCGTTCCGCGAGTTCCCGTGAAAAGATAGGCGTGAACTGTTTTGCCCGATTCAACCTCCGCTTTCAGCGTTTTGGTTATATGTTCCTGCCCGTAAACCTCGGAAAATTTGGTTGGACGGTATTTTCTGTATAGTGCCTGATAAGCCATTTTGACACCCTCTTTTTTTCAAAAATAAAAAAATAAATTGTATGCTGAACCGCACGAATGAGCCGATTTACTGCGCGCACGGAAAAAACCGCTTAATGCTGCTCGGTTCCCCGCCTGACATGGTTCACAGCCTCCCGTCGCACAGGACCCGCCCATTCGCACGGTTCAATATACAATCTTTTCACCTATAGTATAATATAAACACACAGATTTTACAATAGAAATTTATAATAAAGTTGAAAAATGGAAAAATATTTGGTATACTAAACTAAATATGAATTGTTTTGAGGATAGTTTATGGAAGAAATTAAAATAAAAAACCTGTATTCGCTCGAAAATACCAAGGCAGCTTCTCTGCTTGAAAAATTCGAGTATCCGTATGAAGTTTTGGCTCATATATCCGATTTTATCATTGAGTATTCAAAGACTCTCAATATGAATGTTTATGAAGAAAAGGGCGAAAATATATTTATCGCCAAAAGCGCTGTCGTTGCGCCCACGGCTTCTGTAACGGGCCCGTGCATAATCGGTGAAAATACGCAGGTGCGCCACTGTGCTTTTATAAGAGGCAGTGCATTTATAGGCGATAACTGTGTGGTAGGCAATTCAACCGAAATAAAAAATGTAATAATATTCAATAATGTTCAGGTTCCGCACTATAACTATGTGGGCGATTCCATACTCGGATACCGTTCGCATATGGGCGCAGGTTCAATAACCTCAAATGTTAAGTCGGATAAAACCTTGGTTGAAATCAAAGTAGGCAATGAAACCGTAAAGACCGGAATAAAGAAGGTCGGTGCTTTTTTGGGCGACTATGTTGAAGTCGGCTGCGGAAGTGTTATGAATCCGGGTGTTATTGTAGGTAAACACACGAGCATTTATCCGCTTTCAATGGTGAGAGGATATATCCCTGCAAACAGTATTTATAAAAAGCAGGGCGAGATAGCACAAAAACTATGATGTCAGAAAAGTGGGATATACTTGATTCGCGCGGAAAGCCTACGGGAAGAACGATTTTAAGAGGCAATATTTCTTTTAAAACGGGTGAGTATCATCTTGTGGTTCATATCTGGGTTATTTCAAGTGACGGAAAAATACTTATTCAGCGCCGTTCGGATAATAAAAAACTGATGCCGGGCGAATGGGCGGCAACGGGCGGTGCGGCGATTTCGGGAGAAAGTTCTTTCGTTGCGGCAAAAAGGGAACTTTTCGAGGAACTCGGGATACGCTCGGATAAAGAAAGTCTTATAAAACTTTTGAGGATAAAACGCAAAAATTCCCTGCTTGATGTTTGGGCTATAACGGTGGATAAACCTGCCGGTGAATTTGTGCTTCAAAAAAGCGAGGTTGCCTCGGTTAAGTGGGTAACCCGAGGAACGCTTTTAAATATGATAGAAAACGGCGAATATCACAATTACGGTGACGAGTATTTTGACAGCGTATTTGAAAAATTAGATGATTACAGAGGTTTGTTTGTATGAGTTTTAATATTGAGGGAAAGCAGTGCAAGGTATGTAATGCTTACCTTTTTGAAGACGATGATGTGGTTTTTTGTCCCGAATGCGGAGCACCGCATCACAGAGAATGTTACAATTCTTTAGGACACTGTGCACTCGAAAGTCTACACGGCACGGAAAATCAGTATGATTCTTCAAAGGATGTAAAAGAAGAAAACATACCCGAAGAAAAAGAACTTCAAATTACCGAAAACACGGGCGTAAAAGTCAGATGCGGAATGTGCGGAACTCTTTATGACGCCGAAGAACCCGCCTGCCCCGAATGCAGAACGCCAAACGGTGTAAAATTCGGCGGAAGATATGTTTCGATTGACTTTTTGGGCGGTGTTCCCAGTGATTCAGATTTAGGCGAGGGTGTTACGGCGGACGAGGCAAAGCGTTTCGTTATGGCAAATACGCATAGATTTATACCTAAATTTTTAAGAATGAAAGAAGGCAAAAAGGCTTCGTTTAATCTTCTTGCATTTCTATTTCCGTGTGCGTGGGCATTTTCGAGAAAGATGTATAAATTCGGCGCAATAGCCGGCGCTGTTTCGGTGGCGCTTACTATGCTTACGGCACCATTTATGAATTTGCTTTCGGTAAGTCTGCCCGATGATGTTTCAAAAGATTACCTTACCATGTCGCAGTTTATTACCGAAAATATAAAGTCTTTTACGGGGCCTGCGCTTTATGCTTTTGCGGCGGCTACGGCGCTTATGCTTGTTCTTAAATTAGCGGTTGGAATTTTCGGCGATTATTTTTACAGAAATTACACTGTTAAAACCGTCAAAAGTATAAAGGAAAACAGTGATGATATAAACGAAGATATGCATAAAAAGGGCGGAGTAAGTCTTTTGTGGCTTATGGTCGGTATGTTTATAACCGAATTTCTGCCCACGATACTTTTAAGTTTTACGGGCATATAAAAACTCAAAATTTGTTGAGGAGAGATGATATGAAAATCAGAAAGGCTATTATTCCTGCGGCAGGGCTCGGAACGAGAGTGCTTCCGGCTTCAAAAGCGTTACCGAAAGAAATGTTGCCGATAGTTGATAAACCGGCGATACAGTATATTGTTGAAGAAGCGGTAAAGGCAGGTATTACCGATATACTTATTATCACAAACAGAGGTAAGGGCGTAATCGAAGACCATTTTGACCATTCGCTCGAACTTGAACATATGTTAAGAAAACGCGGAAATACCGAAATGCTTAACAAACTTATTGATACCGCAAACCTTGCAAATATCTATTATATAAGACAGCGTGAAACCAAAGGCTTGGGCGATGCGGTTTTGCGTGCAAAAGAGTTTGTGGGGGACGAGCCGTTTGCTGTTTTATACGGCGATGATGTTATTGTGGGAGAAATTCCCGCAATAGGAGAACTCTGCGATGCATATGAGAAATACGGCAAGAGTGTTGTGGGAATAAAAGAAGTTTGCGATGAACTTATAGTAAAATACAGTTCCCTTAAAATTGATAAGATAGAGGATAAATTGTTCGATGTTACCGATATGATAGAAAAGCCGAAACTTGACGAAAAGTTTTCAAACTATTCGGTGCTCGGCAGATGTGTGCTTTCGAGTGAAATTTTTGAAATTCTCGAAAAAACACCGCTCGGCGCAGGCAACGAACTTCAACTTACCGACGCTATGAAAGTTCTTGCGTTAAGCGGAAAAATGATGGGCGTAGATTTTTCGGGCAAGCGTTATGATATGGGCAATAAACTCGGAATACTCAAAGCAAATGTTGAGGTTGCATTGAATCACGAAGAAATCGGCGAGGAATTCAAATCATATATAAAGGAATTGGCAAAGGGCTTGTGATAAAATACACTACACTTTTTATCGACCTCGATGGGACTGTATTTGATTTTTTGAAAAGCGAAAATAAAGCCGTAAGGGTTGCGCTTAAAATGAACAACCTGCCCTGCGACGGCGAAACCGCAAAACTTTATTCAAAGATAAACGATTTTTATTGGAAGAAGTTTGAAAACGGCGAGATAGCGAGGCAGGATATTTTTGAAAACCGCTTTATAAAATTGCTTAAAGAAATCGGCAGGACGGGGGACACAAAGAAACTTTCAAACGATTACTTTTCGGAACTTGCAAACTACCACGATTTAAAGGAAAATGCCGAATATGTTTTGTGCGAACTTAAAAAGAGGGGTTATTTTCTCTGCGCCGCCACAAACGGTGTTTCAAGAACACAGCACAAAAGGATAATCCAGTCGGGAATAGATAAATATTTCGATGTTGTCTGTGTTTCGGAGGAAGTAGGCTGCCAAAAGCCTCAAAAAGAGTATTTCGATTACATAATTTCAAAGTGCCAAGAAAAAGACAAATCAAAAATACTTATGATAGGCGATAGAGAAAGTTCGGATGTTTTGGGTGCTTTAAATTCGGGAATTGATATTTGTTGGTTTAACGAAAACAAACTTAAAGGTAAGTATAAGGTCAATTACGAAATTGAAAAACTTACCGAACTGCTTGATATTTTATAAAAAGAGAGTGCCCAAGGTCGGCTTCATTTAGGGATTAACAGTCCCAAAACGCCATTTTTGGCAAATAACTTCTTTAAAAAAATCCGACATACGACAGTATGCCGGATTTTTTATGCATCGTTCTTTACTCAAAAATGACAGTTTTCGGATGCAAAGCAGTTTTGTACCTGCAAAATTTTGTGCAGAGCGCAGTGAAAAAATGCAGTAATACTTTCGTATTATAAGGCTTTTTCACAAGTGAATGCGTAAATTTTGCGGTTCAAAACCTATTACTCTCTAAATGAAGCCGACCAACTGCGCTCTCTTTTTTTACTCTTTGCTATATTAAAATCGGTTGTGCCTGTTTTCCGCTTAGTGCGAGTTCAACGGAATTTTTGATAAGCGAAAAATCGCAGACAAGCGAACTGTGTTTGGTTATCGGGTCGTCTTGTTTTAAGGGCACAAAGAAAATATTTTTTGTGTTTAATAACAGTCCTATGTTTTTTGCGCTTGCCCCCAAAGCATCGTTTGTTGCAACGGCGAGCAAAACGGGTTTTTCGTTTCTCAAATGCGCCTTTACCGCCATTGTGACGGGTGTATCGGTAATACCGAGCGCCGTCTTTGCAAGTGTGTTGCCCGTGCAGGGCGAAACAACTATAATATCAAGCAAGTTTTTAGGGCCTATCGGCTCGGCGTCTTTTATGGTGTGAATGATTTTTTCTTTGCATATGTCTTCGATTTCGTCGATAAAATCTTTTGCTTTGCCGAAACGGGTATCGGTTGTGTATACGGTTTCGGACATTATGGGTTTAATCTTTATATCAAATTTTGCAAGTTCTTTTAATGCGTCAACCGATTTTCTCATTGTGCAAAACGAACCGCAAAATGCATATCCCAAGGTAATGGCTTCCATATTTGTCTCCTTTAGTCCTTTATAAGTTCCGTTACGGTGGCTGCGAGTATTTTGCCTGCGGTGTTTTGAGCCGTTTTGGCGGGAAGCCCCGGCAGTTTGTATATTTTTTGGTTTTCGCTTGTTTTGCCGAAATCAACGCAACCCGATGTGGAAAGGTCAATTAAAACGGTGTTTTCAAAGGGTGAAAGGTCAAAAAACAGGCGGACATCAACCGTATTTATAATAACATCAAAATCAGACACCTTATGCACGGCATCTTTTGTGTTGATATGTTTGATGTTTTGCGTGGAAAGAAAAGCAAAATCACCGCTTTTCCTTGCACTTACGGTTAAATCGGCACCCAATGCCTTTAACCTTAAAGCAAGTATCTTTCCGACCCTGCCGTTACCGATAATGAGAATTTTTGAATTCCAAACGGTAAAATCGGTATTGTTTATCAAAAAGGCAATGGCACCTTCGGCAGTGGGAACGGCATTAAGGTATGCGTAACCGTCAAGCGAAAGCAGGTCTGCCGAATTTTCGGTGCAAAAATCATACCCGCAGGTTATGATAAATTTGTCCTTGCACTTTTCTTTGATTTCGGAAAGATAGATTTTTTCATCGGTAAGCGGACAGTAGACCGTTTTGCCGTCCTTTGTTGTGGGAACGGGTAAAACTACAACATCGCAATCGGAAATTTCCCCGCTGTCTCCGCTATAAAGACCTCTTGACTCAACAAAATATCCGTTCTTTTTAAGTTCGTTTAACGCCGCGATGCTTCGTTTGTCACCGCCTGCAAACAGAATTCTTTTTCTCTTCAAAATTTTCACCCGCAAAACAAAAATATAAGCGCCGCAATGCAACTCACTACATTGTATGGCGCTTAAAATTTTTAGTTACTGATTTATCAGGTTTAAAAGTTGTTCTTTTGTGTTTAGTTCGGGGTTTTTCCGGACGGCACTTGCGAGTTCTTCGAGGGTTGTTCCTATCTCTTTTTCCTGTTTTCCGCATTTTAAAAGGTCGTTTCCGTCTATTTTTAAATGGGAAATCTTGTAAGGCTCTGCCGAAATTATTATGCTTTCCGCCTTTTCTTTTATATGACTCATATCTTCGCCCGATATAAAGGTTTTGTAATCACAAACACCGTATAAAATTTCGGGTTTTGCAAGAGAAAGCGCAAATTTAATTTCGTAAGGACTGCTTTTTTTGCTTAAAAAGAGTAATTTTTCGCAGTCTTTTAAATAGTTTTTAATAGAGCCCGATAACTTTAAATTCTTTGCAATACCGTCAAAATCGGCATTGCAGAGTTTAAAAAACGCAAAAAGCCGCAGATTTTCGTTTTTTGGCAGTAAGGAAATCTTTTTTAAATTTTTGCAATTTAATATTCCGAAACTTTTAAGACCACCGTTTTTGATTAGTGGGGTAAGAGCGTTGACATTTTCTCCCATAACTGCTTTTCTTATCTCGGCAAAAACCCGCTCGGCACTTATTTTATTTAAATTTTCACATAATTTAAGCGCGGCGGCTTTTGTTTTTCGTTCGGGACGGAAACCCAATGTGCTTGCAAATCTGAAAAGCCGTAAAATACGGAGTGCATCTTCAAAGAACCGTTCGGACGGGTTTCCCACCGCTCTTAAAATCCGGCGGTTTATATCGTCCTTTCCGCCGAAATAATCGGTAAAACCGCGGCTTTCGCTGAAGGCTATGGCGTTTACCGTGAAATCGCGCCTTAATAAATCTTCCTTCAGGCTTTTCACAAAACGGACATCTTTCGGGTGGCGCATATCGTTATAACCGCTTTCGGTGCGGTAGGTCGTAACTTCAATAGGCGTGCCGTCCTCGGTAATCACCGTAACGGTGCCGTGCTTTATGCCTGTATCGGCGGTTTTATTAAACAGTGATTTTATATCTTCAGGCAAGGCATCGGTAGTAATATCGTAGTCGTCGGGTTCTTTTGAAAGTAAAATATCCCGCACGCAACCGCCTACGGCATAAGCCTCAAAACCTGCATTTTCAAGCGTGTTTATTACATTTTGAACGAAAAAAGGAATATTTATCATATTTTCACCGCTTTTTTAATAAAAATGTTTATTTTTTCGGAAATATATGTTAAAATAATAATTTAGATATGATATATAAGGGGTAGTGTTTTGTGAAAGAAATCAGAGAAACCGATAAACTTCTTAACAATATAAAAAGAATTCATATGGTAGGTATCGGCGGAAGCGGAATGTGTCCGATTGCCGAGATACTTCACAGCAAAGGCTTTTGCGTTTCGGGGTCGGATAATTTAAAAACCGAAAAGACCGACTATCTTGAGTCCTTGGGCATTAAAGTATTTATAGGTCAAAAGGAAGAAAATATCGAGGGTGCGGAACTTCTTGCGTATTCCGCCGCCGTTCCCGAAAACAACCCCGAAAGAGTTGCCGCAAAGGAAAAGGGTATTCCGCAGATGGAACGCTCGGTGTTGCTCGGCGCAATTACGAGAAAATACGATAATGTAATCGGCGTGTGCGGAACTCACGGAAAAACCACCGTTACATCTATGATAACACAAATTTTGTTACTTAACAAGATGGAACCTACTGCGGTTATCGGAGGAAAACTTCCGATTTCGGGAACTTCATCTGTTATAGGCGATAGCGAAACGCTTGTATGCGAGTCGTGTGAGTTTGTAAACAGTTTTCTTGAGTTTTCGCCCGATGTTTCGGTTTTGCTTAATATTGATAACGACCATCTTGATTTTTTCAAAACTATGGATAACCTTGTGGCTTCGTTTAAAAAGTTTGTTTCGATGTCAAAAACAAGTTATGTAAACGGCGATGATTTGCTTTGCAAAAAGGCAACCGACGGTATAGATGCGAAGATAATTACATTCGGCCTTGAAAAAAACAATGATTATTATGCCGATAATGTAAAATCGGGTAAATACGGTTATATTTTCGATGTGTTTAAAAACGGTGAGAATTTAGGCACACTCGAAATGCGGATACCCGGAAAGCATAATATTTATAACGGACTTGTTTCTTTTGCTGTATGCTATGATATGGGTGTAAACCCCGAGGGAATAGCAGATGCGGTTTATAAATTTTCGGGCGCGGGCAGAAGATTCGAGAACTACGGCACTTTTTCGGGAATTACGGTGGTTGACGATTATGCACACCACCCAACCGAGATAAAAGCAACCTTAAATGCCGCAAAATCGCTTGACTTCAGAAAGGTTATAGCCGTTTTTCAGCCCTATACTTATTCGCGTGTTGCAATTTTAAAAGACGGTATGACAGAAGCACTGAAACTTGCCGATAAGGTGTTTTTAACACCGATTGTCGCTTCAAGAGAGGAAAACATTTACGGTGTTTCGTCTGAGGATATTGCGGAGATGCTCCCGAACGCAGAGGTTGTAAGCGACTATGAGGAACTGACCGATAAGTTAATAGCCTCGGCACAAAAAAACGATATAATTGTCACAATGGGTGCAGGCGATATATATAAAGTGGCAAAGAAAATAACGGAGAAACTTAAATGAAAACTGAAAAACTTTATGATGTCAACGCCTATTTATCAGAATTTTGCGCTACCGTGCTTTCCTGCGAAAATAAGGACGGCAAATATGAAACCGTCCTTGATAAGACGGCGTTTTTCCCCGAAGCAGGCGGTCAGCCGTGTGACATCGGTGAAATAAACGGCATAGAGGTTTTTGATGTAAAAATAGAAAGCGGTATTATTTATCATTACACAAAAAGCGAACTGAAAGCCGGAGAAAGCGTAAACTGTAAGATAGATTTTAAACGCAGGTTTTCCTTTATGCAAAACCATTCGGGCGAACATATTGTTTCGGGAATTATAAATAAACTTTACGGTTTGTCTAATGTGGGCTTTCATTTGAACGAAGAATTTGTAACGCTTGATTTTGACGGTCTGTTTGACCGCCGGCAGCTTGATGATATTGAATATAAGGCAAATGAAGTAATTTGGCAAAACAAAAAAATAAAGACCTACTATCCGAGCGAAAGCGAACTTAAAAATCTTGTTTTCAGGCAAAAAAAGGAAATTGACGGCGATGTGCGTATAGTGGAAATAGAAGAAACCGATATGTGCGCCTGCTGTGCTCCTCATGTAAAAAGCACGGGTGAGATAGGTTTAATAAAACTGCTTAACTTTGAAAAAATGCGGGGCGGAGTCCGAATTTATATGAAATGCGGTTCTCTTGCGCTTAAAGACTATCAAAACAAATTTTTAAATGTATCAAGGATACAGGCGCTTTTGTCGGCAAAGCCCGAGGAAACCGCAGATGCGGTCGAAACGCTGATAAAGAAGACCGATGAAGAAAAGCAAAAGACGGCAGAACTCAAGCGCAAACTTGCCGAGTGCATAGTAAAAAGCGCCGAAAGGGACAAAACGGCGTTGTTCTTAAAAGATTTTGATATGAAAGAAATCTGTGCCTTGTCGGATATGCTTTTTAAAGAACATAAAAGGGAAAAGATTGTTTTATCCGAAGTCCGAAGCGGTGCATATCTGTTTGCGATTTGTGCCGAGCCGCAAAGGGCGCAGGATTTGTTTAATATAATAAAGGAAAACCTTTCGGCAAAAGGCGGCGGAAGAAACGGTATGATAAGCGGAACCGTAACCGCCGGCAAAGAGGAAATCAAAGGAGTGCTGTCCCGCTATGAATTGGACTGAAATTACCGCAACGGTGCCTACCGATAAAACCGAAGAGGCGGCGGCAATAGCAAATATGGCTGTTCCTTACGGAATATACATTGAAGATTATTCCGATTTGGAAGAGGGCGCAATGGAAATAGCCCATGTAGATTTAATAGACGAGGAGTTAATATCGAAAAACCGCAATGTTTCGCTTATACATCTTTATATAAGCGAGAGCGATAATAAGAGCGAAAAACTTTCGTATTTAAGTGAGCGGATGACGGCGGCGGGCATTGATTTTAAACTTGAAAGCGAAACGGTTGACGATACCGATTGGAACGAGAATTGGAAGAAGTATTTTAAGGCGTTTGATATCGGCAAAAAGTTAGCGGTTTGTCCGAGTTGGGAAACCTACCGAAACACCGAAAACCGCACGGTTATAAGTCTTGACCCCGGTGCTGCATTCGGCACGGGCGGACATGCAACCACATCGCTTTGTTTAAACGAACTCGAAAATATGGTAAACAGCGAAACGGCACTGCTCGATATAGGAACGGGAAGCGGAATTTTGGCGGTTGCTTCGCTTTTGCTCGGCGCAAAGAGTGCCGTAGGCGTTGATATTGATATGCAGTCGGTAAAAACCGCAAAAGAAAATGCCGAGCGAAACGGAGTTTCTGATAAAGCAGAATTTTTACACGGCGACCTTGCCGAAAAAGTAAGCGGTAAATATGATATAGTCTGTGCTAATATTATTGCAGATATAATTATCCGTCTTTTTGATAATGTAAAGGACTATATGAAGGATGACGGCAAACTTATCGTTTCGGGAATTATAAATTTGCGTGCCGAAGATATTGAGAAATCGGCAGCCGAGCACGGCTTTAAAATAGAAAAAAAGGCAACTGACGATGAATGGCTTGCCTATGTTTTAACTAAATAATCGGAGGAAATCTATGCTTGAATTTGAGCAACTGAAATTAAGACTTACGGCAAACGAACAGGAAATCAAAGACCTTAAAGACGCCATAGGTTACGATAAACTTATGCGTGAAATAGAGGAGTTGGAGCAAAAGTCGGCGGCACCGGGCTTTTGGGACGATGTTGAAAATTCGCAAAAGGTTTTGCAGTATACGGGAAGCCTGAAAAATAAAACCGAAACCTATGATAACCTTGTTTCTTCTTACAATGACCTTTTGGTTTTTATAGATATGGGTGATGAGGAAGGCGATTTGGCGCTTGTTGAGGAAATTTCCGAGTCGATTGATTCGCTCGAAAGCACGGTTGCCTCTTTAAGACTTCAAACGCTTCTTACGGGAGAATACGATAAAAACAATGCAATTTTAACATTCCACGCTGGGGCAGGCGGAACGGAGGCTATGGACTGGGTGAGTATGATTGTCAGAATGTATACCCGTTGGTCTGAACGCCACGGATTCAGCGTCAATGTGCTTGATTTTCTTGACGGCGATGAAGCGGGACTTAAAAGTGCGGTAATGCTTATCGAGGGCGAAAATGCCTACGGATATTTAAAAAGCGAATCGGGTATTCACAGACTTGTCCGTGTTTCTCCGTTTGATGCTTCGGGCAGAAGACACACATCGTTCGCATCGGTTGAAGTAATGCCCGAAATCAGCGATGATGCCGAAATCGAAATAAGGGACGAGGATATTAAAATGGATGTTTTCCGTTCGTCGGGCGCAGGCGGTCAGCACATAAACAAAACTTCGTCCGCCGTCCGCCTTACACATATCCCGACGGGCATTGTAGTTGCCTGCCAAAATGAGCGCAGTCAGTTTCAAAACAGGGACAGGGCAATGAAGATGCTGAAATCAAAGTTGCTCGAAATAAAGGAAAGAGAGCATCTTGAAAAAATCGAAGATATAAAGGGAGTTCAGAAGGAAATTGCGTGGGGTTCGCAAATCAGGTCTTATGTGTTTATGCCCTATACAATGGCAAAAGACCACAGAACTTCTTTTGAATCGGGAAATATAAATGCCGTTATGGACGGCGACCTTGACGGTTTTATAAATGCCTACTTAAAGGCGGCGTCCAAAGGAGAACTTCAAAAATAAAGAAGGAATAAAAATGGAACAGTATGAAAAGAAATTTTCGGATAAATTTTTAATAAAAAAATTTATCGGATATTATAAGCCTTATACAAAACTGTTTTGTGCCGATATGGGCGCTTCGCTTCTCATATCGGTTATAGGACTTGTGTATCCTATGGTAACGAGATATATGCTTAACAATTTATCGCCGAAGGTTATAATAATCGGCGGTATAGGTGTTTTGGCGCTATATATAGTGAGAATGCTTTTGCAGTATTTTGTGCAGTATTACGGCCATATAATCGGAACGAATATGCAGGCAAATATGCGAAGCGATATGTTTAAGCATCTTGAAACACTTCCGTATACATATTTTGATAATACCGAAACGGGCACACTTCTTTCGCGTATGACGAACGATTTGTTCGATGTTGTCGAACTTGCACATCACGGCCCCGAAAACCTGATTGTTTCAACACTTACGCTTATCGGCTCTTTTATTTACCTTTTAACGATAAATGTTTATCTTACATTTATCATATTTGCGTGTGTGCCGATTTTGATTGTTGTTTCTTCGTATTACAGAAAGCGTATGCACGCCGCATTCAAAGAGAGAAGAAAAACAACCGCTATGATAAATGCCGCAGTCGAAAGCAGTATCACGGGTATCCGTGTAACCAAGGCATTTACGAATAACGATACCGAACTTGAAAAGTTTGAAAAGAACAATAAACTTTTCGTTGAGGCGTCAAAGCAGTCCTATGATGCTATGGGACAGTATCATTCTATTTCAAACTTCATAACCGATGTGTTTAATGTTGTAATTATTATTGCGGGCGGACTTTTCCTTAAATTCGGCAAAGGCTTTTCGGTAGGCGATTACACAACATTTATAGTGTCGGTAAATGTGTTCATAAACCCCGTAACAAAACTTATCGGCTTTATGGAGCAGTATCAAAACGGTGTAACCGGCTTTTCGAGATTTATTGAAATACTCGAAATTCCTCCCGAAAAGGAAAACGAGGGCGCAAAACCGCTTGAAGATGTAAGGGGCGAAATCGAACTCAAAAATGTTACATTCTCTTACGAGAGAAGCGAGCGTAAGATACTTGACGATGTAAGCCTTAAGGTTAAAAAAGGACAAAAAATTGCGCTTGTAGGTCATTCGGGCGGAGGCAAGACCACTATTTGCCATTTAATTCCGAACTTTTACCGTGTAAATGACGGCGAGGTTTTGGTTGACGGAACAAATGTAAACGATATAACATTTGAATCTCTGCGCAGTAATATAGGAATAGTTCAGCAGGATGTTTTCCTCTTTAACGGAACGATAAAGGATAATATTCTTTACGGAAAACCCGATGCAACCGAGGAGGAAATAATACTTGCCGCAAAACGAGCCAACATTCACGATTATGTTTTAACACTTCCTCACGGTTACGATTCGCAGATAGGCGAAAGAGGCGTTAAACTTTCGGGCGGACAAAAACAGCGGCTGAGTATAGCAAGAGTATTTTTGAAAGACCCTGCAATTCTTATACTTGATGAGGCGACAAGCGCGCTTGACAATACAACCGAAATTCTTATTCAGGACGCACTTGACGAACTTTGTAAAGGAAGAACTACAATAGTTGTGGCGCATAGACTTTCCACCATAAAAACGGCAGACGAAATAGCCGTTATAGATAAAGGACGGTTAGTCCAGAAAGGCACTCACGAGCAGTTGCTCGAGGAGGGCGGCATATATAAGGAACTTTATAATTTGCAGTTCAGAGGAAATGCAGTATAGATATGAAAAACCTCCGCAGGCAGAATACCTGCGGAGGTTAAATTTTACTGTTTGCCGATTTACATTAAATATTATATGTTGTTTTGTGGAGCAAATGAGCCGTTGTCAACGGCAACCAAAGCCTCAAAGTAATTTATTTTTGCGGCTTGATGGTAAGGAGCAACCCAAAGAATACCGAGACCGAAACAAAGCGTGCCGATAAAATACCAACCTATAAATGAAAGGTCAAGCATAAAAAGTTCGCCCTTGTGACCGGCAGTCAAACGCTTGCTTTCGTTGATGCAGGTTTGCCAATCGTATTCGGGATGGTCGTTTGCAATGTAGAAAGCCATCGAATAGGCATAAGCCTTTACAATTCCCGGAATGATGAAAAGTAAAAGCCAAAGAAAAGTAAAGATGCTTGTAAGCAATGCTACGAGGAAATTTCTTCCGAAATTGTTTTTAAAGCCCGAGAATATATCTCCGATGTCAATGGGAGTATTAAATCTCATAAGGTTTACGAAAATTGCCGTAACACCTACTGAAAGAGGGCCTATAACAAGCGAGTTTAAAACAATTCCCACATTGGGTATCGCGCTTACCGCTCCTGCTATTGCGCTCTCAACCAATAATACGAGCAGTGCCGTAAGCCAGGTGCCGCCGAAAATATTGTTGCCGAGCTGAGCCTTTGCATTTTCTTTGATGAGTTTTCTTGAAATCATAATAATCATCCTTTCATAAGCATTATATCAAAATCAAATCGGAAATACAACAAACTTTTTTGTTTATCATTGTAATTCTTGCAAAAAATGTATTGACAAAGGATAAAAACAGTGGTATTATATGCGAGCATGCCGAATTATGTGTATGTGTGGTTCGTTATGCAAAAAATTAAATATGAAGAAAGGAGTAATGAAGAAGTGCCAACCTTTAACCAGTTAGTTCGCAG
>JAZUHF010000034.1:0-48520 GCA_045641585.1 Acutalibacteraceae bacterium
TTTGCGGAGTGGATATCATTATTCCGGATATGGAGAAAGAAGAGCATGCGGTTCTTGAAATCAACGATAATCCGGGGCTGTTTATTTCCGAACTTCCATACGAGGGACAAGGTATCAGATTGGGACTGAAAATTTTGCGAGAGGTAGGACTTGATATTGACTAATACAAAGAAAATCCAAAGAGCAGTAAAGTTATACCCTATATTTGACTGTTTCAGCGGAGTATTGCCTTTTTACATTACAATCGATACGCTATTTTTAAGCATTCAAAAAGGTTTATCGCCGACACAGATGTCGCTCTTGCTGTTTATCATATCTATTGCTGATTTTATTTCGGAGATCCCTTCATTCGCAGTAATTCGTAAATTGGGTAATTCCCGTTCTGCCGTGATTGGCGGCATTTTCCCTGTTATCGGTATGATTATATTGTTGTTGTCAAACAACTTTTGGCAGATTGCCGTTGCCTTTTCTTTTACAACGATTGCTTGCAATTTTCAAAACATAGTCAGCGGCAGTATCCGTAATAATATGGAGCTTTTGGGAAAAAGAGAGGAATTTACAAAAGTAAATTCCAGGGGGACTTTCTTGTTCTCGGTAATAACACCCATTACATCTACCGTTTCGGTTGCAGTATATAAACTCAACCCGTATATTCCTCTGTTTCTGTGCCTTGCCATCTGTATTCTTGAAGCCGTGCTTTCCTTCTTTATGAAGGATTATTCGGAAGAAAGCAATCATAAAGCAGTACCGACCGAAAAAAAGAAAAAATTCGGTCGTATTTCTCTTAATCCGGCAATGATATTTTTGCTGATTGCTTTTTGCCTTATATTCTGTACATTAACTTCGTGGACTGAAAATGCCGAGTTGATTATTCAGGGAAACTTGACAAAATCCGTTGGTGCCGATATGTGTGTCACGGTTTTCGGCATTTTGATTTTTGTTTCACAAATTGTCCGTCTCATTGCGAACTACCTGTTTCCCAAAATGTTTGAACGATTCAAAACTTCTTTTATTGTTGTGGCTGTCGGTGTTTTGTTTGCGGCCTTTGCAATGGCAGGATTTACGGCAACTGCCATAAAATCCGAATGGGGAATTATTATTCCGTTCGCCATTTCATATTTTTTGGTTGTATTTGTGCGGTTACCAATACGAACATATTTCAGAACAACGGCAGTGGATACCAACGATAAAAATTTGCAGCGGTTTATGTTGCTCGGTTTGGATTTCGGACAGTCTGTTGTGTCAATAGTAATCAGCGGAGCGGCAACACTCGTGATATCAAAATCCGGACTCAACTCGTCGATGCTCCTTTTCGCACTGATTATTGCGGTGGCTTTTTTCTGCACATTGCTTTTCGCAGGTGCTATGAAGAAAGGAAGCAGTTTGTTAAAACTTTCGTATTCGCTTGAGCCAAATACCGTTGACATCGTTTCCGAACGTATTGCCGAGTTCGGCAATTTGATGAAGCTTTCCTCCGAAGTTGTTACATCTTACCGGCTTCTTGCCGAAGAAATACTTTTGCAAAATCTTGAAAACGGAAAAGCCGGTGAAGAGGTGAACTTGGATATAGCTGCCCAAAACGGCAATCTTTCCATGAACATCACTGTTGCCGGTGAAAAAGCAGAAGAGATATGTTTAGCAGATATAAAAAACTTGCGATACTGGATGAATCCAATACCGAGGTAAAGGTTTAATATGAATGATAACACTTCTTCAAAAGATGCTACAGTTGAGATTGAACTGATGATGATAGGCGATATGCTTATGCACGATAATGTACTGAAAAGCGGATTGCGTGCAGACGGTACATATCGTTTTGACCATCTTTTCAAACATATATTGCCCGATATACAAGATGCCGATATCCGAATAGTAAATCAGGAAACGATACTTGCAGGAGAGGAACTCGGGATTTCCGATTACCCACGGTTTAACAGTCCATTTGCTCTTGGTGACGCAGAGGTTGATGCAGGTTTCAATGTTATTCTTCACGCAACAAATCACGCTTTGGATAAAGGCTTAAATGGTATAGAACGGTGCTGTGATTATTGGTCAATGTCACATCCGGAGGTTGCTGTTCTTGGTATCAACAGTTCAAAAGATGAGTACAATCGGATATATATCTTTGAAAAGAACGGATTTCGTGTTGCCGTCTTAAACTATACATTTGAAAGCAATGTGATGCCGATACCTCCGGACAAACCGTACTGTCTTAATTTGTTTGATCACAAAAAAATGCTTGCAGATATTAAAACTGCAAAACAATCTGCCGATACGGTAGTTGTTTGCCCACATTGGGGAACAGAGTATATTTATTCAACCGATGCAGATCAGAGAGAATGGACAGACTTTTTCCTTTCCGCAGGGGTGGATGTTGTTATCGGAACACATCCTCATGTTTTGGAGCCGGTTGAGATGCTTTGCAGTCCGGAAGGACACCGTATGCTCGTATACTATTCACTTGGCAATTTTATCTCGGACCAGTCTCAGATGCCGAGAGATATTGGCGGTATGGCAAAAATCACATTGATAAAAGACAAAGACGGTTGTCGTGTCGGTAAATACAGTTTGACGCCGATTGTTTCTCACAGAGAATTCGGCTATGAAGCATATTCTTCCTACAAGTTGGCAGATTATACCGATGTGCTTGCCGACCGGAACAATATAAAAACGGTAAATGGATTTAACGAGTTTTCTGTCAAATATGTCTCTGATTTATGTTCATATATATTGGGCAATGATTTTCATGCAGAGGACGGAATGTTGAGTATAAGTGATATCAATCACAATTGCAGACTCATATTTAAGACCTAATACATTTGAACATCGCCGGAAAATCTGTGGAAAATACGGAAATAGAAAAGAGTACGGAATTGTTAAACAGATTGTTATTCCCCGTGATATTTTTGTAAAGCGGATTTTATTTGATGAAAGCATCGGCAAGCTGAACTCTTTTTGTTATTATCTGTCATACGGAGAAAACCGTGTTTATAAAAGGACCGTTGACTTAGATTCCATTGGCGGAATGATTTATTTGTGTTCAGATGAGAAAGAAGAAGTAATGGCTGATTTGAGTGCCATAGAATATTTGGAAAAAGAATCATTTGATAAATTAATGGATTACAACGAGATTTAAGTATCAACGATTCTGCCTGATTCTTTGTAAGAAGATGCGAAATTTACTGTCGAAAAAAGGCGATGAATTTTATATCATAAACAGTTGACATTTTTCTAAAATAGTGCTATACTTACGATACCGAATCTTAAAATAATGAAGGAGAGATTAAATAGTAAGCTAAACATTTGAATTCGAGATTTCGAAGTTCGGGTGTGCTTACTGTGATAGGATGTCCTTCATGGATTTCGGTAGTTAACTGAATCAAACGGATAATATCACAGTAATAAAACGCTCATCTTCGGATGGGCGTTATTTTATGTTTACGGCATACCATTAATTCAAGAAGGAATAGGGAAGATGTCCATTACATCAAAATTATCGCTTAATTCCCGAATAGGCAATAGAATACAGGGGAGTATGGGTGAGTGATATTAGGGACAACATTTTTGCAAGATGGATAGGAGCGTACTCAAAAATACGAAAACACCGAAAAAATCCAAAATGCTCACAAACCCAGTGTTTATGCGGGTTTCGGGGAATTTATAAAAAATAGTGTTGTCCCTACTTGACAACACTCCTGTCCGGCTCACCCATTATCCAAAACGGTAAACTCATCGGCGCTGTTACGCACGTTTTGGTCGATGATCCCACCACCGGCTATGCGATATTCGCCGAAAATATGCTTGAAACCGCACAAAGCGTGGCAAATGAAAACAAATTAAAAGATGCGTCATAAAAAATAACGGGCGAAATTAATTCGCCCGTTTGTTCATCAACATTCCTTTTTATTTTCAGTCGATTTTTCCAGCCAAATAAAAGCAATAAATATTAAACCATACATGCATATTTGCGATAAATATGCGTATATGCTGTTGTTAGAAGATAATAAGGTTAAATAACTGTAAAATTCGTTATTCAAACTGTCCATAACGGTCTGTACTCTAAAATATTTAAAAATATTAAATATAGTGCTAAGCAAGAATAAAGCAATAAATGCTATCGTTAGTTTTCGATTTTTAATTATTCTGCATTTGCAAACTGACTTGTAAGCTAAACAAATAAAAGTTACGGTAATAATCGGTTTCACTATAGAATAAACAAGCGATAGAAAAGCTTCAGAGTTAGTTATTGTATTTGTCAATGATTCTATTATCATAAATGCAATAATAATACCGGAAATTTTAATTAGATTACATAAACAAAACTTTTCGTTTGTTAAAATTATGGTGCATAATATTAGTCCAATATAGTATAAAAAATTGATAAAAAGTATCAATAAATTTGACGGAATACCGGTGAAATAAAGGATTTTAATAAACTCAGACCATAAAGGACCATCGAGTAAAAATGTAACAAATAGAATTAATCCTATTATTAGATATTTAAGTTTGTTTTGTTTCATTTTTTAATCTCCACGGTAAAAAAATTAGTAGTTTTTTCGTATTATACATTTTTAAGATTTTTGTCATATAATTGCCACATTTTTTTAAGTATAACATACATAAATTTTTTGTCAAGAGATTTATTGGTTGTGAATTATGGAGTTAATTGGTGTAATTACGCACGTTTTGGTCGATGACCCCACCACCGGTTATGCGATATTTGCCGAAAATATGCTCGAAACCGCACAAACCCTTGCAAATAAAGGCGAAATAAAGGATGCATCTTAACGAAAATATGGTATAATATAGTCGAAAACAGGTCAAAAATAGGGAAATGCACCCTATTTTTGACCTGACAAATCAACTGTTAAAAAACTTAAAATCAAATATGAACAAATAGTAAACAAAATCCGTTTTTATATAAGGCTATTGAGTGTTAAATAGATTGTAAAACTTGGAGTGATATGTTATAATAACCTCAAACCGGTGGCGGTGGTACGCCACCGAAATGCCGCAGGCATTTGAAAACTGTCGTTTTCGTTTGAGAACATTGAAACATTAAACCTGCCGTGTTGCGACACGGCAACGGTTAACACCGCTTACAAAGGCTTCGCATTTGGGTTTATGTTATAATATAAAGCACAAGATGAAAGATACAACTAACCAAAGGTCGTGATATGATGGTTAAAGAAGAAAGCACTATGGCAGAAAAACAGGGATTTATTGAACGCCGTCACATGCAAATACATATCGGTGTTATCAGTGTGATGTGTCTGCTTATAGTTTTAAGCATAAAATTTTGTTTTGATTATGAGATTTTGCGTGATGTGTACGCTGCGGTCAATACACTTATAGATATTGTGCTGATGGCTTTTCTTGTGATGCTTTTTGGTTTTTCTGCTTCCAATAAATATGCAGGAAGCAAACAAAATTTCGTTTTTTCTCTGCTGATCGCTGTGGATTTTTTGATGCTGTTCTGTTCCACGCTTTCGTATGCGGCATACGGTCTTGCCCAAAAGGCGGAATTTATCCGAATTGCCGGCTCACTCAGTTATATGCTTTGCTATATCTCCTTTGCGGTGCTGTGGAAATATCAGATGTTCTTTTACAAAAAGACCCGTGTGGTAAGTGTCAGCACCTATATTATATATTTGTCTGCGGTACTCTATACAACTCTGTCTCTGATAAATATTTTTGTTCCGGTACTGTTTAATATAGATAAAACGGGCTATTACGATACGGCATATCTTGACTACGCTACAACTTTTTCTTGGATATTAGTGGCTGTTATTATGTATATCAATGTGTTGATTTCCGATTGCGATCTGAAAAAGAAGATCGCTTTGGCGAGTTACGAAATTGCACCGGCAATTATGATTATTTTCAGCATCTTATCCAGTTTTACGCATTCCAACATATACCTTCCGGCTATTGCCGATGTTTCATTGTTATTCCCGCTATACATCATTTTTTACAGCATCTATATGGAACAGAAAAATGAGATTGCACGAAAAGAAGTTGAGCAGGTAAAAATGGAAACTTCTTTGATGCTCTCGCAGATTCAGCCGCATTTTTTGTACAACTGTTTATCTACCATTGCGGAACTTTGCGATGAAGACCCCGCTCTTGCGGAAAAAACAACCACTACCTTTGCCGATTATCTGCGTGAAAATATGGACTGTATCGGATCTGAAACGCCTGTATCGGTTGAGGAAGAAATGAAGCATGTCGAAAAATATGTTTGGCTTGAGAAGATTCGCTTTGCCGATAGGGTGAATGTGAAATATGATTTGTCACGCACCGATTTTCTGATTCCTGCACTTACGGTCCAGCCGCTTGTTGAAAATGCGATTAAGCACGGCATCTGCAAGAAAAAAGGCGGCGGAACCGTAACGATATCCTCATATGATGACAGTAAGGCGTATATCATAACCATTGTGGATGACGGCATCGGATTCGATCCGTCCGCAATACCGAATGATGAAAGACAGCATATCGGTATGAAAAATGTGAGAAAACGGCTGCAAAGTATGGTCGACGGCAGTATGAAGATTGAAACAGCACCGGGAAAAGGTACGACGGTCACCATAGCCATACCGAAGGGAATGAGAAATGTATGAGAGTATTTGCAGTAGACGATGAACAACTTTTACTGGGCAGATTGGTTAAGACAATAACCAAGTGTTTGCCTGATGCGACAGTTTGTGCTTTCTCGGCATCCGAAGATGTGATTGCCGCACTTGACGGTGAACCGGTAGATATTGCTTTTTTGGATATCGAACTCGGTGAAACAAACGGAATCGAGCTTGCTAAAAAAATCAAGGCGGTGTTTCCTTTCTGCAATATTGTTTTTTGCACAGGTTACAGAACGCACGCTATTGAGGCGTTTGGTCTCGGTGCCTGCGATTATTTGGTTAAACCCATCAACGAAGAAAAACTCCGTCATTCTCTTTCACAGCTTCGCTATATTACTGAAATTGAAGCTCCCGAGGGTAAACTGTTTGTCCGCTGTTTCGGTGAGTTTGAGGTTTTTTGGGGCGGTATGCCGCTTAAATCACTTACAAAAAAAGCAAAAGAGCTGTTTGCGTTTTTGATTGATAAGGCGGGTTCATTGTGCAGTACCGCAGATATCAATGATGCTTTGTTTTTTGATAAAACTGATTCTTATTACCGTGTGGCAAAATCGGATCTCGAAAAAGCTTTGGATGAAATCGGCGCGGGAGATTTGCTGATAAAAGAATGGAGCAGATTGGGAATTGACAAAAACAAGGTTTTTTGCGATTATTACGAGTATCTTTCCGGCAACCCATCCACAGTAAATCTTTATAAAGGCACCTATATGAGTCAATATATTTGGGCAAAAAGAACACAAAAAGAATTGAAGAACGAGTAAATATTATACAATTTTACCAAAAATCCGCTTTTCGGCGGATTTTTTTATTTTTCTCAAAATTTTAACGGACTTTTAACGCTTTAATAATTATAATATAAGTAAAAATATCATACTATGTCTTTTAATTCAAAGAAAAGGTGACCTAATTCAAATGAGAAAAATTAAAAATAAACTCGTGTTTATTCCGCTTATCATTACCGTATTGCTTATTATTATCGGTATCGTGGTATTGGTTGCGGGACAGCCGAATGAGGTTAAAATTTATACAGGCGGTGATTTTTCCCGTTTTGTTGAGCGTAATGCAAATAATCCGGAAAAAAAGGCAGTTCTTTATGCCGATATTACACTGACTGATTCATTTGATGCGGCAACGCTTGCCTGCCAATTTGACGGAAACGGATATACAATAGATGTTAAAAACAATAATATTTATTGCCTGTTTGACTCAGTATCCGAAACAGGCTCGGTAAAAAATCTTGTGCTTTCCGGCAAATTGGGCGGAACAGACAGTCAGGTAACTGCAGGTATTTGTATGCGCAATCTCGGAACGATTGAGAATTGTACCGTGTGTGCCGATTTTTCCGGCGGCGGATTTGTTGACGGTATATGCCATACAAACAGCGGTAAAATTTTTAACTGTTTTGTGAAGTCACGGGAAACAGGGGAAAAAGAACTCCGCTACATCTGGAATCCGATATGTGCCGAAAATGACGGTTCACTGAAAAACTGTTTTTATTCGGATGCTTCGACCGGCGAATACGATACGGCAGGCACATATATTCCGGCAGAGGAAATTAAAGATAAAAATTTAATAAAAACGCTGAACGAATATTGTGAAAACGATTCAGGTCTTATCGGTTGGGAAACGGACGAAAAAGGATATCCGCGTCTTAAAATGGATGACAGTCGTGAGGCGGCATCGGTTTTCTCGGGCGGCATCGGCGTTTTCCTTGTTTGCATTATCGTTTTGATAGTTGCAGTACCTATATTTACTATCGTATATGCAGACAAACAAAAAAAGAAAGTGTTCTATAACAAAGCGTGAAAGGGTGAGTGATTTGACAGAAATAGGGCTTTATGAGTACATAATGTTCGGTGCTGTTTTGCTTGCGGCGATTGTCGGTATGCTTCAAATGTTCAGGAAAAAGGTTTCGATGTATTTTATGCTGTACATTTGCGGCGTGTGGTGCTTTGCCATACGACTCATTTATATCGGTCTTATCGACCTATGCGGCGAGGTGTACAACGAGGCGAGCAGTCTCGGTTTTTTAGGAATCGGCGGTATGTTTGCATTCTTCGCATCCGCCAATTACGGCACATTCAATTCTTTGATTGATGACAGAGGTAAAAAAATTCACCTTATCCGTACAGTTGCGGCTTTGAACGGACTGTTTGTTATAGGACTTATAGTTCTTGAAATGATATATGCGGATAGCTTAACGCTGTTCAATATCATCACACTTGTCATTTCACTGTTTCCGGTTCCGTTTTGCGTATATTTTTGCACAAAATTCCTTTTGATGAAAAGCGACGGCGATAATCTGCTTGCCGGCGTTAAGCCGCTTAGTCTTTCCACGCTTCTCATTTGCTTCGGCATACTGTTTTACAACTACTTCAACATAACCGACAATAAACTCGGTATGGACATTGCGTTCGGTGTATATTCGGTTTGCATTGTTGCCGAAGTATTTCTTGCAGATTGGGGGAGAAAAAAATGGCAGAGCTGATTTTGGTTTTATTCTTTTGTTTCTTCATCCCAATGGTTATGGCGCTTTTCCTTGTAAAAGGCGAATCGAAAATCACATTGCTTTTTATGATTATAGGCATTTTCGTTTGCCTGTTTGCTTCCTACATAAACGGCTTTGCCGAAAGCATCAGCGTAAATCTTTCGAGGATGCAGCTTACCTATATCGTTACCCCTGTGGTAGAGGAAGTTCTTAAAGCAATTCCCGTTGTGGTTTTTGTGTTTATGTTTGAACCGAAGAAAGAACATCTTTTAAGTTGTGCTATGATGCTCGGTATCGGCTTCTCGATTTTGGAAAATGCTTATATTCTTGCTTCTAATATTGATTCGGTTTCACTTTCGTGGGCAATTATCCGTGGCTTCGGTGCGGGACTGATGCACGGTATCAGTACACTGATGGTCGGCTACGGTTTAAGTTATGTGCGTGTGCGCAGAAAACTTGCTCTTACGGGAACTTACGGACTGCTGATACTTGCCACAATGTATCATGCCTGCTTTAACTTACTTATTCAGTCGGATTACCGCTTCTACGGTATTTTGATGCCGACAATGACATTTTTACCGATATTGCTTATATTCACAAGAAAGAAACGGCGTACTGCCAAAGAATCGGAGGTACAATAAAATGAAAATCAGGTTAAAGCTTTTGGCTGTTGTTCTTGCAATTTTAATGGGCGTTCTTACTCCGATGCAGGCATTGGCTCTTTCCAAAGGCGAGGAACATCTTGAAAACACAACTCCCGAAGTCCTCGAAAAAGAAATTGCAGAAAATACCCTCGGCAATTATGTCGGCAATACACACTTATATATCAGCGATGTAAAAATCGAGGTTGCGACAACGGCAGCTTTGGCAAAAGGTCGCCTGCATAATGCGGGGTATATGGTTTATGACTGCGACCTGAACGAGGGGACCCAACGGCAGACTGTCAGCAATCCGTCCGGATTAGTCGGATTGCAGGTAAATAGCGAAAAAAGATGCACCTATCTCGGTTACAAGCTCACCACCAACAGAAGTAAAGCCATTACCGACCTTAAATTAATGGATCAGGATGGCGGATATGAAACATTAGACTACCTCAAATTTGCAGAAAATAATATGCAGGGCATAAACAATATGACGTACGGCATGACGTTTGCCTGTGGAGTAGTGAGGGACAGATTGGCAGAGGGAAGTTATGCTGCCAAGGTGGCAAAAGAGTATCTTGACCTTTTCTATGTCCCCAATACATCAAAGGGTACAACAGGAGATAAGCTCGGTGTTTATCTTTTGTCCCCTTACAGGTCTTTCGAAGATTACAAAAATCTTCGTTTGGTACTTAATACCCTTATGCTCAATGTCATTGATGCACAAATTTCCCTCGGACAGACCAATACATCACTGGAATTACAAAAAGCCGACGGCGGTATGAATGCCGACGGTACGGTGGCTTCTCAGTATACTTCCTACATCGGTGTTGTCAGTCCTACAAAACTGGTCAATAACAACAATTGGCTTGTCACCGCGGCAGAACAAATGCGGGACGACGAGAATTTTGCCGATGTCAATAAAACGGAAGTCACCGCCGAGCTTGCCGAAATTATGGCAAAGTTCGGTATGCAGCTTGCGACATTTAAGCGAGTGCTAAAGGACGGAAACCTGACAGACACCGCCAAAAAATACTTAGAGAGCGTAATCATCGAAAAAAGCGGCGGCAAGATTTCGGCTGCTTTGGGGCTTGGAACAGAGGGCTGTAACGCATATCAGCTTTTAACACTCGGCTCTGATAAAATGCTTTGTCTCTTTTTCTCAAAAATGAAAGCTTATAGCCAAAACAATGCGTTCCATGATGCTTTGGAAATATGTGCTTCCGATTATCAGCACCGTTTGCCCGAGGGATTCAATGTTGACAAAAATTACGATATTGAGTGGGCAAAATCTGCCGTCACCGCTATTAAGGCAGATAAAGAAAGACCGAGCACAAAAGAACAAAGAGCTATTTATAGTGAAAATATAGACTCCTTTATCAACTATATGCAGATTTATGCCACTCAATATAAAGAGGGAATAAAGGAATACGAGGAAAACGGCAAAAAGGTCGTTCTTCCCGACAAAGTGACCGATGAAACCCTCACCAATGCCATTGAATATCGAACCGAAATCAATAATGTCCCCAATCTTTTTCACCTGAGTGTCAAAGATGCTTTTTCAAAGTATATGGTTTCAGATAATCAGTCACTGCTTGATTACCTGATAAATGCGGTTGACGGAAAAGAAATAGGAGATGAAAAAGTAAGAGCCGCCGTATTTCCGGTGGTAAGAGTATTGGGCGAAGCCCGTATGTTTTCCATCAAGTCCCGCACTATGCTTGGATTTTTGATGGACTCGCTGACAGCTGAAAATGAACTCGGCGGTACCGAAATGGCATATGACGATTTCCGCCTCGGCTTTCAGGGGGAAAACGGAGTAAACGAAGAGGGACTGTGCAATGTTTGGATAGGCACCCATAAAGACCTTACCGATGTCAATGAATATATTGCCGTAACAGGCAAAGATGTATATAAAAATCTGTTGTCAGATAAGCAGGAAAATGTTTTTTCCAATGAGCTCCCGATGACCAAGAAATTGGAAGCACACCTGCTTAAAATCGCCATTGCGGCAGGAAGTATGCTTGCCGGACAAATCGTTTTCGGTGCGACCAGTGCCGCTATATTTGCGTGTGTCGAAACATTCGGAGCGGGATGGCTGACTATGGGAGCCAGTGCGGCGGCAATAGCCGGCGGTATTTGCTCCTGCCTTGCAACATTGGCTGTTGTAGGCTTTGTTATCGTTGCTTTGGTAGCGGTCGTATTCGGAATTTTGTATCTGATTTATTACTTCAATGAAACGCATCTTCCCGTAACATATACGCCCATTCCTACCATTATGATTGATACAGCAATGGATCAACAAAAGAAATATACGCTTGTTGCAAAATATTATGTTGTAAGGGACACAAGCGATAAACCTGTGGATATCAATGGATATAAGGCGAGCAAATGGCTTGCACTTTATTATACCAAAGATGAAAATGCCGGCTCTCCGTTGATACTCGGCCCCAATAACAGCTTTTTTACTTATACTACGGGAACCAATAAACGCCCCGAAAAATGTATGCCGCTATCAAGGTTCCTGCGTTCAAAAGCATATAATTTGAATAATTACTGTTATTACGACTATATTTCGGGAAAGTTTCTGTTTTACTATACCGAAGATTCCGTTGCCGGGTTATTCGATGGTAACCAAAGCGGAAAATATATCTCCGCAATTACAATAGCCCATTCCAAAACCAACGACGGCTCTATATGGTATTTGGAAAATATGTCGGATTGCGAGATCCTTTCCGAAACCAATCTTTCTCCAAGCTGTAAATATAATACCTATATTGCCTACAAAACGACAAATGATCCGGAGAAAGCAATAAGGGATATCCGTGCCGCCTATTTTACCGATGCATATCAGCTTGCCTACGGCGATGTTGTTTATTACAATGTGCTGGGTGAACAAGACACAACTCGAAAATGCCCCGCCGTGACCTGTGATCCAAATGAAAAAAACCGTGAGGAAACACCCTTCAGTTACAGCCTTTATACCGCAAAAAAAGATTCCGCGAATCTGACCACAGCGGATTTGGTGGGAGACCCGATCCTTACAGAATCGTTATCGTTTATTACCGACCTGTCAAAAGTCAAAGAAGGGTACGATGTGGTGTCGTATTTTGCGGGTGTTCCGATTGATTTCAATTCATTTGACCAAGAAGGGAAAGAAACCTTCGAAAGCCATTATTATGTTTGCTATTCTTCCATAGAACAGGAAAAAGAGGATACCGAGGGCACAGAAAACAAAAATGCCACCAATGGTGATGGCAACACGGATGCTACCGGAAACACAAATACCACCGATAATACCAAACCCGCCGAAGAAACAAAAGAACCCGAACAGGAATATCTTGCGGGATTTGCATTCTTTTCCGGCTCGGAAGACTGGTTGGGTGATGGCAGCAAACCCGGTCAAACACTGCAGGCGTATGCAACAGAGTCCTACGGTGCAAAGCTTATCCCGACCAACTTAACCCCCTCCTTGTATAATAACCCGGAGGACAGAACGTATTTAGCCTACGTAACCACCAAAAATCCCAAAAAGGCACTGACCGATATTGCGGTGTTCACGGGCGAGCCGAAAAGCAGTTATTTGCCGGCAGCGATCACGGTGGGCAACAGTACCTACTGTGCCTGTGATGTTTTTACGCAGGGTGACTACTATTTCTACGGCAGTGGCGGCGGATTCCGTCAGCGGCAGATGCGAATGAGCCACGCCTATTTCACGACCGCAACGCCTGAGTATTACGATTTGTACTGGCATAAGACACCCGGTAATCATCTTACACAACTTGTGCCGAGGGCACTCTACGGCTGCGGACCGTCTACCGACGGTGAGCCGATAAAAATCGAAGATGTACTTTTCAGTTATTCTTCGAGTGCTGCTCCCGTGAACAACAGTAAAAACACCCACGCCAATGCCCATCTGTATCGGCTTTCGGCGAACTCTGCACCGGTATCGCTCGATAATACGACCGATATCGGAACAAATTGGCGTTCGGCTCATTCGATTGCCCGTTATTACTATGACCAGTACGATGCCAACGGTAATTTGAAAGGCAGCTTTGATATGGGACTCGGCAGAGATGACCCGAAAGGTGATGTCACGGGTACCGGTCACCTGTATATCTATTACAGAAGTGGCAACAAGGTGCGCCGCCGGGGAAACTATGTTTCGGGTATCAAGCTTTCCGGCGATATTACAGAAAACGGCTCCTATAATGCGGCGGTGTGTTCCGCTTTGGCGGGTGCTGAGGACATCGTCAATATCGACCACCCGATAACCTTGACCGATAAATCCTTTGATATCGGTCAAGACATGGCAATGTATGAATATACCGGTCCTATGTTTTCCGCTACTATAACAAAGGAAGATATTGTAAACGCTAAAAAGGACTATGATGACAGTTGCTTCTTTGTATCGGTTTCGTACAGCGATTTGGCGAGCACATCGGTGCGTGCGGTCCGTGTTTTGAAAAAAGAACGGGAAGACGAAGAACTTAAAACAACCATGGATCTTCCGCTTTATAACCTGAAAGGCAAAGTGGCGTATACGCAAACGAGCACCTGCGTTATCGACAGGGAAGCTACAACGAATACAACGACCACAACGAATACAACGGATGCAACAAATACAACGGATGCAACAAATATAACGACTGCAACGGTAAAAACCAAAGAGCCGGCATACGCAGGTTATGTTATGTACCAAAGCAACACCGGCTTTCCGACAAACCGTGTGGATGTTCGCTTTGTCAATCTCGCTCTCGATACCGAGCGTCCGACCGCTTCGTCCGATACTGATACCGATACTGCTACCGTTACCGATACCGCTGTTGCGGAGTATTATGTGGGATACGGAGAAACTACCGACCCGTTTGTGTTCAGAAGCGCCAATGGCAGAGTAGGTGCCACTATCTGCCTGCAATCCTATACGCTGGATGAAAACGGGCAGAATACCGATAAATATATCGAGGATATCATAGTTGCCGATGCCACAACCTTTGACGGCAATATGGACCTTGCCACCGCAAAGTTAGGCTCAATGGGTTATCCGTATATCGTTGATTTCGATATATCGGAAAGTGCCCGTACAGACGGTACAGGTGCCGTGACGGCGTTAGGTATTCGCCGCACCGATTCTCCGGCAAATGCCATAAAGGACATACGGATTTCATCTGAAAATCTTGGTAAAAACTTTGATATAAACGGTATCCGTTATCAGCGGGTAAACGATAAACCCGTCATACTTTCGGGTACCAACAAAGGCGGCGTGTATTTGTATATCACCTACGGCTCATCATCCGATACCGTGCTTTGGAGCGAGATTTTAGACAAAAATATTCCTCTTGATGAGGTCGACTGGTTTAATCTTGACCAAGCCGAGGCGGTCGCAGTAGACGTGAACTTCGATAAAACAAAGAATAAATACTATTCCGAACATCCGGGGCTTGGTGATAGTGTTAAAGCTTACATTGCCGAGCTTAATAAAACCAAAACGACCGATTTGGGATTAAAAAAGGATTGGGAGCAAAAAACCGCTTTGACCAATATCGGTTTTGCCCCGACGGCAAACAGTCCCGAACAGAACGCACGCAGTGCAAATAATCTGCCCACAAAGGATATATACTGGGCAGGCTGCTCGGCGTCCCGCGAAGATAAATTTATTGTTCCCGTAACCGACAGCACCGCAAAACTCAGCGCCCGCACCTTTGACGGTGACGATACACTCGTAGGTTTGCGGTTTACCAATAGCGGTAACAAACAGTTTACACCGTTCGGAAAAGAGAATGAAGCCGGATTGTCCGCCTCGGTCTTTTCAAACCCTGATTTTTGGATAATTGTAATTCTTTTGGCGGTTTTCATTTCCGCATTGGCGGCGGTATATATTATTTACCGCAAAAAGAAAACCGCACAATATTACAATGCAAATGGATAATCCGTAGGGTGCGGCATCCCTGACGCACCGCGTTCATACCGCAACGAAACGGTTTGTCGGGGACGCCAAACCCTACGAATTACACCGTAAAGTTTTAAATGTTACAGCATACTACAAAAAGGCAAAATAATGAAAGTGAGGAAATAACAATGGAACAACAGAAAAGAAAATTAGGCAAATTTTGGTGGGTAACGGTGACCGTTGCCGTACTTTTGGCACTTGTATTTGCTGTTCAAGCACCGCTTGTGGCTTTTGCGGAAAGCACAGACGGTGGCAAGGGCAAATACATCAAGGAAATGATATTGATTTCGGCATCAAGTAAAACCGATGCCGAAAGTAAGGTTGCTAAATTAAACAGTGACGAGAAAGCAGCAGCCAAAGCCGTAGAAGATGCCAACGCATTAGTGAAAGACGAAAAGGATAAACAGCCCGTCCCGACACCTAAGGTTTACTATCTGTTCGGAACGCCTATTTATTCGCATGAAGATGCGGACGGTAACCCTGTCCAAACCTACATTGCCTACACCACAACAAATAATGTTAAGAATTCCGTAAAAGCCATCAAGCCGATGGATATGAAGGGCGGCTGGTCATACAAGGAGTATGAGGACTACCTCAAAGAGTTGGAAGGCGAAGCAGATTTCCTCGCCAAAGATTTGTATAAGGCAATCTGTGAGTATGCCACGCATCTGAAAGCGGAGAAGAAAAACGCTCTGTATGCCAAAAAGGTTTTAAGTCTTTTAGTTGAAGACGATTCCAAGAAAAAACATTCCTTGAACAACCTTTCCGAGTTCTTTGTGTATTTGGCGGAACAGGGCGATTACAATCCGGAGAATTACGCTAAAGTACAGCCGGAGATGATCTCCTTTATGATGCAGGCGAATAAGGACATTCTTGTAACTATTGAGTGCGCTTTGATGATTGCGTGCCAAGATTCCTATGAGGGTTATGATGCCTATAAGGGCGAGGATGCAACGGACACCAGCTTCCTTACAGGCATGCAGGACGGAGAATTTTTAGGCAGCATCAGCGGATATAAAAAAAATAAGGAATTGCCTGCAATGTTTGATGTTTACGTGCGGGACCTGCTTTTTTCTCTGCCCGATCTTCAAAAGGATATCCGCTATTATATAGACCACCCCGTTAAACTTTCCGAAGATGCCGAGGCAATGTCGGCGGAGTTGACGGCGGCGGCTTGGGAGGAGGAACCCGAGGGTACCGACCAACTGTCAGAGATAGAACAGGCACTCCTTAATGAGATACTGGCAGGAGGCTCGGAGGAAGAAAAGAAGATAGCGAAAGAAATAAGCGACTTTAACACATATTTTGACAACCTGCCTCAGGAAGAACAAAACAGTTATAACAATGGTAAGATGTTTCATGATGCACTTACCTCTTGTGCATATACCGGTTATGACGGTGATAATTACACATCCCTTGAAGACCTGTTTATGAAATACGAGGGTACGACCGAAAAAATAAGCGAAGAGTATGATAATACTGATTTTTATCCGTTTTTAGCCAAGCTCTCGGAAGGTCAGCGCGCTCTTTTAAAGGTGGGTCTTCCGCAGTTCCTTTCCACCTACACTATCCCTGTTGAACTGATGAACACCGTGTTTGATAACATGGTCGCCGAGCTGAATAAATCGGCAGAGACCGAGGAGGATAAAATCAAAGAGAATGACGTAGTGTCGGTTTATAAAGACGTTGACCGTTCGCTTTATGAAAAGGACAGCGGCATTGCCATGACGAGCGAAGCCATAGTGGCAGCACAGTCCGAACCCCTTGAACATATTGTTCCCGATGATGTCAAAAAGGCACAGCTCATCTGCACTTGTCTTGCCGGTGCCGCCGGCGGTGTGGCAGCAGCATCAATGATTACCATTGCGGGATTGTCACGTTCCCTTCAACTTCAAATGGTTAAGGGTGCCTCGAGCGCTCGTAAGGCTATAGTTGGTTATAATAAAAGATTCCTTCAAAGAGTAACACTTTTTCAAAACCAGTCTTTTAATTTGTTTGGAAAACAAGCCGAGGCTTATGTGATAAAGAGTGCAGGGGATGCTATTACTACTCCGGGGATTCTTGAAGGCGGAGTGTCGCTTTCTGATGGTACTAAACTTGCTGCAATTCAAACAGGTACTGATAAAATCCGCATTTCTTTTACAAGAAGTGTTAGCGCATTCTTTAAAATGGGCGCCGCTCTTAATATCGCATTGACATGGGTTATGGCTGTCTCTCTCGCCGTTATGATTATTTCGATCATCATAAATTACGTATATCCGGCTGTTGCACCGGAGGATGATGCACCGTATATTGATATCCCCCGTGTTATGTGCTCGTATGAGGAGATTTTCGGGAAGCCGAAGCTGGCGAACGGTGACACTGAAAAAGATTATATCTACTATTACGGTATGAAAAACCCGCTCTTGACCGATGCGGACAACAAGCGAGCCAATACTCAAAAGGGCGGGAACGGCAAAGACACAACCAATATTTTACAACACAAAATCGGCGATATTGCCAACTGGACATTAAAAGGAATGAGCCGTAAATGGGTAGCCCTTTATTACACGACTGACAGTAAAGCCGGCAAACCGATTTTGGCGGATTCGCTTACCGTAATCAGTGACTCAAAAAAATTCACCGACGATCCGCAACTGATTCCCGTAAGACAATTCCATAGAAATGAAATCTTTAACTTCAACCAATCCTATGCTGTCACCAAAAACAAGGATTTGGATAAGGTGTATTTAGGATACAAGTGCGATGATAACGCCGGCACTACACAGACCGCAAGCGTATTTTCCGATATTACACTGTGGGGCGGTGTTATAGCAGGGCTTATCCTCGGCGGAGGAATAGGAACTTTGGTAACCTACGGAATTATCCGCAAACGCAAAAAGAAAATGGCATAAGACCTAAAAATAAGCAACCTTAATAGAACCCGCTTGCGGTTCTATTAAGGTTGCTTTGGAAGGACGAAATATGAAAAGTTACAAACGATGTATTCCTATTTTGCTTATCACCGCCCTGCTTTTATCCCTGCTCACCGCTTGTTCCAAAAAGATGACACTTAAAGTGAAATTCACATTAAGCGAAGAGGACAGGGTATATTATATCGGTGATGAGCTTGACGGCTTGATAGAAACCGAAAACGGTGTCGTTTCACGAATCCCCGAAATATATACGGTGGACGACAAGGGCAACCTTTCGGAAGATATATCTCACAGCGAAAATGTGACCTATTCCGGCTATGATATGAATAAAACAGGTAAGCAGACTGTTACTGTGACCTATCTTGACGGTAATAAAAAACTCAAAACGACCTATGGAATCGAGGTGCAGGAACAGTCGGTTTTGTTTATTGAAGCAAGCGACCCGATGCATCTATCTTTTGGTGCTTTTAAGGTGGGCGATACTTTTACCACCTACGGCACAGACGCAAACGGCGATGAAGTCGGCGTGACTGTAATTTTGCATATGAAAGACCCTGCTAACCCGGAGCTTAAATATTTCACCAACCACGAAGAGATGAAATCCTTGATTGTGGATACATCCGACTGTACGCTCGATAACTCGGGTAAATTCACAAAGCCGGGTATCTTCAACGTGCACCTTACCTATAAAGGATTTAAGACGACCTATCAAATAAAAGTTGAAGAATAAAAACTCTGATAAACAGTTTTCTTTCCGTGTGGCTCGCACGGGGACGAAAAAATTTAAGAAATTTTGATATTTTAACGGACTTTTAGCACTTTTTATTTTACAATAAGCTAAAAGACTTGAAATATCAAAAGAGGAGTAATCATTGATGAAACGATTTTTTGCAATATTGCTTATAGTTGCCGTGATTTTTGCGGCACTTCCCACCATACCCGTTTTTGCCGGAGCAAAGCCTATTTATCTTACAGACCCCAACTTTGTATTTGCTAACGATACCAGTCCCAAAATCGCTCATGTTTATATGCAAAATAATCCGGGATTTGAAGATTGGTCGTTTGAGTGCTCCGAAAAAGAACTGGATTTCGTGAGCTCTTATTGCCAAATGAAATATGACAACTACAAAGCCTCATGGACTCAATTGCGTGCCGTAGATATAACACTGTATGCGGACTGCACAACTGAGTATTTTCCGCGTTGTCGTGATTGTGACCTTAATATCAACTTGAACGGCCATACCTGGACAACATCGGAATCACGCCCCAGCTTTGAAGTTACCAACTATAAAAGCATAACCATTTCTAACGGTACGCTGACCTTCACGGGTGCTCCCGACTACCCGATTTACTCCTACGGCGGTAAAGTTACCATAAGCAATGTTGTATTCAAAGACTGTATTTGCGGAAGCTACGGTCTTATTTGCGTGGAATCCAATGGTTCGTTGGATGCGAAGGCGAAGATCAATCCAACGGTTGCCGACCCGTCAAAGGGTGAAATCTACCAAAAATATGACGAAAAGGAAGCCAAAACAAACGGTGCACTTCATCTTAAGAATGTACGCTTTGAAAATTGCAAATCTTCCTCGTACGGTGCCTGCGTTTACGTAGATTCCGACCAAACGGATCCAATGACAATTGATAACTGTCAGTTTATCAACTGCTCTTCCAAATACGGCGGTGCGTTGTATTTTAACAGCGACTACAATACATACAATTTTACAAACTGCGAATTTTCGGGTTGCTCTGCTTCGACCGACGGCGGTGCGATCTACTGCGAAAGCGAATATTCAAAGCTTAACTTTACAAACTGCAATGCCTATCGCTGTCATGCCGATGACTGCGGCGGATTTATGTTCTTTTCGGGCGAAAACACCGTATTTAACGGTGCCGGCGATGCGTCGGCAAGCACAATCGGTGAACGCAGTAATGTTATCGGTTGCTATGCACTTGACAGCGGCGGTGCATTTTATTCTTCAAGAAATGGCAGTTGCTCCAATAACAGTGAAGTCAGAAATTTCAATATGGCATACAATACGGCAGGTGCCGCCACCCACAGCTTTGATGTCGTCAAGTCAAACAATTCCAACAGCTGGGGCGGTGCGGTATGCCTACGCGGTTTTGATATGAAGCTTTGCTACTGTGATTTATACAGTAACTATGCCAACTGGTACGGCGGTGCGGTTTACTGCGGTTACAGCGGGACCTCGATTGAAAATTGTACATTTTACGAAAACCGTTGCAGTGACGGCTACGGCAACGATATTTATCTTGATTCGGCTACACAGTATGTGACCGGCTGTACATTCTATACAAACGGCAATTCGGTGGCAGGATACGATGCGGCAAAATGGGAACATAATTTCACTACTTCCACAGTTAAAAGTCATAATCCGTTTTCCGTCCGTGAAATCGAGGACGGTGATTACATCATTTACACAGCGCTTGATGAAAAGTATTCTCTGAATATTGACGGCGGATGGGGAGCATACAATATGCCGGGTGAAAATGTTCAGCTCTATGAAAACGGCGATGCCAATGTGTTCACCGTCACCAAGGATAAAGAAAAAGGCGCCTATATCATCAAATCAAAGGTTACCGGTCTTGTGCTGGATGTTGCCGGCGGCTCCCAAGCAAACGGTACCAATATACAACAATGGGAAAGTAACGGCAGTGATGCACAGCGGTGGGTATTTGAGGAGGCAGATAACGGATATTACTATATCCGCTGGTTGGACGGAAAGTATATGGATGCCGATGGTATGGTAAACGGTAAAAAGCCGTCCAACAATGTTAATATTCAGTCGTGGTCATTTACGGGGGATACTAATCAGCTGTTCAAGCTCGTCAAGGTTTTGGGTGACAAAAAAACCGAAATCAGTTCTGATTCCACTACCGGTAACGGCAGTAAAGAAAGACCGTATAAAATCAGCAATGCCGACCAGTGGAGGCAATTTGCCATCATTGTCTCGTTAGGCGAAACCTACTCGGGCAAATATTTTGAACTGACCGATGATATTTCAATTTCTTATATACCTGTCGGAAATTACAATAAAGGGAAGGCATTTAAGGGGCATCTTGACGGTAAAAATCACACCGTTCATTATCTTGATTATTCTGAGAATTGGGACAGAGGACTTTTCAGCTGCTGCAATAGTGCAACCATTAAAAATCTGCATGTTACGGGTAAAATATACGGCACCGAATCTCTTGCAGGTATCTCTGCCGGAGCGGATAATACCACCTTTGAAAACTGCATAAACGATGCGGATATCAAGAGCATTAACGCCACGTATGTTGCCGGAATTTCGGCAAAAACCAACGGTTGTAAATTCATTGGCTGTGTAAACAACGGCGAAATACAGTGCGAAAAAGATTTTGCCGGCGGTATCGCAGCACAGACTTTCGGAAAATCCGAATTTACGGATTGCCGTAATAACGGCAGTATATACGCAAAAGGGTTGGATGTCGGCGGAATTCTCGGTATTGCTCAAAATGAAATTGCAGTAAAAAAATGTGCAAATAACGCACCCGTTACCGCCGGCAACAAAACAGCGGCGGGCATTGTCGGCTCCTGCCAGCAGGGTGCAAACATCATCAGTTGTGTCAACAATGAAAAGGGCGTTATCAGCGCCAAACAGTATGCGGCAGGTGTTCTTGCTTGGGTGGCATCTTCCTCTGATGACATCAACATTAAAAACTGTGCCAATTACGGCGAAATAAAGGACACTGTAGGGGAATGCGGCGGAATTGCAGTCAATCAAAAAAATGACAATATGACCGTTGTCAACTGCTTTAATGCCACCACAAAAATTCCGTATATTCCGAATATAACGGCTATCACTAACGAAATTGAGGAAGGCGACTACATTATTGCTTCTGCGCTTGACGAAAAGTATGCCGTGGATATCAAAAATGGAAATAATGCTAAAAATATTCCGGGAAAGAGCGCACACCTTTGGCAAAACGGTGACGCCAATGTATTTACCGTCACAAAGGATAAAAATAAAAATGCCTATATCATCAAATCCAAGGTTACCGGTCTTGTGCTGGATGTTTCGGGTGCTTCAAAGGACGACGGTGCTAATATACAGCAATGGGAAAGCAACGGCACCGATGCACAGCGCTGGGTGTTTGAGCCCGCAAACAACGGATACTGCTATATCCGCTGTTTGGGCGGACAGTATATGGATGCTTCGGGTATGGTTGGCGGTGCAAAACCGACCAACGGCGTTAATATTCAGTCGTGGTCATACACAGGTGACACAAATCAGCAGTTTAGGCTTGTCAGGGTAAACGACATCCCGGAGGGCGACTATGTCATTTATACGGCACGCAATGAAAAACTGTCTTTGGATATCGACGGCGGAAAAGGCTCTGTAAATGTTTCAGGCAGAAATCTTCACCTTTGGGAAAACGGTGATGCCAATGTATTTACCGTCACCAAAGATAAAAATAAAAACGCCTATATTATCAAATCAAAGGTGACCGGTCTTGTGCTGGATGTGTTCGGCGGTTCCAAGGACGACGGCACCGGTATACAGCAATGGGAGAGTAACGGCACCAATGCACAGCGCTGGAAGTTTGAGAATGCGGGCAACGGATATTACTACATCCACTGGTTGGACGGAAAGTATATGGATATCTGGAAAGGGAATGCATCAAGCGGCAGCCTTATTGTTTCAAATCAATTTAACGGTGCGGACAGTCAGAAATTTAAGCTTGTCAAGGTCAATGGAGACAAAATTGAGGAAGGCGACTATTTCATTCAATCAGCAGTTGATGAAAAATTTGCCGTGGATATTGCGGGCGGAACGCTTGCCGTAAATGCAGGAGGAGCCAATGCTCATCTTTGGCAAAACGGTGATGCCAGTGTGTTTAACATCACCAAAGATAAAGATAAAGATGCTTATATCATTAAATCAAGGATCACCGGTCTTCCGCTGGACGTTGCAGGCGGTTCCAAAGACAACGGTGCCAATGTACAGCAATGGGGAGACAACGGTTCGGACCCACAGCGGTGGGTGTTCGAGAATACCGGAAACGGATGTTACTATATCCGCTGTTTGGGCGGACAGTATATGGATGCCTCCGGCATGACAAACGGTGTCAAACCGACCAACGGCGTTAATATTCAGTCGTGGTCATTTACAGGGGCTACCAATCAGCAGTTTAAACTGGTCAAGGTATCGAACACCACCGGTGCAATCACTTCGGCAAAAAGTAAAGGCACCTATACCAACTGTTATTATTTATCCGGCGGTGTAGGCGATGATCGTGCCAAGGCTTTAAGTTTAGCAGACTGCGGCGAGACACTCAAAACAAATATGAATATGTATATCGCCAAAAATGTAACGGGTAAGGAAACGGCGGATTGGTCGCTGTGGCAAATAAATTCCGCAACAGACATTGCTATGCCCGACTTTGAAAATGTATATGCAAAAAATATCAAAGGCGAAGGCACAGCCGAAAAGCCGTTCCTGATTTCAAGTTCCAAGGGCTTAAAGGAACTTGCCCGCAATATCGAGTATGGTATTGATTACACGGGTGTGTATTTTCGTCTTACCGAAAACTTTGCCTACACGGGTACTCCGATCGGCACACAAGAAAAACCGTTTACCGGTATTTTTGACGGCAACGGTCATTCGGTAACACTTTACATGGGCGGTCAAAACTACACCGCTTTGTTCGGAGTATTGGTTAACGGCACTGTTAAAAATCTTAAAGTCAGCGGATATGTCCAAGGTGCCGGTTCTACCGCCGCCATTGTCGGAAGTGCATACAACGCCCATATTGATAACTGCCTTGTTACTGCCGATGTTATAGGAACAGATGCCAATGTCGGCGGCGTTGTCGGTTTGCTGAACCTGAGTACGGTATCCAACTGCCGTATGGAAGGCACGGTCAAAAACAGCAGTTGGACCTCTACCGGCGGTATCGTCGGCGGCGTCATCACAGACGGCAAACTCATCAACTGCGTATTCACGGGCAAGGTTACCGGCGACAAGGCGGTCGGCGGACTTGTAGGCTGTGTTATGTACGGCGACCCGATGATCGTAAACTGTGCAAGTGGCGGCGCTACCGCAGAATACAGTAAAGGCGGCGGTTACGAACACGGCGGTATTGTCGGATTTATCAACAGTGAAATCAATACCATGACCATCAGCAACTGTTTTTCAAACTGTGCGATAGGCATATCAAAGGATTCCGGCATTGTTGTCGGCAACAATCAAAAAGCCGATAAGGTTTCCACCGACCATATTTACTATAAGAAAGCGACCGGTTGCAAGACCTCAAATACGCTCGGCACGGGAAAGAAACTGAAGGATGACTCAATTACCATGCTTAGAATGCTGCTTGATGGTTCAGCCGATACACTTACGGAAAACACAAAGGATGAAGATGCAAAAGTAATAGAAGTAGACGGCATCAAGCTGACACCGTGGGCAAAAGAAAGTTCCTTTTTGGCACCCAAAAGTTATGTTCAGGTTTCTTCCCTTGTTGCTTCGGTATTCAGTGCCCAAAACCTGCCTATACTGATTGTAATCGTAATTGGTCTGGTTGCAGGAGTTGTCGGTGTTACGGTGATGTATAGGAAAAAGAAGAAAAAATCGAGTATGATTAAACAATAAAAATCTTGTTTAAATACGAAGGTAATTCCGGAGTTTATTCTATTTCGTGACCCGGAAATTCAGATGCCGATAATAAAGCAAAGTCCCCTTTAGAGCCGAGAGAAAAATCTTGATTCATAAAGGGGACTTTGTTATTTACAAAATTATAATTATTTGTTTGGAACTGTATAACCCTACATAACTCTATGTAACTTTCAAATGCCGAAAAGACCACTGAAAATACAGAATATTGTCGAAAAAGGGAGATAAGTTTTTTGGTATAAGCGGTTGACATTTAATTCAAGAAGGAATAGGGAAGATGTCCCTTACATCAAAATTATAACTTTTTTCCGAATAGGCAACAGAATACAGGGGAGTATGGGTGAGAGATATTATGGACAACATTTTCGTGAATTGATAGGAAAGTGCTTAAAAATGCGTAAACACCGAAAAATCCAAAAGCCGACAAACCCGGTGTTTATGCGGGTTTCGGAGATTTTATAAAAACACGTGTTGTCCCTACTTGACAACACTCCTGTCGGGTAGTCCGATTATCCAAAACGGAAAACTTATCGGCGCCGTCACTCACGTTCTTATAGACGATCCCACCACCGGTTATGCAATCTTTGCAGAGAATATGTTAGAAACCGCACAGTCGGTAGCAAGTAAAAACAAACTTAAAGATGCATCGTAAATAATTTATTTGTAGGGCAGGGGCTTGTCTCCTGCCGTTTTTATATATGAATATTAACGGAACGAGCAAGCCCGTTCCCTACGGTATTATCAATACAAATTGCATTTGCAGGGCAGCACTGTGTGCTCCCGTTTTACATATATGTATAAAAATCTTGTTGAAAATAAATCGGTATGATATAATTTGCTTACGACACAATTTCATATCGTTTAGTGCTTTCGCAATAAGCGGATTTGTATCAGGTGTGGCATCTAAGAAGACGCAAGTTGGGCGGTTCTACGTGTTGTCTACTGTGTTCTCTATAGTTTTTTACGATAGTCGATTATCAATTATTCGTATTATGTGGATTGTTTTTTTCGTGCTATAATTATCTCGTTAAAAAGCGAGGTGATAGCATGGGAATATTTGTTGACGGACTGTCCATTGTTGTCGGTGGCTTGATTGGGTGTCTATGTAAAAAACATATTCCAATGCGATATTTCAGTATATTGGAATATTGTGTAATGCTTTTGGCGTTGACGGGCATGGTGGAAAACATTTTCGGTGTTACCGATGGTGAAATTAAGAGTCAGCAGATTGTCGTTATTGTTTTGTGTCTCTATGTTGGAAATTTAATCGGAGAAAAATTAAATATAGATGAGAAAGTTAGTAAAGCAAATTTACGGTTTTCTTCAAACAGCAATGAAGAATATATCAACGCCCTCATCTTTGGTTGCATCTTTTTCGGGGTAGGCGGGCTTCAGTTGACGGGACCCATACTGCTTGCCGTTAATTCTGACAACAGTCAACTTTTAGCAAAAAGTGCTGTCGATTTTCCGCTTGCTGTGTCTTTGGGCGCTGTCTACGGCTTTGGAATTTCATTGTCCGCATTGCCTGTTATGCTGTTGCAAGGCATTATTTTTATATTGACATTTCTAATGCGTGATTTTATTGATAATAACTTGATTCGGCAAATTTGTGTGATTGGATATGCTATTTTGTTCTTTTCCGGATTAAATATCTGCAATAAGCGATGTAAGGTCAAGACAGTAAATCTTTTGCCATCTTTGGGTTTAGTGATTTTGTGCAACCTGATATTGAGAACGGTTAGGTGATAATAATGACGATACAACAATGCATTTATGTTTTGAAAGTTGCCGAATGCGGTTCGCTTAACAAGGCGGCAACGCAGTTGTTTATTGCTCAATCCAGTTTATCCAGCAGTATAAAGCAATTAGAAGAAGAACTGCAAATCAAGCTTTTTGAACGTTCCAATCACGGAGTCCTCTTGACACAGGACGGTTCGCTGTTTGTTCGTTATGCCGCACAACTTGTAGAGCAACGCGGATTGATTCTCGATTGCTTTGCCAAAGGCAGAGAAAAGAAAAGACTGCATATAGCAACGCAACACTATGATTTTATTGCGGATTTATTTGTTAAATTTCTTTGCGATATTGATTTCGAGGAATATGATTTTTCTCTGCGCGAAATGAAAACTCACGATATTATTCACGCAATCAAAAACGGCACCTCGGATATCGGAATTATTGTAGTGAAAAACAGCAACAGAGAGTTATTAGAAAGGTATTTGATTAATTATAATATCCGTTTTCATGACTTTTTATCTGTTAAACCCCATGTTTTTATAAATAAAAAGCATACACTGGCGAAAAAAGAAAAAATCAGTCTTTTGGATTTACTGAATTATCCGTATGTTTCATACGAACAGGGCGAACACAACTCTGTACTGTTCTGTGAAGAGTTGATTGAAGATTTTAATGCTAAAAAGCACATTGAAATTTCCGATAGGGCAACGCTTATGAATGTTCTCATAAACAGTGACGGATTTACCATCGGGTCGGGAATAATGCCTTCTGCGCTGAATAATCAAGCCATCGTATCCGTGCCTTTGGAGAGTCAGATGGTTTATAAAATCGGCTATATCGTTCAAAATGATAAAATTCCATGCAATTTGTTAACCGCGTTCATTGAATCTTTAGAAAAACTCGGGTCATCATTTTCGTAAAAACAGACAAAATCAAAAACGCCCAACCCCTTTTATTTATGCGGGTTTCGGGAATTTTATAAAAACACGTGTTGTCCCTATTTGACAACACTCCTGTCGGGTAGTCCGATCTTGCAAAATGGGCGGTTAATTGGGGCGATAACCCATGTCCTTGTAGACGACCCAACTACCGGGTATGCCATCTTTGCAGAGAATATGCTGGAAACGGCACAAAGCGTGGCAAATGAAAATAAATTAAAAGATGCATCGTGAAACTTTATTTGACTTTATAATATTATTTGTATATAATAACTATGAAAGGTGGTCGAAAATATGGTAAATGCAAACATTTTGCGGACTGAATTGCGTCCGGTGTTCGTAAGTTATGGGATAAAAAAAGCCGTATTGTTCGGCTCTGTTTCAAAAGGCACTAATACCGAAAACAGTGATATTGATATAATGGTTGACAGTAATTTAAAGGGCTTGAAATTTTTGGGCTTTTTGGAATCAATAAAGCAGGTTGTCGGAGCAGACATTGACCTTATTGATGTTTCGCATATAGAAAAAGATTCTGCTGTTGAAAAAGAAATTATAAAGACGGGTAAGGTTATATATGAGAAATAATATAATTGTATCTAAAATGATTGCCTATATCGATAAAATATTTTCTTATTCAAACGGACTTAATTATCATTCTTTTTCCGAAAACACTTTAATAGTTGATGCTTGTGTGTTTAATTTAAGTCAGTTGGGTGAGCTTACTACAAAACTTGAGAAGATAAAATAATACAGACATATAAGACTTAACCAAAAGGTTAGGTCTTTTTTGTTATCCCTTATTGACAACACACCTGAGTGGCTCACCGGCAATACAGAACGGTAAGTTAATTGGGGCGATAACCCATGTCCTCGTAGACGACCCAACTACCGGATACGCAATCTTAGCAGAAAATATGCTCGAAACCGCACAGTCGGTTGCTAACGAAAATAAACTTAAAGATGCATCATAAACAAACGGGAGGGCGTGGAAGCCCTCCCCTACGATACGATAAATCAATATTGCTTTGTTTGTAGGGGAGGGTCTCTGTGCCCTCCCGTGTTTTTCGTAAACATAAATTGCATTGGTAGGGGAGCGGCTTGACGCTCCCATTTAGTATTTATTTCAAAAACTGAATAATTATGTTAATAATCATTAAAAACATCAAAATTAAAATAATATATTCCCGTAAAAAGTCAATTAAATGGCTTTTTGCGGGATTTTTTCGTCAAGACGACCCAACTTACCGGATACGCCATATTCGCCGAAAATATGCTTGAAACGGCACAGTCGGTAGCTAACGAAAATAAACTTAAAGATGCATCATAAACAAACGGGAGGGCGTGGAAGCCCTCCCCTACGATACGATAAATCAATTTTTATTGTGTGTAACGGAAAGTAAGTACATCATACTTCCGTATTATTTGTTTTTTTGTTTTTGATTTCCTTTATTATGCTTGGTAAATATACAATTGTTATGGAAATTACACCTATCAGCAAAAGTGTCACAAAATAAACAGGCCAACCGTGATCTAAATTTAAGATTGGCAAACCATCTATAGGAGGTCTTCTTAAATAGCAGAAATTCACCCCATAAACAGATAGCGCACTGTTTAAATACAATAAAGTTACGGTCGTTATACATAAGTATATGAGATTTCTTATGTATTCTTTAAGTCCGAATGTTACCTGTTTTGTCAGAGTTAGGTAAAGTGCATACCAAAACAGTGCGGCGTGATAAAAAAAGTATTGATATGTTATCGGCTTATTAAAGTTTACCCCCTCTGCAGGAATAAGTAATGCGAGAATGGGTGCTATCATACCTATAACAACTACGGCAGTTTTAATGTGTTCTCTGCGTTCATTATTTTTAGTTAGAACAATATAAAGCATTGCAAAAATCACAACAGAACAAAGGTGCAGGGGAATATCAAACGGGTCTAAAACGAAGCCGCCGAATTTTGACGGAATAATATTATTGAAATCTTTAACAATTTCACTTATGCAACATATCAAAAAAAATATCAAAGAAACCCTTTTAGACGAAAGTTTTAATTTTAAGGATATTGCCGTACCCAATAAAACAAAAACCGCACATAAACACAACAAAACGATATGATTTAATGAAAACATACTTTACCTCTCCTAATCCGTGCTAATATCGCTGCATTCAAAGCCTTTAACCTTTTTTAATGCTATTTTACACATAATAAATGATAATGTAAAGGAGAACAACACTCCGATTAGACAGGCGGGTATGTTTATTTTGTTTAAAAAATGTGTTGCATTGTTGTTAAATGAATCAAGTGACATCTTTCCGTTAATTGTTCCTATTATCGTTCCTACGATTGTTCCGATTACCGTTAAAATCAAGGTATCAATGTAAAAATACTTTTCTACACTTTTTCTGTCGTAACCGTTTATCATCAGTATTATTATTTCATTCTTTTTTTCACGGACAAACATAGTGTATAAATTGAGGAGTATAAAAACAGCCAATAAAACCGATAACAGCAAATATACTGCAACAACGGCACGGGCAATAAGCAGAAAACTTTCAAACAGATTTTCTTGTGATACATAATAATCCTGCAAAGAGGTAATCCCTTCAATAGATGCAAAATCATTTTTGAAATCTTCAAATTCAACATTGTTTGATTCAATCAAAAATATGTTTGGCTCGTATTTTCTGCCTTCAAAATTTTGCTCAAACATATCCTTTGTCATAATTATTTGATAATTCATCAAGTAATAATCATAGATGCCTTCTATTTTAAAATCGTGTAAACATCCAAGTGCATCGGTGAATTTCAGTGTATCTCCTTTTTTTGCGTTATTGCTTTCGGCATAAGCCACATTTACCCATATCCCATTTTGCACCTTCTCTTCAGAATCACCGTCAATATTTCTTAAATGCAAAAAGTCATAAAAATCAGGATTATCTACCACATAAACCGTAGTAAAGATATTTTCTTTGTTTTTTAAGGTTGTTGTTCCGAAAGTGTAAAGGGATTCGGTATATTTATAACCTTTGTTATCTAATACACTTTCGATTTTTTCTTTACTCGCTTTTTCTTCAAATAAAATGGTTTTATCATAATTGGTTATATTCTTAAAGTTTATTCTTAAAGATTTATCCAAGTTTATATACATTGTAAGTGCACTGACAATAAGTGCAGTGCTCCCTATTACGCCTATGATTGTTGCTATGACTCTCCGCTTGTTTTCAAAGCAACTTTTCGCTGCTGATTTGGTAAATGTGGAAAGCCCTCTGATTATGGGTAATTTTTCAATCCAATCGTAAGTTTTTTTGTTTTCCGATTCTTCCCCGACAAGCAAGATATGTGCTTTTTTTGAAGATAAATCGTAACATGCAAAAAATACTGTTGCAAATACCAAAGTGATTATAAGCAGAACTATAAATATAACATTCGATATATTATAGTACGGTACAAATTCACCGAACATAAAAGACTGTTTGACAGAATTTACTGTAATAGGTTCTATTACAAAGCAGCCGACGGCAATTCCCACAACTACACCGATAATTGCCGCAAGTTCGGAATAAATGATAAAAGGCAACAAAATTTTCCCCGTCGAAAATCCCTGCGCTTTTTTCATTCCTATTAAAACAGATTGGTCATGAACAATTCGGGACAGAGTGGAGTAGCAAACTAACAGAGAAATGATAATGAATAATGTTACAAGAGAATATTGCATTTTTATAAAAGTATCTCTTACGCATTTTAAACCGTACAAGCTTGCATTATGATTTCTTTCGGTAATGGTATACTGTTTTGATAAGATTTCTTTATCAATGTTAATATATTTGCTTGCCGTAGTATTTATTAAATCTTCAATTTTTGTTTTTATATCAGAGGATTTGTCGGTATATTCATCTGATAGGGTTTCCGTATCGTTTAATTTATCGGATTTAATATAAAATCCGAAATATTTACCGAAAACATCATTATTAAATGAGTCCTCCGTTAAGTAGATAACCGAATTGACGTTTGCATAAGACGCAAATGAAAAACCGTTTGTATCATCATATTTTCCCATATAATCTGCGGTATCTATTATTGCGGTGATTTCAAATTCATCTGTCAATAATCCTACAGGGTTAACAAATTGGTTTGTTTCAAGCTTTAATTTATCACCCTTTTTTATTCCTTTTTGCTTTGCAAAGTGGGAATCAATAGCTGCTTCCCCGATTTTCGAGGGCAAATTACCATCAACACGCAGAGGGGAATTTAATTCTTCTGTCAGTAAAAGAACTTTTGCCTGATAAGGTTCATTATTTAATTTGAAAAATCTATAAGTTTCGTGAAACGGTTCAATTTCATCTATATACTCGGATTTTGTCAGTTCTTTAACAATATCATCTGTAAATCCAATGTTTGACTGTACTTTGAAATTATACATATTCCCATTGTCATACTCTTTTTCAAGACATAAAGAAATAGAATTTATTGTCCAATGTATACCCACAAACAAGGCAGATGCACAGGCAATAAATAATAAAATCGCCAAAAATGAAACAAAAGTATGTTTAATGTTATTAAATAATTCAATCCAAGCGGTTTTTTTCATAATTACCATTCCAATTCTTTTGCTTTAATCGGATTTTCGTTTTCGATTGTCTTATAAACTATTCCGTTGCGTAGCTTTATTATGCGGTTTGCCATTTTTGTAATGTTTTCGTTATGCGTTACCACAACTAATGTTGTGCCGCTGCTTACTACATTTTCGAATACCTCTAACACCTCTTTGCTTGTTGCACAATCAAGTGCTGCCGTCGGTTCATCCGCAAGAATCAAAATCGGTTTTTTAATCAGTGCACGTGCTATTGATACACGTTGTTGCTGACCTCCGGACAACTGGGAAGGATATGATTTGATTTTATCCTCAAGACCTACCGATTTAAGCATTTCTTCTGAATCGGCGGAAGAATTGGTTAACTCGGCTATTATGTCTAAATTTTGCTTAGCCGTTAAATTAGGTAAAAGATTATAGTTTTGAAAAATGTAACCGATATTTTTGCGTCGGTGTTCGGTTAGTTCTTTTTCGGATAAATTGATTATTTCTTTGTTGTTGAATTTTATAGAGCCTGAATCCGCATTTACAAGACCGCCGATTATGTTTAACATAGTTGACTTTCCTGAACCCGATTCACCCAAAATACAAATGAATTCGCCCTTATATATATCAAAATTGATACCCTTTAATACGGGAGTTTCTATTTCACCCGAATGATAAGTTTTATATACATTTTTGACCGAAATCAAAATACTTTTTTCCATTGAAATCCTCCGATTTTTAATAAATTTTCAGTTTTTAATGTTTTAAGAAATTCATAATTTCCAATGCCAACGGCATTTCGGCGGCATTCATTACTGTTAGTTTGAGGTCATTATATCATATTATTTTACATCTTTCAACGGATTTCGGCTTTTGTTTGCGGATATGCAGTAATACCGGCAAAATATTCAGGCACAAAACTTTTGCATGACGGAAAGAAATGTGCTTAAAAATGAGTAAACACCGAAAAAATCCAAAATGCTCACAAACCCAGTTTTATGCGACTTTCAGAGATTTTATAAAAAATAGTGTTGTCCATACTTGACAACACTCCTGTCCGGCTCACCCATTATCCAAAACGGTAAACTCATCGGTGCCATAACCCATGTACTTGTCGATGATCCCACCACCGGTTATGCCATATTCGCCGAAAATATGCTGGAAACGGCACAGGGTGTTGCAAGTGAAAATAAATTAAAAGATGCATCATAAACAAACGGGAGGGCGTGGAAGCCCTCCCCTACGATACGATAAATCAATATTGCTTTGTTTGTAGGGGAGGGTCTCTGTGCCCTCCCGTGTTTTTCGTAAACATAAATTGCATTCGTAGGGGAGCGGCTTGACGCTCCAATTTAGTATTTATTTCAAAAACTGAATAATTATTTTAATAATCATCAAAAACATCAAAATTACAATAATATATTCCCGTAAAAAGTCAATTTAATGGTTTTTTGCGGGATTTTTTCGTCAAGATGCTTATTTTGTCCGAACATTGCGTAGTTTTTCTATTGAAAATGTATAATTCCAAAGATACAATAATAATGCAAATATTGGCGGATGCCATATAAATAAAAAGAAAAGGAGAATTTGAAATTGAAAAAGATTGTTGTATTGGCTTTGATGTTCACTTTGATTTTTAGTTTGATGATTGTTCCGAATACCGTTTCGGCGGCAGGTTCAGTCGGTGTTTTCGGTGATGCAAACGGCGATGGGGTTACAGATATTCGTGACTTGGTTGCATTGAAAAGATATTTGGCATCATCGACTGTAACAATTGATGAGTCGGCGAGTGACATTAACGGAGATTCAAAAATTGATGCTGATGACCTTACTTGTCTGATAGACTTGTTGCTTGGCAAATATGTCGGTGGCGCAAACTGGCCGTCTGATTGGAGCGAGGCATTGTCACAGTTGGAGTAAGATGTCCGATTTTTTTCGAGAAGTAATTCACTATATATAATAATGGAGGAATAGAAACAATGAAAACAGTAATGAAGAAGATGCTTGCACTTGTTTTGGCACTTGTTCTGTGCGTAACATTGTATGCAGGAACTCAAATACTGAATGTATCTGCCGAAAATGCCGGCAATGCCAATGCTGAAGTTTTGGGTGCGTCAATTCGCTTTATAAGCAATAACACTATGGTTGACGGTATCCGCTTTGCTGTTGGTATGAAAACAACAGATTTCAATGCTTTAACGGATGCTCAAAAAGCAAATTATCACCTTTTGGTTATGCCTACACAGTTAGTTGACGGCGACCTTGAAAAAGGCGAAGCATTTGAGTATGGTCCCGATGGAGCAAAAAAATATGCAAGAGCGCAGGATATAGCAATAAATTGGGATATGGCTTCCAATGAAACAAGAGATTCGGTTGATTATAAGGTTGTTCGTATATACCTTAACGAAATCAATTCTGCTTATTATTTAACCGATGTAACAGCAAGAGCTTATTATGAAGAAAATAGTGTTGTTACATATTCTGCTCCGATTCAGCGTTCCTATTATAATATAGCAGACGCTGCGCTTGAAGACCTTGAAGATTCACAAAAAACAGGATATAACAATAGCGTAGGCAGTAAGTTCAGCCCTTATACTGCTGCACAGCGTGATGCTCTTTTAGGCGTTAAGTATGATAAGAAAGCCGTATGGGACTATGTTGACGGCAATTTAGTATCTTACGGCTCTGAGAGAACAAAGGACGACACTTTGATTCACGGTTTTGCAGTTGACAGAGTAAATAAGCCGAATTCTTCTAATTACATAATAAACACCTCTTTATATGTAGGCTTTAAGGATGAACCGAGTTTTGCAACCAATGAGGATGCATTAAAAGGCTTTATGTTCGGCTATAATGAAACCGACGGCTCGTATTATCTCCTTGATTTCAGATATCGTGACGGCGTTGGTGACGCACGCTTCTCTGCCGGCTGGCATGCTTGGATCAGACATTTCAACGGAACATCTTGGGGTACTGTTGCAGGTCAAGACAACCTCAAACTTTCGCTTAATCAGGGAATGAACGATTTCCGTATTTCGGTTAATAATACAAATTCTGAAATAACTAATGTTTCGGTTGAAGCAAAGGCTCCGTCGGAACGCATTTATAAAACTTATATCAATACAGCGGCAAACGGCGGCTGGACGGACGGAAAACCCAAGTTGACCGGTAATAAATTCGGTTACTGCGCACAGGTTGAAAACCGCACCTTTGAGTTTGACCCTGATATGGCAATCAGTAATGATGCGATTGAAACAAGAGGAAACAGCACTGTAAAATCTGATGCACAGTTGGCTGCAGACGGCACCGGCACAATCAAAGGCTCGTTTATCCACGATTTCCGCGGTCACACCGAGGGTGTAAGACGCGAAGGCATCAAGTTCAGCGGTGAAAACGGCAACGGATACACCTTGCTTTTCAGAAGCGGTAATGTTAATGCACCCTGCTTCTACATACTTCTCTGGAAATGGAACGGTTCCAGTTTTGCAAATCCCGATATGGACCCGGGCTGTGTATATCCCTCATACGCCGAGACGGGTGCAGCCGCTGCATTGCAGGAAAATGATGAAATTCTTGTGGACTATGAAGTTAAAATTTACATTGCGGGCGGATACAAGCGCTTTGACATCAGTTACACTTTAAGTTGCGGCGATTGGTCATATTCAGGTGTATATAAGACTTATGATAAGCAGTGGATGTCATACATTGAGGGCTCCGATATTTATTACCTTTCAGAAGATAATGGTAACGAAACCAATCTTAATACATCTGATAGATTGTCCGCAGGTGACGGCAAAACCGTTTATTATTCGACAACAGTTTTGCCCAATGAGCAGGAAGACCCGATTTATCAGACAAGCGGCGGCGAATCTGTCAAGTTAAACAAGACACTTAGTGCAGACGGCACCGGAACTATTGCGGGTCAGTTTATTACTGATTACCGCACTGCAGGCGACAATGAAAGAAAAGAAGGTATTAAGTTCAGCGGTGAAAACGGTGACGGATACTACTTCTGGGTTGGTGCACAGCCGAATGTAAACAACGGTAGATTCTACATAGGTATGTGGCGTAATTGTGGCGGTCAATATATATGGAATAACGGAAATATGGACTCCGGTGCGTCTGTTCCGGCATATAGTTTGGCTGCGGATGCCGGACTTACACTTCAGGATAATGATGAGATTATTGTTGATTATGAAATCAAGATTACAATTAACGCTTCTAATCAAAAGGCGTTTGCAATCAAATACCGTCTGAGCCACGACGGTGTCAACTTCTATAATGGCGGTTGGAACTTGGTAGATAACCGTGTAAACGGCTATTTTAGAGGCGGTAGTGTATATCTCTTCTCTGAAGATAACGGTAATCCTGATGTAGCTGGTGAGTGCGGTGACGGTAAGACAATCTACAACAATGTTTATGTCAACGGCAATGCCGCTAAACCCGGCAATCCTACCGATGGTATGACTCCGGTGCAGACTAATGGAATTACATCAAAGAAACTTAATCAGTCACTCAAAGCAGACGGCACCGGAACTATTAAAGGTCAGTTTATTACTGATTACCGCACTTCAGGTCAACTCGTAAGACTGGAAGGCGTCAGATTCAGCGGAACAGACAACGATTGTTATTTCTTCTATGTTTCTGCTCAGCCTGAAAGAGACGAAGGTAAGTTCTATGTTGCACTTTGGCGCAAAGTGAACGGAAGTTGGCTTAATAACAATATGGCAAATTCTGCTGCTATACCCAGTTATAATTTAGCTAAAAATGCCGGACTTGATCTTCAGGATAATGATGAACTTATAATTGATTATGAAATTAAGATTACAATCAATGCTTCTAATCAGAAGGCATTTGCGGTTAAGTATTCGATAAGCCACGGTGATGTCAAGATTTATGATGGCACTATGAATTTTGTAGATGACCGTGTTGGCGGATATATTACAGGCGGCGATGTATATCTCCATTCTGAAGATAACGGTAATCCTAATGTAGCTGGTGATGCCGGTGACGGTAAGACAATTTATAACTGGATTACAGTTGACGATTGCCCGGCACTTGCAAACTAAAAACAATAAAGGTGAAGGGGATGCGGAAAACCGCACCCCCTTTGTTCCTGAAAAGAACACTTATTTAAATACGATAGGAAAAGACCGATGAAAAAAATTATAATAATGCTGTTTTGTTTTGCTTTGATTTTTTCTTTATGTGCTTGTAAAAACGATAATAAGAAAAGCACCGATTCCGATAAAATCAGCACAAGCAGTTCTGAAGAAAAGAAAAATAAAGAATCTCAAAAAGAAGAAAAATATGTTGACGAGCCGATGGACGAAGATATGATTGACCGTTACAGCGGATATAAGAATGATGATGACGGCAGTAACGAACAGCCTGCCGAAAATCAAATTGTTCCGGCAAGCGAGGATAAAAACCAAACTCCCGAAAGCGAAACATCTGATGAAAAAGAGGACGAGAATACTACTTCTTCCGAAAAAACGGAAAATTGGACAAAAGATTATTAAAATTAAATATTTTTTATAAAAAAATAAAAATATAGGAAAGCTGATAGCTTTCCTATACTTTTGCAATAATTTAATTTTATTTATAATCATTCAAAATTTCGATATGCTTCCGGAGATTTTCCTATTTTCTTTTTGAAATATTTGGAAAAATAGTATTGGTCGGCAAAGCCCAACTGATTTGCTATTTCAAAAATGGGAAGCTGAGAACTTGTGAGCAGTATTTTTGCAGTTTCCAAACGCTGTTGTCCAATATATTCATAGGGCGGCATTCCAAAGTGCTTTGAAAAACTTCTTATTGTTTGCGAAACCGAAAGACCGGCTATTTTGCCGCAAGTTTCAAGAGAAATTTTTTCGTTAAGGTGAGTATCAATATATTTTTTAAGCTCATTGATATTATCGGGTATCTTAAAACTATCGTTTGAAACCGTGTATTGACGCAAAAACTGACATAGTTTTATAAATGTTACAAAACAACTGTCGTTAATTAGCTGCAGGTCATTTTCGTTTTGATATGCCGTTTTGTGTATGCGCTCGATAAAATCAGTGATATTAAGCTGAGGAAACAAGGTGGAATTTTTGAATCCGTAGGCATTAAGTATTTCGGTTGGCAAAACACCTATTATATTTACCCAGATTTTTGTCCACGGGTCGTCCGGATTTGAACGGTAGTCTTGCTCATCGTCAGCAGAAAGCATATATGAATCTCCCGCTACGGGATTGAAGTTTCCGGAACTTGTGTGGACAAATCCGGAGCCGGATATAATGTATTCAAATACTGTAACTTTAAGCGACTTTGAACGGTAATGGTGGTAATTGGCGTCTGCGTAAGTAATGCCTATGCTTTCAATGGCAAACGGCTCGGCGCAGGGAGAAGAATTAAGAAATATTTTTACCTTTTCCTGAGTTTCGCTCATAAATATCACCTCACTCATTATTATACAATATTCGCATTAAATAATCAAGAGCAGTTTTTGGAAATTTAGACAAAATGCGCATTTAGAAAGGAAAAATTATGAAAAATCCAGTTGTAAAAGGTTGGTATGCCGACCCCGAATCCGTTGTATATGACGGTAAAGTTTATATTTATGTTACAAAATCACTCCCTTATGAGCAGCAGTTGAATCTTGACCTTGTGGTTTCTTCTGACTTAATAAATTTTGACATTATACACGATGTGCTTGATATGACAACTTTCCCCGGAATATACAGAACGGTATGGGCACCGTCGATTGTTAAAAAGAACGGTAAATATTATATTATATTTGCCGGAAACGCCATAAATCACGACGATGAAGTAGGCGGATTATATATCGGTGTGAGCGATACGCCGGTCGGAAAATTCAAAAACATTTTCAGTGACGGAAGACCTTTCTTAAATAAATTTTATAACGGCGCACAGCCGATAGACGCACATTTTTTCAAAGAAAATGAAGATGTTTATTTATATTACGGCGGATGGAGTCATCTGAATGTCTGCAAAATGAACGATACGATGGACGCATTGGCACCGCTTGATACTGATGATAGGGAAAAAGTGCTTGAAATAACACCGAAAGATTATATCGAGGCTCCGTGCATGCTTAAAACCGATAAAAAATATATTCTTATGTATTCAAGCGGCTCGTGGACTGACGGAACATACTGCGTTAAAACCGCTGCGTCGGAGTCGCCTTTGGGACCTTTTGTATATGATTCCGATATTTTGAAAGCATCAGATATTGCAGACGGTCCCGGTCATAACAGTTTCTTTACTTTCGGCGGTAAAACATATATCGCTTATCACAGAAGAAAAATAGGTGATAAATACCCTCACAACAGACAGCTTTGCATTGACGAAATGCAAGTCTCGGGAGATAAGATAAAGCCTGTTATTATGACTTAATAAACTGATTTTGATTGTCGGTATGCGACATTCCGGTATTTGCCGGATGGCATAGCGGCAATTTTTTTTGAATTTATCAATAAAATATGATGTGGTAAAAAATACGCATTTTTCGGAAATTTTTTCTATTGGTATTTCGAAATTATTTTGCAAATATCCGCATAAATTAAGTATTTGCTTGTGCCTATGGTATGCGCGGCAATGAGCCGGAATACGCCCAAAAACAGCCCTTTCGGGCCGGTCCGCCTTGTTGTCAGCCTTTCGCCGCACTTAAGACAATTAGTGACAGATAGATTTTTAAGCGTCATTCAGCCAAAAAAGCACAATTTATTGTGCAAAATTAACATTTAGAAACAAAAATAAATTAAAATTTGGATAAACTCGCTAATTAAATACAATTTATGCGTATTTTTTCTATTCAATATAACTCGCCGAAAGTGTAAAATATTATCGTAAATATTTTAATAGGGAGAAAAGTTTTATGAAAGTTTTAAGCAAAAAGGTTATTGTGTGGGTAACTCTTCTGGCGATTGTTTTGTCAATGGTCGGTTTTACGGGTTGTAAAAGCAGTTCGCATTCTCCGAAAGAAGGGCAAACTGTTATTAAGATGATTGGTTGGGGTGATACATACGAAACCGGCATCTTCCAATCAATGATTGAAAAGTTTGAAAAGAAATACCCCGAATACTTTGTGTCGTATGACCCTGTCGGCAGTGATAACTATATGACAGTTCTTACAAACGCAATAGCGAATCCGAGAGAAATGCCTGATGTTTTCTACTGTGCCGATACCGAGTTTATTCGACTTGCGTATTCAACAAATATTTTTGAAGACCTCAATCCTTACATAAAGGCTTCTGATTCCCTTTCAAGAGACGATTTATATACCGAGTCGCTTAAGGCTTACAGTTTCAATGAAAAAACAAAAAAATTGGGCGACTTAAACGGCGCTCTTTACGGTCTGCCTAAAGACCTCGGACCGACGGCGCTTGTATATAATAAAGAATTTGCAAAGGCAGCCGGTGTTAAGGTTGACAGAACAATAAATGTCGGTTATGATGCCGCAAACAAAAAGTTAAACGACCAGATTTGTATGACCTGGGCACAGTATATCCGTTTTGCCAACGATTTGGCAGAGGCCGGTGCAAAAGCAAAAAATTCAAGCGTATATGCCGGCGGTTGCTACGAAATTGATTATGCGTATCTTTCAACGGGTAACAGTTTTACTGTATGGGACAGTGCTGAAAACAAAACAAAACTTAACATAAACAACAATGATTATGCTATGGCAGTTCAGTTTTGCGGTGACCTTTCCATAAAGTATAATTTCCAGAATGTTGAAAAGCAGAGTGAAAAAACAGCACGCGATTTATTTGTAGATGAACAGTCTGCAACAACCTGGTGCGGAACTTGGAATACTCCGAGCCTTTGGGAAGCAAATTTCGATTGGGACATCATACCAACTCCTGTTCCGAGCACATCTTATGATTTGACCGATGTAACGGCTCCTGCTAAAGAGGGACTTAAAAATGTAACAACTCTTGGTTCAGTATGCCTCTCAATGTATTCCGAAAGCAAGGTAAAAGATGCGGCGTATAAGCTTATCGAATTCCTTTCTACTGACAAAGATGCTCAAAAGTATAATTATGAAAACGGTATGGCTCTTCCGAACAGAGTTAAAGATTTCGACGAATATATGAATGCTAAATTATCTGACCCCAAGGATATGAACAGACCGCAAAACCGTATTGTTTACAAACAGCATCTTGAAAACAGCAAAAGAAGAAAGGCTGCTTACACTTACAATTCCGGTAATGTTTGGGAAACTGCGCTTTTGACGAATGCGGAAACTAAATACGGTATGTATCATGTTTTGATGAAGGACGGAAAAGTTGCCAGTTATAAACCGAATTATGTGATTTTCGATTGGTCAACAGGTTCAATGACCACAACTCCGAAATCGTATGATGCATCTACGAAAGATGTAATTTCAGGTAAAGAAATGCTTGAATGGCTTTCTAAGAGCATACAGGAAAAAATTATAGACAAACAAAACGGAAAGTATTCTTTTTATGAAGGTTATTAAGGTGGATTATAAATGACCAAAACAAAAAGTAAATTATCAAAAAGACAACGCTCTGAAAATCGTTGGGGATGGTTTTTGATTTCTCCCATGGTAATTAAAGTTCTTATTTTTGTTGTCATACCTACATTTTATTGTCTTTTTGTGAGCTTCACTGATTACAATATTCTTGCAGTAGGACAAAAATTTACAAAATTTACACTTGACAGTTACCGTGAAGTATTACACAGCACTGACTTTTGGCGGTCAATGTATAACACGGTTTACTTAATGATTTCTTTGCCGATTCGTTTGATTCTTGGTTTCTTTATTGCGTATTTACTCAATAACGGAGCCGTTCGCTGCAAAGGATTTTTCAGAGTAGTTTATTATATACCTGCTGTTTCGAGTGTAGTTGCAGTTGCACTTGTTTGGAAATGGTTTTTTAACACCGACGGTGTTTTCAACGAAATCTTCGGAACCGATTTAGCATGGCTTATAGACCCGGCAGTTGTAAAAAATTCCTTGATAATTAAAACAGTTTGGGGCGGTTTCGGTTCGACGATGCTCATGTATTTTGCCGGTATGCAGAATATAAGCGAAGATTTATACGAAGCGGCTGATATTGACGGAGCGGGCGGTTTTATAAAAATGACAAAGATTGCCCTGCCGCTTCTCAGACCGATTACATTGTATTTGTTGGTTACGGGTATCAGCGGAGGATTAAATGCATTTGCCGATAACTATACGATGGTATCGGGCTCCGCGTCAAGCACTGCTGTTTTTTGGATTTACGGACAGTTTATCGGCGGAAATTACCCATTAGTAGGTGCGGCTTCATTCATATTAACATTGTTTGTTGTTGCATTCTCTATACCGCAATACAGAAAAATGGTCAAGGATAATTAGGGGACATCAGAAATGAAAAAAAGAGATACTATTATCAGTAATAGAGCAATCAAAGCAAGGAATATTGCCTTTGGAACATTAACTTATGCTGTTTTGATTGTCATTGCAATTGCAACAGTGTTTCCATTTCTATATATGTTTTTTTCGGGATTTAAGTCATCTGAGGAAATACGACAGTTTTCCGATGTGTTTTATTTAATTCCCAAGCAGTTTTCAACCTGGGGATATGAAAAGCTTTTCAGTTTCAATCCAAATCAGTTTTCTTTTATCAGAGGTTTTTTGAATACGCTTTTGGTTGAAGCAGCCTTCATTTTTGTAGGACTCTATGTCGGCGTAGCAACGGCATACGGTTTTGCCGTAATTGATTTTAAGGGAAGAAATGCCGTTCTTATCGCCTGTTTAATAGGTCCTCCGTTTGTTGTAACATTGATGCCTCAATACGCAATGTTTTCAAAACTTGGATTGGTCGGAACATTTTGGCCATTGGTAATTCCGCATTTTTTCGGAACGATGGGCGTAGTTTTCTATTTGGAAAGATATATGAAAAGTTTGCCTCCGGCTTTATTTGAAGCGGCAACCGTTGACGGTATAGGACATTTCGGAAAGATTTTCAAGATTGCATTTCCTCTTTCAAAACCGGCAGTAATCGTTCAGGTTGTTTTTACATTTCTCGGTATATGGAATAACCTTCTTGAATCTGACATTTATCTTACAAGAGTTCAGGATAAAACACTGCAGGTAATGCTTATGGGACTTAATAACGCAGTGCAATCCGGCAGAGCTTCTGACCAGCCTATAATAATGGCGGCGGCAACGCTTTCAAGTTTGCCTGTTCTTATTTTGTATTTGTTAAGTCAAAAATATATTGTTAATGCTATGGCAGGTGCAGCAGTTAAGGGTTAAAGGTGAAAACTATGAAATTAAAAAAGAAACCGGTAATTATTTCGTCAATATGCGCTTTAGTGTTAATTGCAGGAATTATTTGCGCATTGATATTTTCAGGATTGGGCGAAGAAATTTTGTCAAAAATTCCGAGTTCGGATACTTTCAATAAAAGAAAATACATACCCCCCGATTATAATGTTGACGGCAAATTAAACGAATCTATATGGAAGGATGCACCTTCTGTTAAATTCGGTGATGTTGATAAAAACGATGATGAGGTAGAGTTCCGTTATTATTACGGTAAGCGCGGAATTACAGCATCGTTTGTTGTAAAAGATTCGTCAATATGTTATGCCGATAACGCAATTAACAATTCAGAAATATTTACGCTGTCTGATGCAGTCTTTTTATCGTTCGATGTAAAGAATGACGGCGGCACAGAACTGCGTGAAGATGATATAAAAGTTTGTGTTTCCGCTGACGGCCGTATGGCAGTAGCCAAAGGCTCGGGCGGATGGGTATATTCAAATGACACCATTGATTATCAGGTGGCAGTTGACGGAAAACTCAATAAATCAGATGGCAAAAAAGATGTTTCATGGACAGTTGAATTATTCCTGCCGTATGAAACATATGGCATAGACAAAGACGGCATAATGGGAATGATGCTTGAGTGGGATGATTCAAATACTCCTGCCGGCAGAGCCGTAAGACATATTTGGAACGGTAGAACCAACGCTTATACGGTTATGCCTGAGTATTTCAATCCTATGGATAAAAACGGACTTGCATTCACAGCACCTGACGGTTGGGTGCCGTCAATGGGTAGATTTGTAAGCGATGATAAAAATCAGCTTGTTGTTGAGGATGTCAGGTCATTAGCTTACTACACTAAGGAAAAAATGAATAACGGCTGCGGAACATTAGAAGCAACAATAGATGCTTCCAAGGCAGACAAACTTTTTTCAGTTTCCAATTTCAGTGGATTGCTGTTAGGTGTAAAGGATGTCGGCGAAACGGAGAAGGCAGGTTGGGAAACAAAAGACCAATACGGTATATTTATAAGCAACTCTGAAAAAAATCCGCAGCTTGTTGTGGCAACAATCAGAATAGTTGACGGAAAAACCAAATACACTCAACTTGCAAGCGGCGATATAGTAAGTGCTTTGCCGAATTTCGCAAAAGATAAGGTTTGCACCGTTAAAGTGGCTAAAAACGGCGGTTGGATGGAAATATATTTGAAGGACAGTAACGGAAAATATCAGCATTTATTAGATGTTTATGATGTTGACCCGCTTGACGGCGATTATATCGGCGTCCGTGCAGCAGTTGCGGGATTTGCGGTTCGTGATATTAAAATTTCATCAGATTGTCCGAAACCCGTTAATGCTTACAGCGCAAAAGGATTTACCGCTTATAGCGGATTGGTTCAAAAAACCGGCGAAGGTCAGTTTGTAGCAAGAACGGCAGGCACTACTGCCACATTCGGCTCTCTTGTTAATAAATACGGCACAATTAACCTTAAAACTTTGCAAACCTCTTTGACTTTGCCTGAAAGACCGCCGAAACCCGAGGACAAGATTAAAGGTATTTTGCTTAATTACAATGACGATGATAAAAGTTATCTTGTGCTTGATTACAGACACGGCGAATCAAAGGGTAAAGAATGGGACGAAGATTACAGATTTTATATTCGCCAGAGAACGCCGACCGGCTGGGGCGGTGTTGCATATGTAGGACCGGCAGACGCAAATACAACCTATGATTTCAGAATTACTCCGATTGAAAATAAAAAAGGCGCAACGGAATTTTTAATTGAATATAAAAAATCAACCGAACAAATCTGGAGTTCCACATATTGTAAAAATGATGACTTCGTAATGAGCGGAACGGAATACGGCATTCAAACTGCTGTCGGAAATCAGCAATTCGGTGAATTTCAAGTAAAAAATTTAGGGTATCAAGCGTTAGATGAAAAAATTTATGATACGGTCAACGGCAGATTTATAGGAATAAACGGCGGAGGAATCAAGGCAATTTCAAATGGAAACAATTTGGTTATTGATAAATCAATAAATTTAAAAGGCAAGAGTTCCTACTCAATAAAATCATCATTCAATATTGTGCAGGATAAGAATAATACAATTAAAGGAATTGTATTTAACTATGACCCGTCAACCGGAAGTTATCTCATTCTTGATTACCGCTATGTAAAGGAAGCGTATAGGCTTTATGTCAGACAGTTTGACGGCAAAAAGTGGGGTGCTACCCAACCGCTCGATGTAATTTTGGATGTTGATGCTGTATACAACTTCAATATCAATGTTTCTAACGGAAAGAACAGCGTTGCATTTGTTGTAGAGTATCAAAAGAACGGCGGTCCTGTTCAGATTTGCGGAAAGTCGTTTGATTTTGCAATGAACGGGCGTAATGTCGGTTTCAATGTTTCAAAAGCGAACGGAATGCAGTTCGGAAAACTCAGCGTCGGCGCAAACTCATATATCGGCATAGACGACAGCCGTTATGATGTAGTATCAGGTGCGTTCAAAAAGCAAAGCAATGTTATCGTAGGTGCGATGAAGCAAAGTATACTTGTTGATAAAACAATCAATAATAAGTCAAATGCATTATATTCTTTCATCGGCTCATTTAAAATTATTCCTGATAAGACCGATTCCATAAAGGGAATTATCTTCAACTATGATGCATCAAAAGGCAGTTATCTCGTGCTCGATTACCGCTATGTAAAAGATGCATACAGACTTTATGTCAGACAGTTTGACGGCAAATCGTGGGGAGTAACAGTGCCTTGCAATGTTATACTTACGGAAAATGCAATTTATAATTTTGCCGTTGATGTTGTTAATCAATCGGAAAAGACAACGGTTCATATCGACTATAACGACGGAACTAAAGACGGTAAACGGATTGACATTAACCTTGATTTTGCAATGAGCGGTCGTAAGGTCGGTTACATCACAAGTGCAAACAATAATATGCAGTTTGGATTACTGAGCAATATTATATCTTCGGAAATAGGTATCGTATGGCCGGATGATTGGGCAGGAGCATTAGGAGGTAAAAAATGAGAGTAGTATTAAAATCGGCAATCGCCATTGTTTTGGCGATTAGTGTGATGCTTATCAGCGGATGCTCAAAAAATGCCTCAGCTTTAAATGCATTGATTGAGAAGTCGGACCTTGATACATCAAAAGAGGATATCAGTGTTAAATTGGAAGAATCGCAGAGGTATACCAATCCTATTTCCGACGAAAAACAGCCGTTCAGGGCTGATTCGGTAGAAGCACAGAAACTCGCAGGGACTTCCGATGAGAATTTGCTTCAAAATCAATCTAAAACGGGCGACCCATACATCCTGCGCTATAACGGAAAATATTATTTGTATTGTTCAACGGATGCTTGGTATTGCTCATACCGTTGTTGGGAAAGCACCGATTTGATGAGTTATACTTATCTTGGCGAATTCTATCTTCTTGACGAAAACGGAAACCGTGCAGAAAACGATACGGGAGCCGGTCAAGGCTATGAATTGGAATGTCCGTGGGCACCTGAAGTTCATTATTGGAACGGTCAGTTCTATATGTATACTTCGCCCCACGCTTCGGGACATAAGGTCTTATTGAGCACCACGGGGCTTCCATACGGTGATTTTAAGGTTATAAACAACAATTTTGCACCGTCTATTGACGGAACAATGTTTATTGACGATAACGAAGATAAATGGTTTATTCGTTGTAACAGAGAAAACGGCATTGCGTGTCCGGTTATTACCAAGGCATCAAATATGTATACCGTTGCTGATGAAAGCGATTATGTTGATGTTTCAAGAGCCGGAATTACCGGAGACCAAATTGAAGGTCCGTTTATGTTTAAGCGGAACGGAATTTACTATTATATAGTAACCGGCGAAGGAGCAGGGGAGCCGGCTTACCGCTTAAATTATGCTTTTAATTCCAGCGGATTGGGAAACAAACTGAATATCGGTGAAGTTAATAATCCTGATAATTGGCTTACGGAAATGGAGCCTAATTTAATTCTTAATACCGAGGGTGAATATTTTGGATACGGTCACGGCGCCGTTACTGTCGGACCTAATCTTGACAGTTATTGGTTCCCGTATCATATGACTCGTTCTTCGGGCAAAGGCAGAGTTTTGGGTATTAACCGAATTGAATTCTCCGGAGCACATATGAATATTATCGGTCAGGATAAAAACACCTTTATAACGGAATCTCCCGAATTTTATACTTCGTATTACAACGCTCTTTCCGATAAAGATAATGACGGCAATGTATCCGGTGTAATTGCAAGAGAAGCGGGATACCGCTCATATACCGATGCAAGAACAAACGCCGGCGAAGGTTTACACAATGTAAACGGAAAATTGCTTTCGGGTAACAGCAGCACCGATTTAATAAAGACAGGCTCACGCTTTACGGCTGAATATAACTTTAAGGATATAGCAACAGACGGAAGTTTCAAGTGTCTTTTCGGCGGCGGATATGTAACCATAAACGGAAAGAAAGTTGAACTTTACAAGGGAAGCAGTAAAATAGCCGATGCTGATATGCTTGTAAACGGCGAGTCATGGGATTGGTCGGCATACCACAGCATAGTAGTAACCTGCGAGCCGGGAAGAATAACCGTTGCGGTTGACGGATGCACAAAGATTGACGAAAAGGCAACAGGATTCGGAAATGACGCAA
>JAZUHF010000035.1:0-1723 GCA_045641585.1 Acutalibacteraceae bacterium
GCCGTTTATTGCCATCAAGCCACAACAAGGTTGAATATTATCGGAAAAATAATATGTTGCTACACATTTATTATTGCAATAAAATTTCGCATAAGATTCATAAACATCAACCTTAACCTGAATTTTACTGCCTTTTGAAATAGTTATATTATTTTTTTCGGCAGTTGTTGATGCAAGCAAAACAGAACCGCAATAAATACTCAAAGCGCCATTAGAAGCCACTCTGAAATTGTACTGTTCTGACATTTGACTTTTTGCAAAAACGATAGCTCCGGTAGCAAATCGCTCGGTAGAAGTTGTGGCATCCTTATTGATAATCAAATCTGAGGAAACCGAGTAAGTTTCCCACTCATTTGAAAGAGCATCTTTTAACAATAATGTTGTCTTAACAGGTATATTTGAAGAGCCCAGATTAGGATATTCAACTATTTCTTTCCCATTTTGATTAATAAAACGATAGATTATGGCATCGTCAAAATATGAAGATTTACCGCCGGTATAGTTATCTTGATTAAACAATGAAAAATTGTCTTCAAAAAGCACTTTTGATTTATAAATGCCATTAATCTTAATATTAAATGTTGCTTGGCAACCTTTATATAATACATTGATTGATTTTTCTCCGGCATTACCGTCATATCCTGATAATGTTACACCTTTGGTGTCTTGATTAATTGTTTCTGAACCGTAAATACTGTTATACTTAACGGTTGCATTAAAATTTATTTTTTCAGTCAGAGCAATTTCCGATGAATGCGAATCAATAATAATTGTTTCAATCTTTTTAGACGGTAATTTTTCAATAGTAAAGTTATCGTAAATACCGCTCATACCTGTGGTAGATACGCCTGCAAATCCGCTTGAATAAACTAAATCGTCAAATGTTGTGAAAACAACACCGTTAATCATGCAATAAACTTTACCGTTAGTAACAGCAAGTTTTAATGAATAGGTCTTCTTTTTTGAAAGCATACCTATTCCTTCAATATTACTTGATTGATAAAGAATCTCAGATGTGCTTTTACCTCTGCGGTACAAACGCAAATAAACGGAATTGTTATTTGATAATCCGAGACCATATTCATAACCACTTGTTCTTGAACCGTTTGTCATAGCAACTATGGAAACAAAACCGGATTTATCACCGGTATTTACTGACACATCGGCAGAAACAATATAGTCTTGTTTTTTGAAATTATCATTAACATAGATAAAGTTATCCTTTGACAAAACCATTTTTCCGTCTTCAACCGACGAAAAACCAATATCACTCCATGCCCCTGACATTCCGGAATTAAATTCGTCTTTGAACAAAACATCAGAAGCCAAAGCATTAATACTTATTCCGAACAAGCAACTAAAGACAAGCGTTAATATCAAAAAAATACTCAACACTTTTATGTTAAAGTTTTTCATATTCTTTTCCCTCTTAATACGAATAGTCCACTAACTATTTATTGCTTACATCGTAAGCATTTTGCAGAATCTTCAAGAACTTTTTAAGACCTAAAGAGTCGATTTTCTTGACAAAACCGTCCCATTCATCATCAACATTTGTTTTTCCTGTTATCCACGAAGCTCTATGTGTTGTAACCTGATAATTTATATCGGTTGTATAAGTATCGGCATCATAAGAATCTTCGGGTGCATAATAAGGTCTGGTCCAAAGTTCTTTTGAGATAACATCCTTATAAATTTTATAATTGTTTTGGAATATTGAATA
>JAZUHF010000036.1:0-17824 GCA_045641585.1 Acutalibacteraceae bacterium
CGACTTCCTATGATTATTAAAATCAAAAAAGGCAGTTCGGTTTTTTGAGCTTTAAAGAGTGAAAAAATTTTAAATTTTTTGAGTGAAAATACTCCACCTGCATTTTTCATAATGTCCTCTCCTTTTCACTAATTTATATGAAGAAAAAGGACAAGATATTCAATTTTCTTATTCAGAACAATAAATACAAAGAAACAAAAATTTCTTTTATAAAATTATGATATGTTTATTATAAAAATTTGTCAAGACAAAATATTATGTCAACCAAAAAAACACTTTACAAATTTAACTAATATTTTGTTGCGTTTTTAAGTTTAAAGTGATATAATATCAAAAATTATATTATAGGAGGCGCGAAATGTCAAAAACAGTTATTATTACCGGTTCCTCAAAAGGTATAGGAGCCGCTACGGCAATATTGTTTGCCGAAAAAGGATATAATGTTGTAATAAATTACAATAATTCTTTTGAGACGGCGAGATTACTTGCATCTTCGCTCAAAAGTCATAATTATTCCGTTATGGCATTTAAAGCAGATGTTTCAAACAAGGAAGAAACCGATTTAATGATTAAGGAAACTTTACATACTTTCGGCTCAGTCGATGTGCTTGTAAATAACGCAGGAATATCTCAAATCGGTCTTATAAACGAAATTGACGATATTGATGTTAAAAGAATTTTAGATGTTAACCTAAAGGGCGTATATAACTGTTGTAAAAGCGTCTGCCCTATCATGATAAATCAAAAGTCGGGTAAAATTATAAATATTTCATCAATTTGGGGTGAAGTCGGTGCCTCATGCGAGGTTGCATATTCAGCATCAAAAGCCGGTGTTATCGGTATTACAAAGGCACTTGCAAAGGAACTTGCACCGAGCGGAATAAATGTAAATGCCGTGTCCCCCGGTCTTATTGAAACTTCAATGAATTCGGATATTTCTATTGAAGATTTAAATGATTTTGTCAATAATATACCGCTTGGCAGAATCGGGACACCTGAAGACGTTGCAAATGCCGTGTATTTTTTGGCAAGTGAAAATGCCGATTATATAACAGGTCAAGTTTTAGGAGTCAACGGCGGATTTGTCGTTTGATATTTAGGAGGAAATTTTATTATGGCTTATTACTTTGAAGAAATATCACATACATTTAATGAATACTTGTTGGTCCCCGGATACTCTTCTTCCGAATGTGTTCCGAATAATGTATCATTGAGAACTCCTCTTGTTAAGTTTAAAAAGGGTGAAGAATCTGAAATTTATATGAATATCCCTTTAACCTCTGCAATTATGCAGTCGGTTTCAGGTGAAAAACTTGCAGTTGCACTTGCAAAAGAGGGCGGAATTTCTTTTATATACGGCTCTCAATCTATCGAAGACGAAGCAGCTATGGTTGCCCGTGCAAAGTCTTGTAAAGCGGGATTTGTTGTAAGCGATTCAAATGTTTCGCCCGAAAGCACACTTGAAGATATTATCAAGTTAAAAGAGAAAACCGGTCATTCCACCGTTGCGGTAACAGAAGACGGAACACCCGGAGGCAAGTTAGTCGGCATAGTTACAGGACGCGATTACAGAATAAGCCGTATGAATGTTTCAACAAAAGTCAAGTCATTTATGACGCCTTTTGATAAATTGATTACAGCGCCCGAAAGCACCACTTTAAAGCAAGCAAACGATATTATTTGGGATAATAAGCTTAACTCACTTCCCATTGTTGATTCAAACGGAAAACTTAAATATTTCGTTTTCAGAAAAGACTACGATGCACACAAGGAAAACCCAAATGAGTTACTTGATACAAATAAAAGATATATAATCGGTGCCGGTATTAACACAAGAGATTATGAAGAAAGAGTCCCTGCTCTCGTAAATGCAGGTGCAGATGTTTTGTGTATTGACTCCTCAGAAGGCTTTAGTGAATGGCAGGCAAAAACAATAGCATTTATAAGAGATAAATACGGCGACAAAGTTAAGGTCGGTGCCGGAAATGTAATTGATAAAGACGGCTTTAATTTTCTTGCAGATGCAGGTGCTGACTTTATCAAAGTCGGAATCGGCGGCGGCTCAATTTGTATTACCAGAGAAACCAAAGGCATCGGACGAGGTCAGGCGACCGCACTGATTGATGTTTGTGCCGCAAGAGATGAATATTTCAAAAAGAACGGTGTATATATTCCCGTTTGCTCCGACGGCGGTATCGTTCACGACCATCATATGACGCTTGCGCTTGCTATGGGAGCCGATTTTCTTATGCTTGGCAGATATTTTGCAAGATTTGATGAAAGTCCCACAAACCGTGTTACATTGAACGGTAATTACTATAAGGAATATTGGGGCGAAGGCTCTAACCGCGCAAGGAACTGGCAGAGATACGATTTAGGCGGCGATAAGAAACTTCATTTTGAAGAAGGCGTTGATTCCTATGTCCCCTATGCAGGTCCTTTAAAAGACAATGTGGCGGTATCTTTAAGCAAAGTCCGTTCAACAATGTGCAACTGCGGAAGTTTAAATCTTAAAGATTTCCGTAATAATGCAAAACTTACACTTGTTTCGGCAACGAGTATTGTTGAGGGCGGCGCACACGATGTAATTCAAAAAGAAACATCACTCGGCAGTATTAAATAATCAGTAAAAAAGACGAGGAAGACAGACTACAAAGTTCTGTCTTCCTCTTTTTTTATGTATTTTGATTTTCTTTTTTGATACCGAATATCATTCGCAAAATTCCGCTTAAGATTTTAGGGCTTTTTATAAGGACGACTTTCATAAATGTTCCTCCGAAACTATTTGCAACACGAAATACCGAGAATAATTATCCATACGGCAAGCACTGCAATAAGAAATTTCGGCGGGCAAAAGCAACTTAAAATAAGACCTAAAGCAAAAGCAATGGTAATAAAACCTTTATTGTGCTTTCTGTTACGCATTATTCACCCTCCGATATTACATTATATACATAATATCAAAAAGGGTTACATAAATGTTATTCCGGCATTACAAAGGCAACGCCCTCCATTGCCTCAATCTTTGCACGAAGTTCGGAAAAATCTTCCGAATTGGCAATAGTAATAAAATATCCGAGATTGCCGTTTATTCCGCTTTTGGCAGGAATAACCTCAATTAAAACATCATCAGAAACTATTTTATGTATCTCGTCAAATATTTTTCCTGCAAATTTTGTATCAAAAATTTCAGCATACAAATTAACAGACATTTTTTGTTTACGCTCAAATCTTGTCAAAAATGCCGCAGTAAATACGCAAACAACCGTAGCTAAAAAAGCACCGAAATAAAAACCGTATCCGAGTGCTATGCCTATTACAGCGGTTGCCCAAAGACCTGCAGCTGTGGTAAGACCGGTAATCATATTGGATTTTTTAATAATAATCATACCGGCACCTAAAAATCCGATGCCGGAAATTACTTGAGCGGGAATACGAAAAACATCTCCGGTCATAGCGGTATATTCAATAATATAAATTGTAATAAGCGAAGTCATAGCAGAGCCTAAACACACAAGTATATGCGTCCGAAGACCTGCCGCACTTCCGTGTTTTCCTCTTTCAAAACCCACTATACCGCCTGCAACAGCCGCAAGTGCGATGCGCACAAGAATAGAACAATAATTGAAATCGCTTAATAATTTTAATGCAATATCCATTTAATTATCCCCTTTTATTATAAATTTACCGTCTTTTACCGAAACGGTAATTTTTTTGATGTTTTCGGTATAAAGAATTAAATTAACAATTTCGCTTTCAATTTCTCGGCGAATAATGTTACGAATTTCACGGGCGCCGGTCATTTTGCCGTTTGCTTTTTCCGAAATAAGTCCGCAAACATCATCGGTAAACTTAAATTCAATATGCTTTTCATTTAGTGAGGTTTTTAAATCATTTAAAGCAATTTCGGCAATTAAATTAAGTGATTCTTCGTCCAACGGCTCAAAAACGACAATTTCGTCAATACGGGATATAAATTCCGGCCTTAAAAATTCTTTTAATGCTTTTATCGTCTTTTCTTTTGAGGCTTCCGCAACCGTTTTGCCGAATCCTAAAAGATTTTCGGTTTTTGAACTTCCGGCGTTTGAAGTCATAATTATAACAGTGTTTTGGAAATTAACAGTTCTGCCCTGTGCATCTGTAATTCTTCCGTCGTCAAGAATTTGCAAAAGAATATTTAAAACATCGGGATGTGCTTTCTCAATTTCGTCAAACAAAATTACACTGTAAGGTTTTCTTCTGACCTTTTCGGTAAGCTGGCCCGCCTCATCATAACCGACATATCCGGGAGGCGCGCCGATTATTCTCGAAACCGAGTGCTTTTCCATAAATTCCGACATATCAAGCCTTATAAGCGTCTCGGGAGTGTTAAATAATTCTTCGGAAAGCACCTTGACAAGATGTGTCTTCCCCACTCCCGTAGGTCCTACGAAAATAAACGAAGCCGGTCTTAAATTGCCGCCGACATGAATTCTTGAACGCTTAATAGCATCGCTCACAAGTTTTGTGGCTTCGCTTTGTCCTATAACACGCTTGTTTAAATTATCGTTGAGATTTATGAGCTTTTTATAATCGGTTTCCTCAACCTTTGAAGCAGGAATACCCGTCCATATTTCGATTACTTTTGCAAGTTCTTTTTCGGTAACTGTATTATCTGCGGCGGCATCATAAAGACCGTTTGCAACCGCTTTATATTTTTCGATTTCTGCTTTCAGCAGTGCTTGTTTTTCGTAGTCGGTGTTTTCGGTATCGGCTGTCAATTCATCGAGTTCGCTTGATGCTGCGGCAACCTTTTTATTTGCAATATAAAGTTCATCTATCGCTTTGTTTTGAAGCGATGCAAAAGCACACGCTTCGTCTAATAAATCAATGGCCTTATCGGGTAAAAATCTATCGGTTATATATCTTTCGGATAAAACAACGGCATTTCTGATAATAGAGTCAGGAATTTTAACATTATGATATCCTTCATAATAGCCTTTAATACCAAGTAAAACTTCAACGGTTTCTTCAATAGTCGGCTCATCTACCGTTACGGGTTGGAATCTTCTTTCAAGTGCCGCATCTTTTTCAATATACTTTCTGTATTCTTTGAAAGTAGTAGCACCTATAACCTGAATTTCTCCGCGCGAAAGAGCCGGCTTTAATATATTTGCGGCATTCATTGAGCCTTCGGCAGAATCACCGGCACCCACAAGATTATGAATTTCATCAATAAATAAAATTACATTACCGGCATCTTTAACTTCAGATATCAGTCCTTTTACCCTGCTTTCAAATTGTCCCCTGAACTGTGTTCCTGCCACAAGACTTGTAAGGTCAAGTAAATATATCTCTTTATCAAGAAGTCGTGCAGGGGCGTCTCCGGCGGCAATTTTAAGTGCAAGTCCCTCGGCAATAGCAGTTTTGCCGACACCGGGCTCACCGATAAGACAAGGATTGTTTTTTGAACGGCGTGAAAGAATTTGTATTGTTCTGCTTAATTCTTTTTCTCTGCCGATTATAGCATCAAGTTGACCGTTTTTGGCTTTTGCGGTTAAGTTTTCACTGTATTGGTCTAAAAACTTTCTTTTCTTCTTTTTAGGCTTATCGCTTGACTTTTTGCCTTCGTTAGATGTTTCGGCCCTGGCAGTATTTTCCGCGCTGCCTCCAAAAAGATTTTTAAGAAAAGGTATTGCAGGCGTTGTCCCCATATCAAAAGAATCATCATCGGAAAAATCTTCATCGTCCGGCGACATCATTTCCATAAATTGCTCGCTCATATTCTCAATATCTTCATCACTGATATTCATACTTTTAAGCATATCATCGACTGGTTTAATACCTAAACTTTTGGCACATACAAGACACAAACCCTCCGGCTCGGCATTTGGCGAAGCGGGATTTGAAAGAAAAACTACCGCAGGTCGTTTTTTGCATTTAGAACATAACTTCATTAAAAATACTACTCCTTAGAAAAACAAATAAGAAAAAATACCTTTATCGGGTAAAATTTTATTTAAAAACTTAACCGAATAAGATTCATAAACATTGTTTTGGGTAAATATCCAAAAACCGTTTTGGGTTAAGTTAATAATAAGTAAAATTGCAAAAAGGAAAAACAAGGCGAAAATTATTCCTTTCGGTAATCCGATAATAAAACCAAGTCTTCTGTTTATACCGGAAAGAAGTCCTCGTTTAAAAATTGAATTTACAAATTTGGCAATAAAATGAACTGCAAAATTAAGGATAATAAATAATACAGTTGAAACTATAAGTGAAAGAACCTTTACAAACACAGGTTTTACCACCTTGTCTGAAACCTGTGTCGATGCGGCTTTCATTCCCTCGTTTATGTTTTTATTAAAGTAATCTTCAAATTCATCTTTATTTATTTCAAAAATGCTGCCTTTTTTGGTGACAATTTCGGGCAGTGAATCGAAAAATTTATCAGCAGAATAATTTTTTTCAACAGATATATTTTCGGTTGCAGAAGTAATTTTTTTACTTACAGTTTTATCATAAATAAAGTTAGAAATAGGAACACTTATGCTGTTCACAATGAAAATCACCAACACAAAGCCTACTATTTCGATAAAAGTTCTTGCAAAACCTTTTTTAGAAGAAAAAAGAGCCGTAATAATAATTATTGCCAAAACTATTAAATCAATAATATATTTCATTAAAGCACCTCATTTAATATGCTCATAATTGATATTGTTATCAGAAATAATATTCACATTTCGCGAACCGGTAGGAATAATATATTTATAATCAAATCCGCATGCGGAAGAAGAAACCAAATTACCTTTGATATCGTAAATAAATATTTTTCCCTCACTGATAACAAAGATATGTGAATTTTTGATAGATATATCACTAATAATACCGTTAAAGGTAAATTCATAAGATTTTTTACAGTTCTTTGAAACGAATTTTACCGTGTTATCGGTTTTGTTGCTTTTACTGTTAAGAACAAAAACCGCACCGTATTTTGAAAGTTTAAAAATATCAATATCAAAGGCTGTGTTTATTTCGTTTTTTGCGCCGTTGGACCATTTAATGAAATCAAAACCCGAATTATGAATGATGAATAAACCTTTTGAATTTGCGTAGGAAGAATAAATGGTTTTAGAGCCGTAATCAAGTGTGTTTTCGGAATCGGTATTTTTAATATTGAAAATATGAAGTGTGGAGTTTAACTCACCCGACTTTCCGCCAACAGATATAATAGCAATTTTCTTGCCGTTTGGTGATAAAGATACCGAGTGAATCATCTCTTTGGCACAGTTCCAAGAGAAAACCGGTTTTCCTGATTTATCGTAAACGGAAACGGTAGAAGAATACGAATCAGAAAGTGTAGCAACTGCATAAGTTCCGGAGTCTGAAATATCGGCGCAAAGTATAGAAAAATCCGTCTTTTTGGATAAAACATTTTCTTTTAATTTATAGATATTATATGTTTTTTGACCTTGGTCATATATCAAACATCTTGTTTTTGCGGTTTTAAGAACAGGAGCCGAACACCCGTGGTTTATTGTGCTGACAAATTTGCCCGAATTAGTAATTTTATAAATATTTGTATCACTTAATACATAAAAGTAATTGCTGTTTTGAATAACATTTAAAACTTTAGATCCCGACAAAGAAACGGGATACTCACCGCTTCCGAAAGAACCGCAAAAGTCAGAAAATGTTTCTAAAATACCAATCGGGAAAATAATCAAAGAAATCAAATAAATAGCCAAAACAACGGCAATTAAAGAACCCAAAACCTTATACTTGAATTTTTTTCTTGACTTTGTATTTATAACTTTGACATTTTTCTTAAAATCGTCTGTTTGCTTTTCTTTAAACTCAAAAGTTTTGTTATTCTTAATGTCATTTTTAATTTTTTTGGTATTTATGCGACTGTGTTTTTTTCTTTTATACTGCGGCAAAATAATACCTCCGATTAATAAATAACTTTGTTTAAAAAGAGTCCGTTTGGCGGCAAGGTATTCCCTGCTTCACTTCGGTTTTTCGTATCAAAAACCTTATCAGCAACCGTATAATCAAATCTGCCGTTTGCTACGTCTATTGCAGTTCCGGCGAGTATTCTGACCATATTGTAAAGAAAACCGTTTGCAGTAATGTCAAATCTTATGAATTTTCCGTCACGATACATTTTGCAATCACTCACAGTTCTTACGGTATCCGTAACCGAACGACCGGAAGAAGAAAAACCGTAAAAATCATGTGTGCCGATTATTTTTTTGCAAAAAATATCTGCTTTTGAAATATCAATATCTTTCTCAAGACGCAAAGCGTAGCGTGAGGCAAACGGGTCGTTTGTTCCGAAATAAAAATTATATATATAGTTTTTACCCTTTGCATTATAACGGGCGTGAAAATCACTTTGAACTGATTTGACATCTAAAACGGATATATCGTCAGGCAGGCAGGAATTTAATCCTCTTAAAAATGCAGAATCAGGTATACTGTCGTCACAGTCAAGATGACAGTAAAATTCTTTTGCGTGAACACCGGCATCTGTTCTGCTGCAACCGGTCACGCCGGTTTCTTTACCCAAAACAGATTTAAGTGAGTTTTGCAAAACTTCCTGTATTGTTATACCGTTCGGTTGAATTTGCCAACCGTGATATGCAGTTCCGTCATATGCAATTTTAAGTAAAATTCTTTTCAAAATAATACCTCAAAACAAATTAAGAATAATTATTCCGACAAAAAAAACGCCGGAAACCAATATCGCAAATAAATCATACAATTTTACAGATAACTGTTTCATTCTCTGTCTGCCGTCAGCACCGTTATAACAACGGCATTCCATAGCCTCGGCGAGTTCGTATGCTCGCCTGACTGCGGAAATCAAAAGCGGAATAAGAATCGGTATAAGAGCATTTATTTTTTCTTTTAAACTTCCGTTTTCAAAATCGGCACCTCTCGCCTTTTGAGCGTTCATAATTTTTTCTGTTTCTTCAACAAGAGTCGGTATAAAGCGAAGTGCAATGGTCATCATCATCGCAAGTGTATGAACTGCATTTTTAAGACCTAAATATTTAAGTGGAGAAAGCAACCGTTCAATTGCATCGGTTAAATCGTTTGGTGTTGTAGTATAGGTTAAAACCGAACTTGCAATAATAAGAAGAAAAATCCGAAGCGATAGATAAACGGCATTATAAATTCCGCCGTAAAATATCTTTATTTTCCAAAAACTCAAAAGAACTTCACCCGTATTGCCGTAAAACAAGTTAATTACCGCTGTAAAAATAATTATCGGCAATATCGCTTTTAAATTTTTCAAATACATCTTAATTGATACTTTTGAAAAAAGCATTGTTAAAATAACAAATGCAAGAGCCAAAGCAACGGCGAATATATTTTTCGCCAAAAAAAGAAAAACAATTTCAGCAATCAAAAGCAGGATTTTTACTCGCGGGTCAAGTTTGTGAATTAGTGAATCTGTTTCAAAATACTGACCGAATGTTATATCTTTAAGCATTCTTATTACCTCCTCTTTTTAATTCAAGAAGGCAATCAACAGCATCTTCAACCGTGAATATATCTTTTTTAATTTTGATTCCAGATTCGGAAATCAAATGCATTATTTTTGTAACAGTAGGAACATTAAGTCCGATACTTTTTAATAAATCATAGTCCGAAAAAACATTTTCGGTTTTATCAAATTTAACAAGCGAGCCTTTATTCATAACAAGAAGTTTATCGGCAAGAAGCGCCATATCTTCCATATTATGAGAAATTATCAATACAGTAGCATCATAGGCGTTTCGGTAGTTTTCAATCATACTGATAATCGATTTTCTGCCTATCGGGTCAAGACCTGCAATAGGCTCATCGAAAATGATAATCTGCGGTTTCATCGCCATAACGCCTGCGATTGCCACTCTGCGTTTCTCTCCGCCCGACAAATCAAAAGGCGATTTATCAAGATAAGAAAGGTCAATATCCAAAAGTTTGCAGGTTTCAACTACCCTGTTTTTTAACTCGGTTCCGCTGATACCCATATTTTTAGGTCCGAAAGCAATATCTTTAAATACAGTTTCCTCAAACAACTGATATTCGGGATACTGAAAAACAAGACCGACATTTGAACGGATATATTTAATTTCTTTTGGGTTTTCCCAAATGTCTTTACCATTAAAATAAATATTGCCGGAAGTCGGTTTCAAGAGTCCGTCAAGATGTTGGACAAGAGTAGATTTGCCCGAGCCCGTATGCCCTAATATACCGACAATCTCGCCCTTATTCACCGAAAACGAAACATCATTTACGGCAGTAAACTTAAAAGGTGTAGATTCATCAAAAGTATGTGTTAGATTTTTTACCACTAAAATTGGTGTCAATTAAATTCCCTCCGAATGAAGCGCACTTATAATATTTTCGGCTGCTTCTTCAATAGAAATACCGTCGGTTTTGATTTTAAAACCATTTTTGTTAAGTTCAAGAAGTAATTCTGTTGTTTGCGGAACATCAAGTCCGACTGCTTTGAGCATATCGGCATTACCGAAGATGGTTTTCGGTTTATCGTCCGCAACAATTTTACCGTTATTCATAACAATTACGCGGTCGGCTTTTTCTGCTTCTTCCATAAAATGCGTAATTAAAATTACGGTAATACCTTTTTCTTTATTGAGTTTTAAAACGGTGTTAATAATTTCTTTTCGTCCCTTGGGGTCAAGCATAGCGGTTGGCTCATCTAAAACAATACATTCAGGCTCCATCGCAATTATGCCTGCTATAGCCACCCTTTGCTTTTGACCGCCCGAAAGATTATGCGGAGATTTCTTTTTGAATTCAGACATATCGACGGTACTTAAAGCACTGTCAACACGCTCCCGTATTGTCTTAGGGTCTATTCCTAAATTTTCAGGGCCGAAAGCAACATCTTCCTCAACAACCGAAGCCAAAAGCTGATTATCGGGATTTTGAAATACCATACCTACTTTTCTTTTAATCTCGATTTCGGTGTTTTCGTCTTTGGTGTTCACACCGTCAACGAATACATCGCCGCTATCGGGTTTATATAAGCCGTTCAGCAGTTTGGCAAGTGTTGATTTTCCCGAACCGTTATGTCCTAATATAACATTAAAAGTGCCTCTTTTAAAGGAAATATTAAAATCTTTTATAACGGTTTTTTTAGCGTCACCGTCAGTGTAATTGAATGTTGCATTTTTTACTTCGATAATATTTTCAGTCATTCTTTATCCAAACCGTCGTTGCACCGCAGGGCAAGACAATATCCTTTTCGGTCACTTTAAGACCGATTTCTTCGGTATATAAAGTATCTTCGCTTGAAACCGGAAAATACTGTTTAACCATATAGTTTAAGATTGTCGGCGATAAACCGCCTGTGTAGGAGTTCAAAAAGAAAAACAGCGGTTTATCAGATATAATTTGCGAAACATTCTTAAGCAAATCACCTATTTGCTGTTCTAATTTCCACACTTCACCGTTCGGTCCTCTGCCGTATGAAGGCGGGTCCATAATAACGGCATCATATTTTTTCCCTCGCCTTATTTCGCGTGCCACAAATTTCATACAATCATCAACAAGCCAACGGACATTTTTATCGGCGACACCGCTTACATTAGCATTTTCTTTTGCCCAGGACACCATACCCTTTGAAGCGTCAACATGCGTAACACTTGCACCGGCCTTAAGACAAACAACGGTAGCACCGCCTGTGTAAGCAAAAAGATTTAAAACAGAAATTTCTCTCTTTGAATTTTTGATAAGTTCGCTTGCAAGTTTCCAATTTACCGCCTGCTCGGGAAAAAGTCCCGTATGCTTAAAACCCATCGGTTTAAGTCTGAAAGTTAAGTCATCATAGCTGACATTCCATACATCAGGAACATTTTTTAACTTTTCCCAATAACCTCCGCCTGAATTTGAACGGTGGTAAATTGCATTTGCATTATTCCATAATTTATTCTCTCGTTTTCCTGACCAAATAATTTGCGGGTCCGGACGAATTAAATAAATATCTTTCCAACGCTCAAGCCTTTCGCCGTTGTCGGCATCAATAAGCTCGTAGTCCTCAAAATCAGTTACTGTCCTCATTTTGTATCCTTTAAATTAAAGATTGTTGTGTTGAAGAATTAGGTTTTAAACCCAAATGCTCATAAGCGGCAGGAGTTACACATCTGCCTCGCGGAGTTCTCGCAAGAAAACCTATTTGCATTAAATAAGGCTCATAGACATCCTCAATAGTAACCGATTCCTCTCCCACAGCCGCCGCAAGTGTTTCAAGCCCTACCGGTCCGCCGGAATAATTATTGATTATCGTTTTAAGCATTCTGCGGTCAAAATCATCAAGACCGAGTTCGTCAATTTCAAAACGGGAAAGTGCGGCTCTCGCTACTTTTTCGGTAATTATACCGTCAAAGTCAACCTGAGCTATATCCCGGACCCGTTTTAAAAGACGGTTGGCAATGCGCGGTGTTCCGCGGGAACGGGATGCGATTTCAAGCGCACCGTCTCTATCGGTTTCAATTCCCAAAATACCCGAAGAACGCATAACAATTTGACCTAACTGTTCGGGTGTATACATTTCAAGCCTCAGCAATACACCGAATCTGTCACGGAGCGGTGCTGTCAACTGACCGGAACGGGTTGTAGCGCCCACAAGTGTAAAATGCGGAACATCAAGTCTTATCGAGCGTGCAGAAGGCCCCTTGCCTAAAATTATATCAAGTGAAAAGTCCTCCATTGCAGGATATAAAACTTCCTCAATATTTCTTGACAGACGATGTATCTCGTCAATAAACAAAACATCGCCCTCATTAAGTGAAGTAAGTATTGCAAGTAAATCGCCCTGCTTTTCTATGGCAGGTCCCGAAGTAACGCGAAGGTTTACGCCCATTTCCTTGGCTATAATACCTGCAAGAGTGGTTTTGCCAAGTCCGGGAGGTCCATATAACAAGCAATGGTCTAACGATTCTTTACGCATTTTTGCGGCTTTTATATAAACGCTTAAAGCATCTTTAACCTTATCTTGACCGACATACTCTTCAAGAGTTAAAGGTCTTAAGGAAAGCTCGTTTTCTGAATCTTTATAGTTGTATTCAGGAGATACTATTCGGTTTTCAAAATCGGTTTCTTCAATCACTGTTAAAACCTCCTTAACATATTTTTAAGCGCACTCTTAATAAGTTCATCGGTTTTAAGTGATGGGTCAAGTTTGCCTATTGCAATTGACGCCTCGCTTTGTGTATATCCAAGTGCAACAAGAGCCTCAATAGCTTCGGCAGTGTTTGAGTTTGAACCTGCATTGCCTATGGCAGACAGTTCTTCTTTTTGTATATTTGCGGAAACCGAACCGATTTTATCCTTTAATTCGAGGATTATTCTTTGAGCAAGTTTTATGCCTACTCCCGATGCGGCGGTTAATGATTTTGCATCACCGCTCGCAATATAAAGAATAACATTATCGGCGGAAAATTCCGAAAGAATGGCAATTCCAATTTTAGGTCCGACACCGCTTACCGATGTTATCATTTTAAAAGTTTCAAGTTCTTCGGAAGTAGCAAAACCGAATAAATCAAGAGAATCGTCACGCACGGCAAGATATGTATTTAAAAAAACATTATCGCCTACATTTCCGAGAACAGAAAATGTATTTGCCGTTATTGCACATTTAAAACCTATACCGCCACATTCTATAACGGCAAAGTTAATGTCTTTTGATAAAAGTTTTCCGTTTAAAGAGGCTATCATTTGATAACATCTCCTTTTCTTAATTTTCCGTAAAGACTTCCTGCTGTGTGAGCATGGCAGATTGCAAGTGCAAGAGCATCAGCCGTATCATCAGGTTTCGGAACTTTTTCAAGATTTAAAAAACTTCTTACCATTTCCATAACCTGATGCTTTTCTGCCCTACCATAACCGGTAATTGCCTGCTTAACCTGCAAAGGCGTGTATTCATATACGGGAATATCACAGTGTTTTGCGGCAAGTAAAATAACGCCGCGTGCTTCTGCAACTTCAATAGCCGTTGTGGTATTTGTGTTGAAAAATAATTTTTCTATTGAAATACAATCGGGCTTATATTTGTTAAAAAGCGTTGAAAGGTCGTTATAAATTGCATTAAGACGGTTTTGAAATTCTGTTCCTGCCACCGTCCTGACTGCACCGAAGCCATTTACCGCGAACTTAATACCGTTATATTCTATTACGCCGTAACCAACTATTGCATATCCGGGGTCTATGCCAAAAATTTTCATAACTTCACCTATAAAAATTATTATAATATTATATCACAATATATTGACAAGTTCAACGATTTTTTATATATAATTACTGTTGTTTTTTCAAAAAAATATGGTATAATATATAAGAAAATTTTTGCAATTTTTGGAAGGCGATTATTTTAATGTCAATTGAGATTCAAAAAATTAAATCGTGTGCCGTAAATACATATAAAACTTTATTTGTTTTCTTTACCGAAACACTGATTACTTTTTTAAAAAACACCTTTAAATTTGAATATACAAAAAAATCAAAAATCGTCGGTGCCCTTATAGGCAGTGTTTTAATGGTTGCGGTGGTATTTCTTCAAAACTCTTTTTTACAAGAAGAATATTCTCAAAAATGGCTTTTGTTTGCCGCTGCACTGTTTTTGCCGATTATTATTGCACTTTTAATCGCTTATAAAATTAAAATCAAAAACGAAACGGTAAGAAAAATACTTTTTGTTGTTTTGTTTTTGATTATTCCTCTTATCACAATTATGATGAGTGAATGTTTAAACAGCATTTGGATATACGATATGACCTATTTGGGTTTTCTCGGAAACTATCTCATTATTTTGTTGCTCTATTTCTTTGTATATGCAATATCCGGCAGTTTAAAAATCGGAATTCTTACGATTACACCTGTGATTTACGGTTTTGCACTCGCCCACGCTTACATAGCAAATTTCCGCGGAACTCCTTTTATTCCGATGGACTTTTTAAGCATTACCACTGCCGTAAATGTCGGAAGCACTTACGACTACACACCGACTGATATTATCATTTTAGGCACTTTGCTTTTTATCATAATAATGATAATCGGTATAAAAGTATCGACACCGAAATTTTTGATGATAACCAAACTGATTTCAAGAATTTTTACCGGTGCATTTTTTGCGGTTGTAATTTTTATATTCTATTTCACTTCAATTTTTGCAAATGCGGGAATCAAACCTGATTTCTGGAATCAGTCAAGAGGTTACAGGAATTACGGCTTCGTATATAACTTCGTTTGCAACACTAAATATTTGTATATGTCAATGCCTAACGGATACGATGCAAATAATGTAAGCGAGTATGTTTCAAAAGAAATAGAATCTAATAATAACGATTATATTGCAAGTGAAAATTCTCCGAATATCATTTGCATAATGAACGAATCTCTTTCCGATTTGCATGTGTTGGGCGATTTTACTACAAACGAAGACTATATGCCTTTTATACATTCGCTTACTGAAAATACAGTTAAGGGCAATCTTTATGTTCCTGTTATCGGTGCCGGCACATCTAATACTGAATTTGAATTTTTATCAGGTCATTCTACTGCATTTTTACCTTCCGGAAGCAATGCGTATATGCTTTATATCAAAAATCCGATTGCTACTCTTACTTCTACCCTTAAGTCGCAAGGATATTCTTCACTTGCCTTCCATCCGTATTATGCAAGTGGGTGGAATAGAATAAGTGTTTATCAAAATATGGGTTTCAACTCTTTTAAGAGTCTTGAAAACCTTATTGACATTGCCTTAATGGACGAGTATATGGCTAACAGTTCCGACCCCGATTATTTACAAAATCTTATAAGTCAAAACTATCCTGACAGAAATAATATGCTTATAAGGCAGTATGTAAGCGATTCGTATGATTATAAAGTCTTGATAGACGACTATAACAACCGCGATAAAACAAAGCCTTATTATGTGTTTAATGTTACTATGCAAAATCACGGCGGTTACACCACCACTGCCACTAATTTTGTTCCTGATATTCAAATCACCTCAACGCCGAATGTTTATAACAAAGCGATAAATTACTTATCACTTGTAAAGAAAAGCGATTCAGCGTTCAAAGAACTTCTTGACTATTTTAAAACAGTAAAAGAACCTACCGTAATATGTATGTTCGGCGACCATCAGCCATCAATTGAAACAAAATTCATATCGGAAGTTTTAGGTGTTGACGATTTATCGAAACTCACCATAGAGCAAGACCAAAACCGTCATATTACTCCGTTTATTATATGGGCTAACTATGATATTGAAGAAAAACAAATTGACAAGTTGAGTGTGAATTATCTTTCGTCGTATTTGTTAAAGATTTCCGGACTCAAACTCACGAAATATAATAAATACCTGCTTGAATTGTCTGAAAAATTGCCGGTTATTGATACTGTGGGCTATATTGATAATGACAACCATTATTATAAATGGTCGAGTGATTCGCCCTATTCAAAGCTCTTAAACGAATATGAAAAAATACAGTATAATAACATATTTGATTATGAGAATAATGATACTGACACATTCTTCGTAAACGGTTATTCAGTAAAAGATATTGCCGATTCAATCGCAAAACTGCAAGACGAGGAAGATAAAAACGGAGAAACAAAATGATAAATACTACCCTTTGCCATATAGAAAAAGACGGTAAATACTTAATGCTTCACCGTGTTAAAAAAGAAAATGATTTAAACAAAGATAAATGGGTTGGAATCGGCGGAAAATTTGAGGACAAAGAAAGTCCGGAAGACTGTAATTTGCGTGAAGTCTTTGAGGAAACAGGACTAAAACTCAAGTCTTATAAGTATTGCGGAATAGTAACATTTATTTCTGATAAATGGGAAACCGAATTTATGCATATATTTAAATCGAATGATTTTTCGGGAAAACTTAAAGTTTGCGACGAAGGAAATCTCGAATGGGTATCAATAAAAGATATATACAATCTGCCTATTTGGGAGGGAGATAAAATATTTTTAAAGTTAATTGAAAACGAAAATACTCCTTTCTTTTCACTCAAACTTTCTTATGTCGGCGAAAAATTAACAAATGCTGTTTTAAACGGAAATAATATAATATCGGAGGGAAACAATTTATGAATATTTGTGTTTATGGCGCATCTTCAAACGCCATTGATAAAAATTACATTGAAAACGGAGAAAGATTAGGCCGTATGATTGCCGAGGGCGGCGATACAGTGGTTTACGGCGGCGGTGCAGGCGGAATGATGGGTGCCGTTGCAAGAGGCGCAAGAAGTGTAAACGGCAAAGTTATCGGTGTATCCCCTGCTTTCTTTAAGGTGGACGGTTCTCTTTTTGATGATTGCACCGAATTTATTTACACAGAAACTATGCGTGAAAGAAAAGAAATTTTAGAACAGCGTTCCGAAGCATTTATAGTTACTCCCGGCGGAGTCGGAACAATGGACGAATTTTTTGAAATATTTACTCTCCGTCAGCTTGATAAGCACGAAAAGCCGATTGCAATATTTAATATAAACGGTTTTTATGATGAACTTATTGCCATGATGGAACATACTATTGACGAAAAATTTATGACCGAAAAAAACAGAAAACTATGGTTTGTTTCAACCGACCCAAATGAAATATTAAACTATGTCAAAAATTATGTTGCTGAAAAGACTTTGCTTTCTGAACTTAAATCTATAAAATGATGGCTCTATAATAAATGTTGGGGTAACCAAGTAGAGCCTACGAAAGAAAAATAAAAAAAGTAGAGCATATTTGGAAAGAATCCGTTAAAATGGAATTGCTTAGAAACCATGAACGGAGAACCAAATATGCTCTACAATCA
>JAZUHF010000037.1:0-5254 GCA_045641585.1 Acutalibacteraceae bacterium
CATATATTTAATAATACCGGTTTTCTCCGAAATCGGTCGGAAATCTATGTATTTTTCCCGGTAAAACATAAAGTTCTTTTGGATGCCGCCCTCCGTATCCGCAAAAAACGACATCACCTCATTTGCGCTGACAAATAACCCCTCGACGTCTTTTTCTTTCGGCGTGTAAGTTATTCCATGACAGTCAATAACAAGAACGCCCTCTGATTGTTTATTGTATGCCAACAACTTTTTACTCTCATCAATTGTCCACATTTCGCATTCATAGCTTATAGAAAAGTCGGGATTATGAACAGCATCACGAGCCCGGTTTCTTTGATCCAGGTACCATGCGCTGATATCCTTATATGGCAGGACGGATTCTTCCCCCAAAGGCGAAAGTTCATATTGATCGCTGATTTGAATACCGTTTCCGCATTCCGTGCATACAAAGTTGTTGCCGCATCCTTTTAGTTTGAACTCACTTCCGCACTTAGGACAATAATAAAGAAGATTCTCCAGTCCCTCCGCATTACGGTTACCGCTCAGATAACTGTTCCCTGCGGTACGGTTCCATTCATAGTCGTTATAATGAAGTTTGTCCATCAGCTTATCATAGATTTCGTCAACGGACATTCCTTTCAAATCCTCTGCCGAAAACAACAGCCGATAATGATATTCCTGTTTACCTTTTCGAGTAGTTTCCGAATAAAACGGATTTTGAAGATATGCACCGTATGAATTACAGATAATTACGTCTACACCGGCAGTTTTGAGAAGTTTTGCGATGGAACGTCTTACGGGATTACATGAGCCATCATACGAAAATCTACCCTCGGGAAGCAAAAACAAACTGCCTTTTTGATTCAGCACGGTCAACATTTCTTTGAGCGGTTCGGGATCATTTGAAATCTGCTTCATGGCAATACAGTTCATTGCCTTTGAAAGAATACGGTATGCCCCATTCTCTTTGCTCCTGAGATAACTTAAAACGACATTTACACTTTTGAATGTAACACCGGCGTACATATTCATACACAGTTTTTGCGATGCATGGTCACCTATCACTATAACCGGCTTATTACGATATGCCTTTTTATCAAAATGATAATAATAACTGATTCCCGATGCGATATGCGTCGAAAAAAACAGGGCAAATCCCAACAATTTATCATAAATTTTTGATACCGGTTTTTTACGCATAACTATACCTCTTCCAATCAGAGTTATGGTTTATTGATATCGGAAAGGACTAATTTGTCCACGCGGTGAAGGGCGATTTTCATCATCAAAAACGAAAGCAATGAACTGCCGAGCACGGCGATAAAACACGCTTTCAAATTAATATCTTTAAGGAAATACGCCACACTGCTTTCAAAGGAATGTATTGATATCGCTCCCATAAATGCACCGACAGCAAGACCGATTATGATACCGATTACAGATAAAAAGATGCTATCCCTGTTAAGATAAATCTTAATCTGCTTTCGATTATAGCCGTTAATCATCATCACAATAGATTCCCTCTTTTTCTCTTCAACAAACATAATAAACAGATTGAGAAGAACCAATAAAGCCATCGCAACAGACATAATAAGATAAATACTGACTAATACTTTGAATACACTTGTAAAGGAATCGAAAAAATTCCTTGATATTTCTTTGTACCTGTTAAGAGAAATAAAACCGTCAATTTGGGATAAATCATTTTCAAGCTCATCCGTATTATTATCTCCTATGCGAAAAGCGATGGAATTAGATTGTGGCTCCTCGCCGAAGATGTCACTGTAAGCATCGGCAGACATAATAAGCTGATGCTTTGTTAAATAGTTTTCGTAGAATCCGCTGACCTTGACATCGTGAGTTTTTCCTTTCATATCAACAAGTTTTAAATTGTCGCCTGCTGAAGCATTATATTCATTGGCATATGACACATTCATCCATACGCCCTTTTCCGGTGCGGATACGCTTTTTCCGCAAGGAATAATATTAATAAAATCGTCCTTGTTGTTTTGAAGGGGTACAAATATCTGAGCATAAACCTTTTGTCCGTCGGGCATCACGAGCCCTGAAAAACTGCTTTTAAGTGTCGTTGAGTCGATTCCCTTATCCGACAATGCTTTCTGGATTTTTGTGCCGCTGCCTGAATCATCATCGGCATAGTAAATAATATTGTCAAATAAAAAAATATCGGAATATTGTTTATCAAAACTGTTTTGGATATTATCATTCATTGTTATTGCACAGACGATAAGAGCTGTGCATCCGGCAATACCGATAATGGTTGCAAATACTCTTCTTTTATTATTTAGGCAGTTATTGACTATGGTTTTATAGAATAACGGCATTCTTTTCCATACTCTTAATTTTTCAAATGGTCTGCTTTTTCCGTGATTCACTTCATCTCCGACAAGCAGGTTAACTGTTTTTCGCTTTAAAACAGTTCTACACGCAAAGTAAGTACACAAAAGAATCAAAACAAGCTCGCCAAGCAAGCAAATCATTATCAGCCCCAAAGAGCAAGAAATGCGTGGCTCTCCTAAAATAAATGATTGACCGGCACCTTTATACATGATAGGCTCAATCACAAATACACTTATAATAAATGATACTATTCCGCCTATCAAAACCGCAAGACCCGAATATACAAGATAACTTACGGTAATGCTCCTGCCTGACATTCCAAGTGCCTTCTTGGTTCCGATTTTTTGCACCTGATCGTGAACGATTCTGGTAACTGCAGAATAGCACACCAACAATCCGACGATAAGGAACAGTGCAGCCATGGAAAAACGCGTTTTATAAAACGAATCACTTGTAAGCTTCAAAGCAATAATAGCACTATTATACATTCTCGGAGTAACGGTGTAACCGTATTTTGTTGGTTTGTCGGTGCCCATCATATAATTGCAAATGTTCTCATATCGGGCATTTATTATATCGGAAACCTCTGCATCAATTGAATTGATAAATTTTTCGGCTGCATCGGAATACTCTTTTGAAAATGTATTCATCCCCCTCAAGGTATTGCTTCTGATGCTTACGGAAGAATATGTCTTCAGAGGATTTTCCCTGAATGCCGCAGCGTCAACAAAAGCTTGTCCGTCAATTGCTATATTGTTTTCGGCAAATCCATAGGTCGTAGATGCTTTTCCCACATATAAGGGAGAAACCACGATAGCGGTGACCTTAAATTCGCCAGTCTTAAAATCTGACTGTCCCGCATCGGCACCACTTTTAAATACTACGATATCGCCTTTTTTTATATCGTTGGCATCAGCATATGTCTTTTCAAATGCAATCTCATTTTCGGTTTTTGGAATAACGCCATCTACCTCTGCAAAACGATTAAGTTTATTTCCCGTTTGGTTAATCTTAATCTGCTTGTTTTTACCGCTTACCTCGATAAACACACAAGTCGACCTAAATCCTTCAACTTCATCAACCCCGTCAATAGCCGCAATCTTTTCAACATCCTCCTTACAGAATCCGTAAGGATATGCAATTTCTGCATCATAAAGTCCTGCATCCTCCACCTCATTGTGCGTTGATAAAAGAAAACCGTCAGCCGACCAGGACAGACCCGTAAAAAACGCTATTCCGAGAGCCACAAACGCTATTATGGCAATGAAGGAAACCTTAGTTGATTTGATGCTATTATACAGTTCGATAATCTGTGTTTTCTTCATACGACACTACCAAACAAGCTCCGAAGCACTTGCTCTTTTTCTGTTAACGGTTATCTCATATACTTTTCCGTCTCTGATACGGACAACACGGTCTGCCATGCGGGCAATCTCCTCATTGTGAGTAACCATGACCAAAGTCGTTCCTTTTGAAATAACACTCTCAAGTACGGACAAAACATCGATACTTGTTTTATAATCCAATGCGGCGGTCGGTTCGTCGGCAAAAATCATTATCGGCTTTTTGACAAGGGCGCGTGCAATAGACACCCTTTGTTGCTGTCCGCCAGATAACTCTGCAGGATAACTTGAAAATTTGTCTTCTAATTTTACTGCTTTAAGCGCCTCTTCAGATGACATCGGATCATTGACCAGCTCCGCAATAAGATCCAAATTCTGCTTCGCTGTCAAATTGTTCATAAGATTGTATCCCTGGAAAATAAAGCCTATGTTTTTCTTGCGAAACTCCGTTAGTTCCTCCTCGGTGGCATTTGTCATATTAGTTCCCATAAACGAAAACGATCCACCGGTAGCATTGTCTAATCCACTCAGTATATTGAGCAATGTGGATTTTCCGCAGCCGGATTCACCGAGAACAGCAAGAAACTCTCCTTTATATATATCAAGATTAACACCCTTCAGAACCTGTGTTGTAGTCGGGCCATTGCGGTATTCTTTTGTTATATTGTCAGCACTTATGAGAATTTCCGTATTGCGACGAGGGATTTCGATTTGTGTGTTTTCCTTGATAGTCAACGCTATCATTGCGGTCATAATATCGAATGTATCCGCTTCCTCTTCAGTAAAAGAGCCTTCAGTCTTGAAAAGCTGTATACATCCGGTAATCTGATCTGAAAAACCAACCGTAGAGCAAAGAAGCGACGAAATCTTCATACAACCGAAGATTTCGTCTGTAATCTTATCATCGCCTGGTTTGTATGTCAAAAACCTCTCGGCTTTAGATGACTGATATACTCTTCCGACTATGCCTTCACCAATGTTATATGCTTTTGCCGTAATATCTAACGGACATACCCAATAATATGGAAGCAACTGTGAATCTGTACCATATCCACCATACCACACAACTGCGGCATCTGTACCCATTTCATTGATGACAACATCAAGTCCGCTACTAACAGCTTCTTCCAATGTTTTGGCATTCCTGATTGCAGAGTATATTGAGCCAATAGTCTTAATATACTTCAAGGTTGAAGAATCCATATATTTAAACCCTCCAAATCTATTGCATTATTCCAAGAGGAGTAGCCCTCTCAAGACTACTCCAAAACAGTTTTCAAAAACATCCTTATCAACATGCAAGTTTTTCGTTAACCCTTCTTCGCTTGTTTCTTCTTGTAATCCGAAAGACGTTTCTTAATCTTAGTCTGTGGGAAGAGTAACGGCTCAATAGATGAATCGTGATTCATTGTATCAATAATAAGCGCAATGAATTTGCTCATATCAACGCTTGTATAATAATCACGAGCGAGAGTATCAGGACTCTGATAAATGCAGTTTGTCGTGAAGATTCTCGTAATAAGGCCTTCCTTAACTGCCTCATCAAAACGCTCCATTCCCTTTGTAAA
>JAZUHF010000038.1:0-12559 GCA_045641585.1 Acutalibacteraceae bacterium
ATGTGTTGTAACCTGATAATTTATATCGGTTGTATAAGTATCGGCATCATAAGAATCTTCGGGTGCATAATAAGGTCTGGTCCAAAGTTCTTTTGAGATAACATCCTTATAAATTTTATAATTGTTTTGGAATATTGAATACGACTTGCTCAAATTAACTTTATTTTCAAAATCAGAAACAGTAATCGAACGAACCGCATTGCCTATCAGACTATATAAAGTAGGATTACTCTTATCAAGGGCTGCTGTCTGTGCATCATCTAAATCCACAAAACTGTATTTATTATCAGAATATGTTATTCTGCCTTCATTTGGTGTTCCGTATTCATATGCCATTGCGTTATCAAGGTCATATAGTTTATCTACCCAAGCCATAAGAACAGATAAATTGTTGCACTTATCCATTACAAAAAATTGATTTTTAGAACCGTTGATTGCAGGGTGATAATACCAACAAGGTGTGTAACCTTTTGCAACGGGCGGAGCAATACAAACATAATCATCAGAATAAGTTGTTTCAGCAGGTGTATTAGCGGTGAAGCAACCTACAACGCAAGTTTTTGAAGTTAATTTTGCATTCAATGTTGAGATATTTGAAGTAAAGCATTCAGACCAAATCAGACCTTCAGAATATAGTTGGCTCATATATTTGATATAGTCTTTGTATGCATTGGTAGTCGGCACAAATTCAACCTTTCCGTTTTTAACCTGAACAAACGCATCGTTAACACCGTCTTTAGTAGCACAACCGAAAATACCGAGCAAAGCTTCTAAATGCATAGATGTGCTTGATGTTGAACAAATATACGGAATTTCGTCAGGAACACCGTTGCCGTTAGGATCATTTTTAGAAAATGCACGCAAAACATTTGTAAATTCATCTAAAGTTTTTGGAATGGCTAAACCCAATTTATCTAACCATGCTTTATTTATCCAAATAGGACTTTCAAGATAATTTCCTTCAAGTCCTGTTATTTTCGGCAAGGTATAAATTCTTCCGTCAGAGGCAGTAATCATTTTTTTGATTTCCGAATTTTCTTTTAAGTCGGATGATAATTCAGGCATAATATCTTCTTTAATATAATCTGTAATATCAGCAAGTTTTCCTGCGGCAATATATTTAGATGCTTCAACCGAATTTAATATAGGTCCGCCCCATAAAACATCACCGTAATTATCAGAACTGATTAACAGAGATAATTTTTCGTTGGGATTATCTCCCAAGAACTGGAAATTGATATGCACATTTGTTTCTTTTTCAAGTTTTGTCCACAGTTCGTTTTTAGCCATATCTTTTTTGAAGCTTGCAGGTTCTGTTCCTTCTATCATGAAGGTAAATTCAACTTTCTCTTTCAACGGGAAGTTAACTTTTTCTACCTTATTTGAGGTTTTACTGCCCGAACCACCGCAACCAACAACAAGAAGCGTCATTAAAGCTGCTAATAAAAGGCATAATGTTTTCTTAAATTGTTTTTTCATAATAATTCTCCTTTTTAATAAATCATTCTTTCACTGCGCCAACCATAACGCCTTGATTGAAATATTTTTGAACAAATGGATATAGAATAATAATTGGCAAAGATGCGGCAACCACAACAGAATATTTCATTATTTCTAACTGTCTTTGTGTTTCCGCAACCAATCCGGCAGATGCAGATTCGCCAAGCGAAGAACTGATAGAATCTGTTATTTGATGAATAATTACCTGCAATGACTGCAAATTAGGATTATCAATATAGATAACGAAACGCATATATTGATTCCACCAACTTATCCCTTCAAAAAGGAAAATTACTGCAATAGTTGCCTTTGCAAGCGGAATGGCGAATTGAAAGAAAAATCTAAACTCTGATGCCCCGTCTAATTGTGCCGATTCGTATAGTGCCGATGGCAAAGATTCAAATGCACTTCTTGCAATTATCATATTATAAACATTAAGTGCAGTAGGAATTATCATAACCCAAATAGTATCGTTCCAACCGATAAAACTATTAATCAAATATGAAGGTATTAATCCACCGGAAAAATACATTGAAATCGTGAACAAAAAGTTCAGCGTTCGTCTTCCCTTTAACTGTTTCCTTGAAAGTGCATAAGCAGCAGGCAAAGTAACTGCTAACGAAGCAAAAGTTCCGGCGAACAAGTAAAAAAATGTATTAATATATCCTCTCCAAATTTCCGGATAATCAAACAATTTCTTATAACCGTCAAAAGTTATTTTGTTTGGCAAAAACAAAACTTTACCGGACGCTATTGATGTTGGATCGCTTATGGAAGCGATGATTACATACCATATCGGATAAATGCAAATTATTCCGATAATCACCATAATAATCACGAGGATGATATCAACGATAATATCGGTTTTTGTTTTCATTTTCATTAAATATCAACCTCCATTAGAACAAAGCTATATCGGAAACTTTTTTAGCAACTCTGTTTGCTACAATTACCAATATAAGACCAACTACATTGTTAAATAGCGAAACAGCGGCTGAAAAACTGTATTGTGCACTCTGAAGACCGACTTTATATACATATGTGCCGATTATTTCTGATGCTTCCAAATTCAAATCGTTTTGCATCAACAATACTTTTTCATAGCCGAGAGTTAAAACTTTACCCATTGACATGATAAATAACAATACTATCGTAGGTCTGATAGTCGGAATATCAATGTGCCATATTCTTTGAAGTTTATTCGCACCATCCATAGTAGCTGCCTCAACTAATTGAACATCTACCGAGGAAAGTGCCGCAATGTATATTACTGCACTTGAACCCATTGTCGCCCAAACATCAGAAACTAAATACATCGGTAAAAACCATTTTGATTCACCTAAAAAATAAATACCGTCGAATCCGAGTTTTTCCAATACAATATTGATTATTCCCGTTTCTCTGCTGCAAAACAGCTCAATAATACTAACAACAACTACCATTGATAATAAATGCGGTAAATAAGAAAAAGTTTGAGTTAAATTCTTAATCGGCTTTACATTGCAGTTATGAACCATTAAGGCAAATATTATCGGTATCGGCCATAAAAGAAAGGTTTGAATCAAAGTGATTTTCAAAGTGTTTTTCATTATCAAAGGAAATAAGTCTGACGAAAACAGTCTTTCAAATTGCTTAAAGCCAACCCAATTTCCCTCGAACATTGATTGACCTATATGTAAATCCTTGAATGCAATATTAACTCCATACATCGGCAAAAAGTGGAATATAACCAAACAAATAAATCCCGGAAGGAGCAAAACATACAGTTGCCATTGTGAAGCAACTTGCTTCCAAAATCCGTTTTTAGATTTTATCGTTTCTTTTGTAGCGTTCTTCATTCTTTTCCTCCATCAAGTATCTATTTCAGCACCGTCTTGCCGTAATTCGTTTTTCAGGTATTCAACATCTATATCAATAAATCTTGAAAAATTATTTTTAACTTTTATTGCCGCCGCTGTTCCTGCAGCTTGACCGACAGCCATACATGTTGACATTATCCTTGCAGGTCCCAATGCCTGACCTTCGGCATCAATGCAACGACCGGCAACAATTATATTGTTTGAATTTTTTGGTATTAACGCTCTATACGGTATTGAAACAATACCTTCCTTTGGTCTTGTATATTTATTCGCAAAGATTTGCCCGCCGTTCTTTCGTGACAAATCAAAATGCCGTCCTGCCAAAGCAATCGTATCGTCAAAATGAGTGCTGTACAACGCATCCATTTCTGTTAATTCATACTCTGCAACTATTCGTCTTGTTTCTCTGATACCCGGATACTGAGCTGTAAGTCTGAGACGGCAATTTTCGCAACCCGGAATGTATTTTTTGAAAATAACTTCAGCTAACATTTTAGCACGGTGTCTGCCCCAAAAAGTATGTTCGGAAAGTTCCTTTCCGCTCGTTCCGTCTATATATTCATTTGTGCCGTCGTTTACCATAAATACTCCATCTTGCAACATCGGGAAAATAATTAGTGAACTTGGTAAATCATCAGCAATTTCAGGATTTTCTTCCTTTGCTTTTTTACATATATCCCTAAACCACGGGTCATTGCCGTCTTTTAAGTGTTTTTCAATTTTTGATGCATCAATATTTTCAATATGCGTTACAAAACCAACCGCAATCATTTCGCCGGTTATTTTATCACCTTTTATAGTTTTATATCCTGAGCGTTCAACCATGTCGGCATCGCCGCTGCAATCAATCAAAACTTCACACGGAACAAACTGTAAACCGCTTTTATTGGAAATATAAACACCTTTAATAGTGTTATTTTCAACAAGTGTATCAACTGCATGTGTATAATAAAAAACATCAAGACCGGATTCAATAGCCATATCATCAAAGCACCGCTTGCCTATCTCAATGTCAAATGTAAATTCATCATGACAGCCAAGTCTGTCTAATCCGGGATATTTGTCTGTTTGTGCCAACTTGCAAGGTCCGATTCCGCCGTTTTCACTTTTTATTTTAGTTACAACTTCATCAAAAATACCACCAACCGCTTTTCTCGGATGCGGCAATTCGGAATATTGTAAATTCTGAGCAATCATTTTCGGGAAAGGAATAGAACCGGTTGTCGCCCCTAACATAAACGGCAAAGCACCCGATGTTGAAGTTCCTCCCAAGCAACCGTTTCCTTCAATCAAAAGAGTTTTACAACCTTTTCTCGAAGCAGAAACCCCTGCGGCAAATCCTGCCGGACCTCCGCCGACAACAACAACATCATATTTATCTATTGTTTTTATATTGATTAAACCGTCCATCAACTTACCCCTTTTAGACCAAAGTTACACTAATAGTCTATTCTACCTAAAAATTATACAACATTAAGTTTGTTAAATAAATAATCCAAATAGCCGTTTTCATTTACCAATTTTGCTATTTTTGTTTGGTTTTAACAAATATTTACAAACAACGGCAAGCAAACATATTGAAATTATGTAATAATATCGCTCTTTTTTAAGTTTCTATACTCATTTGGACTGCAACCAACCATTTTTTTGAAGTATTTATTGAAAATAGAACATTGTTCAAAATGAAGAACCGTAGCTATTTCATTTACTTTCATATTGGTGGTTATTAAAAGTTTTTTTGCTTCTGCAATCCGTAATTCATTTTTATACTGAACAATTGACTTGCCCGTCAATTCCTTAAATAAATGCGAAGCTCTTGAAGGGCTAATGTGTATTTGTTTACAAATATTATCAATCGTTAGGCAAGAATAATCACTGCTATTCTCATTTATGTATTTCGCTATCATATCAATAGTGCTGTTTTTTTCGGAAATCCCAAACGGTTCCGAATAGGAAACTATATTTGTAAGTATTTGAATAATCGACATTACAATATTTGCGTTTGCACATGGTTCGGATAGATTCTTAAAATTCTCCGATGCAATTTCAAACTGTTTGTCAATTATCCTAAGTGCATTTGAATTAGGATTTAAGAAAAAAGCAGAACCGCCCACGGCAAAAATGTTTTCTTTTGCAAAATCTTCAAACCCTATCATTAAACATATTTTTTCAAAAAAATCATAATCAACTATCAACTTGCTACGGTTATATGTTTCGGGATTATCCGGATTTGAGTGATGCATTTCAACGCCGTTTATCAAAAAAATATTGCCCGGCTCTATCGGAAGAACTTTATCCTTAACGATAAAATATCCTCCTTTTGACCATGTTTGTATTATTTCTATGCTGTTATCCATATGTGCAAGTCCGTAGTTCGGGTCCTTACCCACAATTTTATATTCTGATTCTATGATAAATTGGCAATCCATTTTTTGTCCTCCTCAATTCGGTGTTGAATTTTTTCAAAAAAATATATATTCACTATTATTTTAACAAAAAATTCTATAAAAAAATATCAAAATATTATTTGAAATTTTATTGTGGTTGCTTTTTTTGCTTTTTTATGATTTAATTGTAAAAGAAAAAATAAAAGAGGCATTTATTATGAAAGATAGAATAATATACCGTCAAAAAAACAAAGATGAATTATTTGAAACATGGCACGCATCAACAAATACACTTATTATTTTTGTATATTCTGATGAAGGCAGTATTGTTTGCAGTAAAAAAATATACCCTATAAAAAGAGGAACTTTGGTTTTGATATCCGCAAATGAATATCATTATACAATGCAACAATACCCGGAAAAATACGAACGAAGTAAATTGATATTTTTACCAGATGAAATGGATAAAATATGTAATATTTTTGATAAAGACAGTGTGTTTTTTAATCTCAATTCCAATTCAATTATTTATGCACAAATTGATGATAAGGAATTTAACGATGTTGATGAAATATTCAGAACTATAAACAATGCCGACCAAAATTCAAAATACTTTGAATCCATACTCTATTCAAACTGCTTAAAACTGTTTATTTATTTAGACAAATACTGTGTTGAAAGTAATTCTGTTTCAAGAAACTTTATATATAAAGCCATACAGTATATTAACCAAAATATCAAAAGTAAAATTACGATAGATGATTTATGTTCAACTATCGGAATCAGCAAATATTATTTTTGCACACAATTCAAAAAGAAAATCGGAAAAACCGTGATGGAATATATCTTAGAAACACGCATAGTTTTGTCTAAAAATATGCTTGAAAAAGGAAGCAGGTCAATAACCGAAATCTGCGAAGAATGCGGTTTCAGCAGTCAATCATATTTTTCTCAAGTATTCCATAAAGCAACAGGATTTACTCCGTCAAATTACCGTAAAAAATTCCAAAAGTAGCGTTATATCAATTCAAAATTCTTAAATATATTTTATCACAAAGAAAAGTTCAAACAAATGTCCGATTTTTACCAATTCAGTTCTAAGATGTATTAATTTAAAGTATGGATGAGATATGCAAAAATATTTTTTGATATAAAAACCCTCCCATGGTAGCCCTTTTATTCTACCTTAGGAGGGTTTTTACTATTGTCCGTTTTTTAAGATTCTGTGCAGGAATCAGCGATGTGCTTGCGTAAATTATATAAAGTGCTTTTATAATTGCATGAAATATTTGATTTTTGCTTCTCTCCAAGTGAAAAAGCTATTATGAAACACCTTTACGAAACTACGATTGATAAGAGTTTTTCTTCCAAATCAGTATTTTAGTTTAACGACAGTTTTATAAACATTTTCTCCATCATCAGAAATTTTCGGTGCATGTGCTTCTCCGGGATAAACAACTAAAAAATCCCCGGGAAATAAAACAACCGAAGAAAAATCACGGCTTATATCAAATAGCTCATAGTCATTGTCGCAGTCGTATTCAGTCAATCTTACAAGATTATCTATACTATTTGAAACAAGGATTTTTTCTTTACCGCTGACAACATAATGTATATCAATATTTTTAAGGTGGTTTTCAAATTTTGCCTCGTCAAATTTAACGGTTGCAACACGCTTTTCTTCGTCCTTATCCCCTATTTTCAGTAATGTGAGTTTTTTTAATTCTTTGTATAATTTATTATCGTTTTTATATTTTTCAATACTTGAAATATTATCAAAAATCATTTCGTTTTTTCCTTTAATTACAATATATTTTTGCATCTATACTCTAAACATTCACTCTTTGATTTGTTTTGGGACGAAGATGACATTATTTCATATAGAATCTCTCACTGAAGTTTACCTTACTTATAATCTTCCTTGTATAACTGTTCGGGTTTACAAACTTTCCCTCCATTATATCTTCCACCGTGAATTTTGCCATGCAAATTTCCTTTGCTGCAATTGATTTGGTTGAATCCTGCGGATCGGGCTCTTGTCTGTTATCTCTCTGACAATCATACGCTACATAAATGCTGCCGTCTTCTCCCAGTGCAACATCCGGATAAGTAGTAGAACGTCTGTCTTCCAAGCGAAGATGGTATGACCATGTTTTTCCATCGTCCATAGATAAGGATGCCACTAAGCCTGTACGGTCCCCAAGCTTTGCCGAAGGCGTATTCACTAACAACACCATTCCATTTTTTAATCTGCTGATGTTAAAACGAGTACAAGGATTCGGTATCTCAGTTAGTTTTGTTTCTGTCCATGTTTCACCATAATCATATGAAGATGATTCCGCAAGATATCCTGTCATTGTGCGCACCAAAAACCAGATGCTTCCATCTTCACGTTGTAAAGCCATGCACTCGTCATAATTCTTTTTGCCAACGATGGCCGGACCTTCTTTAATCTCAAGGTCTTTGTTGAAATCACTGCCAATGATATACTGATATTTCCCTTCCTTTTTAACGCTATAACCCGGTATAAAGAGAGTGCCGTTCTTCAACACTGTAGACTTGTTTCTGACATAACCTTGCGAATGATAAGCAGGTTCAGACCAAATCGGTGTTTCATCTTCAGGATTATCTGTATATATATACCAACATTGCGTATTATTGAGGAATTCCTCCCACAACTGATCATAAGTTTCAAAATCTGCTTCTGTGATGTGTTCCGGAAAAACATCTTGACACCAATATGCCCATAATCTACCGTTTGGTGCTAACCATAACTGTAAATCACATACTCTTTGATGATCTTCTATGTTGCATTTTACAACCATATACGGGTCAGTCCATGTTTCACCGTCATCATCACTGTAAGCCAATACAGCATAATTATTAACATCCGGCTCAAAATTCCCTCCTGTAAACCAGGAAGCCCATAATCTATTGCCTGTTTTTTCAATTGATGGCGTTCCCTGCCATCTCCTGTTTTTCTCACTATACTCTTCTCCGGGATTAAAAATAATATCGGCTGCTTTTTTCATTTTTCTATTCTCCTTAAAACTATTTTATTTTATTACTCTTAAGGTCTTAATCTCAAAGGGTTTCATTACCAATGTCGCTTGATTACCATGAACTTGGACTTTTTCTGCATGATGTTCCAGCATATCCGTTTCATACACTTCTTTCACATCAAAACCAAAGTTCAACCTGCAATTTGTATAAGCATTTTGGCATTCATACAAACGAATAATTAAATCTCCGCTTCCGTCCTCCGCGAATTTGACTGTTTCTATAATGATATTCTTCTCCGATAGTTGCAATAATGAACCTTCCGAACCTTCACCGGACATCACATGTGCCGGATAATTCAGATCATACGCTTCTTGTATTACACGACTGTTAAAGAATGTCTCTGTAAAGGGCATAACAGAATATGTGAATTTGTGTACACCTTTATCTGCATGAAGTGCAGGAGCTGCCGCTGATTTTAATAATGTCAGACTCATTCTGCCTCCATCAGCACTAATGCCATACTTACAATCGTTTAAGATGGCAACACCTCTGTTACCTTCTGCCAGTGCCGACCATTTGTGCTGCCACACTTCAAATCGGTCTGCATCATACTGTCTGTTCCTATGAGTTGGACGCATTACATAACCGAACTGAATTTCTGAAAGTAATTCAGTAGTATGGATATTCGTATTGAAATCCACTTTCAATAATTTGTGAGTCTCATTCCAATCTACTTCTGTCTCAAAATCAATTCTTTTACTGTCTTTTCTGAGAATGACATGTTGCTTAATTTCTGAATTGTTGATTTTTTTCTTGATAAGCAAACTTGACAATAAGTTTCCTCTGTGTTCTACTGCTACTGCAATATCAGAAATATTTGTTACTTCTAATTTTTCATAGAAACTGTCAATATCCCATGCATCAAACATTGTCGGTGCATCCTGATATACACGGAATCGATTTGAACTGTTTGTCAAAAATTCAACTCCGCTTCCTTTATCAATAACACTCATCAGTTCGCCCTGTGCATTAAATTTTGCACGAATCAGATTGTTTTCGAGGTACAGGTCATTATCAATACCTGCATCCGCTATGCAATCTCCTCTCTGCAAAGTATATGTGCTCATACCACAGGCAGGAACTTCTAAAAGTGCCAGTGTCTGCCCGTTGACACATTGTGTTTCTGCTGCGATGCCATTTCCGTTATATGCACCTTGATACCCTGTAGGAAGTATGGCGAATACTTTTCGTTCAAAGGAAAGTGAATTAAACACTGTCAAAGTATCGGGTGTATCTTTGAGTGCCGTAAAACATGCACGATCTGCGATTGTTCCTGCCTTTTCAATAACATCTGAAAAACTCTTTTCCGCTCTCGTATAAGCTTCCGTCAAAGATGAACCCGGAATAACATCATGGAAATGGTTGAATAACACTTCTTTCCACAAAGGTTTTAGTTCATCAATAACACTTGCTCTGTCGGATAATAAAGCAGTCCACATTTCTGCCTCACGAAGGGCACGCTCACTCTGTCTTCCCAGTCGCTTTGTCTCTGCCTGTGATGTGTAAGTGCCACGGTGAGCGGTATAATAAAGTTCGCCTTGGTATTTCTTCGATATTTCACACTCATTTTCAACAAATGCAAAAAACTCTTTCGGCGCTGCCATCTTCACTTTCGGCAGCCCTTCCAAATCATACTCTCTCTTAATAAATTCCTGATGAATACGAGTCGCTCCGCCGCCGCCATCTCCATGCCCATACATAAAGAGTTTTGCAGGCACATCTGCACGCTCTGCATTTGAATTCCACTTATTCATAATCATATTGGGCGAAGAACCGGTTGCGTAACCATGTGTAATATGTGCCAGCACTTCTGTTCCATCCAACCCCTGCCAGATGAAATTATTATGTGGAAACGTGTCACCACCATTATATTGGAATGGAATTTTTGCATGTAATAAGTACTTCACTCCACACCCAATCATAATTTGCGGAATTACTGCACTGATTCCAAATACATCCGGTAACCACAGAATCTCACTGTCTACACCGAATTCTTCTGACATAAAGCGTTTTCCAAACAAGAATTGACGAATCAGACTCTCTCCTGCGGGAATATTGGTATCCGCTTCTACCCACATACCGCCTTCTACAACGATACGTCCTTTTTTGGCCCATTTTTTTATTTCTTTGTAAAGTTCCGGATATTCACTCTTAACGGTTTCTAAGAGCCAAGGCTGACTATGCACATATTTGTAATCATCATATTCTTCTAATAACCGTAATTGATTGGCCAATGTTCTTGCCGCTTTACGCCTTGTTTCTTCTTTTGTCCAAAGCCACTCTAAATCTAAATGCGAATTCCCGATTGCAAACATAGTAGGCGCACTGGTTCCGTTTTTGCATGCAAGCAACGGTGCCATTACTCCCCTCGCCGTGACTGCCGACTTGATAAGTATAGGCAACTTGGCTTCAATATCAACCGCATCGCACACCTTCTGTAGACATTTATCAATATTTGCCTGACGCCATGATGTTTCTCCAAAAAGGTCCCGAAGTTCAAATAATGTGCGCATATCCATCCAGAATTGGAACAAATCTTCATGGAAAATGCCGATTTCTCCATTCTTCACGGTTTTCTGCTCTACATCTTCCGAAAATTCTGTCATATTTTCTTCCGGTATTACAACAGTTGTACACGGCAAAACATTCGTTGTATTCGGAATTCCGTCACAACCCACATGACCGGCATACACTTCCATAACTATCTCAAAATGTTCTCCGCCTTTTGCAGACTCTGCAAGCGTAACCATATCATGTTCTCTATCTAACGAGCCATAAACCTTTCCGTTTACCCAAACCAGACACTCGCCCAGCTCGGCTTTGAAAACAACACGCTCACCTTTGCAAGATTCGGGAATTATTACTTCGGTGAAAAACCAACCGTATTCCCACTTCTTGCCCCACTTAATACCTTCAACATACTCCTGTTTTTCATGAGCACAGGCATCTTCAAATGAAATTCTTTCTCGGGTAATAAAGCCTTTAAAACTAACGCTTTTAGAAAAACTATACATCCGTTTTGGAATTACTTCGATAAAACGGGAGATTTTTCTGCTATATTCCATGTTAAGTGACATTGGGTTTTTCTCCTTCGCTATTTTTCTATTATCATTTAAAACTTCAACCGCTATTTTTCCTATATTGCCGTCATGTCCGTCTAATCGCCCGAAATAATTATACGAAAATTATTTAGTTAAATCAATTATCTAAATTGCCGTTTTTGTTTACTTATTTTCCTTTTATTAAAAACTGCTAAACAAAAACATTTCAAATCTACAGTTAATTAGTATTTCTGCAACAGTATTTTAATTTAATGACGGTTTTATAAACATTCTCTCAATCAATTGGAAATATTATTAAAAATCATTTCGTTTTTCCTTTATTATTTAATTATAACATATTTTTGCATCTGCTTTGATTTTATCCATACAACTATGGACGGTCTCACATAATGCAGATTTTTCTTTATATAATTCTAAATTGATTTTTTCAATAAAATTGGCAAAGGTGTTAACCTCGCCTGACATTATTTCCTTTCTTTCGGGAACGGAATACGAAAACTGCTCTTTTTTGTCAACATAAAGTTTTATTCCCGCATATTGCGAAATAGATTCTACCGTAACTGCTCCGTTTTCGCCGATAATCTCGGAATGAAGCATTGATTGACCGTTCTTTGAATATGTAAGAACTGCCGTAAAATCATCATAATAAAATACCGAAGTGCCCGAGCAATCGCAACCGTTCTTAAAA
>JAZUHF010000039.1:0-77901 GCA_045641585.1 Acutalibacteraceae bacterium
GAAAGGTAGCAAATAATCCTGCAACAATGCTGAAAATACTACTGTATGCAAATATGGAGGGAATCTATTCAAGCAGAGATATCGAGCGAGCTTGTAAAAGAGATATAAACTTCATATGGCTGTTGAACGGAGCACAGGCACCGAATTACAAACGCATCAGTGAGTTTCGCAGTGAAAGACTGCCGTATTGCAGTGAAGAACTGTTTTACGGTTTGGTAAACAAACCGAAAAGCATAAAAGAAATATAATATGAGCATTTGTTTGAGGACGGAACAAAATTGGAAGCCAATGCAAACAAATATACTTTCGTATGGAAAAAGAGCACCACGAAATATGAAACCCGTCTTTTAAACAAACTTGAAAAACGGACAGCAGAAATATGCAATACTTACGGTCTGCTTTGTAAAGAACCGGAACAGGTGTGTGAACTTTTTTGTTGATAAACACATTTCCTCTTTAAAAATATCATTGCCGTATTTTTCTAACACAGCTATAAGCATTAATTGTAATTGTGATTCTCCTGTCTTTGCTTTGCGGTAAGTGAAATTTTGAACTTTATTCTTTTTTATAAGTTCAGATAACGCCTCAAATGCCTCAATTAAAAATACGCATTTACAATCTATCGTCATACCTGTATCTGCTAATGAATAAAGCACTATATTGTGAGCAATATCAAGTTCACTTAATAAATTTGACCAATCGGTAAATGTTTTGGTATTGACATATTTGTCAAAGCTCAAAAAACTATTAACCGAGCCTTTTGTAAAGTCAGCGGAAGAGAACATTTTTACTCTATTGGTAAACAGTGATTTTAATTCTTCAGAGTCAAATTCGATATTATTTTCTATCGTTTTTGCTTCCGAAACCGGGATAAATTCACCTTCCCCAAGCATTATCAACATATCAAGTTTGTTAAAAATATTTACCAAAGATTCAATGTCAACACTTGATTTGGCTTTTATTGATGTTTTCCTTATCCCACACTGTTCAATGGAAATTTCGTAAATAATATTATTTTCTTTTACCGTAAAATTAGCATTAAGCGGTCCACCAAGAAAACCCTTCGCTAATTTTTGCCGTACTAAAATGCCGGATTGTTTCATAGATTTAACTCCGTTAGAAATATTTTACTTCATCGGTTTTATCATTTTTTTGATATAATCAATTTCTTCTTCAGAAAGATTATACTTTTCATAAAGCTGTTCATCAATTTCCGGAATGGATTTCGACCAATCAATATCAGAATTGTTTGTAAAATCTTGCATCGGTACATAAGCCCATACTGCGGCGGGGTTATGTTGTGTCTTTTTCAAAATTGCAAGCAAGCTTCTTGTGAACTTTGTTTTTAAATATTTCAAAAGATTTTCGGCTTCAATTTTTGTTTCAAAATTACCGATACTAATAAATGTTGGAGTAGATGATACAGATGGACCTACTACAATGGGCGTACTTAATGTTTCACCTAAATTTCCGTTTCCATTTGATTCGGGCAGCAATACTTTAAACGAATTAATATTGTTCAAATCGTAACGCGGTGTCATATATACTTTCTGAATCCATTTCTCACACCTACCGTTAGAATCCAAACCAATTAATTTGTAATAGTTGCTGCTATCTTGTGGTTCTCTATCAAAAAAGATATAAGGAAGGACTTCAAATGTTGAAGACTTTAATTCATATTCTTCGTTTGGCGAAAGAGCAGTAACATTTGGATAGCTTATACCGTTAAATCCGGGGATACATTGACAAAAATATGTAATTCTGTCGGAATAAACTACAGTAAAAACTTTAAAACTATTCTCTCGATTAACGGAATAGAAGATCCTAATAGTATTTATGTTGGACAATCAATAATATTGCTTTGCATAAAACAATAATTTAATCTTATGCACAATATTTTTCAAAAATTTTTTCGTCCTCATCAGACATACACGGAACTGTATAATTCTACATAACGCTATATAACTTTTAATACCCCGAAATTACTTTGAAAACACTGCATTTTCGGGGTATTGACAAGTAAAGTGTGATTTAAAAATAACATGTAAAATCAAGCATAGTCTTGATATGTAATAAACAATGAACTTGTTTAGATAAGATTGATAGCCTAATAATTAAATTTTAATGTTACAACTTGTGAACCAAAATTTTCGACTCTAATGATATAAACTGTGAACCTATTCTGATAGTGTGAATGAGATAAATAGTGAACCAAATTAGAAATATCGTAATGCAATAATAGATGAACCAATTTCAAACAGTGTCAATGAGATAACAAATGAACATTTTATAGCATAATTGAAATGATACAACCTATGAACCTTTTGTGGCATAAATTGTGGAACAGAAAATGTGGAATAATGATAGTAAACCTGATGATCCTGATTTGTCATACAGATAAAAAACAATAATATATCCCCACAGAGAGTGCTTTGGCGTTTTCTGTGGGGATTGGTGTTTGTAATAAAGCGGATTTTCTGCTCGTTCGATCAGCATTTTGATGCCAATATCGATGCTATTTTTTGGTTTACCGTTTCACGCGCGGACAATAGGCGAATGGGATCGTGCGGATAAATATTGAAAGTAATGTTTTCCTCCATTGTGCTGTCCAATAACTTAACGGCATCTTCAAAGGAGGTGAGTTCGCTTAACAGTTGGAGGGCACGCATATCCTGTAATCCGTCGGCAAAAATCATTTGATGAATAGAAGGAAGCGGCTGACCGTTCTCCCCGGGATAAACCTGAAAAGCATCTCCGCCGGGATAAGTATCTTCGGTATCGGTGCAGACAAAGGGGTTAATGTTTTTTTGGGACAGACGGTTGAACCAGAAGTTATAACCCCAATGCAGAAATCCTTCGATTTGATATTTAAAGAGTTGCATACCGAAAATCCGCGTGCGCTCGGACGGCATGGCAATCATACGGTTGCTGACTTTATCGACTTGCCCGCAACAGTAATAAGTCCAGCGATGAGAAACGCCTTTTTCAATAAATTCTTCCACACGGTCATTGGAGGGAATCGGAATACGGATTAAACCCTTTTCGTAGAATTGATAATCTGAAAGGGCGTCAATTACATTACAATCTGCAAGGACGGTTTGCACGGAATTGACGGCAGAACGGTAAGAATCTTCCTGTTCCAAAGAAGGTTCATCCGAAATATGGAAGAAACAGTTGTTCAACAGTCCGAGTGTGTTCATAAAGGATTTTAAGGCAGGGATAAAAGAGTTTAAAAAGCGGATGTATTCGGTTGAGGCGGCATCGGTATGCCAACCGAATAACTGACGATATTCACCGTCAACGGTTGCTATAACCTTGACGGCTTTTTTTGCGCCCCATTGTGTAAAAAGATGTGAAAATTCAAAATATTCAATCCCGTTTTGGCGTGCTAAATCAATAAAACGTTTTAAACGGTCAAATCCAAACCGATAGGTATTGTTATTCAAAATAACATCAACCAACTGAACGGTTGGACGTTCGCCGCCGATTTCCGTATCCAGCGGAGGTGTGAAAATAGGTGTTAAAATCATATTAACGCCATAATGGTGGGTTTGTTGCATATAGTTTCCGACATATTCCCAATATTTTTCACTGAAAATATCCAGTCCGTAGTATTTGGCAATGCAATCGCTGTGAAACCATTCGGTATGTTTTAAGGTTTGTTTGGGCAGTTCGGCAGGAATAATCTGCAAAGTAAATGTTTCGGTGCCGGTACATTCCGGATGGTCAATGTGGGTAAGGGTGACGGCAATCGAATAATTTCCCGCCGGATAATCGGATGGTATTTCCGTTTCCAACCATAAACTGCGCCATTGCCCGGATACGGTGGTGACATATCCGTCGCTTGGCAGTAACAGGTCGGGATAAAGCCCCGGCGTTTTGCGAAGATAATAATCATCACTCCACGGATAGTGGGTCAATAAGACCGGCACATTTCGTACTTCGTAAACACGGATGAATTCTTTTAAAGGCGAATGGATTTCGATTTTAAATTTATCACGAAGACCGTCCGATAAATAAAACGCCAACTGCAGATGAAACAATTCTCCGCGTAACGCGGAACCGGATTTATACGGTTTTTCCAGAAAAGGTTCGTCCGGGAAAATTTTATTTAATGAATGTGCAAATTGAAGAGACAGGTGCATGATGTTGACTCCTTTTTAAGAATCTCGGTATTACCGGCGGTAATCAGAAGGTGTCATGGATTCAAAATGTTCAAAGTTTCGAATAAAACTGTAGACATTGGAGAATCCGACTTGTTCGGCAATCGAAAATATGGAAAGATTGGTCGAAATCAGTAAACTTTTTGATTTATTGATGCGGTATTGCTGCAAATATTGATAGGGTGTGATTTTGACGATCCGGCGAAAGGTTCTTATGAAATGCGAGAGACTGTAATGCGAAGCGACCGCAATATCTTTCAGATCAATCGGTTGGTTGTAATTGCTTTCTATATAGCGAATAGCGGTATTGACGGAATAAAAATCGTTTTGATTTTGCTGCTGAAGCAAGGTGTCCGGGATTTGATTGATAATTTCGGTCAGGATTTCAACCAACAAACAAGAAATATTGGCTTCCGCATGGTCGCCGCCCGATTTCAGCCATTCTAAAATTTGATCCATTTTTTGCGGGATCGCGGTGTTTTCGGACATGGAAATGACTGGGCCGCACAATGTATAGATATAATTAAAATATTCATCAGCGGCGTTACCGTAAAAATGCACCCATTTGTTTTCCCAACTGTCGCAATTATAGGTGCCGTATTCGTGCAAATCAAAGCATTTGATAATCATGACCTGATTGGGACCGACCACATAATCTTTATCGCGGTACCGTAAGGAACCGTAACCGGAAACGGTATATTTGATCAGGATGTTATTATAATCATGCCGTTGCAGACGAAACTCCGGCCGGCAGATAAAATGACCGGCAATGATAACATAATAATACATTTTCTTTGCTAAATCACTGACAATCGGATAATAAGAATCGTTTAAAGACAATTCTTTATTGATATGGATTTTCCCGCAGTCTTCTGAAATGTCATAACCTCCCGACGCTATTGTTTATATCCTTTGTTTATCACTTTTTTATGAGAAATGCAACCATTTCCGCCAAAATATCAATTTTTCAATATAATAATATCAATTTTTAAAAATTATTTCAAGAAAATTTTTTGAAATCTAAAAAAAAGAATGGTTTATTTGATAAAAATATTGTAAATAATGGAAAATAAATATTTGTTTTAAATTGCCAAATTGTTTGAAAAATCAGATGGTTATTTTTGAATATAAAATGGTTATTTTTATTATTGCCTTTTTTTGTGTGAATTGCTATCATTTATGCGGAAGAGAGGGATAGGAATGTGGGAAAAACATCCAAAAAGTCCCGTTTTGGGTAAGGACGAGGAAAAATGGTTTGATGTGTGCGTTTTACCGCGGGAGCATCAGTATTATTTTTACATATCCCACCGAGATTCAAGAACTGTGATGTTGGTCACTTCGCCGGACGGTATTTCTTTCGGCGAACCGCAACCTATTCTTCCGGCGCCGCTGAATCCGCTGTATCATTATAACCGTGCCTGTGTGGTGGAAAGCCCGGAGAACGGATTCCTTATTTATTTAACAGAGCAGTTTAATCCGCCGTCTTTTCAAAACGAAAGTTTTGCCTTAAATAAATCTCCCCTCGTATCTAAAATTAATCTGTATGAGTCATTTCGATATGAAAATCATATTTCATTTTGAAAGCGACAGTCATATAAAAATTTAACCCCAAAAATAAGACGGTCTGTGTTTTTTAGCACAGGCCGTTATTCTTTTCTTGAAAATGAAAATACACTTTTCTCATATTTAATTTGAAAAGTAATGAAAATTTTATAATTCAAGGAAAAAATCACGAAGTTTTCGTGAGAAAACAGGTATTTATAAGAGTGTGTCTATGTCCCGTTCAGCAAATGTTATCCATTTGTGTGGCGGTAAAAGTGTTATTCCAGATTTGGTTTGCAAAACAGATGACAACCAATATTACTATTATGAAGTTGAGTGCGGTAACCATAATCAACGGGATTTTAATACAAAATGCAGCAAGCTGAAAGAAATCACAACAGATATTTACATCATCGGTCAAAACAGAACGACAGTCACCAAAAAGTTAAAGCCACAGGTAGAAAAGTGGATTGAATCTGTGGGGAAATATTCATTATGGATGTCGGATGTATATGTTTATTTATACAGTATATCCGATTTAAAAGCAGATAAAACGACTTACTTTTACGATATGGAAAGCAAAGAGCCGATATGCTGCTTTGATAAGAAAAAATGAAAGGAGTGAGAACCATGAGCAGATTTTTTAATGTAGGAAATCAATCGTTTGCCAATGCCGATAAGGTCAAGTATATTATTTCGGCCGATGCCGAGAAAGCAAGACGGACTTTGCAAAAGTACAACGCCGACCGTAATTCCGATAAAGTATCCGATATGACATTCAGCAAAGAAACCCGATCAATGCTTATTATGGATGACGGTTCTATCGGGTTATCCAGCGTCAATGCAACGGTTTTGGTAAAACGGGCAAACGGTGAAGTGGACTGAAATTAAATAGTCCAAACGGTGGGTACCGGTGAGCCGATTCCTGTCGTTACCGAAAGGTAAAAATTTTAATTAATGAAGGATTTTTGAATGATAAACGACTGCACATCTCCGGCAAAACAGGAGAAATCTAAGCAAAGGAGTCCCAATAATATGGGAAAAGTAAAAATCGTTCTGAAATCCGATTTTTCCGAAAGTGAAATTGAGGCATTGGCACATTGCTTGATGCCTGATATATTAGAATATTTTAACAGCGACGAAGGAAAGAAAGAGTTTAAAGCGTGGAAAAAAGAACAGAAAGAAAATACGGATCAAGAATAAATTTAGCGGTGGTGCAGATTTTGGTCTGTACCACCGCTTTTGTCAGTAATAGAACTATGTAATTGTTTTAGAAGTAAACAACAAACCCGAACGTTTCACCGATTGGTAAAAGGTTCGGGTTTGAATGCTTTGGTGCGAGTGACGAGACTTGAACTCGTACGTCATTGACACACGCCCCTCAAACGTGCCTGTCTGCCTATTCCAGCACACTCGCATATCTCGGTTTTCCGACCGACCTTGACATTATATCATTTAAGAAGATAAATGTCAATAAAAAAATTTAAAAAATATATTGCAATTTTTAAATTTGTGTGATATTATATCATTTGTTGTTAAAGATGTTAGGAGGTGGCATAATGCCGAATATTAAATCTGCAAAGAAGCGTGTTACATTAAGCAAGGCTAATTTTGAGCGTAACAAGGCTTATCGTTCAGAACTTAAAACAATTATTAAGAAAGCCGATGCTGCTATCGACAGTAAAGCTGCTGATGCTAACGATGCTGTTAAAGTTGCTGTTGAAAAGATTGACCGTGCAGCCGGCAAGGGTATCATTCATAAAAACAATGCTGCAAGAAAGAAATCTGCACTTGTTAAGAAGTTAAATGCCAATGCATAATTTTTAAAAATTATTTTTTGCAAAAAGTAATGTTTCACCGCCACAATTTCTTGTGACGGTGATTTTTTATCATATTCAATTTTTAGTAAGAATTTTAACTATTTCGTCTCCGACCTGAGAGGTTGAGGCGTTGCCGCCCAAATCGGGTGTTAAGACCTTTTTTTCGGTAAGCAGTATTTCTATTGCATCAATAACTTTTTTGCCCCATGTTTCATATCCGAAGAAGTCCATCATCTGACTTACCGACCACGCTGTTGCAAGAGGGTTTGCGATGCCTTTGCCCGCAATATCGGGAGCAGAGCCGTGAATCGGCTCAAACATTGACGGGAATTTGCGTTCGGGGTTTACATTTGCGCCTGCGGCAAGTCCCATACCGCCGGAAATTGCAGCACCCAAATCGGTAAGAATATCTCCAAACAAATTAGAGGTAACAACTATTTGGAATCTTGCAGGGTCTTTTACCATAAACATACTTGCGGCATCAACCAAATACGAATGAGTAACAACATCGGGGTATTCTTCTCCGACTTCTTTAAAAATCTTATCCCAAAATACCATCGAATAGTTAAGCGCATTTCCTTTGCTTATGGAAGTAAGCGTTTTATTCTCTTTGCGTGCGAGTTCATAAGCATAGCGAATTACACGCTCACATCCCACTCTTGAAAATACACCGTTTTGTATTACAACCTCATTCGGCTTATCCTTATATAACCAACTTCCTGCGCCTGCGTATTCACCCTCACTGTTTTCACGCACAAAGGTCATATTTATATCTCCGACTTTAACATCTTTAAGAGGGCAGGGAGCTCCGTTTAACAGTTTTACGGGACGCAGATTTATGTATTGGTCGAAAGACTTGCGTATAACAAGAAGAAGGTCCCAAAGTGAAATATGGTCGGGAACTCTCGGGTCGCCTACGGCACCCAATAAAATGGCATCATATTTTTTAAGGGTTTCGATACCGTCCGCAGGCATCATATAACCGTTTTTTAAATAGTAATCGCAACCCCACGGGAAATGTGTGAAATTAAATTCAATGTTTCCGTCCGCCGATGCAATGGCGTTTAAAATTTTAATGCCTTCGTTAATTACCTCAGGACCTATTCCGTCACCGGCTATAACAGCAATATTAAAAGTCTTTTTCATAATTTTGCCAGCTTTCATTTAAAATTATGATAGTATTTTATCACACAAATTTAAATATTACAAGCAAATCAGCCATATTTTTTATAAACTGAAATATTTTGCTTGACAAATATAATTTTTGTAGTATAATTACCTTTAGACAACGAAGAAGAATGTTCCGTTCTCACCTTAACGACGGTTGTGTTGTAAGGTTAATAAACACTCAGTTTTTGACTGTTTAAACGCGGACATTTTTTGTCTGCGTTTTATTTTACCTAATTTACGGGGGTGCTTTACAATAAGCAGCAAAGAATTAGCAATCAATGAAGGCATAAAATTCAAGGAAGTTAGAGTAATCGGCGATGACGGCGCTCAGCTCGGTATTTTACCGATAGCAAAAGCCATTGAAGCCGCATATGCAAAAGATTTGGACCTTGTAAACATTTCTCCCAATGCCACTCCGCCTGTTTGCAAGATAATGGACTACGGTAAATACCGTTTCGAGCAGGCAAAAAGAGAAAAGGATGCCAAGAAAAATCAAAAGGTTATTGAAATCAAGGAAATACGCCTTATCGGTGTAGGCATTGATACACATGACTTTGAAACAAAAGCTAACCACGCGGTTAAGTTTTTGCAAGCCGGCAATAAAGTTAAGTTTTCAATAAGATTCAGAGGTCGTGAACTCGGCCATCCGGAAATGGGATATGAAATTATGGAAAGATTTGCAAATTATTGCGGTGAGGTTGCAAATGTTGAAAAAGCTGCTAAGATGGAAGGCCGTAACATGTTGATGTTTATGGCTCCGAAATCAGGTAAATAAGAGAATTATTTTCAGGAGGACAATAAAATGCCTAAAATCAAAACTCACAGTGGCGCTAAAAAGCGTGTTAAACTCACAAAAACCGGCAAGGTTAAGCGTGCTCATGCTTTTAAGTCGCACATTCTAAACAAGAAAACAACCAAGCGTAAGAGAAATCTTCGCAAAGTAGTATGCGCCGATGCAACAAATGTTGCAAAGGTAAAGAAAATGATTCCGTATAAATAATCGGAACATAATTTAAAGTGGAGGTTACTTAAACATGGCTCGTGTTAAAGGTGCGTTAGCTACACGCAAAAGAAGAAAGAAAACATTAAAACTTGCCAAGGGTTATTTTGGCGCAAAATCTAAACTTTTCAAAACTGCGAAAGAAGCAGTTATGAAATCGGGTAATTATGCCTATATCGGCCGTAAACAGAAGAAGCGTGATTTCCGCCGTTTGTGGATTACGCGTATTTCTGCCGCCGCAAAGATTAACGGTATGAATTATTCAACTTTTATGAACGGTCTTAACAAAGCAGGCGTTCAAATCAACCGTAAGATGTTAGCTGATATTGCAGTTAATGATGCAAAGGGATTTGCCGCACTCGTAAAAACCGCTCAAAAGGCACTTGAAAAATAATATTTCATCGCCCGAGATTAACTTCTCGGGCGAATTTTGATATTTACTGATTTTTTCATAAGGGGAATTTTTATGGAAAAAGTGAATTATATTAGTTCAAAAGATAACCAAATTATAAAGTTTACATCAAAATTGCAAAAATCTTCAAAATTCAGAAAAACCGAAAAAATGTTTGTTTTGGAGGGACTTCGCATTTGCAAAGATGCCCTTTTGAACGGCGTTGGTATTTATGCGATCTTGTATAGTGAAACTTTTTACGAAAAATTCAATAATGAAGTTAAGTCGTTTTCACAAAAATCGGATAATATATATGTTCTAAGTGATTCTCTTTTTGAAAAAATCAGTGACACCGAAACTCCGCAGGGAATAATTATTATTGCAAAAATGCCAGACCGTGACAAAAATTTCGATAAATCAGGCAAATATGTTGCCCTTGATAATTTGCAAGACCCGTCTAATTTGGGCGCAATTGCAAGAACATGTGAGGCGCTTGGTGTAAGCGGAATTATAATTAACAGCATTGCTTGTGATGCGTATTCTCCGAAGTCGCTTCGCAGTTCAATGGGCACTTTAATTCGTTTGCCTGTTTATATTACAGAAGATTTAACAGAGTTTTTTAAAACAAACGGTCTTAGAAGTTTGGCTTGTGTTGTGGATAATGATGCAACCGATATATCAAAAATTGATTTTAAAAACGGTGATGTAATAGTTATCGGTAACGAAGCCAATGGGATTTCGGATAAAGTAAAGAATAATTCAAATTTTAAAATCACAATACCGATGCGGGGAAAGGCAGAGTCATTAAATGCCGCAGGTGCCGCCGCTATTGCGATTTATGAACTTATGAAAGAATGATTTTACTTTAAAGGATATGTGATAAAAATGAATGATTATTCGCTTCTGAATCACATTTTAATACAGTCGGTTTTCGGTGCAGGCTCAAATCGGGCTTTTATAGTGCTTCAAAAAATACTTTCAGCCAATATGATTGACAGACATATTGATGAAATACTTAAAAGTATAAAATTTTCCGAAGAAGCAAAGACGAAACTTACGGTTAATGATTATAAAATTGCAGAGAGTATTGTAAATAAGTGCAAAAAGCATAATGTGAAAATAATGAAATTTATTGATGACGATTATCCCACTTCGTTAATCAATATAAGTGTTCCGCCGATTGTTTTGTATTATAAAGGTAATTTTCCCGATTTTGATACACTGCCGTCAATAACTATTGTAGGACCGAGAAAGTCGAGCGAGTTCGGGCTTAAAAGTGCTTTTTCGCTCGGATACCGTCTTTCAAAAGCCGGAATGATAGTAGTAAGCGGTGGCGCACTCGGTAGTGATACTGCGGCACATAAAGGGGTATACGCTGCGGACGGAACAACGGTGGTTGTATTAGGTTGCGGAATAGACTGTGATTATTTGCCGGAAAATAAAGATATAAGAAATTCCGCTTTAAAGAACGGTTGCGTAGTATCGGAATATCCGCCGTTGACAAGACCGTCAAGACGGTCATTTCCCATAAGAAACCGAATAATGTCGGGTTTGACGCTTGGCACAATAATTGTTGAAGCAGGCGAAAAAAGCGGCGCTCTGATTACCGCACGAACTGCCGCTGATGAGGGCAGAGATGTATTTGTAGTTCCGGGAAATCCGTCGCTTAAAGAGTATAAAGGCTCAAATGCTTTGTTAAGAGACGGTGCAAAGCCGTTGCTTGACGCTTCGGATGTTTTTAATGAATATTTACCGCTTTATGCTGAATATTTAGATATAGAAAAAGCATTCAAAAAACCCGAAACGAGTATAAGCGATAAAAAAATCGAAAAAATCGAAAAAAATTTGCAAGAAACTCTTTCAAATGAAGCAAAAATGGTATATAATAATTTGAATAAGCAAATTTTCATGGCAGATGACTTATCTTTTTTGAATTTGCCGTCTGATTTATTGCTTTCAGCACTTACTGAACTTGAACTTGAAAATCTGATTACCGCTCTGCCCGGCGGTAAATATGAGAAGAAATAAGGAGTATATCTATGTCAAAACTCGTTATTGTCGAATCACCGACAAAGGTTAAAAGCATAAAAAAGTATTTGGGAAATGATTATGATGTTATGGCATCTATGGGCCATATTCGCGATTTGCCCAAATCAAAAATCGGTGTAGATGTAAATAACAACTTTAAACTTGAATATATAAATATGCCCGAAAAGAGAGATTTGATTAAAACACTCAAATCGGCGGCACAAAAAAGCGAATGCGTTCTTCTTGCAACCGACCCTGATAGAGAGGGTGAAGCAATTTCTTGGCATTTGGCACAAATTTTATCGCTTGATTTATCGGATAAAAACCGTGTAACTTTTAACGAAATCACAAAAACAGGCGTTTTGGCGGGTATTAAAGAACCCCGTGCCATTGACCTTGATTTAGTAGATGCTCAACAGGCAAGGCGTGCGCTTGACAGAATTGTCGGCTATAAATTAAGTCCGTTCCTTTGGAAAAAAGTCAAAGGCGGTTTGTCGGCGGGGAGAGTTCAGTCGGTTGCGCTTAAATTGATAGTTGACCGTGAGCGTGAAATAGAAAAGTTCAACAGTGAAGAATTTTGGACGATTGATGCAAAACTTTTCCTAAAAAAGACCTTTGATTCAAAACTTTTCGGTTTTGCGGACGGTAAGAAATTAGAAACAATTTCTTGCGAGGCTGACGCACAGAGCATAGTGGATTCTTTAACCGATGCAGAGTATAAGGTTTCTGCGGTTAAAAAAGGCATTCGCCATAAACAACCTGCGCCTCCTTTTATTACTTCTACTTTACAGCAGGAAGCATCAAGAAAGTTTAACTTTACCGGTCAAAAGACTATGCGCATAGCACAGCAGTTATATGAGGGAATTGATGTTCCCGAATACGGTGTTACCGGTCTCATAACTTATATGAGAACCGATTCACTCCGCATTTCCGAAGAAGCGAGAAGTGCCGGCAATGAATTTGTTTTAAAAACCTACGGCAAAGATTATTTGCCCGATAAACCCCGTTATTATAAATCTAAAAATAATGCTCAGGATGCTCACGAGGCAATTAGACCTACCATTATTTCGCTTACGCCTGCTTTGGCAAAAGATTCGTTGTCTACAGACCAATATAAACTTTATAAACTTATTTGGGAAAGATTTATTGCATCTTTGATGGCTGCTTGTGTTCAGGATACCGTTGTTGCCGATATTACTGCAAATGAATATCTTTTCAGAGCGAGCGGATACAGTGTCCGATTTGATGGATTTACTACTCTTTATGTTGAGGGGACGGACGAAGAATCAAGTGACGAAGGCACATTGCCGGAACTTGTAAAAGATGATATTTTAAAACTCAAAAAACTTGTTCCGAATCAGCATTTTACTCAACCGCCTGCCCGTTATACTGAGCCGACTCTTATTAAAGCACTTGATGAAAACGGTATCGGCAGACCTTCTACCTATGCTCCGATTATTTCAAACATTCTTCAAAGAACTTATATTGAGCGTGAAAAGAAATCACTTAAACCTACGGCGCTCGGAACTGTTGTGTCCGACTTAATAGGCGAACATTTCAAATCAATAGTTGATGTTAAGTTTACCGCGGGTTTTGAGAAAAAACTTGATAAAATCGGTGTCGGAGAAGCGGATTGGATAAAAATCATAGAAGAATTTTATTCCGATTTTGATTTGCTTTATAAAAAAGCGGAGGAATCTTTAAACGGAAAGCATGTAAAAGTTCCCGATGAAGAAACCGATATTGTTTGTGAAAAATGCGGAAGAAAAATGGTTATTAAAAACGGAAGATTCGGAAAATTCCTTGCTTGTCCCGGATATCCCGAATGCAAAAATACAAAACCCGTTCCGCAGGACGAAATCAAACAGCCTTGTCCTAAGTGCGGAAGCAAACTTGTCCGCCGTGTTTCAAAAAAAGGAAAGAAATTTTACGGTTGTTCCAATTATCCCAAATGCGATTTTGCTTCACCGGGACTTCCTACGGGTGATATTTGTAAAGATTGCGGAAGTTATATAATAAGCGGACTGCGAGGCCGTAAGTATTGTATGAATTCCGAATGTCCTTCAAGAAAAAAGACAAAGGAACAAGAAAATAATAATGAATAAAATAACGGTTATCGGTGCAGGACTTGCAGGTTGCGAAGCGGCAAACGCTATAGCAAAAGCAGGAATATCGGTTGACCTTATTGAAATGAAACCGAAAAAACATTCACCTGCACATAAAATCGATAATTTTGCAGAACTTGTATGTTCAAATTCTTTAAAGGCAAACCGCATTGATTCTGCGGCAGGGCTCTTAAAAGAAGAAATGCGAAGATTGGGCTCGGTTTGTCTTGAGTCTGCGGATAAATCATCTGTTGCGGCAGGCGGTGCCTTGGCGGTAGACCGTTATATTTTTTCCGATTATATAACCAACTCCATACTAAACAACAAAAATATCAATGTGATAAATGAAGTTGTTACCGAAATACCAAAGGACGGCATAACCGTTATTGCTACAGGTCCTCTCACAGATAATTTACTTGCAGAAAGCATAAAAGATTATTGCCAAACCGACAGTTTGAGTTTCTATGATGCGGCAGCACCGATAGTAACTAAAGAAAGCATAGATTTTAATAAGGCTTTTGTTGCTTCAAGATATTCAGATGATGCGGTGGGCGATTATGTAAACTGTCCTATGAATAAGCAAGAGTATGAGCATTTTTATAATGAACTTATAAATGCCGAATCTGCAATAATTCACGATTTTGATGTTTATGAGGGTTGTATGCCTGTTGAAGTCCTTGCTAAAAGAGGCATAGATTCAATACGCTTTGGCCCGTTAAAACCTGTGGGACTCCGTGACCCGAATACAGGGCACAGACCTTGGGCGGTAGTTCAGTTGCGTAAAGAAAATGCCGAAGGTTCGCTTTATAATATCGTCGGTTTTCAAACCAACTTGAAGTTTGCAGAACAAAAGCGAGTATTTTCGCTTATTCCGGGTCTTCAAAATGCGGAATTTGTAAGATACGGCGTTATGCACAGAAATACCTTTATCAATTCGCCTAAACTCTTAAATAAGAATTTGTCCTTAAAGAAAAACAACAAAATATTTTTTGCCGGACAAATTTCGGGTGTTGAGGGCTATATGGAATCTGCGGCAAGCGGTATAGTTGCCGGTATAAATGCTGTTCGCACATTTAACGGCGAAAAACCTTTTATTCTTCCGAATACCACTATGATAGGCGCTTTGATAAATTACATATGCGACGAAACCGTTACTGATTTTCAGCCTATGGGAGCAAATTTCGGAATAATTCCTTCGCTTGAAAATCATATAAGAGATAAAAGGGAACGGTATATGGCACTTGCTATGCGTTCTTTAAAATATTTTGAAGAGGGGAAAATCTAATGAGAATAGCTGTTGACGCATTCGGCGGAGATAATGCACCTTTTGAAATAATAAAAGGCGCTTATTTGGCTTTTAAAGAATACGGTGTTTCGATTACACTTACGGGCGATAAGGAAGTTATAGAAAAAATAATAAAAGATAACGGCTTTTCTTTCGATGAATCTCTTATTATTTGCGATACAAAAGATGTAATCTCAATGCATGATGACCCGACAACCATTTTAAAAGCACATTCCGACTCATCAATGGGAGTGGCTTTTAAAGAGGTTGTAGAGGATAGGGCAGATGCGTTTGTATCAGCAGGCTCAACCGGTGCGATTGTTGTTGGCGGAACGCTTATAGTTAAACGAATAAAGGGTGTTAAAAGACCTGCGCTTGCAAGTATGTTACCTGCACCCGAAAGCAGTTATATGCTTATGGATATGGGTGCTAACGCAGAATGCCGTCCCGAAATGCTTTTGCAGTTTGCTTTAATGGCAGATGCCTATTTAAAAGGTGTTCAAAATATCGAAAATCCGAAAATCGGTCTTTTAAACATTGGAACGGAAGAAACAAAGGGCGACCCCTTACATACCGAAGCATATAAACTTTTAAAGTCTGCACCGATAAATTTTGTTGGCAATATTGAATCAAGAGAGATGCCCAAAGGTGTTTGCGATGCGATTATTACAGACGGTTTCACCGGCAATATTGCTTTAAAACTTATTGAGGGCACTTCAATGACACTTTTAAAACTCATCAAGAGCATCTTTTATAAAAATTTAAAGAATAAACTTGCGGCTTTGGTGCTTAAAAACGATGTGTCTTCTCTTAAATACCTTATGGATAGTTCCGAGGTTGGCGGCGCACCGCTTTTGGGCGTTAAAAAACCGGTAATCAAAGCACACGGAAGTTCCGATGCGAAAGCTATAAAAAATGCAATCAGACAGGCAATTGCATTTTCAAATAACGGTGTTATTGATTTGATTGAAAAAAATTTGGAGTTAAATGATGGAAAAGCTTGAAAATTTGCTTGATTATAAATTTAAAGATTTGTCATTGCTTGAAAATGCGCTCACACATTCTTCTTATGCAAATGAGGTAAAAGGCAGTAGGTCTTCAAATGAGCGTCTTGAATTTTTAGGCGACAGTGTTTTATCAATTATAGTTTCAGATTATATTTATAAAAATTTTAAAAATATGCCCGAGGGTGAACTTACAAGACTCCGTTCATCACTTGTTTGTGAAAAGGCACTTTGTTCTTTTTCCCGTGAACTTAATTTGGGCAAATATTTACTGCTCGGAAAAGGTGAAGAAAAAGGCGGCGGAAGAGACAGAGATTCTATTTTGGCTGATGCTTTTGAGGCGGTTCTTGCCGCAATATATCTCGACGGCGGAATTGCACCTGCAAGAAAACATGTTATGAACTTTGTTTTAAGAGAACTTAAAACTCACTCGGCAGAAGATTCTTTTAAGGACTATAAGACCGAATTGCAGGAAATAATTCAGAGAAACCCCGAAGAATCGGTTGTATATAAGTTAATAAGCGAAAAAGGTCCTGACCATGATAAAGAATTTACCGTTACAGTTTACCTTAATTCAAATGCAATAGGAACGGGTAGTGGAAAGTCTAAAAAACAGGCAGAACAAATGGCTGCAATGCAGGCTTTGAAACTTATGGGTAAGAATTAAATGAGCAGTATACATTCAAATATTTCGATTTTTGTTCCGCATATCGGATGCCCTAATATGTGTTCTTTTTGTAATCAAAGGCACATAACAGGTAAACATTTGGCGCCTACGGCAGAAGATGTTGACGAAGCGGTAAATATTGCGCTTAAAAGTAAAAATTACAATCCCGAAACCACCGAAATCGCTTTTTTCGGAGGAAGTTTTACCGCCATTAACAGAAATTATATGTTTACACTGTTAAACAGTGCATTTAAGTATGTTCATAAGGGACTTGTTGCAGGTATTCGCATTTCAACCCGTCCCGATGCAATAGATATGGGAATACTTACAATACTCAAAAGCTACGGAGTTACGGCGATTGAACTCGGTGCTCAAAGTATGAACGATAAAGTTCTTAAGAAAAATAACCGCGGACATACTGCTAAAGATGTAGTTACAGCATCTAAACTTATTAAGGATATGGGCTTTTCGCTCGGTATTCAAATGATGACGGGACTTTACGGCGATAACGATGAGATGACTTTAAGGACAGCAAAAGAAATCATCAAGTTAGAGCCGGATACTGTAAGAATTTATCCCACCATTGTTTTGAAAGATACTGATTTGGCTGCTATGTATGCAGACAGTTTTTATACACCGCAAACACTTGACGATGCCGTCTCTCTTGCAACAAAATTGCTCTCTATGTTCAATGAGGCAAATATAAAAGTTATAAGATTGGGTCTTCATTCAATAGAACCCGATTCTTATATTGCAGGACCGTGGCATCCTGCTTTCAGCGAACTTTGTATATCAAATCTATATTTTAACAACGCAAAAAAACTGCTTACCGAAAAAGGTGAATGGATACTTTATGTAGGCAGGTCAGAGACCTCTAAAATGATAGGACAAAAGCGTATAAACATTTCAAAACTTCACGAGCTTGGTTTTGATTGCACCGTAAAAACCGATGCAAGTTTAAAGCCGTTTGAAATCAAAGCCGAAAGGAATCAGTAAACTATGATTTTAACCTCAATCGTAATTCAGGGATTTAAATCTTTTGCCGATAAAACTACGCTGAAATTCGGAAAAGGAATTACGGCGGTAGTAGGACCTAACGGAAGCGGAAAAAGTAATATTTCTGATGCGGTAAGATGGGTGCTTGGCGAACAGTCAACCAAAAATCTTCGCGGACAATCAATGGAAGATGTCATATTCGGCGGAACTGCCGATAGGAGACCGCACGGTTTTTGCGAAGTAACTCTTAATATTGATAATACGGATAGGTCGCTCAATTTTGATAATGACAGTGTTTCTGTCACAAGAAGATATTACCGTTCACACGAGAGCGAGTATCAAATCAATAATGTTTCGGTTCGTCTTAAAGATATCAACGAACTATTTATGGATACGGGACTCGGCAGAGACGGTTATTCAATGATAGGACAAGGTAAAATTGATAATATTATCGGCTCAAAATCAGATGAACGCCGAGATATCTTTGAGGAGGCTTCGGGTATTTCAAAATACCGTTACAGAAAGGTTGATGCCGAGAGAAAACTTGTATCGGCGGAAGAAAACCTATTGCGTCTTAAAGATATCATTGCCGAACTTGAATCACGGGTAGGTCCGCTTGAAACACAAAGTAAAAAAGCCGAAAAGTTTTTATCACTTGCGGAAGAAAAGAAACAACTCGAAATCAGTTTGTGGCTTTACACTCTTAATAATTCAAAAGAAGCCTTACGCAATCAGGAAAATAAAATTACGGCTGCAAAAATCAAATATGACGAAATAGAAAACGATATTGCGGAATTTGATGCAAAAAACGAAAGCAATACCGCAGAGTTTTCGCGTCTTACTTCTTTGATTGAAGAAAAGCGAAGCGGAATTTCCGAAATCAACGAGAACATTGTCCGTCTTAACGGCGAGATTTCGGTAATAGAAAATGATATACTTCATAATAACGAAACTCTCGGGCGGTTAAATAATGAAAAAGAAACTTTAAATTCTACGGATGTTGATGACAAAAAGGAAATAGAACTTAAAAAGGCGGAGGCTGAACAGAAAAACAAAACTGTAACTGCCTTAAACAAAAAACTCCAAATGCTTGAAAACGAGCTGACTGAACTCATTTCAAACAGTGAGAGCATTTCAAGAAAAATTGAAGATATTGCGAAAAATATAAATTCAATATCTGCAATAAGTTCCGATAAGCGTGTTGAAATGGTAACGGCAGATACTGCCATAAGCGAAGTTGAATCAAGATTTTCAAATATTGATTTATCTCTTACGCAGTCACTTGCCGAAAAAGAAAAACTCACAAAAGAATATGATGAAACTAAAGAGTTTTTCAAATCGGTTGACGATAAAATTTTATCAAGCACAAACTCGTTAAAGGGTTATGAACTCCGTCTTGCAACAAGAGGACAGGCTTATGACGACTTAAAAGAAAAAGCGGAAAATATAAGACTTGATATTGAAGCAAAAAAGCGCAGAGTTCAGATACTTATTGATTTACAAAATAGTATGGAGGGCTTTTCGGGCGCTGTAAAATACATACTTTCGGAGTCCGAAAAAGGAATTTTGCGAGGCGTTCACGGAACGGTGGCAAAACTGATTTCGGTAAAAGATGAGTATGCCGTTGCAATCGAAACGGCACTTGGTAACAATATTCAAAATATTGTTGTTGACAGCGATGCTGATGCAAAGCGAGCCATAAACCTGCTGAAAACAAATAATATCGGCAGAGCAACATTTATGCCGATAAATTCTGTAAAGTCCCGTGAGTTTAAAGAAAGCGGTTTTGAAAGTATTTTTGGCTTTGTTGGTATTGCAAGCGACCTTGTTAAAGTTGATGGTAAATACAGTGAAATTATCAAATATTTGTTGGGCGGTGCAGTTGTTACCGAGGACATCGACAGTGCAATAATTCTTGCTAAAAAATACAATTACCGTGTTAAAGTCGTTTCTCTTGACGGACAAATTGTTAATCCCGGAGGAACTCTTACGGGTGGTGCAAAGGTTAAACAGGCAGGTATTTTAAGCAGAACAAGCGAAATCGAAAAATACACTGCCGAAGTTGAAAAGTTAAATATAAAACTTGAAGAACTAAACAAAAAAACCGAGGAAGCAAAAAATTCCATTGCCGAAGTCGAGGCGGATATTAAGGCGGTTAATGATGAAATCAAAACCTCAAATGAGGATAAAATCAGAACTCTTGCCGAACTGAAAAGAATAGAAGACCTTATCAAAAGTGTTGATAACACAATATCGGAATTAAATTCTGAAAAAGAAAACGGTAACGAAAAGATAGCCTCGTTAAAGGCAGTTTCTGCAAATGCCGCAAAGGAAATCGTTGAACTTGAAAATGAGAAAATCTCACTTCAATCGCATATTGATTCGATGACCGGCGGCAGAAACGATATTTTCGAAAAGCGTGATGAAATTTCCGAAAGTATAACCAATTTAAAACTTGAGATTATTAACACTCAAAAGGATGAGTCAAATCTTATTTTACTTGCCGCAGAACTTGAAAAGAATCTTTCTGGCAGGCATTTAAGAATGGCAGAAATAGATTCCGAAATTGCCGCTGTCACCTTTAAAAACGAAAAATTCACTTCCGAAATTTCAAATTTAAAGGATGAAATTGACAATAATAAATTTGCGATTGATGATGCAAATAAGAATATAGAAGAATATTTGAATTTGCGTAATCAAACCGAAAAATTAGGCGTAGATTTAAGAACGAGCGAGAGGGAAAAAACACTTGAGCGTGAGAAAATCAGCGGTGAACTTGCCCGTCTTACCGAGCGTAAAGAGGTTATGGAGAAAGAGTATGATTCCTGTATAAGCCAACTTTATGACGAATACGGTCTTACCAAAACCGAAGCCGAAAATATAGCGACCGAGATTGAAAAACCTGCCGAAGCCAAGAAAAAACTTAACGAAATCAAGTCCTCGATAAGAGCACTCGGCACTGTAAATGTTTCTGCGATCGAGGAGTATAAAGAGGTTAAAGAACGCTATGACTTTATGAGCAAACAAATTGACGATGTTGAAAAATCAAGGCACGAACTCAATAAACTCATAAATCAGTTAACCTCTCAAATGCAGGAACTCTTTGTTGTCGGTTTTGAAAAAATCAATTATAATTTCCAAAAAACATTTTCTGATTTGTTTGGCGGCGGCTCTGCAAGACTTAAACTTGAAAATCCGGAAGATGTTCTTACAAGCGGAATTGATATTGAAGCAAATTTACCCGGCAAAAATGTTCCGAGTCTTGACGGCCTTTCGGGCGGTGAGAAAGCACTTGTCGCACTTTCCATTTACTTCTCGATTATGCAGGTCAATCCGCCTCCGTTCTGCTTTCTTGATGAAGTTGACACTGCGCTTGATGATATAAATGTTGATAGATTTGCTGAGTATATGCGTTCTTCAAAGTTTGCTACGCAGTTTATTTGTGTTACTCACAGGAGAGGCACTATGGAAGCGGCGGATATGCTTTACGGTGTTACAATGCAGGAAAAAGGTGTTACAAAACTTATCGAACTAAATGTTGCAGAACTTGAAAAGAAATTAAAGCTTGAAGAAAAGGGTGCTTAAATGGGTTTTTTTGGAAAAATAAAACAGGGACTTGCTAAAACCAAAGACTCGCTCTCAAACGGAATAACAAGTATTGTAAACAGTTTTACCAAAATTGACGAAGATTTTTTTGAAGAACTTGAAGAAATACTTGTTATGGCGGATATCGGAGTCCAAACATCAGAATATATTTGTGCGCAACTCAGGAAAAAGGTTAAAGAAAATGGTATTACCGATACTGCCGAAATAAAGCGTTTGCTGAATGAAACGATTGTAGAAATCATAGGTGAAGAAAAACCGCTTAATTTGGATACTAAACCTTCGATTATTTTGGTTATCGGTGTAAACGGTGTCGGTAAAACCACTTCGATAGGCAAGTTGGCGGCAAAATTCAACAATGAGGGCAAAAAAGTTGTTTTAGGCGCTGCTGATACTTTCCGTGCCGCTGCCATAGAACAACTCGGAGAATGGGCAATACGCGCCAAAGTGGATATGGTAAAGAGTGTTGACGGAACAGACCCTGCTTCAGTTGTTTACGATACCATTGCATCGGCAAAAGCCAAAAATGCCGATATCATTATTTGCGATACGGCAGGCAGACTCCATAATAAGAAAAATCTTATGGAAGAACTTGCTAAAATCAACAGAATCATCGACCGTGAACTTTCGGGCGCTTCAAAGGAAACCTTGCTCGTGCTTGACGCTTCAACGGGACAAAACGCCGTTAATCAAGCAAAAGAGTTTATGAATGTTACGGATATTTCCGGCATCATTCTTACGAAACTTGACGGCACTGCCAAGGGCGGAATAATAATTGCAATTCAAAAGCAGTTGGGAATTCCGGTTAAATTTGTCGGCGTAGGCGAGGGTATTGACGATTTAATGCCGTTTAATGCAAAAGAATTTGCCGACGGTATTATTGATGTGGAAAACTGATATGAAGATATTTATTGCAACTAAAAACAAAAATAAATTAAGGGAGTTAAACCGCATTTTAATTCCTATGGGTTTTACCGTCCTTTCGGAAAATGATTTTACGGATAAGTTTGACGAGGTGGAAGAAACCGGAAAGACATTTGAGGAAAACGCTCTCTTAAAGGCGAGAACCGGTTTTCAAAACACAGGGCTTATATCTGTTGCTGATGATTCGGGGCTTTGCGTCGATGCTTTAAACGGTGCACCCGGCGTTTATTCGGCAAGATATGCAGGAGATCCGGCAAATGACAAAAACAACATTGACAAGTTATTAAACGAACTTAACGGTATAGAAGAAAAAAACAGAACGGCGAAATTTGTTTCTTGTGTGGCTTGTGTTTTTCCGGACGGCAGGGAGTTTACCGTTCGCGGAGAATGCAACGGCTATATTTCAAATGCACCCTGCGGTGATAACGGTTTTGGATATGACCCTGTTTTTATCAGTGAAAAAGGTTGCTTTGCTGCTATTTCACCCGAGGATAAAGACAGTATAAGCCATAGAGGTAAAGCGGTAAAATTATTTGCAGAAGAACTTAAAAAATATTTGTGAGGGTAACTTATGTTAAACAGTAGACAGCGAGCACAGCTACGCAGTATGGCAAACGGTTATGAAACCATTATGCAAATAGGTAAATCAGGTGTTTCCGAGCAGTCACTAAAGCAGGTTGATGATGCTTTGACAGCCCGTGAACTTATTAAACTTAAAAGGCTTGAAACCGCACCCGAAACCACCCGTGAAACAGCAGAATTTGTTGCCGAAGCGGTCGGCGCTGATGTAGTTCAGGTTATAGGTTCTAAATTTGTTTTGTATAGACCTTCAAAAGAAAAACTTATAACTTTGGTAAAGTAATATGAATATCGCTATATTCGGCGGAACTTTCAACCCCTTTCATTCAGGGCATGAAAAGATGCTCAGTGCAATCTGTAATATCGGTTATATAGATAAGGTTTTAGTTATTCCCGATTATTTGCCGCCACATAAAAAAACCGATTATTTAGCATCGGATACCGATAGGTATAATATGTGTAAAATCATTTGCGAAGAATATGAAAAGTCGGAAGTATCCGATATCGAAATTAAAAGAGAAGGCAAGAGTTATACCGTTGATACCGTAAAACAGTTAAAAGATATTTATAAAAACGCCGATTTCTATTTTGTTCTCGGCGGAGATATGGTATCAATACTTGACAAATGGTATAAATGGGAAGAACTGTTAAGAGAAATTAAATTTATCGCATTCTCACGCAATGATGACGAAGAATTCATTAAAAATGTTGATAAAATGAAAAGCAAGGGTACAAATATTAAAATAGTTTACGAAGAAATACCGGATATATCGTCCACTGATTTCAGAAAAACATTAAATTTTGATTTATTGCCCGAAAAAATATCTGAATATATAAAGAATAAGGGAATTTACAATGCACGCTGAATACGAAGAATATAAAAAAATACTTAAAAGCAGACTCAGCAAAAGCCGTTATGACCACTCTTTGTGCGTTGCGGATGAGGCTTACCGTTTAGCACAAAAATACGGCGCAGATACCGAAAAAGCATATCTTGCGGGACTTTTGCACGATATAACTAAAAATGCCTCAAAGGAAGAACATTTTGAAATTTTTGATACATTCGGTGCAAATCTGAATGATATTGAAAAAGGCGCACCGAAACTGTGGCATTCATTGTCGGGCGCATATTATGTAAAATACATTCTTAAAATCCAAGACGAAGAAATTTTTGATTCAATAAAGTATCATACAACCGCAAAACCAAATATGGCGCTGTTATCAAAAGTGATATATCTTGCTGATTTTACATCGGCTGACCGTGATTATGAAGATGTTGATGTTATGCGGAAACTTGTTGATATTTCGCTTGATAAGGCATTTAAATATGCACTTTGCTATACCGTTAAAGATTTGGCAGAAAAGTCAGTTCCCATACATCTGTGCACGGTAGAGGCATATAACGAAACTATGCAAAAGGAGATTTAAAGTTTGGAAAATAAAAAAATTATTGAAATTTCGGCAAATGCGCTGAATAATAAAAAGGCAAGAAATCTGAATGTGCTTAATGTTGAAGACCTAACTTCACTTACAGAGTATTATGTTATTGCAACAGCAACCTCGTCTACACATGTCCATTCACTTGCCGACGAAGTGGAAACAAAACTTAAAGAAGCGGGACTTGAACCGCACCATATTGAAGGCAGAACAACGGGTTGGATAGTTCTTGACTATTCTTCCGTTATAGTTCATATATTTACACCGGACCAAAGAGAATTTTATAATCTTGATAAAATGTGGAGCGATGCAAAAGCACTTGATTTAGATGAAATTCTTACCGAATTGCAAGGAGATTGATTATGAAATACGATTATCAGAATATTGAAAAGAAATGGCAAAAAATTTGGGATGAAAATAAAACTTTTGCCGCTAAAGATGATTATTCTTTGCCTAAATTTTATGGTCTTGTTGAATTTCCGTATCCTTCGGGACAGGGACTTCATGTAGGTCATCCCCGTTCATATACGGCACTTGATATAATTGCAAGAAAAAAGCGCCTTGAAGGATTTAATGTTTTGTATCCTATGGGCTTTGACGCTTTCGGACTTCCTACTGAAAACTTTGCGATAAAAAATCATATTCATCCGTCGGTTGTTACCGAAAATAACATAAAAAACTTCAAGCGTCAGTTAAAATCTTTAGGATTTTCTTTTGACTGGGACAGAGAAATAAACACCACCGACCCCTCTTATTATAAATGGACACAGTGGATATTCCTGCAACTTTTCAAAAAAGGTCTTGCCTATAAAAAGGAAATGTCGGTTAACTGGTGCACTTCTTGTAAATGTGTTCTTGCGAATGAAGAAGTTGTAAACGGTGTTTGTGAGCGTTGCGGAAGCGAAGTAGTTCACAAAAACAAAAGCCAATGGATGCTTAAAATCACCGAGTATGCAGATAAACTTCTTGACGGTCTTGATGAGGTTGATTTTATCGACCGTGTAAAAACCCAGCAACGCAACTGGATAGGTCGTTCTTACGGCACTCAGCTTTTCTTCCAAACAACAATCGGCGATAAGTTTGAAATTTTCACTACTCGTGCCGACACTCTTTTTGGCGCTACATATACCGTTATGTCGCCTGAGCACCCTTTAATCGAAAAATGGGCGGATAAAATAACAAATTACGATGAGGTTTTAAAATATAAGAATGAAGCCGCAAAGAAATCTGATTTTGAGCGCACCGAAATGTCAAAGGAAAAAACGGGTGTTAAACTTGAAGGCGTTATGGCAATAAACCCCGTTAACGGAAAAGAAATTCCGATTTTCATTTCTGATTATGTTTTAATTTCTTACGGAACAGGTGCCATTATGGCAGTTCCTGCACATGATACAAGAGACTACGAATTTGCCGTTAAATTCGGTATTCCGATGATTGAAGTCGTATCGGGCGGTAATATTGAAGAAGGACCGTATATTGAATGTGATAAAGGAATTATGGTTAATTCCGATTTCCTTAACGGCCTCAGTGTTGACGAAGCCAAAACAAAAATGCAGGAATGGGTAGTCGAAAAGGGAATAGGCGAGAAGAAAACAAACTTTAAACTTCGTGATTGGGTATTCTCCCGTCAAAGATATTGGGGCGAGCCGATTCCTATAGTTCACTGTGATAAGTGCGGATATGTTGCACTTGACGAAAGTGAGTTACCGCTTACACTTCCGAATGTCGATTCGTATGAACCCACCGATAACGGCGAATCTCCTCTTGCAAAGATGACAGATTGGGTTAACACTACCTGTCCTCATTGCGGCGGCCCTGCAGAAAGAGAAACCGATACTATGCCGCAGTGGGCAGGTTCTTCGTGGTATTTCTTACGCTACTGCGACCCGCACAATGATAAAGAACTTGCATCTAAAGAAGCACTTGAGTATTGGTGTCCGGTTGATTGGTATAACGGCGGTATGGAGCATACAACGCTTCACCTGCTTTACAGCCGTTTCTGGCATCAGTTCCTCTATGATATCGGTGTTGTTCCGAATAAAGAGCCTTATGCCAAGAGAACAAGCCACGGTATGATTTTGGGAGAAAACGGCGAGAAGATGTCAAAATCACGCGGAAATGTGGTAAATCCCGATGATATTATCAGAGACTACGGTGCTGACACAATGCGCCTTTATGAGATGTTTTTAGGAGATTTTGAAAAGGCTGCACCGTGGAGTCAGTCTTCCATTAAAGGCTGTAAGCGTTTTCTTGAAAAAGCGGTATCGTTAAGCGACTGTCTTGTTGACGGCGATACATACAGAAGTGAAATCGAAACCGAGTTCCATAAAACTATCAAAAAGGTTACTGAGGATATAGAAAACCTTAAAATGAATACGGCAATAGCATCGCTTATGTCTTTGCTTAATGCGATTGTGAATACAGGAAAAATAAACAAAGCGGAATACAAAACTTATCTGACTTTGCTTAACCCGTTTGCTCCGCATGTAACCGAGGAATTGTGGGTTCAGTCGGGCTTTGAGGGAATGCTTAATGAAGCGAAGTGGCCCGTATTCGACGAAAGCAAGTGTGTTGAGGCTTCGGTTGAAATTGCTGTTCAGGTAAACGGTAAAATTAAAGCCCGTATTTTAGTTCCTGCCGATGTTTCGAGTGAAGATGCGTTATCACTTGCCAAGGCGGAAAAAACCGTTTTGGAGGCGATTGAAGGCAAAAATATAATCAAAGAGCTTTATGTTCCAAAGAGGCTTGTGAATATTGTTGTAAAATAAAATTCTGTTTTGATAATTTAACAGCCGATGCATATTTAGTCATTGGCTGTTATTTATGGAATTTTTGTTATTTTGTCGGTATTTACCGTCCTTTATTGACGATTTTTCGTCAATAAAGTGCTTGACAAAATTCGATTTTAGTGTTATTATATGCATAATTATTCAATTAGAAGGTAATATTATGAAAAAAGAATGCATAAAAAAAGTAGTTCTCGCATATTCCGGCGGTCTTGACACTTCAATTATTATTCCTTGGCTCAAGGAAAACTATAATAACTGTGAAGTTATTGCCGTATCGGGTAATGTCGGTCAGGCTGATGAACTTGAAGGTCTTGAAGAAAAAGCCTTAAAAACAGGCGCTTCAAAACTTTATGTTCTTGATTTAACCGAGGAATATGTTAATGATTATATAATTCCCACAATGAAAGCGGGTGCTGTTTATGAAGATTATCTTTTAGGCACTTCACACGCCCGTCCTTGCATTGCAAAAGGTCTTGTAGATATTGCGGTAAAAGAAAATGCAGATGCTATTTGCCACGGTTGCACGGGTAAGGGTAACGACCAAGTTCGTTTTGAACTTGCAATAAAGCATTTTGCTCCTGATATGCCCATTATAGCACCGTGGAGAGAGTGGGATATAAAGTCGAGAGACGAAGAAATTGACTATGCAGAAGCGCATAACATTCCGCTTAAAATAAAGAAAGAAACAAGTTATTCAAAAGATAAAAACTTATGGCATTTATCTCACGAAGGTCTTGACCTTGAGGATACGGGCAATGAGCCTTTGTATGAAAAAGACGGTTTTCTTGAAATGGGTGTTTCACCGATTGCGGCACCTGATAAGCCAACTTATGTTGAACTTGACTTTGAAAAAGGTATCCCCGTAGCACTTGACGGCGAGAAAATGACTGCAAAAGAAATTATTTTAAAACTTAATGAATTAGGCGGTCAAAACGGTATCGGTATAATTGATATAGTTGAGAACAGGCTTGTGGGAATGAAATGCAGAGGTGTTTATGAAACACCGGGCGGAACAATTCTTTATAAAGCACATGAGGCGCTTGAAAGTATTTGTCTTGATAAACTTACGATGCACGAAAAACAAAAACTTTCCATCACTTTTGCAGAACTTGTTTATAACGGTCAGTGGTTTACACCGCTTAGGGAAGCACTTTCGGCATTTGTTGATAAAACTCAGGAAACTGTTACGGGTAAGGTTAAACTTAAACTTTATAAGGGTAATATAATTAAGTCGGGTGTATGGAGTGATTATTCGCTTTACAGTGAAGAAATCGCTACATTTGGTGAAAGCGATTATGACCAAAAAGATTCTGCCGGCTTTATAAATCTTTACGGCTTGCCGATAAAGGTTAAGGCACTTGTAGATAAGAAGAATAATAAATAATTTTTAAGCCGTTCTGTAATCAGAACGGCTCACAATATATTAGTTTGGATGGTTTTTATGGCAAAGATGTGGGAAGGCAGGACAAACGGAGTTACGGATGTTCTTGCCGATGATTTTAATTCTTCAATTTCCTTTGACTGCCGTATGTTTGAGGAAGATATAAAGGGAAGTATGGTTCATGCCGCAATGCTCGGTAAGCAAAACATAATTTCCGAAAATGACGCTTCATCAATAATTGACGGTTTGCAGGACATACTTGAAGACATTAAAAACGGAAAATTAAATATTGACTATTCTTGTGAGGATATTCATATGTTTGTTGAAGCAGAACTTACTAAAAGACTCGGAGATGTAGGTAAGAAACTTCATACTGCAAGGAGCCGTAATGATCAGGTCGCTCTTGATTTGCGGCTTAATTTGCGTAAAGAAATTGATGAAATTTCTGCGCTTTTAGTCAAACTGATTGATGTTATCTGCGATAAAGCCGAAGAAAATAAAGACAAAATTATGCCCGGATATACCCATTTGCAAAGAGCGCAACCAATAACATTCGGTCATCAGTTAATGGCATATTCGATGATGTTTTTGCGTGATTTGGATAGACTTGCCGATGCTGAAAAAAGGCTGAATATTTCTCCGATAGGTTCATGTGCTTTAGCCGGAACAACATATGAAACCGATAGATTTTTTGAGGCGGAAAATTTAGGCTTCGACGATCCTTGTTTAAATTCCATTGACGGTGTATCTGACAGAGATTTTGTTGCAGAAACACTTTTTTGTATTTCTGTAATTATGATGCATTTATCCCGTTTTAGTGAAGAAATAATTTTATGGTCAAGTTTCGAGTTTAAATTCATTGAACTTGATAATGCATACACTACCGGCTCCTCGATTATGCCTCAAAAGAAAAATCCCGATATGGCGGAACTTGTCCGCGGAAAGACGGGAAGGGTATACGGCGATTTGTTTGGGCTTTTAACTACACTTAAAGGTTTACCGCTTGCATATAACAAAGATATGCAGGAAGACAAAGAGGGCGTATTTGATGCCGTAAACACCGTTAAAGCGTGTTTAAATGTCTTTACTCCGATGATTAAAACTATGAAGGTTTTATCAAATAATATGAAATTAGCGGCACAGAGGGGATTCATTAACGCTACCGACCTTGCCGATTATCTTGTTAAAAAAGGTGAATCTTTCAGAAACGCTTATAAAATATCGGGTAAAATTGTCGCCTACTGCATTGAAAACAATTATGTTCTTGAAAATTTCCCGCTTGAAAAATACAAATCTTACAGTTCGTCTTTCGGTGAAGATGTATATAAATATATTGATTTAGAGGAATGTGTAAATAAGCGCATAAGTTTCGGAGGAACAGGAATTGAGTCGGTGGAATATCAAATCAAGACCGTGAGAGAAAAAATTAAATAATATATAAGAAAATCTCCTTAAAGATGAACTTTAAGGAGATTTTTAATATAAATATAAGCAATAAAAAAGTTTTAAAGAATTTTACTCAAAAAGTCTTGAAGTCTTGCAGATTTAGGATGATTGAAGATTTCGTCGGGCGTGCCTTCTTCGGCTATTACGCCTTCGTCAATAAATATAACTCTATCCGCAACTTCACGGGCAAATCCCATTTCGTGAGTAACTATTGCCATAGTCATACCCTCATTTGCAAGGTCTTTCATAACCGAAAGAACTTCACCGACCATTTCCGGGTCAAGCGCGCTGGTAGGCTCGTCAAACAACATAACTTCCGGATTCATTGCAAGAGCACGAACAATGGCTACACGCTGTTTTTGACCGCCGGAAAGCTGTTCGGGATAAGCATTTGCTCTATCGGCAAGTCCTACGGTGTTAAGCAATTTAATTGCGTTATCTTCGGCTGTTTGCTTATCAAGACCTAAAAGTTTTATAGGTGCAATAGTCATATTTTTTAAAATAGTCATATGAGGGAAAAGGTTGAACTGCTGGAACACCATTCCCATCTTTCTTCTGTGAAGATTTATATCGTTTTTTGAATCGGTTATATCAACATCATCAAAAATGATATGGCCTCCGCTTGGCGATTCAAGGAGGTTAAGTGCGCGTAAAAATGTTGATTTTCCGGAGCCGGAAGGTCCTATGATTACAACAACTTCACCTTTTTTAATGTCGGTTGTAATACCTTTTAAAACTTCTAATTTTCCGAAATTCTTTTTTAAGTCTTTAATACTTATAAGAACATTATTATCAGTGGTCACTCTTGCGCAGCCTCCTTTCGACGATTGATAAAAGTTTAGTCAGAATCATTACTATTATCAAATAAATAATTGCCAAACTAATGTAGGGAACATATGCCTGATATGTTTTTACAACGATATTTTGCGCTTGTTTTGTAACATCACGCAAAGCAATTACCGAAACGAGAGATGTGTCCTTTAAAAGCGTAATCATTTCGTTGCCGAGGGCAGGGAGAATGTTTTTGATAGCCTGAGGAATTACTATGTAACGCATAGTTTGAATATAGTTGAATCCAAGGCTTCTTCCGGCTTCAGTCTGACCTTTGCCGATAGACATAAGACCGGAACGGGCAATTTCCGCAACATATGCGCCCGAGTTTATACCAAGAGTAATTACGGCACATACAATCATACCTTCATCATTTTTCGGCACCATAATTACAAAACCCATAATGAGTAACTGAACCATCATGGGAGTTCCTCTGATTACCGTAAGATAAATCTTGCAGATTAAATTTACGATTTTAAGAACGGGATTTTTCTTTTTATGCGTATTACTGTCATAAGCAGTTCGTATCACAGCAACTATCAAACCTATAATGATACCTAAAAGCAGTGCGCCTATGGTAACAATGAATGTGATTTTAAGTCCGTCTGTAAAGAATTTCCATCTGTTTTGAAAAATAAAGGTTTGATAAATTTGATACAAAAGTGTTTGCAACCAAGACGGAACATTTTTTATCCAGTTCGGTGCGGTTTCAAGCCAGGCTGCCTGTGTAATAAATTCCATACTTCACCTCATATAGAGTAAGGCAAGAGCGATAAATCACTCTTGCCTGAATATTAAATCAAATTTATTCAGCTTTTATATATTTGTTGAGAATTTCCTCAATTTTGCCTTCGTTTTTAAGTTCGGTAATGGCATTGTCAATCTTCTTAAGAAGATTGACGTTTTCTTTTGAAACTGCTGCTGCGTAATCTTCTGAAACATATTCGGTTTCAAGAATTTTAAGACCTTCATTCTTTGCAACAAAGTTCTTTGCAGGTTCGTTATCAATTACAACACAATCAATCTGTTCCTGCAATAAAGCGGCAACAGCCAAAGAGCCTTCTTTATACTGATTAACGCAGTCCTGACCGTAGTCATCGGTGCAGTAGATATCACCGGTTGTTCCGGACTGAACACCAATCTTTTTACCTGCTAAATTGTCAATAGAAGTAATGGGTGAATTTTCTTTAACTATTACAACCTGTTTTCCGGTTGCGTATGATTGGGTAAAATTAACCGACTGTTTGCGTTCTTCGTTTACCGTAAGACCGGCAAACACTACATCAATTGAACCGCTCTGAACTGCTGTGAGCAATGAGTCAAAATCCATATCTTTAATAGTAAGTTTCATACCGATTTTTTTAGCAACTGCTGCCGCAATTTCAGCATCAATACCTACAACCTTGCCGTTGTCGTCAACAAATTCATACGGTGGGAAGCCTGCTGCAGTTCCCATAATGAGTTCGGGTTCATCTGAAGACTTACTGTCCTTGCCGCAACCTGCAAACATTACCGCTACAAGTGCAACTGCCAAAACGGCACAAATGATTTTCCTCAAGTTTTTCATAAAAACTCTCCTTATACTTTACAATTATTATTATATATAAAGTATAATGTAAAAACACTCATTTGTCAAGCCGCTTTGCATAAATATTCAAAACACTGTCATATATTTTAAAAATTACATAAGAAAAACAGTTAATTTTTATGTTTTTAACAAGGAAATAAGATGCATAATTTTTGAATAATATTCATTATAAAAACGAATTCCAACTGAATTTTTGAGCCTTTGTTATTTCTTTTATATAGTATATTGTCTTTTTTATACTGATTTTAGATTCGGCGCGTTTTGATTCCGATAAATAGTTTACGGCATCACATAGTTCGTCGTTTATTAAATATACATCGTTTTTATACATATACGGAATGAGAAGGTTACTTGTTTTGCTTTGCTTAATTTCATTTATGGCTTTTTTGTCTTCCCCCGACTCTATATATTCAATCGCTTTGTTAAGCGATTTGACTTTATTGTCACAAAATTTTTCAATACTGCTTTGTCCGTAAAAATATATACATATTGAAATTCCGAGTAAAATTCCTGCTGCTATCAGTCTTTTCATAATGTTTTTTCCTTTTTTGTTATGGTATATTTTTTGTTTCGGTCAGATGTCATTAAAAAGACATCGCCGATATTCATTTTTTCACTGTTTAATATTTTATCGATGTCTTTTCTTTCTAATGATAAAGCGGTGAGAGATTCCTTGACGATTTTTCCGTCGGTAATTACGGGTAAAGGCAAAAAAGCAGGTGAAGGACTTATATTCATATCCGAAACTTTTACCGTTTCGACATCGCTTTTTTTCATTACACTCAAATCGCCGTTGACTTCGAGAACCGCAAAAGCAACATCTTCAATTCTGAAAATATCTTTTCCCCTCAAAAGTTCAATTAAATCAAGAAGTGTCATTCGAACATCTTGCATTGCGTGTTGGTCGATAACCCCGTTCTTTATTATTACGGCGGACTTACCGCTCATTATTTTTCTTATATGAAAGTTTTTCATTGCAAGTATAGAAACCGAAATTTCAAGAACAACCAAAATAAATATTGCAATAATACCCGATAATATAGGTTGATTTGTGTCTTGCAAAGGTATAGCGGCAATTTCCGAAATCAAAAGAGTAATTACAAGTTCGTTAGGCTGCATATCTCCGATTTGTCTTTTTCCCATTAAGCGTATTGCAATCGTTACTACTATATAAATAATCACAGTTCTGAAAATAATATTTAACATTTTTTATCACCAGTTATATCATTCTCAAATAATCTTGCAATATTACTGCTTTAATGTTATAATAATTAAGTTATAAACTATATTTTATAGGAGTTGGTATTTAATGGACGACCCGGGGAGTAGTATTTTACTCTATATTGCACTGATATTTTGCTGTGCTTATTTTTCGGGGACAGAAATTGCTTTGGCATCGGTCAATCGCATACACATTTTAAGTATGTCATCAAAAGGGATTAAGGGCGCTGATAAGGTTTTAAAGGTGCTTGATAATTTTGACGATGCCTTGTCTACGCTTCTTGTGGGCAATAATATTGCAAGTGTTTCTATTGCGACAATTTCGGTAGTTATTGCCACTGAAATTTTCGGTAAAAACTCTGTTAGCGTTGTTACGGTTGTTACATCTTTTATAATTTTTCTTTTCGGTGAGATGTTACCGAAAAGTTTTGCGAGGTCCTGTAATGAAAAATTCGCTTTGAAAACCGCAGGAGTTTTGCTTGTTTTAATGAAGATTTTTAAACCTATTACGGTTTTGCTTTCTTTTATTTCAGATTTCGCATCAAAACCTTTTAAGAAAAAAGCGGAAGAAAATGTAACTTTGACACAAGAAGAACTCAAAGATATAGTTGAAAACATTTCGGAAAATGAAGATTTCGATAAAGAAACCGGCGAACTTGTAAAATCTGCGCTTAAATTTTCCGATGCAACAGTTGATGAAATTTTGGTCAAGTGGGAAGATGTTCTTAAAATCAAATCAAATATGAAAACAAAGGATATCTTAAATCTCATTAAATCTACCGGTCATTCAAGAATACCTGTTGTTGACCGCAACGGCGAACTCAAAGGTATTTTACAAATAAGAAAATTCTTAAAAGCATATTTAAACCGAAAACATAATATCGTTCTTGCAAGTGTGCTTGATTATCCTTATTATGCCAAAAACGATATTCCGATTGATGATTTACTTACACAAATGAGTAACCACCGCAGAAATTTGGCGGTTATTAAGGACAAAGAGGGAAACATCGAGGGTATTGTTACTGTTGAAGATATACTCGAAGAACTTGTCGGTGAAATATATGACGAGGACGATAAGGCAGGTGCTTTAGATGTCTGAAATTTTTTCATATATAAGTATTCCGGTTTTCCTTTTGCTTTCGGCTTTTTTCTCTGCAAGTGAAATTGCATATGCCGGTGTAAGTGCCTTAAGACTTAAATCAATCGAAAAAGAAAAAGGCACATTGTCTTGCTATTTGGCAGTTAAAATAAATGATAATTACGAAAATTTCTTAAGCACAATAGTCGTGGGAAATACGCTTGTTAATATCGCCGCTTCCTCTGTGGCAACACTTATTGTAATCGGAATTTTAGGCGAAACAAAAGCATATGTTTCTACTATTATAATGACTTTGCTTGTCTTGATTTTCGGTGAGGTAGTGCCGAAAGTAATTGCAAAAACACTGCCTGAAAAATTTTCCGTTGTGTTTGCAGTTCCTCTTTATATCATTTTTGTTATTTTAAGACCGCTCACTTTTATATTTGTTTTATTTATAAAGGCAGTTTCAAAATTATGGGAAAGAAATGTATCAGATAATACTTCTGTTTCGGAAGATGATTTTGAAAACATTATAGATATCGTTGAAGATGAGGGAGTCCTTGACGAAGAACAGTGCGACCTATTGCAAAATGCGCTTGACTTTGACGATGTTTGTGCCTATGAAATCATAACTCCCCGTGTTGATATGGAAGCCATTGATGTCCACGATGCCTATGAGGTCAATAAACGCAAGATATTTGAGTCGGGCTTTTCGAGAATTCCTGTTTACGAAGATACTCCCGATAATATAATAGGCATTTTATATGTTAATCATTTTCTTAAGGAACTTATTGATAATGAAAAGGTGAGTATAAGAAATTTACTCCTGCCGGCAATTTTCGTTCATAAAACAATGCCGCTTCCCGATGTTCTTGAAATAATGAAAAAGAATAACCGCCATATTGTCGTTGTGCTTGATGAATACGGCGGAACTATGGGAATTATAACCATGGAAGATGTTTTGGAACAACTTGTCGGTGAAATATTCGATGAGAGCGATGATTACGAAAAGGAGTTTGTTTGCATTGACGACACGCACTTTGAAGCGGTGGGTGATATGCGGATTTACGATTTCTTTGATGAATTTGATATCGACCTTGAAGATGATGAATCTTTTGAGTATGATGATGTAACTTTAGGCGGATTTGTTACAACGGCGCTCGAAGGTAAAACGGGAATAGGCAATTCATTTATTTATGAAAATTTGAAGATTACCGTCCGTGAATCAGACGAACGGCGTGTAGACCGTGTTGCCGTAGAAATAATTGAATAATATGTTATATAATTTTAAAGAGGAGATTGAAATTCAATCTCCTCTTTGGCTATTTTGTTTTGTTTTTTAAATCGCTGACATCTTTTTGAAGCATTGATACATTTTGTATAAGTGTTTTAATTTGACTGTGTTGCTTTGAAACTATTGATGTGAGCGAGATTATTATAAGCAACATAAAGAAAATAGTTATAACGAAGATTGCGTTAACGGGGGTTGCAATACCTAAAATTTTTGAAATTAAATCAAGCAGTTTAGGGAAAATATCAATTATCAGCAAAACAACAGCAGTTATAAGCCAAAGAATTGAGTATTTAAGGGTGAGTTTTTTCTTTTTGAGCATATAGAGAATAAATGTTGTATATACAATAATTCCGACAAGAAGCGATATTCTTAAAATGATATTCACTTTTTAGCACCGCCTTTGAACATAAATCTGTTAAAAATAATGGCAAGAGAAACCTTAATCATATAATAAATCGAACTAAGTGAACCGATTGAAGATTTTCCGCCCTCTCTTTCGTGCATAATAACCGGAACTTCTTTGATAATGGCACCGTTGATTTTCGATAGCACAATGGCCTCAGGCTCCGGATAATCGTCAGCATAGTTTTCGGAAAACAGTTTTATAAATTTACGGTTTACAGCACGAAAACCGCTTGTAACATCTTTTACATCAGCTTTTGATACAAGTAAAATCAGTTTACTTAAAAAACCGATGCCAAAACGCCTCATGGCGCTTGACTGAAAACCTTCATTGGTTATGAATCTTGAACCGATAACAACATCAGCTTCGCCTTTTTCGATAGGTGAAACGATAGCATTTATATATGCAGAATCGTGTTGACCGTCGGCATCCATCTGAACGGCGCAATCATAATTATTCTCATAAGCATATAAGTAACCGCACTGAACACAACCGCCAATACCCAAATTGCAACACAAATCAATATGGTTATATTCGTTTTTATCCAAAATTTCGGCGGTTTTGTCGGTTGAGCCGTCATTTATAACTACATAATCGCACTCGGGACAGTCTTTATTGAATTTTTCAACTACCGACTCAATATTTGCTTCTTCGTTGAAAGCCGGAATAATTACAAGCGTCTTCATTTGTTTATCCTTCGTCTTTAAATTTTAAAATAAGGGGAGCATGCCCGATTCTCTTTTCTTCGGGAGGTAACTGCATATAATCGCCGTATACTTTTTTGAGATAAGTGTCAACATCCTTTGAAACCGACATTGTTGTATCTTCAAAAGGCATTTCTGTCGGCTCATCAAAAACATTGCCCGGCTGATGACTCTCACCGCAATGAGGGGAGAAGAAAAACTCATAATCGTATTCGGCGAGATTATCATATTTAAGGGCAGTTTTTAAAGTTTTATTATATAGATAATTGTGTGAAAAAATCAGTTTAATTAAATAACTCGTAATAAATGTGCCTATATGAATGATTTTTCCTTTAATGCCTTTAAAAGAAATGTTGGGGAACGGTATTTCTCTCAATATCATAATTTTGTTCCAAATATAAGCAGACCTTGAATGTTTGTGATTTAAAGTTTTGTCCTTTGGAGTTTTGAATTCGGGAAATATATCAAGGAAAATACCCTGTGGATATTTTAGATTTTTTGCATCTTTTGTTACAAACTGTGTGCCTTTCATAACGATATGCTCGTTCATATTCGGATAATCGGGAAAAGTTTCGGCGTTTACTACAATATATTTATCCGAAAACTTTTCTTTAAAAATCTTATTCACTTTAATATACTGTTCGTAGGGCAAAGCAACATCAATATCATCGTCCCACGGTATAAAACCTTTGTGCCTGATAGAACCGATGGCAGTTCCGCCGATAGCTATAAAGTGAAAATTGTTTTCATCGCATATTTGCTTAAAATCTTTGTAAATTTCAAGTTCATATTCTTGGATTTTTTTCAGTTGTTCTTTAGTGTATTTCATAAAACAAATCACCGTTAAAATATAATGTTTTTAAGCTTTTTAAAGACAAAATCAGGACAAAGAGATAATGCAATTTCATATAAATATAAATCGGGAATATATTGTCTGTATTTAAAAATTTTAAAAATATTTCCGCTCATTCTTGCATTATTGCATTTAATTATATTGTCTAAATCTTTGTAATGAGGGAAAAAACTTTTAAATGCGCTGATAAATTCGGTGTTGTCTGAACGCGATGCGTAATAGTCTTTTTTGGAATTTACATTTTTTAAAATACCGGTTTCATTTTTTCCCGTTCTTCTGTATCGAATAAGCGGTTTATTTACATAAACTGCTTTACCCATTGCAGAAAGGCAAGCCATTATCCAACGGTCATGTGCCACACGCTTTGGAAAAGGCATTACTTTAAGTAAATCTTCGCGTTTTGCCAAAATAGACATACCGGTGGCATAACAAACAAAAACGGCTTTTGAAGTAATGTCATCGCCCGTGTTCCAAGTTTCCGATTTTTTCTTTGAATTTTCACGAACGCTTTTGGTATATATCTCTCCATCGGAATTCATCAAACTTTTATCACAGGCAACAATGTTGCCGTTGTGCTTTTCAAGTTCCGAAAGCGACAGTAAAACCTTGTCTTTTTCCCAAATATCATCTTGGTCACAAAAGGATACATATTCACCGTCTGCGAGTGTAATAAGTTTTTCAAAAGCCTTTGTGTATCCTAAATTTATATGCTCATTATAGTAGGTATAAGGAAAAGCAGTGATTGTATTTTTAATTATTTCTTCACATGAATTATCTTCGGGACAATCGTTCCACACAATTAAATCAATATTTTTATATGTTTGATTGTTTAAAGATTCAAGTTGCTCTTTTAAAAAACTTTTATCCGGTTTATAAATCGAAAGGACAATAGAAACCTTACACATTGGTATCATCTTCCTTTTTGTTTTCTTTTGTAACAGTAAAGCAGAGGAATATGGCAAGCAGAATAATAAATAAAGTTGCCATCTCAATTAAATAAGAAACACAAGCGCCTAAAAGTTCATACTTTTTAATAAGAATTTTGGGTAAAAAGAGTGATAAAACAAACACAAAAACATAAGAAAAGAAACCTATGTTTTGTTTTCTTATTACCGTTAGAAATGTTGAAGTAAGAGAACAAAAAGCACTGAAAGTTCCTGCAATCAAAAGTATCAATAAAAGATTGGTTTTGCCGGAAAGATTAGTTCCGTATAAAATTTGCAGAACAGGAATACCCAAAAAATATGCGGTAATCAGCGCCGCAACCATAACGGCAGCTATCCATAAGTAAAGTGCGAAAACGGTTTTGTTGAATTTTTTATATGCTTTGTTTAACCAATTTTCAGAAAGCGAAACAAGTTGAGGTCTGAAAACAAAGATGCTTAACAGATTTATAAAGAAAGCAGGCATAACCAAATAACCGTAATGCGATTGGTCTACACTCGTTAAGAAATCATCAATTGCATATTTTTGCGAATTGAAAATATACTGTTGTAAAAATGTCGACAAAAACAACGGCAAAGAACAAAAGAAAATTGCTTTAAGAATTTTAAAATCAAATTTTGGCTTAATTTTTACAAAATTTTTAACAAAAGGTAAGTCATAAAATATTATCCAAAGCGTTGCAAATGCAATCATGGGAATTACTGAAATTAAAATATTTTTAGTTAATAAAAGCGTCAGGGAAAAGAGAATTGACGAAAAAATCGGAATAGTTCCCAACGAAAATGACGCCAAATATAAATACCCGTTTATATGCAAAACCCCCTGAAATACATCAGAAAGAGTTAAAAGTGCCATATAAACGGTTATTAGTATTATAAGCAGTGCTTTTGTTCCGCTATACCCCTTAAACGCAACAAAGGCAAATGTAAATGCCATCATCAAACCGATGGTAAAAATGCGATACATAAATACATCATAAAAACTGAATTGACCTTTTGCATCAGTAACCTGAATATTTCGCATTTCAAAGACGCCTATTGTATACATCATTTGAGCGGTTGAATATGCAAGAGAAAAAAGTCCGGCATTTTTATCACCGCTTATATGACTTACAACCATAAGCAAAATAACGGAAACGGCAGAATTAGCGGCGCTTCCGAACATATTGAAAATATAATCTTTTTTTGTAGAATGCGGGGGGAGTTTACGAACTAACATATTAAAATTAACTCACTTATATAATTTAAGGCAATTATACCATATAAGGAATTTTATGTCAATAAAAGCGAAATTTCAAAAATCATTTTTGCGAATTAAATATTTTTTCAGATGCTTTGTAAAATTTCTTTAAGTTTTTATCCTTTTCAAGTTGAGTTCCCGTAACATTTCTGATATTCAGTTTTAAATTTTCCGGTAAAGCCGTTGAAAATTCGGAACTTGAATAAAAATCGTTTCCCAAAGCTACGGAGTCTTTAAAAAAAGTAAAATCATCAGTGCGTAATTTATCAAAATATTTAATTGAATCATCGTCGGTAATAAACAGTAGTGCGTTTGATTCGGAAGCAATAACTGCCTGCATTTTAGTCAGTGCTGTATTGTTGTTTGAGTTTTTATTTACAGAACAGTTCAGAACGGCAATATGTTTTTCTCCGTCATTGTTAACATCATCGCAAATCTTTTCAAAATATGAAGCCATATCATTTGTTACACTATCCATAACAGGTGTGTATGAAAAATAAATTATTTGCAGGTCATAGTTTGTTCTTTGGCAGCACTGAACTACCATAATAACCAAAGCAATAAAAATAAATATTCCGACTATAATGATTTTTCCGTAGTGATACCGTATGTTTTCCGCTTTTTCACCTAAAGTTTTTGGAACGATGGGAGTATCATTCGGGTAGGAGTCGGGAGGTAGCTCGCCCGATTGAATTTTTTTTAATTTTAAAAATTCTTCACGGGCTTTTCGCTGCTGTTTTATGGTATCGCTTTCGTGTTTTTTATTCACAATTAAAACTTCCTTAATATAATTTTACATCTATCCATAAATTTTCATAATATGAACGGGTTTCGGGGTCAATATCGTGATAATATTCAACCTTCGGCATATTCTTTTCTTCCGGATAAAGAATTTCATTCTTATAATAGTAGTAATCGGGGTTGTTTACAACCGCTGTATTAGGCGATGCGTAGCCGATATATTCAGCGTTCGCAAGAGAAATTTCAGGCTCCAAAAGAAAATTTATATACATCATAGCGGCTTTCAAATGCTTAACGGAGGAGGGAACACAAATCGCATCAACAAAAATATTAGTTCCTTCTTCGGGGTAGTAAAACTTAAGGTCTTCGTTAGTTTCATACATTGTTAAATAGTCGCCTGCGTAATATGGACCTATTCCTGCTTCACCGGTTTCCATTTTTCCGTATATTTCATCCATAACATAAGACTGTAAAACACTTTTGCCTTTTTTGAGCAGTTCGGCGGCTTCAGCCCATTCTTTTTTATTTGTGGAATTAAGACTGTAACCAAGTTGCATTTGTGCCGTCATAAAAGCGTCACGGGGGTTGCTGAAATTTAGTGACATATCCTGATACTTTTTGCTCCATAACGCTTTCCAAGTGTGTTCAGGCTCGCCGATTATGGTAGGGTTATAAATAACACCGACCATACCGACATTATAAGTTACTGAATACTCGTCATTTTTATCGTAAAAAAGACCTTTATATTTTTTATCAATGAGGTTAAAATTAGAAAGACTCTTTGTGTCAATCTTTTTAAGCATTTTTTCTTTCTTTAACCGTTCTATCATATAGTCGGAAGGAATTATGATATCGTATGAAACACCGCCGCTTTTAAGTTGCGAATACATAGTTTCATTGCTTTCATAGGTTGAATAATTGACCTTGATTCCTGTGAGTTTTTCAAATTCTTTGTTAACATCTACAGAGTCATCACTGCCGTCCGAAATATATTCACCCCAGTTATAAACATTCAGTTCGGTGCCCTTTAAAGATTTATCGTATTTTGCAACATATTTAATGTCGGCATAGTTATATCCGCAACCTGCAAAAGTCAGTAAAACCAACGATAAAATGAGAAAAACCGAAATAACTTTTTTCATTTTGCGTTCCTCCTTTTATCAGTGCTGTTTTGAACTGAATTATAAAGAATAAGAAGTGCAAAAACAACAAAAAAGGTTATTGTGGAAAGGGCATAAACATCCGGTGTAACTGTTTTCTTTGTCATATTGTAAATCACTATCGGTAAAGTCTGATAATGTCCGCAAGTGAAATAACTGATTACGAAATCGTCAAGCGATAAAGTAAAAGCCATAATAAATCCTGTAAAAATTCCGGTTGAAATTGAGGGAAGAACGGCCTTGAAAAACGATTGAACGGGAGTGCAGCCAAGGTCAAGCGCCGCTTCTTGTAAATTTCTGTCGGTTTGGTGAAGTTTCGGCATAACCGATAAAATTACATACGGAAGATTGAATGTTATATGCGCTATTAAAACGGTTATAAAACCCAACGATTCAGATAAACCGATAATTTTACCGAAGAAAACAAAGAGAAGCATTAAGGAAATACCGGTAACTATATCGGCGTTCATCATCGGTATATTTGTTACGGTCATAGCAAGTTTCTTTGAAAGTTTACCGCGCAGTGCATCAATTCCCACTGCGGCAGCGGTTCCCAAAACGGTAGAAATAATTGCCGATAATACCGCAATTATGACAGTTCGTTTTAACGCATCTAATAAATAGTTATTGAAAATTATACTTGTATACCAATCAAACGAAAAACTTTCAAACACCCAAACGCTTTCACCGGAATTAAAGGAGAAAAATATCATAACCGCTACGGGTGCGTAGAGGAAAAATATTATAAGTCCGACATATATTTTAGATAATGTTTTCATAATATTATGTCCTCCTCATCCGAAGAAAATTTATTCATTATGGCAAGACAAATGAGTATCATAACCATAAGAACAAGCGAAAGGGAAGAAGCAATATTATAGAAATCGGGACCGGCGTTAAAGAGATATTCAATGGCATCGCCGATAAGCAGTGTTTTGTTTCCGCCCAATTTTTGTGAAATATAAAATGTGCTGACACTCGGAACAAAAACCATTGTAATACCGGTAATTACACCCGGTAAGGAAAGGGGAAGTATTACTCTTTTAAGTCTTGAAAGTCCCGATGAGCCTAAGTCAGAGGCGGCTTCAAGTAATGAATTGTCTATTTTAGACATAACCGAATATATCGGTAAAATCATATAAGGAATAAAGTCGTAAACCATACCGAGAATAACCGCACCGGGCGTGTTAATCATATGTATAGGTTTAAGGCCTAATTTTAAAAGAAAAGAGTTTATTATCCCTTTATTTGCAAGAATTGTTATCCACGAATAAGTGCGGATGAGAAAATTCATCCACATAGGAAGCATAACAATCATAAGCAACATTCTTTGAGAACTGATTTTCATTTTTGTCATACAATATGCCATTGGGTATGCAAGGATAAGAGTGATAACAGTTGCAATAGCGGCATAAACTATTGAAATCAAAAATGCCTTTTTATATTTTCCGATACCTGCGATATTTGCAAATGTAAAAACGCCTGCATCGTCGGTAAGTGCAAAATAGACCATAATAATAAGCGGAATTACAACGAATATTCCTGCCCAAACAAGATAGGGAGCGGCAGTAATTCTGCTTGCAAACGATTTTTTGTTCATATTATTCACCAATCTTTCTAAACCTACATTCAGATATTGAATTATTCTTCTGTTTCAACATCTGAAATGTGGTCCATTTCGGCACTGTAAGAACTGTAATCGCCGTAAAGTCCCGAATATTCGGATTTTTTCATAATATGTATATCGTCAGGCTCAATATAAAGACCGACATTATCGCCCACAGATTGTTTATCGGTTGTTTGAATCATCCATTTAAAACCGCCTATATCGACGATGATTTCATAATGAACGCCTAAAAATGCAACCGAAGTAACTACACCTTTAAGCATTCCTTTTTCAGATTCAACAATATCAACATCCTCAGGACGCACTACAACATCGACCGATTCGTTTTCGGCAAACCCTTTATCAACACATTTGAATGTGTTTCCTGAAAATTTGACGGAAAAGTCACCAAGCATAACACCGTCTAATATATTTGATTCACCGATAAAATCAGCAACGAAAGCATTTTCAGGCTCATTATATATATCCTGCGGAGTTCCGACCTGCTGTATCTTGCCTTTATCCATAACTACAACACGGTCAGACATAGTAAGTGCTTCTTCTTGGTCGTGTGTAACAAAAACAAATGTAATACCGAGTTGCTTTTGCATACGGCGGAGTTCCTTTTGCATATCCTTACGGAGTTTGAGGTCAAGGGCGGCAAGAGGCTCATCAAGAAGCAAAACTTTCGGTCTGTTTGCGATGGCACGGGCGATTGCAATTCTTTGTTGTTGACCGCCCGAAAGCGTAGAAATACTGCGCTTTTCAAAGCCTTCAAGGTTTACGAGTTTTAAAAGTTCCGTAACCTTTTCTTTGATTTCGCTTTCGGGTAATTTTTTGACACGCATACCAAAAGCCATGTTTTCAAAGACATTCAAATGAGGAAAAAGTGCATAACGCTGAAAAATGGTGTTAACCTGCCTTTTATAAGCCGGAACACCATTTAAATCTTTTCCTTCAAAAAGAATTTGCCCTTCATTTGGGTCAAGAAATCCGGCAATCAATCTTAATGTGGTAGTTTTACCGCAACCGGAAGGACCTAAAAGTGTTATAAACTCTTTGTCCTCAATAGTGAGATTCAGACCGTCAAGAATCTTACTTTCGCCAAACGAAACAAATACATCTTTGAGTTCTACAATATTCTTTTTTTCCATTTAAGCATCCCCCTTTGTCAAACACTAAAGTGCCGACAGTAGTAAATAATAGGTCAATGACCTGTCCGTTTACCCTGCGCGATACCCCCGAAACGCCTGTTTGTATGCCCTGACAAAGGGTTTTTCACAGTTGATAAACTGCGGCATACATTAGCCTTTTTCGGTTTATTCTTTTGCACAGATGCGTTATGTGTTGAAACAACTTCCAACACTGCATAAATATAATGTAAAATCTTTAAAAAGTCAAGCATTTTTTGGAAATTTTTATTGTAAATCTGTGTAAAATCTTGATTAAAAACAAATAAACTCTTTATATTTCGTTTTTTCTTGTATTTTCTCTTGTATTCTCAAAAAAACTTTTTATGTATCGCGGCATAAATTATGCCGCTTTTTTTACCTGTTGCTGTCGTCGTCTTTTTTGTTTTTATCCTGTGAATTATTCTTGTTGTTAGAACTGTTCTTGCTATTAGAACTGTTCTTGCTGTTTGAATTTTTCTTGTTCTTATCGTTTGACATAAAAAATCACCCCGATTCCGTAAATATTTTTTACAGAAACAGGGTGATATATTCATTTAATATTAAATAGTTTTTTGGAATTTTCAGCCGTAAAATTTAAAACTGTTTCCAAATCACTGTTAAGCAATTCTGCTACTCTTTTTGCCGTGAGTGTTATGAAACCCGAATGGTTTAACTTGCCTCTGTATGGCTCAGGAGCTAAATACGGGCAATCGGTTTCAAGTAACAATCGGCCGCTTGGTATAGCTTTTAAAACATCGGGAAGTTTCCTTGCGTTTTTAAATGTTATAACACCGCCGACACCGATATACATACCGAGAGAAAGAACTTCTTTTGCCATCTCGACACTGCCCGAAAAACAGTGAACTACACCTTTGGGCTTATGCTTTTTTAAGATTTCAAGCGTATCCGAATGTGCATCACGGTCATGAACTATAACGGGTAAGTCAATTTTATTTGCAAGTAAAATTTGTTTTTCAAAAACTTCAATTTGTTCTTGCTTGTTGTCATTGCGAAAATAATAGTCAAGACCGATTTCGCCGATAGCAACACACTTATTATGTTTAGCATAATTTTCAATATCTAAAAGGGGAGTGTTACTGTCTAAATTTTCGGGATGAATACCTACCGCGGCATAGATGTAATCATATTTTTCGGCAATTTTAAGAGAGTTTTCGGATGAATTACCGTCAACACTGCAAGTGATAGCATATTTTACACCGAATTTGTTAAGCGAAGATAAAAGCTCATCACGGCAATCATCAAATTTTGAATCGTCAAAATGTGCGTGTGAATCGAAAATCAACGGATGTTCTAATTTTAATTCTTCGGGATAAAACATTTATCTGACCTTTGAGCCTTCTTTGATACCGTCGGCAAAAATTACCTTAATTCCGTCTTCGCCGCAGTCCGCCGCCAAAATCATACCGTTCGACTCAACACCGCAAAGGACGGCAGGTTTTAAATTTGAAACAATAATAATGGTTTTTCCGATAAGGTCTTCGGGCTTGTAGTAGTTTGCAATTCCCGAAGCGACAGTTCTTTCTTTACCGCTGCCGTCGTTTAGTGTGAGTTTTAATAATTTTTTGGCTTTTGGTATCGGCTGACAGTCTGTAACTTTTGCGGTTTTGAGTTCAACCTTGGCAAAATCTTCAATCGAAATTTCGGAAACAGTAACAACATTTTCCGCTTTTTCTTCTTTAGGCTTATTTTCTTCAGCGATTTCTTTTAACATCTTTTCCGTATCAATTCTTGCAAATAACGGTTTGGCTTCGCCGACACTGTAATTATCAAGTTCGCCGAATTTATCAGATTTAATATCAGTATTTAGTTCCTTTAATATTAAATCGGCGCTTTCGGGCATAATCGGTGCAATCAAAAATGCGATAATTCTGATACATTCAAGCAAGTTGTATAAAACTGCATTGAGCCTTACTTTGTTTGCGTCATCTTTCGCAAGCGCCCACGGTGCCGTTTCATCAATGTATTTATTACATCTCTTGGCAAGTGATATAACAGCTTCACAAGCATCAGCATTGTGGTATATTTCCATATTATCGTAGTATTTTTTAATGGCTTCTTTTGCAAATTCAATCAAGTCGGTGTCCTGTGGGTCGGTGCTTTCGGGCTTTGATACTGCACCGCCAAAATATTTATTGGTCATTGCAACAGAACGGTTTACAAGGTTGCCCAATGTGTTTGCAAGGTCGGTATTGTATTTAAGAATGAAACTTTCGTAGGTGATTGTTCCGTCCTGCGTGAAAGGAATTTCACTTAAAAGATAATATCTTACCGCATCGGCAGAAAATTTATTTGCAAGATAATCGGCATATATTACATTTCCTTTTGATTTTGACATCTTGTCTTCGCCTACTAAAACCCACGGATGTCCCAATACTTGTTTGGGTAAAGGAAGTCCTAATGCCATAAGTATAATAGGCCAATAAATCGTGTGGAAACGCACAATATCTTTACCGATTACATGAAGGTCGGCAGGCCATAATTTTTCAAATTTTTCGGAATTATTCTCACAGTCAAAACCTACACCTGTAATGTAGTTAGAGAGTGCGTCTATCCAAACATAGACAACATGGTCTTTATCAAAATCAACGGGAATACCCCATTTAAAAGTTGAACGGGATACACAAAGGTCGGCAAGACCGGGCTTAATGAAGTTGTTTATCATTTCATTGCGCCTTGAAGCAGGCTGAATGAAATCGGGGTTTTCTTCATAAAACTTTTCGAGTTTTTCCTGATATTTGCTTAATTTTAAGAAATATGCTTCTTCTTTTGCATCAACAACATCTCTGCCGCAATCAGGACACTTGCCGTCGATAAGCTGTGATGAAGTAAAAAATGATTCGCATGGAACACAGTATTTTCCGTTGTATGTTCCTTTATAAATATCGCCTTGGTCGTAAAGTTTTTTGAAAATTTTCTGAATGGTTTTTTCGTGGTAATCATCGGTAGTTCTTATGAATTTGTCATAACTTGTGTCAAGACTGTCCCACACTGCTTTGATTTCAGCAGAAACTTTGTCAACATATTCCTTAGGCGTAACACCGGCGGCATTTGCGTATTCTTCAATTTTTTGACCGTGTTCATCGGAGCCTGTCATTAAAAACACATCATAACCGCACATTCTTTTGTATCTTGCAATCATATCGGCAAGCACGATATCGTAAGCATTACCTATATGCGGCTTGCGTGAAGTATATGCAATAGCAGTTGTAATGTAAAACTTTTTATTTTCACCCATTATAATTTCCTCCAAGTTTATGGCTTTTTAAATAAATATATTATTGCCGAAAATACCGTTATGGCAATTTCGGAAGTAAGTAAAGTAAGTGAAGAAGGCAGTGAATTCGGCTGTGAAAAGCCGAGGTACACAAAGCCTACCGTAAGCAATATAAATGATACCGTATAAATAAATGTGATAAAAGAATTCGATTTCTTTATTCTTGTAGCGGCATTGAGAATTTTAACCATTGCAAGATTTTTTCTTGTAAACAAAGCGGGTGCAGAGCACGAATCTTCATCAACTACTGTTTTTTCAAACATATTTATACCTGCATTACTGATTATTTTCAATGTGTCTTCATATAGTCCGAAATAATCGGAAAGCATACCTTCACTTATATTCGGGTCACAATTTTTAATCAGAAGCGTAACACCTAAATTGGTGATTTTACGAAGTTCTCTTGCAATAGATTCTGAAGGACGGTAATCAACTATTATTAAAGCGACTGCTTTTTGAGAAGTTGCAAGATAAACTGGGAAGTAACCCTCGTGCAAAATTCTTTTATCAACTTCAAGGCTCGGAACCTCAATTCCGTGCGATTCAAGCAATGTTCGGTTGCCTATAAATAACAGTTCGTTGTCAACCCAGCCTGAAAGTCCCCATTTTTCTTCATATTTTACCGTATCGGAATCGGGTAAAACATATTTTGAATTTGTTTTTGCTATTTGTTTAAAAATGGGGGAAAGCGGACTTCCTACGGCTTCGGTAAGTGATGTGGCCTTTAAAATCGTATCGTCGATATTATTATTAGAAAGTATTTTTAAGTCTTTAAGGATAATAGTTCCCGATGGGAATATTTCCGAAGAAGAAATAACCGCCGCATTTGCAAATTCGAGTTGTTCCGCACCCTCGGTGCCTGCCAACATAGCACCTGATTTATTTAATTTTTTGCTTGCTGAATGTAACGGCAGGGTGTTAATAAAGAATAAGCACGGAATTGCAAAAATAGAAAGAACGGATGTAGAAGTGAAAAGTGCCGAGACCAAACTTCCGTAATAAATTTTTCCTATGATACCTAAAATTACCGCAAGTATTATGTATATGATTTGAAGTCTGCCGAAAGTATTTCCGAGTATCGACTGATAATCATAGTATTTTGTAAAATCTTTCACAAAGGAAGTCTTTTTCGGTGCTGCTATCAAGACATCGCCGTCAATTGAATTGTTTGCCATTGCAAATGTAACAGATGTATCGCCGATAAATGTTATGGCGTTCTTTTCTCTCTTGCTTAAAAGAACCGATAGATTTGACATTTTTGAAGATACACTCCAAAAAGAAGTAATCGAACGGACGGTTAAAATAACAAGTATTAAAAATAAGAGGTAAAAAGTATCAAGAGAATATTTATTTGTTCCGTCAAAGTATTGCAGTATCGTAAGTAATAATGCAGATGTTGAAGCGGTTGCAGCCGCAATGTCTGCGTTTAGATTTTTTGAAAAAAGATTGCCGAACGAAAAGAACATATCTATATTTATGAAAATTTCGCATACAAGCAATATAAGGCAATAAAGTATAGCAGATTTCGGCTCAGTTGTAAACTTATCATATATCGGTGTGATGAAATTGAAAAGGAAAGCAATAAATAAAAGAAAAGAACTGACAATCTGTAAAAATTTTATTCTTTTTGATTTTGCAAGTTTAATGAGATATTTTTTTCCTTCGCTTATGTCGTTTACTTGATTTTTTGAAACAAAATCTTCAAAATCACTGTTTTCGAGTTTGGTTTCACCGCTTTGAACTTCGGGAGAATTTTTAATAGGGAAATTGAGTTTTTTGTTTAAATCTATGGTTGCCGTAATGCTTGAAATACTGATTTTCGACTTGTTTTTAGCATCTCTTATCGGGGTGAATTTTATGGTTGTGGCAGGAGCTTTTAAATTAGTGTTGCCGGAAGAAATTTTTTGGTTTGAATCAATATCCGAAATATCGGGAACTTTTTTTTGCAAATCGTCAATTTCGGTTTGTGGGTTGTTGTCAAGAAAATAGTCTTCAAAAATTTTATCGTCAGATTTTTCCGCAGAATTTGCCTCATCGACTAATTTTTTAAAGATTGAGGTTATCTCTTTTTTATCTTCTGCGGTTTTTGAAGGTAGAATTTCATTTTTTGATATAATCGGTTTTTCTTCAGTTGGCTTTTTGTGAGTTGTTTCGTCCTTTACTACAATATTGTATTTTTTTGAAAGGCTTTCGAGAGCACCGATACTGTCGGACTTTAGAATTTCCGCAACGCTTTCAAGTTCATATATCGGTGAATTATCAACCGAAAAATCATTGCCGTCATCGTCTTTTGTGAAAGCTCTGCATTTGTCAAGCAAAGATTCAATAGATTCTTCATCGGCTTTTTTTGGAGGGACAGTTTCGGTAATCTCATCTTGAGTCTCTGAATTTTTTTCAACCTTATTTTTGATTTTTTGCAAAGGTGTTGAAGTGTCAGAACCGTTAGAAAAATCAATTTTGAAAGTTCCGGTTTTAAATTCATCATCTTTCGTGAAATCGCTCAAAGTCTTATTGGAATTTTTACGAGCTTCTTCAACTTCGTTTTTCATATTTTCAAAATATTTTGAAACATCATCTTTTTTAGAAAACTTACTCATTTTTATCTCCAAAACAATTATCTGTGTTTGATTACTTCATACATTAAAATTCCGGCGGCAACCGAAGCATTTAGGGAATTTATTTTGCCTTTCATCGGAAGACTGATTATGCGGTCGCATTTTTTGGCGGTAAGAGTTCCGATACCTTTGCCTTCGTTGCCGATTACGAGCGCAAGAGGAACGGTATAGTCGGGAGTTAAGTAGTCCTCACCGTCCATATCAGCGCCAAAAACCCAAATGCCTTTTTCCTTTAACATATCTATCGTGGCTGTAATGTTTGTTACCCGTGCAACGCGCATATATTCAAGCGCACCGGCAGAAGTTTTTGCTACTGTTGAGTTTAACGAAGCCGAACGCCTTTTCGGAATAATAATTCCGTGGACTCCGCAGGACTCCGCAGTTCTGATAATAGCACCTAAGTTGTGTGGGTCTTCGATTTCATCGCAAATAACAATAAAAGGTATTTCGTTCTTTTCTTGTGCAAAGGTAAGGATATCTTCAACTGTTGAATATTCGTGTGATGCAACCATTAAAGCAACGCCTTGATGGTTTCCTCCCGAACAGTAATAATCAAGCTTCTGTGAACTTATTTCCTTTATAAGTATTCCACGTTCAGAGCATTTTGCGATAATCTCCGAAACGGAGCCGCCGGCAGTTCCGTGAGCGACATACAGCCTATCAATTTCACGGCCCGAACGGAGAGCCTCCAAAACGGGATTTCTGCCGAATATGACATTAGAGATTGAATTTATATTATCGTTTTTCATAAAAAATAATCACCGACTAATCAGAAATAATTGACACATAATAATACAGAGTGTATTATAACATACTTTTTTTCGCTTTTAAAGTATAATTTATCAAATTAAAGGAGTTTTTTTATGAAAATCAAAAATGTTATCGGATACGAACTGCTTGATTCGAGGGGTAATCCTACTGTTGGTGCGGAAATTACGCTTTTTGATGAATGCGTCGGATTTGCCATTTCGCCTTCCGGCGCATCAACAGGTGCATATGAGGCACACGAATTACGCGACAATATTAAAATAAGATATATGGGAAAAGGAACTAAAAATGCAACAGAAAATATCAATTCAAAAATCAGGACTTCTATAATCGGCAAAGAGTTTGTTTCACAAAAAGAATTTGACGATTATTTAATTGAGTTAGATGCAACCGAAAATAAGTCAAATCTCGGTGCAAACGCAATTCTTGCAGTTTCACTTGCATTCGCAAAAGCGTATGCTGTTTCAAAGAAAATACCGTTTTATAAGTATATATCTGAAATTACCGAATCAAAAGTTTCAATGCCTCGTCCTATGCTTAATATATTAAACGGCGGAGCACACGCACCAAACAATATCGACATTCAGGAATTTATGATTATTCCCGATTTTAATGAAACTTTTTCGGCGAAATTACAAATTTGCACGGATATTTACCATACCTTAGGCAGTGTCCTAAAAGAAAAAGGCTTGATTTCGGGTGTGGGGGACGAAGGCGGATATGCGCCGAAACTTTCGTCAAACGAAGAAGCAATAGAACTTATCATAGATGCTGTAAATAAAAGCGGATACGATACCGATAATATTAAGATAGGTCTTGATGTTGCGGCAAGCGAGTGGAATAAAACGGGTGAATATATACTGCCAAAAGCAAACAAAAAATTATCAAAGGACGAACTTACGGAGTATTATAAAAAACTGATAAATGATTATCCTGTAATATCTATTGAAGACCCGTTCGGAGAAGACGATTTCGAAAGTTTTGAAGAATTTACAAAATCAGCAGGCAATAAAATCCAAATTGTCGGAGACGATTTATTTGTAACAAATATAAAGAGGCTCAAAATCGGTGTCGAAAGTAATATGGCAAATGCAGTTCTTGTAAAACCAAACCAAATAGGAACTTTGAGCGAAACTATTGATGTGGTAAAATATGCCAAGGAAAAGGGCTATAAAACGATTATTTCTCACCGTTCGGGAGAAACCGAAGATACCTCTATTGCAGATATAGCGGTAGGTTTGGACGCAGGTCAAATAAAAACAGGTGCTCCTTGCCGCACAGACCGGGTTTCAAAATATAACCGCCTTTTAATAATAGAAAATGAAATTTGCTATTGACAAGAAAAACATTAGTGTTTAAAATATATAAGCAAGAGGGTTGCCTTTTCGCAACCCTTTATTTTTTTGTAAAGGATGTTTAAAAACAATGTCTTTTGATAATTTCTATGATGTTGTAATAATAGGTGGGGGAATAGGCGGTCTTATGGCGGCTTACCGTCTTCGTAAACATTCACCGGAAATTAAAATTGCCATCACCGAAAAAGGAAACGATTTAGAAAAGCGCACTTGTCCTGCCGGAAAGGAGAACAAGTGTGTTCACTGTGATACTTGCAGTATTACAAACGGTTTTGCCGGTGCAGGCGCTTTTTCTGACGGTAAATTCAATTTAGGCACGGCATACGGCGGAACATTAGGCGAAGAATTAGGCGATGATACTGCCAATAAATACATAGGTGAAGTGGACGAAGTCCTTAATACCTATTGCACTTCGGGCGTTCCAAAAGTATATAAATCAAATGATGAACTGCGCCTTAAGTGTTTGCAGAATAATCTGAGACTTCTTGATATGAATGTTAAGCATTTGGGAACAGATAATAATTTCCTTACAATGCAGAATTTAATAAATGCAATTAAAGAATCGGGAACTGAACTTTATAAATTTTACGAATGCGAAACCGTAAAAAAAGACGGCGATGCATATTTGCTTACATATAAAAACGGTAAAGTTTTTAAAGCAAACAAAATTATTATTGCTACCGGAAGGTCGGGCGCAAATTTTGTTTCGGATTTTTGTAAAGATAACGGTGTTAAAATGCGTTCTAATCATATTGACATCGGTGTCCGTATTGAAATGAAAGATATTATTTGGCGCGAATTTTCTTCAAAAATTTACGAGCCTAAAATTCTTTATAAAACAAAAACATTTGAAGATAGATGCAGAATGTTTTGTTTTAATCAGGGCGGTCTTGTTTCCGCTGAAAACAACCACGGTATTATTACGGCAAACGGACATTCCTTTGCTCAAAAAGAAAAGAAAACCGATAATTGTAATTTTGCAATTCTTTCAAGTATCCGGTTTACCGAGCCTTTCAATCAACCTACCGAGTATGCAGAGTATATTTCAAAACTTGCAAATATGATAGGCAACGGTAATGTTCTTGTTCAGCGTTTCGGTGATTTAATAAGAGGGAGAAGGACAAATGAGCACAGATTATCTCAAAATACCGTTGTTCCTACCTTGAAAGCAACGGCGGGGGATATTTCTCTTGTATTACCTCACAGAATACTTACCAACATAATTGAAACTATCTATGCGCTTGATAAAGTTGCACCTGGAACCGCAAACGACGATACTTTGCTTTACGGATGTGAAAGCAAATACTATTCCATCCGTCCTGAATTTATGAATAACAATTTTGAACTTATTGACGGTGTGTATATAGTAGGAGACGGCAGTGGTATCTGCCGTGGTCTTTCACAATCGGGTGCTATGGGTATATATGTTGCGGATTGTATTCTCGGCAACAACTAAGGGTTGTGTTTTGGTGTTTTTGCAATAAAAAATTTCATTTGTGTAAAAATATTTTCACAATAATTCACAAACTTACATTTTTCGCACTTTTATTTGTTGACAATTTTTTGACGGTATGCTAACATAGGCATATCAAATTTGAATATTTGCTTGCCGATATAGGTTCGGATGTATGGCCCGAATGTTTCTACCGCGACGCCTAAGTTGCGACTATTGGTAAACTTTTAAACATTGCTGACTTTTTCAGCAGTGCGGTTTTGTGTTTTTTATCTGCAGGCTTTTTGTTTAAAAAGTCTGCATTTTTCATTTTAAGGAGGCGATTTTAATGAAGTTACTTGAAGAGAGAATACTTAAAGACGGTGTAGTTCTTGAGGGTGATATTCTGAATGTCGGCTCTTTTTTCAATCAGCAGCTTGATGTAGATTTCATTATGGAATTGGGCGCTGAAATTGCGCGCATATATAAGGCGGACGGAGCAACCAAAATTTTAACGGTTGAAACATCAGGTATTCCGATTGCTTTTGCCGCAGGTCTTAAACTCAGCTGTCCCGTTGTGTTTGCAAAGAAGAATAAATCTGCAAATGTAATGGGCAATGTATATGAAACTCAAGTATTTTCATATACACATAAAACCACCTATAACATTGTGGTGGCAAAAGACTATCTCTCAAAAGATGACAAGGTAATAATCGTTGATGATTTTCTTGCTAACGGAAAAGCATTAAAAGGACTTATAGAATTGGTGAATCAGGCAGGCGCTGAACTTATAGGTTGCACCTGTGCCATTGAAAAAGGATTTCAAAAAGGCGGCGACGATTTGCGTAAACAAGGCATAAGGGTTGAATCTCTTGCGATTGTTGATGAAATCGGTCCCGCCGGTATTTTTTTCAGATGTAATTAACTTTACATACATTATTAAATTTTTGGAGGAAACAAAAATGAAAAAAATTATCGCACTTGTTCTCGCTGTTGCACTTGTTTTTGCGCTTGCAGCATGTGGCTCAGGAAACGCAAAGAAGGCTGATGTATCAGCTGAAACGGAAGCAATACTTCCTGCAATTGAAGGTAAATCAGATGTTACTGTTCCGGACGATTTCAAATTCGGTCTTATCTGCCTTCATGATGAAAACTCAACATACGATAATAACTTTATCAAAGGTGCAAAGAGCGCCGCTAAATCTTTAGGTCTTAAAGACGACCAGCTTATTATCGTAACAGGCATCGGCGAAGACAGCACCTGCTATGACACTGCTGTTGATTTGGCAAAGAATAAGGGCTGTAAGGCAATATTCGCTGATTCTTTCGGTCATGAGTCATTTATTATTCAGGCAGCAAAAGAATTCCCCGATGTTCAGTTTTCACACGCTACCGGCACATCTTCTAAATTTGCAAATGTTCCCAACTTCCACAATGCATTTGCTTCAATATATGAAGGCCGTTATCTTGCAGGTGTTACCGCAGGTCTTAAACTTAATGAAATGATTGATAATAAGACAATTAAGCCCGAAGAAGCAATCATCGGCTATGTAGGTGCATTTACTTATGCAGAAGTTATTTCCGGTATGACCTCATTCTTCCTCGGCGCCCGTTCAATTTGCGAGACCGCTACAATGAAAGTTCGTTACACAGGTTCTTGGTATGACCAGGCAAAAGAGCAGGAAGCAGCAACCGCACTTATTGAAAAGGATAAATGCGTTCTTATAAGCCAGCACGCTGACTCTTTGGGTGCTCCTACTGCTTGTGAACTTGCAGGTGTTCCGAATGTTTCTTATAACGGAAGCACATATTCAGCCGGTGAAAACACATTCCTTGTTTCCTCTGCGATAAACTGGGCTCCTTATTTCCAGTATATGATGGAAAGTGTTATTAAGGGCGAGGCATTTGATACCGACTGGTGCGGTTCAATCGCTACAAACTCAGTTATTTTGAGCGGCTTAAACACCAATGCTGTTGTTGACGGAACAAAAGAAAAGCTTGAAAAACTCATTGAGCAGTTCAAAGCAGGAACTCTTCATGTATTCGCAACTGACACATGGACTCTTGAAGGTAAGAATCTTACCGAATACAAGGCTGATGTTGACGGTGACTTTACCGGTGAAACAAATGTAATTCACGATGGATATTTTGATGAATCAAATGCAAAAGATTTCCGTTCTGCTCCTTATTTTGACATTATAATCGACGGCGTAACAAATATGAACACCAATTACGGTGACTAATCAGGCGTTGTTTTTCAGAATGCACAAGGGAGATTTTCTCCCTTGTGCTTTTGATATTATTGTCTTGGGGAGGTATGAAAGTGGTTGCACTTGAACTTAAAAATATTTGCAAACGATTTGGAAGCATTATTGCAAATAAAAATGTTGATTTAAAGGTAAATAAGAGCGAAATATTAGCAATTCTCGGCGAAAACGGAAGCGGAAAAACCACTCTTATGAATATGATTTCCGGCATTTATCATCCTGATGAAGGTCAGATTTTTGTTGAGGGCAAAGAGGTAAATATCAATTCGCCCAAAGATGCATACAAGTATAAAATAGGTATGGTTCATCAGCATTTTAAACTTGTTGATATATTCTCGGCGACCGAAAATATAATTCTCGGATTAAACGAAAAGGGCTATAACATCAAGAAGTATACCGACAAAGTCAGAAATATTTGTGAACAATACGGTTTTGAAATTGACCCCGATAAGAAAATTTATGATATGTCAGTTTCGGAGAAGCAAACGGTGGAAATCATAAAGGTTTTATACAGGGGAGCCGATATTCTTATACTTGACGAACCTACTGCCGTTTTAACTCCGCAGGAAACGCAAAAATTATTTAATGTTTTGCGTAAAATGAAAGAAAACGGAAAGTCTATTATAATTATTACGCATAAATTACACGAAGTATTATCCATTTCCGATAATGTTTCGGTTTTGCGAAAAGGTGAATATATAGGAACTGTAAAAACTTCGGAAGCTGATGAAAAGTCATTAACCGAAATGATGGTCGGTAAAAAGGTTTCTCTTAACATTGACCGCAAAAAGCCGGAAAACGCTACTGACAGACTTCTTATAAATAATATTTCGTGTATTAGCCGAGAAGGCGTAAATTTGCTTGATAATATAAGTTTTTCTGCGCGTTCGGGTGAGATACTCGGTATTGCGGGAATTGCCGGAAGCGGTCAGCGTGAACTTCTTGAGTCTATTGCCGGACTTCAGCATCTTCAAACCGGTGAAATCGTATATATAAATCCGAAAAACGGTGAAGAAGAAAATTTAAGAGACAAAACACCCTTACAAATCAGAGAAATGGGAGTTCGTCTTTCTTTCGTTCCTGAAGACCGTTTGGGAATGGGACTTGTAGGTAATATGGATATTACCGATAATATGATGCTGAGAAGTTACAGAAAAGGAAAATCGGTTTTCGTTAACCGCAAGAAGCCTCAAACTCTTGCCGAAAAGGTTGTTGATGAACTTGAAGTTGTAACTCCCGGAATTACAACTCCCGTTCGCAGACTTTCAGGCGGTAATGTTCAAAAAGTTCTTGTGGGCAGAGAAATTTCCGCATCGCCTACCGTTTTAATGGCTGCATATCCCGTAAGAGGTCTTGACATCAATTCTTCTTATATGATTTACAATCTGCTTAACCAGCAAAAAGAAAAAGGAACTGCCATTATATTTGTCGGTGAAGACCTTGATGTTTTGCTTGAACTTTGTGATAGAATATTAGTTTTGAATTCCGGAAAAATTACCGGAATAGTTGATGCCGCTGAATCTTCCAAAGAAGAAATAGGCTTGTTGATGACAAAATCGGAGGAGGCGTAATTATGTTTTTGAAAAAATCGAAAAATAAAGAATCACTGATTTATATTACCAAGCGCCCTGCAATGCCTCTGATTAAACAGATATATACGAGAGCGATAGCAATTATTATTGCAATGATTATATGCGGAATAGTTACTAAAGTGTTAACCGGAGATAATCCTATTTCGATATTTGCCACTATTTTTCACGGCGCATTCGGAAACGGTAGATTTTTAGTAACAATACACGATATTGCCATTCTTTTATGTATTTCGCTTGCCGTTACCCCTGCATTTAAAATGCGATTTTGGAACACCGGCGCCGAAGGACAGGTTCTTATAGGCTGTCTTTCCACCGCAGTTGTTATGTTTACATTAGGCGGCAAAGTTTCCGAAGTTTTGCTGATTTTGATAATGATAATTTCTGCTGTTGTTTCCGGCATTATCTGGGGCGTTCTTCCTGCAATTTTCAAAGCGCAGTGGGGAACAAACGAAACTTTGTTTACACTTATGATGAACTATGTTGCGATGCAACTTGTCGAATTTTTCTTGAAAATTGCTGATAAGAGTGGCTCTAATGTTGTCGGACCCGACCTTCTTTCACACGGTTGGCTTCCGGAAATATTCGGTGTAAAATATCTTCTTAACATATTGATTGTTGCGATTATAACCATTGTTATGTCAATTTATCTTAAATACAGCAAACACGGTTATGAAATTGCCGTTGTAGGCGAGAGCGAGAACACAGCCAAATATATTGGAATAAATGTTAAAAAAGTTGTTATCAGAACTATGGCGCTTTCCGGTGCTATATGCGGTTTGGCAGGTTTGCTTATCGTAGGAGGCTCATCTCATTCAATCGATTCAAATCTTGTTGACGGAAGAGGATTTACCGCAATTATGGTATCCTGGCTTGCTAAATTTAATCCTGTTACTATGATTTTAACAACTTTGCTAATTGTCTTTCTTGAAAGAGGCGCCGATGAAGTTTCCTCAAAGTTCGGATTGAACAGCGACTTTTCCGACATTTTAACCGGTATAATTTTGTTCTTTATAATCGGTTGTGAATTCTTTATAAATTATCAAATTCATTTCAGACATTCAAAAAAATCCGAAGCTGTTAAAAAGGAGGTAGCATAATGTTGACTACAATAATCAATTTTATTCAACGCGCAATATTGCAGGGAACACCTCTTCTTTATGGTGCCACAGGTGAAATAATCACCGAAAAGTCAGGTAACTTGAATTTGGGTATACCCGGAATAATGTATATCGGTGCTATTTCCGGTGTAATCGGCGGATTTTTTTATCAGACAAATGCCGCAGTAATCGACCCGTTTTTTGCTGTTTTGATTCCGTTTTTGTGTTGCTTGTTAGGCTCTTTACTCATTTCGCTTCTTTACTGCTTTTTAACAGTAACTTTAAGGGCAAACCAAAATGTTACCGGACTTGCAATTACGACATTTGGTGTTGGCTTCGGTAACTTTTTCGGCGGTTCGCTTATTAAAATTGTTAAAAGCGATGTTCCGTATCTTGCTCTTGTTAAAATCGCAAAAGCTTTCAAAACAACTTTGCCTTTTGCAAACGATTTGGGCGACATAGGCAACCTTTTCTTTTCGTATGGTTTTATGGTTTATCTTGCCATAATAATTGCCATTCTCTCCGGAATCTTTTTAAAGCGTTCAAGAATCGGCTTGCATTTAAGAGCAGTAGGCGAAAATCCTGCAACGGCAGACGCGGCCGGCATAAATGTTTCCCGTTATAAATATTTTTCAACTTGTATCGGCGGAATGATAGCAGGTCTCGGCGGTTTGTTTTACATAATGGACTACAGTAACGGAATTTGGTCGAACAACGGTTTTGGCGACAGAGGTTGGCTTGCAATAGCTATTGTTATCTTTGCAATTTGGAAACCCGCTTTGTCAATTCTCGGCTCTTATTTGTTCGGCGCACTTTATATTTTATTCAACTATATAAATGTTCCGATGCAATTTATTCCGCTTATTCAGATGCTTCCGTATGTGGTAACGATTTTGGTTTTGATTATAATCAGTATCAGAAAGAAAAGGGAAAATCAACCGCCCGCACATTTGGGACTTCCGTATTTCCGTGAAGATAGATAAATTTAATCTGATATTTAGCCGTAGGATTTTCCTGCGGCTTTTGTTATTTTTAGTGCAAATTGTTTTATAAAAAGATATATTTGTTGAAAAATAAGAAATTTAGTGGTAAAATTATTTATATATATTTTTTATGTCTTTGGTGGTGATTCAGTGTCTTTTAAAAAATGGGTTGTAGGTTCGCCTGACCGCGAATTTGCAAAACTTGCTTCAGAAGAATTGGATATTGACCCTTTTACTGCACTGATTGCCGGTGCCCGTGGAATAAATGATATAACCGAACTTGAATATTTTCTTACAAATGAGCCTGTTTTGTCCGATATAAACACCCTTGTTGATATAAACAAAGCCGCAGATGCCATCAATGAAGCGATAGAGTCTAAACTTAAAATCGCAATTTTCGGAGATTATGACTGTGACGGTGTTATGGCTACTGCAATAATGTATAAATATCTTGTTTCCCGCGGTGCTGATGTTATTACATACATACCCGATAGAATTTCCGAAGGTTACGGTATGAATATTAAGGCAATAGATTCATTAAAAGAATCAGGTGCCGAGTTTATAATCACTGTTGATAACGGAATTTCGAGTAACGAAGAAATAGCTTATGCGGCAAATTTGGGAATAATAACGGTTGTTACCGACCACCATATTCCAGCGGAAGTTTTGCCTGATGCCGCTGCTGTTGTCGACCCGCACAGAACGGACGATTTTTCGGAGTTTAAAGATATATGCGGAGCACAAGTGGCTTTTAAGGTGATTTGCGCTGTTGAAAACAAAGAGCCTGAAGAGTTACTAAATGAATATGCCGATTTGCTGACAGTTGCAATTATCGGTGATTTTATGCCGATGATAAACGAAAACCGTTCGATAGTTAAAACGGGTATAAACCTTATCAAACAAAACCATAATGTCGGACTTTCCGCAATTCTTTCGGTTGCCGGAATAGATAAAAATTTTCTTGACAGTTCTAAAATTTCTTTCGGTATTGCTCCGAGACTTAATGCGGCAGGAAGAATGGGAAGCGCCAAAAGGGCGCTCGATATCGTTTTGTGCAACAATATTTCTTCGGCAATTTCTCTTGCAAATGAAATAGAAAGCGAAAATTCATTGCGCCAAAAAGAAGAAAAAACGATTTTTGAAAATATAATAAGCACAATAGAAAAAAACGGATATAATTTCGACCGCGTTATAGTTGCGGACGGACTTAACCTGCATTTAGGCGTTATCGGAATAGTTGCCGCTCGTATTTGTGAAAAATACGGAAAACCTGCTCTTGTTTTAAGCACTGACGGTGCAATGGCGCACGGCTCGGGCAGAAGTTTTTCGGGTTTCAATCTTTTTGATGCAATCAAAAATTCCTCTCGTTATTTAGAAAAATTCGGAGGTCACGAACTTGCCGCAGGAATAAGTTTAAAGCAGGAAAACATTGATAATTTCAGAAAAGCAATAAATGATTATGCTTTTAATATTTCTTATGCTACGCCGACTCTTGATTTGGATTTTAAAATCAATCCGTCGGCACTTTCGGTGGATATGGTATATGCGTCAAAATCTCTTGAGCCTTTCGGTAACCAAAACAAAACTCCGTTATACGGAATTTTCGGTGTTGAACTGAAAAAAATCGCCTCCATCGGCGGAGGGAAGCATTTGAAACTATTGTTTTCAAAAAACAACGTGACCTTTGAGGCAGTTTTGTTCGGAACAACACTTGATGCCTTTTGCTTTGATGTCGGCAATGTTTTGGATATTGCGGTTGCACTCGACATAAACAACTATCGCAACGAAACATATTTATCGGTTATTATAAGGGCTATAAGACCGAACGGTATTGACGAAGATAAATTATTTAATGATTTGTATGAAACCGACAGATATTTTTCAAATCACGGAATTGTTAAAAAAGTTTTATTACCTTCAAGAGATGATGTAGGACAAATTTACAGATATATAACTGTTTTAAATCCGTCAAAGAATAAAATTATATACCATTTTTTGAGTGATATAGGTTATGCAAAAACCGTAATTTCACTTACGGTATTATCGGAACTTAATTTAATTGAGTTCAAGGGAAATAAATATATTTGTATAAGCAAAGAAAAAACTGATTTAAATAATTCACATACATATAAAATAATAAATGAGGCGGGTGAATAGTTATGACAGCAAATGAAATGCGTGATAAAAAAGAATTTATCGAATTATTAAATTCGCAAAACGGCAAGTATGATATAAAAATGATAGAAAAAGCGTATGACTGTTGTGTTGAGGCGCATTTCGGTCAAAAGCGCTTCACCAATGAAGATTATTATATACATCCTTTAAATGTTGCAAAAATTATTGTGAATATGGGTATGGATACATCTTCTGTTATCTCTGCATTGCTGCATGATGTTGTTGAAGATACAAACATAGCCGTTGAAGATGTAAAAAAAGAATTCGGAGACGAAGTTGCGCTAATCGTTGACGGTGTTACAAAAATCGGAAAATTATCTTTTACTACAAAAGAACAGCAACAAGCAGAAAATTTAAGAAAAATGCTTATTGCAATGGGAAAAGATATCAGAGTAATAATAATTAAACTTGCAGACAGACTTCATAATATGCGGACTCTTGACGCAATGCGCGAAGATAAGCAAAGAGAAAAGTCGGTGGAAACATTAGAGGTTTATGCGCCTATTGCTCATAGATTAGGTATCAGACCGGTAAAAGAAGAACTTGAAGATTTGGCGATTAAACATCTTGACCCTGTGGCATATAAGGACATTGAAGAGCAGTTAAAAACACGCAAACAACAGCGTGAGCAAATACTTGATGATATAAAATCAAATATTGAAACTTACCTTTGTAAAGAAATGCCTAATGTTAATCTCGCCTTTCAGGGCAGAGTAAAGTCTGTTCACGGAATTTACCGAAAGATGTATTTACAAGGCAAGACTTTTGATGAGATTTACGATGTTTATGCAATAAGAATTATTACCGATACGGTTGCGGACTGTTATAATATTTTAGGTCTGATGCACGATAGATTTCAACCTATTCCCAACCGTTTCAAAGACTATATTGCAACACCTAAGCCTAATATGTATCAGTCGCTTCACACAACCGTTATAAGCCACGACGGCCTTACATTTGAGATTCAAATAAGAACTTTTGAAATGCATCATACGGCAGAATTCGGTATTGCGGCGCATTGGAAATACAAAGAAGGAATAACCAAAAACGACGGTAATATGGAAAAGCGCCTTGCTTGGATAAGACAAATTCTTGAAGAGCAGGACGATTCCGGCGATGCATCTGAACTTTTGCGTTCAATCAAAGTCGATTTATCGCAGGAAGATGTTTTTGCGGTAACGCCGAGAGGTGATGTTATAAGCCTACCGGCAGGCTCTACAATCGTTGATTTTGCTTTTGCAATTCACTCGGCTGTCGGTATTAAAATGGTCGGCGCTAAGGTTGACGGCAAAATTGTTCCGATAAATCACGAAATCAAAACCGGTGAAGTAATCGAAATTCTTACAACAAATCAAGCAGGGCACGGTCCAAGCCGAGATTGGATGAATATTGCCGTAACCAATCAGGCGAAATCAAAAATCCGTTCTTGGTTCAAGAAAGAAAAACGCGCCGAAAACATTGAAACCGGCAAAGATGATTTTGACCGTGAATTAAGACGCATAGGTATTGTTTTAAGCGACGAAGAATATGAAAATCTCGTAATTGAGACTGCTAAAAAATATCATATTAACACTGCCGATGATTTTTATGCTTCAATAGGTTACGGGGGAATTTTGCTTTCAAAAATAATTCCGCGTCTCCGTGATGACTATAATAAAAAAATACAACTGCAAAAGCCGGTTGAAATTGTTGAGCCTACTGCAAGACGCTCATCTCCAGAGGGTGTTATTGTTGACGGAATTGATAACTGTTTAATTAAACTTTCGCGTTGTTGTGCGCCTATTCCCGGCGATGAAATCATCGGTTTCATAACAAGAGGACACGGTGTATCTGTTCATAAACTTGATTGCAATAATGTTCCCGATGATTTAAACAATTCTCCCGACAAAGAGCGTTGGATACCGGCTCATTGGAATTTAAAAAACACAAAAAGTTTCACCTCAACTTTGCAAATTGTTTCGGTGGACAGAGACGGTTTGCTTATTGATACAATGAATACGCTTAACAATATGCATGTTCCGATAAATTCAATTAGTGCCAAAGCACTTAAAAACGGCAACTGCACTATTATTACAACTGTCAGTTGCGAAAGTCTTGAACATTTAAAAAGTATTGTTTTGAGACTTCAAAAAATTTCGGGTGTATTCAGCGTTGAAAGGATAGGACAATGAGAGCGGTAGTTCAAAGGGTTATAAAATCTGATGTTTCTATAGACGGAAAAATAGCAGGAAAATGCAATAAAGGTTATATGATATTGTTTTGTGCAATGGAAGGCGATTCGCAGGATGATATTGATATATTAGCCCGAAAGATTGCAAATCTCCGTGTATTTGAGGACGAAAACGATAAAATGAATTTATCAATTTTGGATGTTTCGGGTGAGATACTTTGTATTTCGCAGTTCACTCTTGCCGCTGACACTAAAAAAGGCAACCGCCCGTCATTTGTCAAAGCGATGACTCCCGAAACCGCATCAAATTTCTACGATGATTTTTGTCTTGCTTTAAAAGAAAACGGTATTAAAAAAGTTGAAAAGGGTGTATTCGGTGCCGATATGCAGGTGAATATAGTCAACGACGGACCTGTTACGATAATTCTTGACACTGAAATTTGGAAAAACAAATGAATATTAAAACATTAAAGTTAAGTTATATTGCAGAAAATTGCTATTTGATTTCAACCGAAAAATCTGCGATTGTAGTTGACCCGGGTTTTGATTCAAGTGATATAGTAGATTTTTTAAAAGAAAATTCGCACAAAGAAAGACTTATTTTGATTACCCACGCACATTTTGACCATATAGGCGGTGCAAAAACCGCTTCAGAAGAAACCGGAGTTAAAATCGGCGTAGGTGAGTATGATGCAATAGGTCTTAAAGACCCGTCGGTTAATTTATCCGGAAAATTCAGGTCTAAAATGAAACCGTTTGAGGCTGATTTTTGTTATAATGACGGCGATGCTTTTTCTGTCGGTGATTTAGAAATCAAGGTGATTTTCACTCCCGGACATACAAGGGGAAGTGTTTGCTATCTTATAAATGACTGTCTTTTCAGCGGAGATACGCTTTTCTTTGAAAGTTGCGGAAGAACTGATTTTCCCGGCGGAAATTTAGGTGATATGAAAGAATCGTTTTATAAGCTTGTAAACAGTTTGTCAGGCTCAACCGTAGTTTATCCCGGACACGGTGAAAAAACCACAATAGAACACGAATCTGAAAATAATCCGATGGGATATTTAAGCGCATTATGATTATTTGCAATTTCGGTAACAATTTTAATTACGAACTCGAAAAATTATCACGGCTATTCTTGCCGTTTGAGAGAATTGATGTAATAAATGAAATGAGAACCGATAATAAGTTTGCCGTAACAAAAACCGCTTTTGATGAAAACGGTTGCAATATTTCGGCATATCTCTCGTTAGACGGTAAATTTCTTGAAGATAAAATATATTTAAAAAAGAATGATAACGATTTTATTAAGTTGTGCGAACTGACTCTTGCAAAATTACTTTTTCAATGCTTTGTTCAACTAATCGGATTTAAACCGAGTTTCGGCATACTTACGGGTGTCCGTCCGGCAAGACTGTTTATAGATACCGTAAACAAAAAAGGAAAAGAAGAAGCGAAAAGGTATTTTAAAGATACTTTGCTTGTTTCGGATAAAAAGTTATCTTTGCTTGAAGAAACGGCAAAAGGCGAAGAAAAAATCATATCACTTTCAAAAAATAATTCATTCAGTTTGTATGTATCCATACCTTTTTGCCCTTCAAGATGTTCTTACTGCTCTTTTGTATCCCATTCCGTTGATAAAGCATCGGATATTATACCGGAATATTTGAAATTTCTTGCAGAAGAACTTATAATTTCTTCAAAAATCGTTAAAGATAAAAATTTAAATCTTGAAACGGTTTATATCGGCGGAGGAACTCCCACTGTATTATCGGCAAAACAACTTGAATTTGTATTGAAAACCGTTACCGATAATTTTGATTTAACAAACTGCCGTGAATTTACGGTTGAAGCGGGAAGACCTGATACAATTACTGCCGATAAATTAAGCGTAATTAAAAACTTCGGTGTTTCAAGAATAAGTATAAATCCTCAAACACTAAATGATGATGTTCTGTTTTCTATCGGTAGAAAACATACCGCAAAACAGTTTTTTGATAGTTTTGAACTTGCACGTAAAATCGGTTTTGATAATATAAACACCGATTTAATTGCAGGTTTGCCGTCCGATACATTTGACGGCTTTTGCAAAACTATTGACGGTATTATTAAATTGTCTCCCGAAAATGTTACGGTGCATTCGCTTTCTATGAAAAGAGCATCAACACTTACTTCCGTAGGTTTTTCGCCCGAAATTGATGCAGGAATAATTGCAGACAGAATGGTTGATTATGCACGAGAAGTTTTGACGGCTGATAATATTTTCCCATACTATATGTATCGTCAAAGTAAAACGGTGGGCAATCTCGAAAATGTAGGATATTCAAAAGTCGGCAGGGAAGGACTTTACAATGTCTTTATTATGGATGAAACACATACTATTATTGCCTGCGGTGCATCGGCGGCGACTAAACTCAAAAATCCGATTAACAATAAAATTGAACGCATTTTTAATTTTAAGTATCCATATGAATATATATCACGATTTGATGAACAAATTGAGCGAAAGCTTAAAATTAGTGGGTTTTATAATTTCTTGTAAATTCATATCAATTATGGTATGATATACATATTAAAAAATTTGGAGGAATTTTTGATGGAAAGAGAATTTTTTGACAACGCTTTTGAAAAAGCAAAATCAGCATTTGAAACTGCTTACAAAAAAACAGGCGAGGTTGTGAATATTGAAAAGTTAAAATTCAATATTTCTTCAATTAAGTCAAAAAGAGAGAAACTTTATGCAAAACTCGGCAAAAATGTTTTTGAGAATTTCAGCGAAAATGTAACCGAACTTGACGAAAACAAAGAGATTTTTGATGAAATCAACGAACTCAACAAAAAAATCGAAGACTTAAATAATGAGATTAACTATGCAAAATCAAAGCGCACTTGTCCTTCTTGCAACGCATGTGTTGAGGAAAATGCAACATTTTGTTCAAAATGCGGTGCAAAACTGATTTTTGATTCTTCGGAGAACGAGAATGAGTAATTACCGAAAAATCGGCGTAGTAATAGCCGATGATGAGGAGTTTAAACCCTTTAAAGATTTTGCTCTTCAAAACGGCGGTAAAGAAATTTTGATTTTTTCAAGACCTGCTTTTGTTATGAAAATCAAAGGCACTGAGATTTTTGCCGTTCATTCTTTTGTGGGTAAAACCAATGCTGCTGCACTCACTTCAAAATTGATTAGCGACGGTTGCGAAATCATTTTGAATTACGGACTTTCGGGGAGTATTTCAAAATCCGTAATAGGGCAGTTTTCAATTCCGACAAAGTATATAGAACACGATTTTGATTTAACGGGTCTCGGATATAAAATGTGCGAAAAACCTTGGCAGAATTATGTCTATAAAACCGATGAAAATCTATTTAAAATATTGAAATCAGTGTTTCCCGATGCGGTTTGCGGGCCTGCAGTAAGCGGTGACCATTTTATAGCCGATAGGAAAATTGCCGATAGTTTAAGCGAAAATTTTAATGCCGTTACCTGCGATATGGAAACGGCGGCTATTGCTTCGGTTTGTGAAATGGCGAACATTCCTTTTGCATCGCTCAGGCGTGTTTCCGACGGTGCCGACGATAAGGTGGTTAAAACATACCGAAATATGAATGTCAACAGCGGTAATATTTTATTTGACTGCTTTTATGAATTTTTAATTTCTATAATTTAAGAGGTTTTATATGTCAGAAAAAGCAAACAGTAAACAAAGTTTTTTGCACGGCTCTTTGATTTTGATAATTGCAACTGTCCTTGCAAAGATAATAGGTGCAGTTTACCGCATACCTCTGACTAATTTGCTGGGCTCAAGAGGTATGGGATTCTATTCTACCGCCTATGATTTATATGTTCCTATGTATTCGATTGCAATGGCAGGACTTCCGATTGCAATTTCAAGAATTGTTGCAGAACATTCTGCCAAAAGCAGATATAAAGATGTAGACAATACCTTGCATGCGGCTCAGGTGATATTTTTAATTACCGGAGGAACAGGTTTCCTTTTGATGATTGCTCTGGCTTTCTTACTTACAGGCAATGCATCTATATCATTATTTGGTTTATCGGTAAATCTTCACACATTCAATCAAGGCTCATTGCCCGGAATACTGTGTATTGCGCCCTCGCTTGCTTTTTGCTGTGTTATGTCGGCATACCGCGGATATTTTGAAGGTCTCGGCAATATGACACCTACCGGTATCAGCGAAATATTAGAGGCTATCGGTAAACTTGTTTTCGGATACACATTTGCGGCTGTAATTTTAGCGGCATCAAACAACTTTTCTTATTCAGCCGCCGGCGCGCTTGCAGGTATATCAATAGGTGAAGCATTCAGCACTTTGTTTTTGTTTATAAGGTTTAAAGTTAAACGCAATTCTGATATTCCTAAAACTTTATACTTGGCATCACCTGAACCAATGCCTTTTAAAAAGCAGATTAAAGGTATTATTTTTGTTGCTATTCCTATTGTTTTAGGCTCACTTGTAAACAATGTTACAAGTCTTATTGATGTTGTTATGGTTCAGAAACAACTTGCAAACGCAATATCAAAGTCACCTAACTATTTTATTAGCCGTTTTGCAGACTTAATTAAATATGAACTAAGCGAAGACTCAACCTTTGTCGCTGTAAAAGATTTACCTAATTCGCTATACGGTTGCCATAGAGGTTTCGCTTTTTCAATATATAATCTCATTCCCGTTTTGACCTCAACTCTTGGTGTTAGTGCAATTCCGGTTTTGGCAAGAGCATGGATAAATAAAGATAGGAAAGAGATGAAGTCAAACATTGAAACAATGATAAGAACTGTTGCGATTATTGCTATTCCTTGCGGTGCAGGTATATTTGCATTGTCATACGGAATACTCTCATTGCTATACAGTAACGAAGCCGCCATCGCCATCGCGGCACCAAACTTGAGAATTTTGGGTGTTTGCGCAGTTTTCTCAGGAATTAACGCTCCTCTTGTTAATATGCTTCAAGCCATAGGTAAAGAAAGGGTTCCGCTGAAAAACATAGCAGTCGGCGCCATACTGAAAATAATAATAAACTATGTGCTTGTGGGAATTCCTACGGTTAATATTTTAGGAGTTCCGATTGGAACTACAGTTTGCTACGCATATATTTGTATTGCAGATTTCGTTGCCTTGTTGAAATATTCAGAAGTAAGACCGGACTTTTTGTCTATAATTTTAAAACCGCTTATATCCGGCTTGGTTTGCGGAATAACCGCATTCGTTGTTTTTTGGCTTACAAACGGTTTACTCGGAGTTTCAATCGCTACCGTTCTTTCAATTTTGATTGCGGCATTTGCGTATTTGGTAATGATTTCGCTTTTAAAGGTCATTGAACCTGAGGATATTTTGTCTTTACCAATGGGTGAAAAAGTATTAAAATATGCAAAAATAATGCGAATTGTAAGAAAATAACTCAAATTTTATGTGATTTTTGAAAAAATTACCGTTTTTATACAAAAATATATTGATTTTTTTGAAAATATATGGTAAAAGTATATTAGGTATTAAATATACCTTATTCAGTTAATATTTGCTTTCAGCAAATTACAAAAAATTAGGAGGTTCAAAAAAATGAACAAAACAGAATTAGTTGCAAAGGTTGCCGATAAGGCAGGTATTTCTAAGAAGGACGCTGACAAAGCAGTAGCAGCAGTGCTCGATTCTATCGTTTGCGCACTCAAGAAGAATGATAAGGTTTCTCTTATCGGTTTCGGAACTTTTGAAGTTCGCTCTCGTGCAGCAAGAAACGGTATCAATCCCAAAACTAAGGCTCCCATCAAGATTAAAGCTTCTAAGAGCCCTGTATTCAAAGCAGGTAAAGCTTTCAAAGACGCTGTTAAATAATTTTGATTAAGTTTTGCCGTCCGATTTTTCGGGCGGCTTTTTTACGGTGATAAAATGAGATTAGATAAATACTTAAAAGTATCACGGCTCATCAAACGTAGAACTATTGCAAACGAAGCCTGTGATAAAGGAAGAGTTTCTGTTAACGGCAATATTGCCCGTGCCTCATATGATGTTAAAGTAGGAGACATTATCGAAATTTCTTTCGGCTCGAAACCTACAAAACTTAAAGTAACGGCAGTTAACGAAACGGTAAAAAAAGAAGAAGCTTCGCAACTTTTTCAAATAATCGAATAACTAAACTCCCACACAAATATAAATAACAGTGTGGGGTGTTTTTATGGAAAGCAAAAATTTTGAAAACAGTTGTATTATAATTAACAACAGAAATACCATTGATATTTCGGGAGTCAGTTCTGTAACATCGTTTGATGACGAAACAATCAATATTATTACAGAACTCGGTAAAATGTCTATTAAAGGTCAAAATCTGCATATAACCGATTTTAATGAGGAAATTGGCGAGTTTAAAGCCTCAGGTGTTATTCACGGTGTTTTTTATATATCCGATTCAAAATCAGACGGCGGATTTTTCACAAAAATATTCAGGTAATGTATGTGGGAAATAGAGTTAAGTAATCAAATATTTTCTTTTTTTATTTCTTTGATTATCGGTTGCGGTTTATCTTTAATTTATAGTATTTTACACGCCTTTGTTTATATTTTGAATAGACCTGCTCAGGAATTTTCAACAGATATTGTTTTTTGGCTGTTTTCAGCAGTAATAACTTTTATGCTTTTTATCGCCAAAACCAACGGTGAGTTGAGGATATATTTAATCATCGGAGAAAGTATAGGTTTTTTAATTTTTTACAGCCTTACAGGAAGATTTTTTGTTCGATTTTTTCTCATTATTTTCAGAGTAATTTATGTGTTTATTTGCCGAATTTCGCTGTTTATTCAAAAAATATGTGAAAAAACTTTAATTTTGACTTTAAAAAGCATAAAAATCGTAAAAAAACTCTTGAAAAATACTGCCGATTTGTTATATACTGTCATTTGTAAACACAAAGTTGAAAAGAAGTGAAAAGTTCGATGGCAAAAACTAAAATAAGAAGCAGTATTTTTATTCGTCTTCTTGTTATTGCAGTGTCTGCTTATATGATTTTTACACTTGTGAACTTGTGGACTGATTTAAATAAACAGCAAAACGAACTCGCTTCACTGAAAAATGAACTGAATGTTAAAAAAGCAAATGTCGAAGAACTTAAAGATTTGCTTAATAACGGCTCTGAAAAACAAATTGTTGAAAAAGCCGCTCGTCAGAGGCTTGGTTTTGTTTACTCAAACGAGGAAATATATGTTGATATTTCAGGAAAATGATTTTAAAAAGGGGCAAATAACGGTTATATGCAATTAAAGGTTGGAGAAATTTTAGAGGGTAAAATTGTATCGGTAAAAGAATACGGTGTTTTTGTTGACATGTCTGATGAACTTTCGGGTATGGTTCATATTTCGGAGGTTGCAAATGACTATGTAAAAAACATCAATGACTTTGTAAAGGTCGGCGATACAGTTAAAGTTAAGGTTTTAAACATAGGCGAAGACGGTAAGGTTTCTTTAAGCATCAAGCGAGCACTTCCTATGCCTAAAAAATCTCAGTCTAACGGTAGAGATTATGCGGGTCAAAGAAAGCCGAATCCAAACTTTGAATGGTCTCCCTCAAAACCCGAACCTGCTTCTTTTGAAGAAATGATGAACAGATTTAAAGCGTCAAGCGATGAGAAATTCTCCGATTTAAAACGCAAAAATCCCGATACTCGCCGTCCTAAGCGTGGCGCAAATTCAAGATAAATTCAAGGCGGTTTCATCCAAACTCGGTGAAACGCCTTTTGCTTTTTTAAAGGAAACTGTATTATGAGAGAAATTGATGTTAAAAAGATAACGGATATTGTTGAAGATTTATCTGTAAAGGCTAATATGAAACTTCCGTGCGATATTGAGGAAAAACTCGAGTTTTATAAAACAAGAGAAACAAACCCTCTTGCTTGTGAAATACTTTCAGACCTTCAAAATAATATTGTATCGGCAAATGAATTGAATATACCGATTTGTCAGGATACCGGTATGGCTGTTGTTTTTTTGGAAATAGGGCAGGATGTTCACTTTGTCGGCGGAAACCTATACGAAGCGATAAACATAGGTGTTAAAAACGGATATGAAAAAGGTCTTTTGAGAAAATCAATCGTAGCAGACCCACTAAACAGAATTAACACAAACGATAATACACCTGCTGTTATTCATACAAAAATCGTCGATGGTGAAAAGGTTAAAATTACCGTTGCACCAAAAGGATTCGGCAGTGAAAATATGAGCGGTATTCGTATGCTAAAGCCGTCTGATAGCAGGGAAGGAGTAATAAATGCCGTTCTTGATATTGTAAAAAGTGCATCAAATAAACCTTGTCCGCCCATTGTAGTCGGTGTTGGTATCGGCGGAGATTTTGAGCAGTGCGCTTTGCTTTCCAAAATTGCATTATGCCGTAATTCGTCCGTTAGGAACGAAAACGAATACTATAGTAAATTAGAAGAGGAAATTCTTTTAAAGATAAATAAACTTGATATCGGACCGCAGGGCTTTGGCGGCGATACAACTGCACTTTGCGTAAATATTGAAACTGCGCCTACGCATATAGCAGGTCTGCCGGTGGCGGTAAACATAGGTTGCCATGTTACAAGGCATATGACTTTGGAGATTTAAAAATGAACGAAAATATAAAAATGGTAGCGCCGTGCATTTTCGGCATCGAAAGCATAGCCGCCGATGAATTTAAAAGAATGGGTTTTGAAAATGTATCGGCGGAAAACGGCAGGGTGTTACTTGAGGGCAATTTTAATATGCTTGCCCGTGCTAATATAAACTCTCGTTTTGCAGAGCGTATTCTTATAAATATGGGACAATTTAAGGCGTTTACTTTCACAGAACTGTTTGATTTTGTGAATTCGCTCGAATGGGAGAATTTTATCGGTCCGCTTAATGCTTTTCCGGTTTCGGGGTCAAGTATTGACAGTAAATTACACAGTCTTCCTGACTGTCAGTCAATAATCAAAAAAGCAATCGTATCACGATTATCGAAAAAATACGGAATTACTTGGTTTGAAGAAACGGGACCTGAAGTTAAGGTTAAATTTACAATACTGAAAGATAATGTAACTCTTATGATTGACACTTCGGGCGAAGGTCTGCATAAACGGGGATATCGCAGAAAATCTAATGATGCGCCATTAAAAGAAACACTCGCGGCTGCAATGTGCGACCTTGCAAGAATTTATCCCGATACTAAACTCTATGACCCTTTTTGCGGCAGCGGAACAATTCTTATTGAATCTGCTATGATGGCGGCAAAAATCGCTCCGGGTTTGCGTAGGTTTTTTGCAGGCGAAAGGTTCGACTCGATTCCGCAAAAAGTATGGCAAGAAGAAAGAATGAGAGCGCAAGATTTAATTCTTCATAACATTGATTTTACTGCTACGGGTTTTGATATCGACGAAAAATGCATTGATTTAACGATTGAAAATGCAAGACTTGCAGGTGTAAAGAAATATATCTATGTCAGCAAGGGCGATGTTAAAGATTTTAAAATTCCGGACGAACGGTGTATTTTAGTAACCAATCCACCATACGGTGAGCGGCTTCTTGATGTTCACAAAGCAGAAGAACTGTATAAAATAATGGGCAATAAATTTTTGTTGGAACAAGGAAAAAAATATTTTATTATAAGCCCTCATGATGAGTTTGAAAAACACTTCGGCGCTGTTGCCGATAAAAGACGAAAACTTTATAACGGTATGATAAAATGTCAGTTATTTATGTATTTTAAGCATAATAAATAACAGGAGTAAAAAATGAAACATATTTTTTTTATTAACCCAACCGCAGGAAAGGGTAATTTGCAACAGTCAATTATTGATAAAATTAAAACATATTTCAGCGGCAAAGCCATTGATTTTGAAATTTATCTTACCAAATGCCGCGGAGATGCAGAAAAGATTGCGAATAAATTTGCCAAAACCGGCGAAAAAATTTGTGTGTATGCATGTGGCGGCGAAGGAACTGTTTATGAAATTCTAAACGGCATAATCGGTTTTGATAATGTCAGTTTAGGTGTTATACCATGTGGCTCTGCAAATGATTTTCTTAAATATTTTACATCAAAAGAATCTTTTTTTGATATTTCTTCGCAAATCGATGGTGAAACCGTTTGTATGGATGTTATAAAAGCAGGCGATAGGTATTGTCTTAACGGTTGCTCAGTGGGAATGGATGCAATGGTTGCACGGGATATGTCCATTTTTAAAAACTTTCCGCTTGTTTCGGGAAAGGCAGCATATAAACTTGCGATTGTTAAAACTTTTTTCTCGAAAATCGGAGTCAAAATAAAGTTGTGTATCGACGGAAAATTACCTCAAATTAAACATTGCTTGTTTGCCGTAATCGCTAATGCACCATATTACGGCGGAGGTTATATGGCGGCTCCAAAAGCCGTCCCAAACGACGGAAAACTTAATTTCACGCTCGTAAATGTTATTTCACGAATAAAAGTTCCGGCTTTTCTGAAAAAATATGAGCAGGGGAATTTCGATAATCTGAATTACTGCACTACCGCAGAATGCAGTGAAATGGAATTTAATTCCGATATACCGATTCCCGTAAATTTAGACGGAGAAATTATAGAAACAACTTCTATGAAATTCAAAATTGTAAAAAACGCGGTAAAGTTTATTATTCCAAAAGGAGTTAAAGCAAAATTATTAACAAATAATTAAACTTTTTTGACTTTCCTTGACTTTTGTTTTCTTATGAGTTATATTATTATTGTAAATATTTTCCGATAACTCTGTTTATCGGTTTGGAGGTAATTATATGAATATCAAACCACTTGCAGATAATGTTGTCATTAAATCTGTAAAAGCGGAAGAAACAACCAAAAGCGGTATCGTTTTAACATCTTCCGCAAAAGAAAAACCGCAAATTGCCGAAGTGGTTGCAGTTGGCCCCGGCGCTACTGTTGACGGCAAAGAAATCAAAATGGATGTTAAGGTTGGCGATAAGGTTATTGCCGCTAAATATTCGGGAACCGAAGTTAAACTTGATGACGAAGAATATACAATTCTTCATATTGCAGATATTTTGGGTATTGTAGAATAAGGAGAGATTTTTATGGCTAAAAATATTATTTTCGGTGAAGAAGCAAGGAAAGCGCTTCAAACCGGCGTGGATAAACTTGCCGATGCGGTAAAGGTTACTTTGGGACCAAAGGGAAGAAATGTTGTTCTTGATAAGAAATACGGTTCACCGCTCATTACCAATGACGGTGTTACCATAGCAAAGGAAATTGAACTTGATGACCCGTTTGAAAATATGGGTGCGCAACTTGTTAAGGAAGTTTCGGTAAAAACAAATGATGCCGCAGGCGACGGAACTACAACTGCCACAGTTTTGGCTCAGGCGCTTATTAACGAGGGTATGAAGAATGTTGCAGCAGGTGCAAACCCGATGGTAGTTAAGCGCGGAATAAATCTTGCTGTTGATACCGCGGTTAATACAATAATTAAAAATTCACAAAAAGTTTCCGGCTCTGATGACATTGCCCGTGTTGCAACCGTTTCTTCAGGTGATGAAATTATAGGCAAACTCATAGCAGAGGCGATGGAAAAGGTTACTGCTGACGGCGTAATAACCGTAGAAGAATCAAAAACCGCAGAAACATACTCTGAAGTTGTTGAGGGTATGCAGTTTGACCGTGGTTATATTACACCTTATATGGTTACTGATTCCGATAAAATGGAAGCAGTTATAGATGATGCGGTAATTTTAATTACAGATAAAAAGATTTCCAATATTCAGGAAATTTTACCGTTGCTTGAGCAAATAGTTCAGTCTGGTAAAAAACTTGTTATTATTGCCGAGGATATTGAGGGCGAAGCATTATCTACACTTATTGTAAATAAATTGCGCGGAACATTCACTTGTGTTGCCGTAAAAGCTCCCGGATTTGGCGACAGAAGAAAGGAAATGCTACGCGATATAGCCATTCTTACAGGCGGCGAAGTAATTTCCGAAGAATTGGGACTTGACCTTAAAGATACAACTATCGAACAACTCGGTAAAGCAAGGCAGGTTAAAATCACAAAAGAAAATACAATTATTGTTGACGGTGCCGGAGATAAAAATGAAATTAAAGACAGAATTGCACAAATTCGTAACGAAATTACCGCAACGACATCTGATTTTGACCGTGAAAAACTCCAAGAGCGTCTTGCCAAACTTTCGGGCGGTGTTGCAGTAATAAAGGTTGGTGCCGCAACCGAAATTGAAATGAAAGACAAAAAACTCCGTATAGAAGATGCACTTTCTGCTACAAAAGCCGCAGTTGAAGAGGGCATTGTTGCAGGCGGCGGTGTTGCCCTTATTAACGCAATACCCGAAGTTCTTAAGATTTGTGAAAAGTCTGTCGGCGACGAAAAGACAGGTGCAAACATTGTATTAAAAGCACTTGAGGCTCCGCTTCGTCAAATCGCTTATAATGCCGGTATTGAAGGCTCGGTTATAATTGATAAGATAGTTAACAGCAAAAAAGTCAACTACGGTTTTGATGCTTTTAACGAAAAATATACCGATATGATAAAAGCGGGAATTGTCGACCCGACCAAAGTTACCCGCTCTGCGTTATTGAATGCCGCAAGTGTTGCTTCTATGGTTCTTACAACTGAAAGTCTAGTTGCGGAATCTAAAGAAGATGCCGCTGCCGCTAATGCAGCTGCAGCAGCCGCTGCCGCAGCACAAGGCGGAATGTATTAAGAAATTTAATATAATATTTATGCGAAAATTTAAGCCTCCTAAAAAAGGAGGCTTTTTTCAATTTAAAAATCATTGGCTCTTTGTCAATAGTTGGGGTAAAGAGTTAAAACAGAATATTTTTAGATAATGAGCAGTCGTCGTCAGGCGGCTGCTTGTTTGTTAAGGAGTTGATGAGAAAATATATGCAAAATACGGTTTCTGAATCGTTTGAAATTTTTGTAACCGTAAGCATTACGTTTGAGGACTTTAATTTTGTTGTTGCAACCTTCG
>JAZUHF010000040.1:0-10755 GCA_045641585.1 Acutalibacteraceae bacterium
TGGTGGACCAACAGGGACTCGAACCCCGGACCAACCGGTTATGAGCCGGTTGCTCTAACCAACTGAGCTATTGGTCCATATTATTGTGCCGAAAATGTCGGCAAAGAACATTATATCATAAATTGTATTTTTGTCAACAAAAAAATCAATAATTTTAATAAAAAAATTTAATCGGAATTATTGACAAAAATTTTAATGTGTGTTATCATCAAATTTGCGAATAATTCGCAAATTATGAGGTGATTTTTTTGTCAGAATATATTACGAAACAGCGAAAAATGCTTATTGACTTTTTAAACTTCAACACCGATAAGCGATTTACCGCCGAAGAAATTGCAGAAAACCTGTCTTCAAAAGGTATAAGTTTAAGTGCGGTTTACCGCAATATTTCGCACCTTGAAGCCGAAGGAAAAATCAAACGCTTTTCGGTATGCGGCTCAAGAAAAGTCTTTTATCAATATGTAGCTTCCAAACACTGCCATAATTCAATTCACCTTTCCTGCAAAAAATGCGGAAAGTCGTTTCATATGAATTCTGACGATGCAAGCAGTTTGGTAAATTCCACGGTAAAGAATGAAGGTTTTGCAATAGATATATCCGATACTGTTTTATACGGTATATGCCGAGCCTGTCAAAAAGCCTGATTAAAGGAGTATATATGAAAAGGATAATTTCATTTTTAATTTCGATTGTTTTAATTTGTTCGGTTTTCGCGGGATGCGGAAACTCCGTTGCGGATACAAACAAACTGAGCATCGTTACGACCATTTTCCCTGAATATGACTGGGTAAACAATATTTTGGGAGAAAAATGCGAAAATGCCGATGTAACAATGCTTCTTGACAACGGTGTTGACCTGCATTCTTATCAGCCGACCGCCGATGATATCATCAAAATTTCCCGTTGCGACCTGTTTATATATGTAGGCGGAGAATCTGATAAATGGGTAAACGATGCCCTTAAAGAATCAACAAACAAAAATATGATTATTATTGATTTGATGGATATTTTGGGTTCCTCTGTTAAGGAAGAAGAAATTGTTGACGGAATGCAAGCCGAAGAAGATGAAGAAGAAAACGGCAAGCCCGAATATGACGAGCATATATGGTTATCTTTAAAAAACGCAAAAGTTTGTATAAACGCAATTAAAGATGCACTTATAAAGATTGACGGCGAAAACGAACAAACATATTCAGACAACGCAAAGAAATACACAGAAAGTCTTGATAAACTTGACGGTGAATTTGAGTCTTGCGTGAGCGAGTCTGCAAATAGCACAATTCTTTTCGGCGACCGTTTTCCTTTCAGATATCTTACCGACGATTACGGAATTAAATATTATGCGGCATTTGCAGGTTGTTCTTCGGAAAGCGAAGCATCATTTGAAACAATTTCGTTTTTGGCAAAAAAGCTAAACGAACTCGGTTTAAAATCGGTAATAGTGCTTGAAGGCGGCAAAACCGATATTGCAGAAACTATAATCAAAACCTCAAAAACAAAAGCAAAAACCGTCACATTAAATTCTATGCAGACCACCACCTCAAAAGACGCCCGAAAAGGTCAGTCATATCTAAAAATTATGGAACAAAACCTAAATGTTCTTAAAGAGGTTCTAAATTAAAGGAAGTAAATTTTATGGCGCAACTGTTATGTGAAAATCTCGCTCTCGGCTATGACGGAAAAACAATAAGAGAAAATCTTAATTTTTCGGTTAACAGCGGTGATTACTTATGTATAGTCGGAGAAAACGGTTCTGGTAAATCTACGCTTATGAAAACCGTTTTGGGACTTAAATCGGCAATTTCAGGCAAAATAGTCTATGACGAGGGACTGAAAGAAAAGCAGATAGGCTATTTACCGCAGCAGAATGACATTCAAAAAGACTTCCCTGCAAGTGTTTACGAAATTGTGCTTTCGGGATGCCTTTCAAAAATCGGTGCAAGTCCGTTTTACACTAAAAGCCAAAAAGCTCTTGCAAACTTTCAAATAAAGCGGTTAGGTCTTGAAGATTTAAAACATAGATGCTACCGCGAACTTTCGGGAGGTCAACAGCAAAGGGTTTTACTTGCCAGAGCACTTTGTGCCACCCAAAAAATGATTTTACTTGACGAGCCCGTATCGGGACTTGACCCGAAAGTAACAAACGATATGTATAATCTCATAGATGATTTGAATAAAAAAGACGGTATCACGGTTATTATGATTTCGCATGATATTTCCGCCGCATTAAAGTATGCTACACATATTTTGCACATTGGCAAGGATATTTTCTTCGGCACAAAAGAAGAATACATAAACAGTGATTTTGCCAAAGTTTTTTCGGGAAACGGAGGCAACGCTGATGATTGAACTTTTTGATACATTCAGAAATTATTTGTCTTTTCCGTTTGTTAGATATGCAATAATAGTCGGAACCCTTATTGCACTTTGTTCTTCCCTGCTCGGCGTAACACTTGTGCTTAAAAGGTTTTCTTTTATCGGCGACGGTCTTTCACATGTTGCTTTCGGAGGAATGGCAATTGCTTCGGTTGCGGGGCTTACAAACGATATGCCGTTAACACTTACGATTACGGTCATTTCGGCAGTTTTGTTGCTTATGGGCGGTAAAAACGCAAAGGTAAAGGGCGATGCCGCAATAGCAATGGTTAGTGTAGGCTCGCTCGCAATCGGATACTTGTTGCTTAACATCTTTCCGCCGTCAAATAACCTCTCGGGCGATGTTTGTTCTACCCTTTTCGGCTCAACTTCAATACTCACCCTTACGAAATCGGAGGTTTATTTGTGCATAGCACTTTCGGTTGCAGTTTTTTTGATATTTATATTGCTTTACAACAGAATTTTTGCCGTAACTTTTGACGAAGACTTTGCAAAGGCAACGGGAATAAAAGCGAATCTCTATAATTTAATTATTGCCGTAATTATCGCCGTAATTATCGTTCTTGCAATGAACCTTGTAGGCTCTTTGCTTATATCGGCGCTCGTCATATTCCCTGCTCTTTCGGCAATGCGGATATTTAAAAGTTTTAAAAGCGTAACTGTTTGCTCGGCAATATTATCGGTTATATGCTCTTTACTCGGACTTATAATTTCTATATTAACGGGAACTCCGGTAGGCTCGACCATTGTCGCCGTTGATATACTTGTTTTCGGAATATTCACATTATTCGGTTTAATTAAAGGAGGAAAGTGAAATGAAAAAAACTGTATGTTTGATTTTTTCTTTAATATTTGTTTTTTCGCTTTCAGCGTGCGGTAAATCCCCTAAAAAAAAGACCGATAGCAAAGAAACCGTATCCGTTTCGCAAAAGAAAGACAGTTCGGAGCCTGATATTGACATTACCGGTTTAAATAAAGGTATGACCTATTCGCGAATTATGGATATATGCAATAATATTGACACTAACCGCGGAAAAGTGATAAGAATGTCGGGAATGTTTTATGTAGAAGAAACCGCAAATCGAAACTATTATATGTGCCTTACAACCGATACAACATCGTGTTGTCAAGTGGGCTTTGAATTTGCGCTTAAGGACACAAACCTTAAATATCCCGATGATTTTCCAAAATTGAACGATGAAATTACCGTTCAGGGAAAACTCCGCACCTACAACGAAGGCGAGAAAACCTACAACGAATTGTGCGATGCCGTATTCATTAAAAAATAACTATAAAAATGCCTGCATTAAGTAATTTTCTTAATGCAGGCTGATTTTTTAAAACTTAAAAGGAATTATCGCATATATCACAGCAAAAACCAATGCAGGCAAAAGATTTGCAACCTTAACCTTTTTACCGAACACAAGGTTGACACCGACACAAAAAATCAGTATCGAGCCGATAAGCGATAAGTAAAACATAGAAGCATCGGTAATTATCGGTTTAATCAGTTTGGCAAGAAGTGTCATTGAGCCTTCAAGAGCCAAAACGGGTATGGCAGAAAAAATACTTCCGTCCCCCATAGAAGACGTCAAAACCGCAACTATTATGAAATCAAGAATTGATTTAGTAAGCAGAATGGTCATATCCCCGTTTATTCCGTCTTCAATTGAGCCGATAATCGCCATAGCGCCGATGCAAACGGTGAAAGAAGCCGTAATGAAAGCATTTACGAAATTACCGTCACTTTCGCTTTTGCTTTTGATTTTAAGCCACTCTCCGAATTTTTCAAATGCACCCTCAATATCAAGAATTTCACCGATTACGGCGCCAAGCAGTAAACAAATAACCACAAACATAGAGTTGACCGAAGAAATCTTATCATTTTTAAATTTAAGCATACCCTCCATTGCACCGGCAATGCCTATGAAGATAACACTTATTCCGCAAGTGACAGTAAAGGTTTTCCGTGCATTTTCTTTTAAGAATTTTCCGAAGAACTTACCGAAAAGTCCGCCTGCCACAATGAATAAAACATTCGCTATTGCGCCCATATAACTCTCCTGTAAAGATTTATAATGTAATTTTAGAGCCTTAAGTCTTAAAAGTCAATACCCCGTAATTGACTTTTTGTGCCAACGATGGTAATATATATAAGTATTTTTATATTAAAATTTAAGGAAGTAATATTATGGAGGATAAAACCGGTTATATATCACCCCTTTCAACAAGATACGCAAGCAAAGAAATGCAATATGTTTTTTCGCAGGACTTTAAATTTAAAACCTGGAGAAAACTTTGGATAGCACTTGCAAAGTCCGAAAAAGAATTAGGTCTTAACATAACAGAAGAGCAAATTAAAGAATTGGAAGATAATGCCGAAAACATAAATTTCGATGTTGCCGAGGCGCGCGAAAAAGAGGTGCGCCACGATGTTATGAGCCATGTATATGCTTATGGCGTTCAGTGTCCTGCCGCAAAACCGATTATTCATTTGGGCGCTACAAGTTGCTATGTCGGAGACAATGCCGATATAGTAACAATGAAAGAGGCTTCAAAGATAGTTCTTAAAAAAGCGGCGGGAGTTATTAAAAACCTTGCCGACTTTGCCGAAAAATACAAAGCCCTCCCCTGCCTTGCATACACCCATTTACAACCGGCACAGCTTACAACGGTAGGAAAACGGGCAACGCTTTGGATAAACGAACTTTTGGGCGATATTGAAAATCTTGAATTTCAGCTTAATTCGCTTAAACTTTTAGGCTCAAAGGGAACTACCGGCACTCAGGCAAGTTTTATGGAGTTATTTAACGGCGATGAATCAAAGGTTAAGAAACTCGATAGCCTTATTGCAAAATATATGGATTTTGAATCTTGCGTTGCGGTTTCAGGTCAGACATATTCAAGAAAAACAGATTATTATGTTTTGTCTGCCTTATGCGGTTTTGCCCAAAGTGCTTATAAATTCTCAAACGATATGAGAATTTTGCAGTCCTTTGAAGAAATGGAAGAGCCTTTCGGAAAATCGCAAATCGGCTCATCGGCAATGCCTTACAAACGCAACCCTATGAGATGCGAACGCATTTCCGCTTTGTCGAGATATGTAATATGCGACCTTCAAAATACCGCTTTTACCTCCTCTACGCAATGGTTTGAACGCACACTTGATGACAGTGCAAACAAGCGCATTTCCGTTTCAGAAGCATTTTTGGCGATTGATGCAATACTGAATATTTATCTCAATGTAACATCTGATATTGTGGTTTATGAAAAGGTAATAAATAAGCGAGTTTTGGAAAAACTGCCGTTTATGGCAACCGAAAACATTATGATGGAATCTGTAAAACGCGGTAAAGACCGTCAACAGATGCACGAAATAATAAGAGTTCACTCAATAGAAGCCGCAAAACGCGTAAAACTCGAAGGCAAAGAAAACAATCTTATAAAGGCTTTGGCAGAAGATAAAAACATTCCGCTTACACTTGAAGAAATTGAGTCTACTTTATCTCCGGAAAACTTCATCGGAAGAAGCGTTTCGCAGGTAGATGAGTTTTTAAATACAAATGTTAAACCCCTGCTTAAAAGATTATACAGCGATGATGTTAAATCTGAACTGAATGTTTGAGGTGAGTAATAAATGATTTGGCACAGTTCACAGGTGAGCGATGTTTTAAAAGAGCTTGATGTTAATTCCGAAAAAGGTCTTTCAAACGGCGTTGCCGATATGCGTATTAAAGCATTCGGAAAAAATATAATTAAAAGTGTTGAAAAACCGTCTTTTAAAAAACATTTGCTTTCACAGTTAAAAGACAGATATGTTTATATTCTCACGGTAATAGCAATTATTTCCTTTGTGTTGTCGCTTGTATACAACAAAGCCGATTTCTATTCTCCGCTTCTTATAATTGCAATAGTATTCTTAAATGCGCTTATTACGGCATATCAAATGTATAAGAGCGATTTAGCTTTAAATTCAATAAAAAGCATTACAAACCCTGCCGCCACTGTAATAAGGGACGGTATCGAAAAGCAAATTCCGTCGGATGAATTAGTGCCCGGAGATATTATGATTTTAAAATCGGGTGATTATATTTCGGCTGATGCAAGACTTATCGAAGCCAACAATTTCGCCTGCAATGAATATGTGCTTACAGGTGAAGAAATTCCTGCCAACAAGAAAGCCGATGCAACATATGAAGATATTTCGCCGATAAATATCCGTGCAAATATGGTGTTTTCGGGGTGTGTAGTTGTTTACGGCTCGGCAAAGGCAGTTGTAGTTGAAACGGGACTATCAACAGAAATCGGTCATAATTCCGCTTTAAATCAACAAAGCGGCGGAGATTCACTTCCCATTGAAGAAAAACTCGACAGTGCCGGAAAAATCATAAATGCACTTATTCTTTTAATTTGCGCCGTGATTTTTATTTTGGAAGTGATTTTCAATTTCAGAAATATCGGCTTTGCTTCCACAACCGTCAGTGCGCTTTTGAATGCAATGGCGCTTGCCGTATCTGCCATTCCGGAAGGTTTGCCTGCCATTTCTACAATCGCCGTTGCTTTGGGAATTGAAAGAATAATCAAAGAAGAAATTATAATCAAAAAAGTAAGTGCGCTTGAAGTTCTCGGAAAAACCACCGTTATATGTGCAGATAAAACGGGTATCATTACCAAAAACAGTATGGAACTCAAAAAGGTATTTGACGGTGAAAATTCCGCCGAAATAACCGAAATCGGCTTGAGCGATAAACAACAGCTTATACTGAAACTTGCCGCCAACTGTTCTACACTTGAAAATGATTCAACCGAAAATTCAATTAAAAATGCTTGTATAAAGCATTGCAATATCACGAGTGAAGAACTCGATAATCTCTTTCCCCGTGTTGCGCTTGTTCCGTTTGACTCCGAAAGAAAAACAATGACAAGCGTAAATATGATAAACGGCAAGCCGGTTGCCATTGTAAAGGGCGCACCCGAAAATCTTGCCGATAAGTTTGTAAATATTGATGCAAAAACGGTTTTAGAGCAAAACGAATCAATGGCAGCGGAGGCTTTGCGTGTTGTATGTATCGCAATTAAACCGCTTGAAGAAATTCCTGCCAATCCTTCTGCCGAACTTATCGAAAAAAGCCTTACTTTCGTAGGTCTTTTAGGTCTTGATGACCCGTTGCGCATTTCAACCATTGATGCAATAAAATCAAATGAAAAAGCCGGAATAAAGACAATTATGATTACCGGTGATAATATTACAACAGCCAAAGCCATAGCAAGAAGAGTCGGTATTTTAAAAGACGGCACTATGGCAATTTCAGGTGCCGAACTCGCCCAAATATCCGATGAGGAACTCGTAAATACCATCGGCAATTATTCTGTTTTCGCGCGTTTGAATCCTGATGACAAACTCCGTATTATCTCGGCTTTTCAGGCTAACGGCGAAACCGTTACGGTTACCGGCGACGATTTCAAAGATGTCCAGGCACTTGCAAGTGCCGATATCGGTTGCGCTATGGGTAGGCTCGGCACCGATGTCACAAGAGGCAATGCCGACATTATTATTAAAAACAGTCACTTTGATTCTATTGTAAATGCCATAAAAGAAAGCCGCGGACTTTTTGCAAACATTCAAAAAGCCGTTGCCTTTTTATTGAGTTGCAATATTGCCGAAATTGCGGTATATTTTATTGCTTTGCTTATTTTTAAAAATCCCCCGATTACCGCAGTTCAACTTTTATGGATAAATCTTTTAACCGACTGTGCGCCGGTTATCGCACTTGCAACCTCAAAAGCCGAAGAAAGTGTTATGGATAATACTCCTCTTTCACTTAACGGAAGAATTTTCGATAACCGCACAATGATTGACATTGCCATTCAGGCAGTATTTATGACCGCAACCACTCTTGCCGCATACTTTATCGGTTATAAATCCGGTAATATTCAAATCGCAACAACCTCTGCATTTTGTGTTCTTGCCTTATCGCAGGTTTTCCACACATTCAATATCAGAACAAGCGAAAGCATTTTTAAATCGCATTTAAGTTTTAACGACTTTATGTTTGTTTCTTGCATTTTGATTGCATTTATAATACTGTTTCTTGTCTTTACGCCTGCAGGTGCCGTATTCGGCCTTACACTACTGAAAACAAAATATGCCGTAATTTCAATTTTACTTTCAATCGCAATAATACCTTTTTGCGAACTGCTTAAAATCGCAAAAACATATATTAAAAGGTAAAACTTATGAAAAAGTTTATTGCAGTTATTTTTACACTTTTACTGTTTTCTTCTCTTACCGCCTGCGAAACAATTAAACCGTATTTAGGCGGCGGAATTCACGAAGAACAAGATAATGATCCTGCATTTATTGAAGAACCGACAAGCGATTATGTAAGTCCTTATAGTAATTATGAGAATTCAAGCACCGATACTGCCCAAAGCACAAACAGTTCGTCGTATGCGTCAAACGGAGGTAACGGTCAAAGTCAGAATTACAATAATAATCAAAACAATTCTTCTTACAAGTCAAAATCATATCAAAACAGCAAAAGTAAACAGGATAATTGGGACGGTGTTTACTGTGCCAACCAAAACACCAAAAAATTCCATAAATCAACCTGTGGCTCAGCAAAAACAATTAAGGAAACAAACCTTTATACGACAACAAACCGCGATGAACTCATAAACGAAGGCTATGAGCCTTGTTTAAGATGTCACCCGTAATTTTTAAAAAAGTGCATAAAAATTCCGCCTTTAACAAGGGCGGAATTTTTGTTTACATATCAAATTTTTCTTTTCCGAGAGATATAGACTTGATAAGAAATGCCATATTTTTGCCGAGCGTTTTCATCGTGTTAAGACCCTCAGTGTCTGAATTTGCTTCTCCGATTTCTCTTCCGTGAACTCCGTTCCAGTAATTGCTTGATGCAATAGGCATACCGCTTATCGTAAAATATTTGTTAAGTTCGTCAAAAGTTGATGTAATACCGCCTCGCCTTGCTACTGCTACCGAAGCGCCCACCTTCATTCTTTTATCAAAATGTGTGCTGAAAAACAAACGGTCAAGCAGTGAAATCAATGTGCCGTTCGCCGAAGCATAATAAACCGGAGTTCCTATTATAAGTCCGTCGCATTCATTAAATTTTATTGCTATTTCATTTACTATATCGTCAAAAGCGCACTTGCCGGTTTTAATGCAAGACTTACATGCGACACAGCCTCTGATATCCTTTGCGCCGACATTTATCATCTCGGTTTCAATTCCGTTTTCGTTAAGCGAATTTTTAACCGCATTTAAGGCTATATATGTGTTACCTTTTTCGTGCGGACTTCCGTTAATTATTAAAACCTTCATAACTCACATTCCTTTCATACCGAAGCATTTAACCCCGAATCAGCCCAAAAGGGCGGTTTTTAGGCGTCTTCCGGCTCATTGTCGCGCATAGGCTGACGGATTTACGAGTATTTTAACGAAGCACAGCGGAAAATTCTTGCTCCAAAATCTGATTCAGGTTTGAATGTTTCAGTATACCAATTATACACGCAAAAAAGTTTTTCGTCAATATGTATACCAATCAACCATTTAATTTACCTTTGTATTTTTCACGCGTTGCAAGTCCGCCTCTTATGTGCCTTTCCTGCTTGTTTTTTTGCAAAACAGCATTTACCGATTTAAATAAAATCGGGTCATCATGCGAAAGCCTTTCGGTGATGTCTTTATGCACCGTAGACTTAGATACACCCCACACTTCCGCTGCCGCACGGACGGTTGCGCCGGTATTTACAATGTATTTTCCGAGTTTAATTTCTCTTTCCCGTATACTCTCATTCATATAATCAACTCCACACAATAACTCTGTTTGATTATATGATTTTAAAAACAGGTTTATACCGAGTAACAAAAGGAAAATAACCGCATAGTATATGATGAAAGACGAAAAGGAGGTCTTTACTATGTGTAACAACGGATTTGGCGGTAACTGCACTTGGATACTCATTCTTATCCTCTGCCTCGTTTGCTGCTGCGGAAACAATGACGGTTGCAACTGCGGTTGCTGATTTTCCATAGCTGATTTTCCGGCGGCGCAGTTTAACCGTCTGTGCGCCGCCGGAAATTTTATTTTAAATTTAACTTGACAAATCACTACAAAATGCATATAATAATATGGCGACAGAAAAATATCGCGGGGTGGAGCAGTTGGTAGCTCGTCGGGCTCATAACCCGAAGGTCGTTGGTTCAAGTCCAGCCCCCGCAACCAATCAAGTTTACGCCACCGGTAATGATTATCTCGTTACTGTTGGCGTAAATTTTTGTTACATATTCTTTTATCAGACGTTCGATGTCTCCTGTTTGGAGCCGTTGAGCGTCTTTTTTTAATTTATCAA
>JAZUHF010000041.1:0-72362 GCA_045641585.1 Acutalibacteraceae bacterium
CTCTTTTATTTTAAGTTTTTACCACGAAAATACAGTTGTGCTATTTAGTAGTCCAATCACAAAGCAAAAACCTATCACGCAAGTGGTAGGTTTTTGCTTTGTATTATTCATTATTCAGTCTAAAGTCTTCAGTATTCATTAAATCCGTCGTGATAGGTTTTCTAAATGAATAACGAATACTTAAAATTTGAAAATCGAATAATTACGGTGTGCCTACGGCACAAAATATTAAAATACAGTGTATAGTTTTTTAAATTCACCTTATTTTTAAATTGACTGTCATAACATTTTATGTTACAATTAGTTATATATTTGGTTACCATTATTTTTTATGAGGGATGATTATGTATACACTTCTTACCGTTTTAAACTACATTTCAGTATTTATAATGATAACTTGTGTCGTTCTTGTTGCAACACATGAAAGCAGTAAGATGCAAAAACTTGCAATGATGGTTTGTATGCTCTTGCTTGTTTGCTGTGTGGGTTTCCTTATTAAAAGCGAAGGTAATACCGTCGATTCTTTGATTATCGGGCAAAAACTTGTTTATGCCACCGTTACTCACGCAATGTTTGTAATGCTTTTGTTTATCCTTGAATATTGCAAATTCGGTATTCCGAAATTATTAAAATGGATATGCCACGGTGTCAATTTGCTTATTACGGTTGTCGTTTTAACGCTCGAATACCATAAACTTTTCTATGTTGAGTGTTGGGTTGAAGATGTAGGCGGCCATACCGAACTTATGAAAGAATACGGTCCTATGCATACGCTTGCTGTTGTTGTTTTTGCGGTTTATATGGTTTCGGCGGTTTTGATTGCCGTATTATTCTCTGTTAAAAACATTAAAAAACGCAGCAGTTATGTTTGGCGTTTGCTTGTTGCGGTAAGTTTGCCTTGCCTTGCATATATTATTCCCAAATTAACCGATACAAATAATGAACTTCAGCCTATTGCTTTTTCGCTGTTTACGGTTATGCTTTTGACGATGGTTTACAGAAGTAAAATTTATGATGTTAACAATATTGCCGCCGAGTATTCTGTAAAATCTTTGAACAATGCACTCATTGTGTTTAATACGGAATACAGTTTCAAAGGTTGCAACGATGTTGCATACAAACTTTTCCCGTTTTTAAGTGATACAAATATTGATAAGGATATAAGCCAAAAGTCTTCTGTGATTAAAGACGGACTTGACGGAGCAATCTCAGAATATACGGTTGATGATAAAATATATAATGTTTCGGTCCGTCCCGTAAATTCCGGCGGAATTGTTATCGGACGGGTTTTGTGGTTTGAAGATGTAACGATGGAAAGAAAGTATACAAAACTCCTTCAAAGCCAGAAAAAAGACCTTGAGTCACAGGTTGAAACACTTTACGATATAAGTCATAAGGACGATATTACGGGAATTTACAATCGCCGTGGTTATGAGCGTGCAATAGATGAGATAAGGAAAAAGAAAGATATTTCCGATTTAATAATCGCCGAGTTTGATATTAACGGACTTAAAACCGCAAATGATGAAATAGGACATAATGCCGGCGATGAACTTATTATTGCAACGGCGCAGGTTTTGACAAAGGTCTTTTCAAAGCACGGTGATATTTTTCGCACGGGCGGTGATGAGTTTTTTGTTATAATTTCGGATAAGGATGCCGATATTGAGGCGTTAAACCGAGAACTCGAAAGCACCGTTAATGCTTGGCGCGGAACGCTTAACGAAAAATTAAGCCTTGCATACGGTTTTGTTAAAGCAAGCGAAAATATAGATATGAATATTGATGAACTTATGATAGCTGCCGATAAAGCGATGTATAAGGATAAAGCAAGATTTTATTCTATTGAAGGCAATGACCGCAGAAAACAAAACTTTGTTTGATATAACATATATAATTTAGTATCCTTTCGTGTAAAGAAAAGGATATCATTATAAAACCCCCTTTTGTCTACTTGACAAAAGGGGGTTTTTGCTGTCTAAGAACGACCAAACGTCGTATATTCAAGCTAAAAAATCACTTTTGTCGTTTTTTTGAAAAATATCTTGTTAATTGTAAACCAATATGCTATAATGATTTTGCCAAACAAAACTTAATATTCTCATGGAAAACATAGTGTTTTTTATTTTGGTAAAAACGCATTATGTTCTATCTTTATATGCACTTGTTTTGCATGGGAAGAGTTTTGTTTGGCGACAATCGGATCAGTGCGTTTTTCGGTGCGACTGCTTCGGTGGTCGCACTTTTTGTTAAAGGGGGCTATAGAATTATCGAGAATAAAACAATAAGGAGGAATATTATGAAAAAAAGATTAAGTATAGGCGAAATGAAATTTTGGATATTTATTATAGTTGTGTTATTAATGATATTTACTTTTGCTGGATGTAGTTCCTTTGATTTAGATAGTGACACCACTAATCATAAAGGTAAGAATAATCAAAGTGAAAAATCACCTCCCATTGATAAAGACGAATATGATTCAGTGTTAGCAGAAGGTGAAGGATATTATTTAGTAGATTCCTTTTCTGAAACATATGCGTCTGCATCAACATCTTACGGTGTTGTTAATGAGTCTGGCGATTGGGTTTGCCCGTTATCGAGTACAAATGGCTTTGCAGATGCGGTAGAGAAACTAGTGTCTGATGGATATAATCGAGCATATTCAACTCCTGAATTCGCCTATTTGGGAAACGATATATTTGCTGTTAAAGTTCGTTGTGTTGTTGTCGGAAAAGAGCATATACCATCAGGTTATTGGAATGATTGGGGAGCCCACGGAGGCTGTTACCTTGTAGATTGTTCAGGCAGCATTCGCAATTCAGGAGGATATATGATAACTGAGATATATGATGGATATGCATTTACTATGTATGCTAACGGAAAAATAGACAGATTAGATATGTTTGGAAATTGTCAGGAATTTGGTTGGAGAACTTCGGGGGAAGCGGAATATATCGGAATACCTTCATGCGGTTTAGTGTGTTGTGGAAATATCTTTTATGACATAAAATCCGGAAAAAATGTCATAAATTTAACACAGTTTGATTTGGTTGCTGACGATTGTCGATATTTTAAGGAAGACGGTACATATACATTTGAGTTTTATAATCCGGCAGGCTCAAAATATGAGGCGACAATTGATACTGCCGGTAAATTCATCAATACTCCTAAAAAAGTATCGTAATATTTCATTGTTTATAAAAGAAAAAATGCCAGTGAACTTAGCGGTGGTGCAGATTTTAGTCTGTACCACCGATTTTGTTAGCAATATAATTATGTAACTAATAAGAAATAAACAACAAACCCGAATGTTGCACCGATTAGAAAAGAACACAGGGGGATGAATCTGTTGTGTTTCTTTTTTAGTGAAATAATTTGTTTCGCAAATTGTGAAATATTGCTCCGTTTCACTCCGCAATGTGAAATGAAATAAATCCACCCACGCCCGCAGGCATTTCACTGTCCGAAGGACAATTTCACGCACGAAGTGTATTTCACAAATCCCGTCAGGGATTTATTTCGTTGTAAAAACCCTCTTTGTCTTGGTAGACAAAAGAGGGTTTTTACATGGCGGAGATGGAGAGATTCGAACTCTCGAGAACATTTCTGTCCTACACGATTTCCAATCGTGCGCCCTCGACCGGACTAGGCGACATCTCCGTGCGAACAAGAAGTATTATACATTATCAAAATATAAAAGTCAACTAAATTATAAAATCCCTCCGAAATAGCGCAAAAATCTTACATATTTAACTATTTTCTCAGGACTTCAAAATCAAGGTTTGCGGTTCCGGCAGAAAAGTCGAGCAGACAAAGAGGAATTATAAACATATCGCCGGCAGTCATAAAGAAGTCGAACAATATATCTACAGCCAGTGTTATTGAGAGTGCTTCTGCCGGTATTCCGAGTTGCAGGAAAAGCATAGTATATGCTGCGGTTGAGCCGCCCGGAATAGGCGGTGTTGCCATTGAAATTACAATTGATAAGAATATGGCAATTATAAACCAACTTACATTGCAGGAAATTTGATATACTCCGGCAAAATAAAAAGAAATCATCAAATAGTATAAAGCTGTTGTCGGCTTAAACATTACAAAACCCAAAGGAACGCCGAAACTTGATATTTTGTTATCTATTCCGAAGCGTTTGGAACAACATTCCATAATCGTTCCGAATGATGCCGCCGAAGATGCCGTCGATAGTGCGATAAGTAAAGTCGGAAGACTCTTTTTAAATAATTTTGTAAGTTTTACCTTGTATTTTATTGAAAGCGTGATAAGAAAAACAGTAGCGTTTAATATGAATATTGGCAAAGCAATTAAAGCAAAACGCCAAATATCCGCAATTATCATATAGGCATCAGACCAAATCATTTGCACAAGAACAATAAAAATAAAGTAGGGAACAAGTTTGCTTATCAGCTCCACCATAAATTGCACCATATAGTTGATTTGTTCTATTGCAACGGCAACAGCGGAGGTTTTCTTACCCAAAAACAGCATTACAATGCCTACAATCATTGCTATGAAAATAATTTGCAGGGTGTTGCCGTCAATAAACGGTGAGAAAATATTACTTGGGAAGATATTGAGTATCATTTCAAAAACTCCGCCGAGTTGTAAGTTCTTTGAAATGCCGGAATTTGTAAAGGCAGGACCCAACAAAACATAAACAGGGGATACTATTACTGTTATGAGCGACACAATAGATATGTATTTTAAAATCATTTTTTTGCCGATTTTACTTAGAGTTCCGGCATCTCCTATGCCGTAGAGTCCCCAAGCGACCGATAAGAAAATCATAGGTCCGGAAACACAGCGCAAAACATCAAAAAATTTGTCACATACAGGCGATAAAAAGTTCTTGAGTATGGAAGTTAAAACAGATTGCGGAATAATAACTCTTCCCAATATACCGAAAATAATTGAAAATACAACCGAAACAACGAGGACAAAAAGCTGATTTTTTTCTTTTCTTTTAAGGCTGAATGTAAGAGTATTCCAATTTTTTTGATAAGAATATTCCGGCGTGAGGCCCATATGAACGAGAATGCTGTTGCTGTAACTGTTTTCGTCATCGGCAAACGGGTTGTAGGATTTTTCGGAAAAAACACCGATTATTACACGGGGACGGCCAAAATAATTTCCGTATTTTAATATTATTTCTTTGCCATTGCCAAATTCTGTTTGCCAATTTAAAAGGCTTTCCTCAATGGAAAGGCGAAGAGAAATAATGTCTCTTTTTGTAATTTCTAACGATTCGGCAAATTTTTCAACAACACTTGAAATTTCTTCAATGGTGCTGTTTTGCAGTATGTAATGAGATTCTGTTAGAGTATTAAATGGACGCAATTGTTTTAACACCCGATTCCTTCGTTCTGTCAGAACATTTTGAAATAAATATGATAATATTATAATATATACCTATATGTAAAAGCAAATGTTTTTTTGTCTTTTACTGTTGAAAAGTTTAAAATTAAGAAAATAAAGACTAAAGTGAATGATACGGAGAAAAATGCTTATATTCAAGCGGAGTTATTCCGTAGTGCTTTTTAAAAAGCTTATTGAAATTTGCCGTGTTGTTAAATCCGCACAAAAGCGCCACGTCAAGAATGTTTTGTTCGCAGTTTTCGGTGAGGTAATTGGTTGAAAGTTCTAGGCGTTTCGATATAATATATTGATTGGGCGATATGTTATAAATTTGCTTAAACAGGGTGGAAAAGTAGTTTTCTGTCATTCCCGTAATATCGGCAAGGTCTTTTATAAGTATTTTTTCAGTAAAATGGTTGGTTTGGCAGGTTTGCCTGCGTAATCATAACTAATGACTTTGATTTTATTCCATCGCCTAATGTAGAAAAATTGCTTCAAATGCGTAGAAAAATCAAAGGCGAAGATTTCCAAATTACCGATTGCGGAAAATATGATTTGATTGTTGTCGGAGGCGGTGCGGCAGGCATTGTGACAGCCATTTCGGCATCGCGCTTCGGTGTTAAAGTTTAATAACTTTCGATATTCCGTTTAAGGATTACGGTCCGGGTTATTTACCACAACCGACGGCAAAATGTATTGCTTCAGATTTTACCGTTGAATTATATGACGGAAACGGCGGTTTAATAAGTAAAGAAATCAAGAATAATTTTAATCGCCTTTCGGTAATAAAATTTGATAATACTCTTGCCAAAACCGTTAAAATCACTGTAAATAAATGTATCGACAGCGATTTTGCAAAAATCGTTAAGGTTTCGGTTTATTAAAATTATGTAACAAAAGTAATGACCTCGGCTTAGCCGGAGGTCATTACTTTTGTTTATTTAACTTTATTTATTTGACTTTTATTTCGTCTGTGCGGTAGATGAATTTGACCTGTCCGTCCATATCATCGCTGATACCTGCAAAATTGCGGTAATTCTTCGATACATCAACCGTTGCTTTGAATCTTGTTATTATTCCGTTTAAGTCACCCTCAACAAGTTTAACGATTTTTTGGATACCTTCTTCGTTTAACTTTTGAAGTCCGCCGTATAATTGCATTGCGCCGTCTTTTAATTCGGTTACGCCGTCCACAAGTGCCGGAGTTCCGTTTTTGAGTTGTAAGACTCCGTCACAAAGTGCAGAAGCTCCGTTTTTAAGCCCGACTGTTCCGTTTTTCAAATCTGATGCGCCCAAAGCAAGTTCTTTGGCACCGTCTGCGGCGGAGGCAACTCCTCCGGTGTAGGTTAAAAGACCGCTGTAAAACGCATTGTAACTGTCAAGCGATGTTTTCAGTGCGGCAATCGACTTTGCACTATCGGACTCGGAGGGAAGTTTGTTTAAAATTCCGGTAAATATACTCGCATAATTTTCAATCGTAAGTGTAGGAACATTCTGAACACCGCCTGCTTTAAGCTGTGCTTCGGCGGTTGAAAGTAAGGTTTCAAATACCTGTTTTGCTCCGCCGTTTAATGTTGCATTGTTGCTTTTCAGCGCATCAAGACCTCCTGACAGTTCTTCTACGCCCGCTTTTAACTTACCGGCACCGTCATCGGCGGCAATCGCACCGTCTTTGAGTGCTTTGGCTCCGTCTGCAAGTTTTGTAATTCCCGAAACGAGCTCATTTGATTTTCGGAGCAATGTGCAAAGTCCGCCGTAGAGTGCCGATGAGCCGTCAAGAAGTTGATTCATTCCGTTTTTAAGTTCGCTGATTGAACCTGTTAAGCCGGAGAGAGAGTCTAATTTAGAAGTATCAAGATTATTGAATATCTCATTTGTTGCAATCGTGACCGTCATTCCGAATTGGAAGTCGGTTGCATCTGCTGTAATTTCCACATAATCGGGAATGTCAATTTTATCTTTACTAATACCGAGATTTTCCTGCAATCCGGGAAGTGCAATACCTATAACTGCCGTGCGGTCGCCGTCATTTATGAGTTTTCCGTTTGTTACCTCAACATTACGGAATTTACCGTTATCAAGAAGCATTCCCGTAAGCATTGCAAAAGGAACATATATATTTTCATCTTTCCCGTCGATTTTCACTCTTTTTATCTGTCTGTTATCGTAATCAAAACGGATGCAGATTTTACCGCTCTTACCTGCAATTTCTTTGGCAGATACTGTTTTGCCGTCAAGTTTATATGTAACGGTAAGTCCTACGGGCAGTTCTTTTTCGATATTGCCCTGATAGTAAATATCGTTGCCCTGCGCATCCCATATCTTTGCATTTCCGCTGATTGAATAAGATTCGTTGCCCTTGACATTTTCAATATTTGAAAGTTCGGTAGTATCGGTCAGAGATGATGTGCGGAGTGCATTTTTAATCCAGTCACTTACGATTATCTTTTTGACGGAGCCGTCAGCACCGGCAAGGACATAGACTGTTTCATCTTTTACAATTTCTTCTTTTTCTTTCTTCTCGGCGGATACTGCGGTGTTTGCCTTTTTCGGCTCTTTCGCTTTTTTATCTCCCGTAACGGCAAATACCGTAATAATGCCCGAAAGACATATAACGGCACATAGCAGGGAAGCGATTATTTTAACTGATAATTTATTCATTTGCTGAAACCTCCTGATTCTTGGTTTTGATTTTTGTCATACCGAGCGTTGTTTTGCAGATAATCTTATCAAACAGCATAAAACAAGCCGGCAGGACGAAGATAACGAGAAGCATACTGATTACAGCTCCCCGTGCCATCAGCATACACATTGAACTGATGATTTCAATGTCCGAGTAAAGTGCAACGCCGAAGGTCGCCGCAAAAAGTCCCATACCCGAAACGATGATGGATGGAATCGAAGTATAAAGCGCCGTCCATACGGCATTATTCTTGTTTTTACCGCCGATTCGCTCGGATTTATACCTTGTTGTCATCAAAATCGCATAGTCAACGGTGGCACCGAGCTGAATCGTGCTGATGCAGATTGGCGTGATAAACGCCATACTCTGTCCGAGATAGTGCGGCAGACCGAGATTGATGAAGATACCGACTTCAATAACGGCAATTAAAATAAACGGAAGCGAAATACTCTTTTCAACAAGCAGAATAATGAGAAAAATTGCAATAACCGAAACTGCGGTGACAACGGCAAAATCGTGTCCGGTGATTTCAATCATATCCTTTAAGAACGGTGCTTCGCCGATAATCATACCTTTGGAATCGTATTTTTTGAGAACGGTGTTCAGTTCATCAATCTGTTTATTAACTTCATCACTTGCCGCCTTGTAGGTCGAATTCATAAGAAGAAGATTCCAACGGTCGCTTTTCATAATACCTACAACATCGTCCGGTAAAACATCTTCCGGCACGCGCGAGCCGAGCACCGAATTAAGACCTAACACATATTTTACTCCGTCAACCTGTTCCATTTCTCTCATAATCGTCTTAACGGTTTTATTTGAAAGCCCTGCATCTACCAAAACCATGTGCGTAGAGGCAATGTCAAAATCGTCTCTTAACTTTTCATTTGATGTTACATAATTCATTTTATCGGGCAGACACTGTCCCAAATCATAATATACTTCGCTGTTTGCTTTGCTGTATCCTATGTATGCAGGAGCGATTATAACCGCAAACATAATCAAGAATACCGGAAAAATTTTGAGTATACCTTTTGAAAGATTGCCCATATTCGGAATAAGTGAGCGATGCTTTGTTTTTTGAAGCGGCTTATCCAAAATGAGTATCAGCGACGGCAGAACTGTTACACATCCGAGAACGCCGAGCAGAACGCCCTTTGCCATGACAATACCTAAATCCCGTCCCAAAGTAAAACTCATAAAGCATAGGGCAACAAATCCGGCAATAGTCGTAACGGAACTGCCTATAACACTTGTCAGCGTTTCCTTGATGGCGTGTGCCATCGCTTCAAACTTATCTGCACATTTTTCACGCTGTTCGTTGTAACTGTGCCATAGGAAAATGGAATAGTCCATTGTCACGGCAAGCTGTAAAACAGCCGAGAGGGCTTTGGTGATGTAAGAGATTTCCCCCAAAAAGAAGTTTGTGCCGAGATTTAAGAGAATCATTGCACCGATTGATGCGAGGAATACGAACGGAACAAGCCAACCGTCAAGGAAGATAACCATTGCGGCACACGCAAGAACGACCGCAAGCGCCACATAAATAGGCTCTTCCTGCTCGCACAACTCCTTCAAATCGACAACAAGTGCTGTCATTCCGGAAACAAAGCATTTTTCTTTGCATACCGAACGGATTTCGCGCACGGCGTCCATCGTTTTATCGTCCGATGTTCCGGCGTTGAAAAATACTGCCATAAAAGTAGAATGGTCGGTGTTGAATTCATTTTTGATATTATCCGGCAGCAGTTCCATCGGTATCGAAATGTCTGCTACCGTATCATACCAAACCGCATTGGCAACATGGTCGATTTTTTCAATTTCGGATTTTAAGCGGGAAACCTCTTTTTTCGGCATATCTTCCAAGATGATGTAGCTGAATGCCCCGATATTAAAGTCCTCGAGGAGTTCATTTTGTCCGATGACCGTATCAATATCATCTGGCAGATATGTAAGCATATCGTAATTTACACGGGTGGCAATCATACCAATAACCGACGGAATCATCAGAATAACTGTCAGTATCAGTATTGGGACACGGTATTTGACTACCGCTTTTGCAAAACGCATATCTAACATTCCTCCAATATAATTATTTTTTCGTTATTATTTTATCGGTGAATATGGTTTTTGAATACAGCCAGTCTTGAACAGATGCACTAAAAACAGACACGTGCTTAAAATTGACTAAAAAATAGGCACGGAATACTCCGTGCCTAAAATTTATATACTGTTTTTATACCTGACCTTGCAAAAGCGATGCAAATTCTTTTGCCCAATCTTTTTTGAGAAGAAAAATACGCCGGATTTCTTTTGCGTATTCATCGGTCATTCCGTTGTTGAGCCAATCGAGAACCAACCCGAAACACACGCATTTGTAATAATCGGAAATAGCCTTTTTATCTGCTTCTATTATGCTTTCATCTGTTAAAACCGTATTTACATAGTTGCTGACAAAATATTCGCTGACTGCCATCAAATGCCGTTCAAATACCTCACGGTTGAGCGAACGGTAAATATGCATAATTGCTTTTTTTCGGTGAGATGCAAATTCGGTCAAAGCATCAAAACATTCCACGATTGTGGAAACCGACGGATATTTTTCAATAATAGATTCGGCTTCTTCCTTTACGATTTCTTCAATCAGTGCCGGAATATCCTGATAGTGATAATAAAACGAATTGCGGTTGATTTCGCATTTTTTCACAAGTTCTTTGACCGTGATTTCAGAAAGGGGATGTTCTTCGAGCATCAAGATAAATGTTTCTTTGATTGCTTTCTTTGTAAAATTCGCCAATTATCACACCTCTTTCAATTGGATAAGCAAATTATATCATAAAATCACTTAAAAATCAATACGAGTCACTCAAAAGTCATAATAATTCTCTTTTTACTATTTCAAATTTGTAAAAACATTTTGAACTTTGCCCTATACGGTTGCAATCTCTGAAATGATGTGATATTATAGTAGAACTTTCTACTAATTTGATAGAGGTTGGGAGGCAGGAAGAACACAAATGAAAGACAAACATATCCCGAAAATTCAAAGCACGCTTAAGCACAATACCATTATCATGCCGGATGAGATATACAGCGCAAGCGGAATTATCATCATTGGCAGACGAATTAAATCCTTGATATTTTCCACTGACCTTGCAATCATTTGTAATTGCAATGCAGATGCAGTATTAGCGGTATATCCGTTTACACCGCAAAGATCCGTCAGCGACGGCATTATAAAATATGCAAATATACCGGTGTTTTGCGGAGTTGGCGGTGGAACAACCAAAGGTGCAAGAACCATTTCGCTCGCAAAGGATGCAGAATGTCAGGGTGCAATCGGAATCATTCTGAATGCGCCTATTACGAATGATAACATTCTGTCAATTTCCGAATGCGTTGACATACCTATCGTGATTACGGTTGTGAGCGGTGACACGAATATCGGAGACCGTATTCGTTCCGGTGCATCCATATTGAATGTCGCAGGCGGCAGAGATACACCGGAAATTGTGAAAAAAATTCGTTTGGAATATCCGACTGTCCCCATTATTGCTTCGGGCGGTAACACAGGAGAAAGCATTTTGAAAACGATAGATGCAGGTGCAAATGCGATTACTTACACGCCGCCATCTACCGCAACTCTTTTTAGTCAGATGATGGAAAAATACCGTATGGAATACTAAATTACGGAGGGACCCGATGGATTACCAAATACACAATCTTTTATTCCGTTGCAACAAGGAGTTCAGCCATGAAAAAATTCGTAAGCAGGAACTTTCCGATACGGAATGTATGATATGTTCCTACATCTATTCGCACGAAAACTGTTCGCAGGACGATGTGTCGGTCGCGCTGAAAACTGACAAAACTACGGTCGGAAAAGCACTTGTGTCGCTTGAAAACAAATCCTGTGTCGTGCGGACACAAGACGGTTTGGATAAACGAATTAAGCGTTTGTCACTAACAGATTTCGGACGGGAAAAAGTTGCGGAGCTCATCGATATTCATAACAACTGGCTTCGTGATATTATGACCTGTTTATCAAAGAAAGAACAAAAGCAATTTGAAAATTATTGTAAGCGGTTGCTTGCCACCGCAGAAAAACTTACCGGAGGCGAAGGAAACAAATAATGAATAACAAAACACAAACATCGGCTATTGAATCTTTTAAGACCGATTCCATACCAAAAATTGTAATCAAAAACAGTATTCCTGCACTTATTGCCATGATGATGGTGATGGTATATAACCTTGCCGATACTTTCTTTTTAGGTCTTACCCATAACGATTTGCAGGTCACGGCAGTGTCTTTTGCAACACCGCTGTTTATGATTTTTATGTCGCTCGGCACACTGTTCGGTGTCGGCGGAACTTCTGTCATTTCCCGTGCACTCGGTGAGGGAAAGACGGAATACGCAAAGAAAGCCTGCTCGTTTTGTATGTGGGCGTGTGTCGTCGTAGGCGGCATAATGATGGCTGTTCTTTGGCTCTTTCTTGACGATGTAACCGTCATGCTCGGCGCAAGTGAAGAAAGTATGAAACTTACAAAAGATTACCTTGCTATAGCTATCGGCTGCGGTATTTTTTCTATGATTTCCAACTGTTTTTCATCTGTTGTTCGCACCGAAGGCGAAGCGATGAAGGCTATGACGGGAACGCTCATCGGCAACCTGCTTAATATGATTCTTGACCCGATTTTCATTCTCGGCTTCAAGTGGGGCGTGGTCGGTGCGGCAGTTGCGACAGTCATCGGCAATGCCGTTGCCGCAGGATATTACATAATGTATTTCTTAAAAGGAAAATCGGCACTTTCGATTAGTCCAAAATACTTTTCGATAAAAGACAAAATTCTGTCCGGCGTTCTTTCGGTCGGTATTTCCGCATCCATTGCAAATCTTCTCTCCAGTGTAACATCCATCTTCGTAAACTCGCAGCTTTCTGCCTATGAGGGCGGCGATATGCTCGTTGCCGGTTACGGCGTGACCGCAAAGGTCATTATGATAGTAACGCTTATCGGTATCGGAATCGGCAGCGGCGTTCAGCCTTTTCTCGGTTACTGCTATGGCGCAAGGAATAAGGAAAGACTCACCGCAGGACTCCGCTTCACATTTGTATTTGGTCTCGCTTTTTGCATCGTTATTTCCGGTCTTTGTTTCTTCTTCGCCCAGCCGATCGTCAAAATCTTTCTTACAGATTTGACCGCTTTGAATGCAGGTGTCCATTTCACTCGCATTCTCATGACTACGGGCTGGCTGATAGGACCTTTTATCATCTGTCAGAACACACTGCAGGCGATGGGCGCCGCAACACCCGCGCTTTCGGCTACCGTTATCCGTCAGGGTATTATCTTCATTCCCGCTGTGTTCATCATGAAAGCACTGATTGGCGTGGATGGTCTTATTTGGGCACAACCAATTACGGATATTCTCTCACTGGCGGTCATCATCATTATGCTGTGCCGGAAAATAGGGAAAACCGATTTTACTGCATCGGAACCGGTCGGCGCAAGGGAGTGAAGGAGAATATATGAGTTATAAAGAAAACAACATCGACACCATCGGACACTTTTCCGTTGCTCTCGGCTTGTTCGACTATATTAATCCGATTTTTTACGGAGTTACCGTCATAACAATCATGATAAAAATGTTCGGTGTAATGGATGTTCCGACATATATCTTTTTTGCGGTCGGTGCAGTTATTTCTCTGATATTCGGGCTTTCTATCCCGACGGTCAAACTCATTGTCGGACTTGGAAAAATGCAGTTCAAAATGCCGGTTAATCTGGTATCTTTCGTAAATACGGGAATTTTATTTTCCGGCATTGCGCTCGTTTTCCATGTTGTCGGAGTAAAACCGCTGATACTGATATTGGTGTTGTTGTGTGCGACGGGCATTATCGGTTTTTTGTGGTATAAGACCGGAAAATTCAATACTGTTGCCGTGCTGATCGGTGCGGTCGGGTATTTGATGATTTATCTTTCCCTAATTACATTGTCGATAAGAAACGGCGTGATATTACCTGTCATTCTTTATGCACTTGCAATCTGTCTGTTCGTATTTCTTTGCCTTGTCGGAATCCTTTCCAACCTCAAAAATGCAAAGGTGCATTGGGCAATAGAAATCTCCAATGTGATGTGTCAGTTCTCGGTAGCACTCGCGACGGTAATTCTGTTATGCAAATGATTGGTTTATAGCGGCAATTCATAATAGGAAAACATCTGTTTATATTAAACAACAAAATAGCACATAAGAACAGCGGCAAGGATAATTCCCTGCCGTATTTTTTGTAACAAATCCGTGAAATCATTTGACAAGCGACCAAATGGTCGCTTAATGTCGTTTATGGAGGTCAAATATGGGTAAGGAAAAGAAAGACAAAATTTTGGATGAAGCACTTGTGAGCTTTGTGGAAAACGGATACAAAGGAACGAATCTTCGTGATTTTGCGGCAGGCATGGGATTGAGCAAATCGGGCTTTTCTTTCCATAATGTTTTTAATAGGTCGCAAAAAACATCAATTCTATCCGGTTTTTTCATTTTTTCCTCCTGAAAAGTTTCGGTATCTCCGCTGAAAAGCGGTCAAAATCTTCATTTATCTATCAGATTTTGTATGGCTTTCCGATACCGAGAAGTCGCCGGGATTTCGTTTCCGGCAGACGGTCGGGTTTCGTCTCCCGACACGGTGCAAAGCACGGCAGGGCATAAAAAATCCACCCTGTATAATATTAATACCATACAGGGTGGGGATTTTCTGGAACATCTCTATTAACATATAATATCCATCTGATAATTCAGACAGTAAATCTCTTTACATATTCTTCGGTTAAAATTCGATGATAAGTGTTGGCAAATCTTGATAGTTCCATTTTGCCACGCAAAAAGTCGCTAATTATTGTGAGTATTCGCATTTTTCCGTTTAATTCCCCTTGGTAGTACTCTAAATCCATATAATTTGTAATATTCTCATAATATACCGAGCCGTCCGGACGCTGAAAAAAGCCCCATGCTACGGTGCCGATATCACCGTGTTGATTTTCAATTTTATTGCTTTCATCATAATCTTTGCTGATTTTTTTGAGAACAAAAGCACCGCCAATAAGGAATAAATTTCGATCAGACGGGTAGTTTAGTATTAAAATATCACCTTGCTTGAATGGTAAAGGAAAATTCGGCTGTATATCGCTGAGATACGATAAAACCGCCGTTTCGTCATGGGAATAACGGCTGTCATAAATACCGCTTAAAAAAACTTTTTCATTATATCCTTTTACAATATATCCGTCTTTATAGAACCGAAAAATCGCAAATCGGTCATATTTCCTTTCTCTTTTTTCTTCTGCAATATATTTAAGACATTCCGCCTCAGATAAAAAAGCTTTATCTATACGAGTCGGTGCAGTTTCATCGTCATACCATTCCGCCTGAAAAACCGGAGTGTCTTCTGTGCTGCTGAATTTTTGTAAAGTATTTTCTTTGATTTTGATATACTCTTTTAATAATTCATGCAGAGTATTTATTCCGACTTGTTGGATTGGTTTCTCAAGTATAGCATCCGGCATTGTGTCGATTATTTCACGGAAAGCTGATAACTGTTCGGATAAACAAGCCGATTGATTGCAGTAAACAAGCCATGCTGTTTCCAATGTATTAAACTGATAATTGATTTTACGCAAATAATCCCGAACATCCCGAGAATTAAACCACTTGAAAACATCCATCTATTAAAATCTCCTTTTGAAATAAAAATCCCGCCTTGCTTGATTTAATAATATCAAACAGGGTGGGAGTTTTTTGGAACATATTATTTTATTTTTTCACGGGTTATGGATATAGACCACATAAAATTCGGTATATTCCTATCTCTATAACAGTTATAACAACTCGAACTGTCGGAATATTGAATGGTGTCGCCGTTTGAAAAATCAAGGTCTTTTACATCAATTATATTATCTTCTGCAAAGCCGTCATCACCGCATATCGGGCATGCCGCCCAAACATGGATTTTATTTCGTGCGACTTCCTGGTCGTCACAATTCGGTACCTCATCATTCGGCCCGTAGTAGATGCAGTTACTGACACCCTGCAATGGCTTAACAATGTAAGTATAAGCCGTTGGGTCATCTGCTTTTGTATCGCTTTGCTTTACCTTTTCACCGTCTTTTTGAGGACTACCACCGCAACCGCAAAGAGCACAAACAAGCAACCCTGCCACCAACAATAAACTAATAACTTTTTTCATAAAACTACCTCCTGAAATTTTCGGTAGTTTTATATTAGCATAGGCGATGGGATAAAAACGGGAAACAAAACAAAAAATTGAAAAAATCATATTTTTATAATAGTTTGTTTAAGTATTCTTTATAGTTGTCTGCAGAATAACCGCCTCTTGCCGATGGATGTCGTAATCCATAGAAATCAACATCATGATTCAAAAGCATATTACTATTATTATGTTCTATACCTCTAAGATATTTACAATGACCAATATAATCACTGCATTTTCCTACCATAATATTTTTATCGTTAATACGATTTTGAATGTTTTCTTCTTTGAAAAATTTTCTTGACAAACTTGGAAGATTATTGAAAACTAGTCTACTAAACACAAATACTTTTGTAATGTCATTTTCGTTAATAAAAGCAAATAGCTGGTCATTACATTTTATTCTATTTGTTTGCAAATGTATTTTCGCTTTGCTGTCTCCTACGCCACAAAGTACATCAATATAATTCCCAAAATATACTTTGTTCCAAAAGTCTTCTCGCTGTTCTTTCGTTTCGGATTCATATCCAAACGAATTAGCAATTTTTTTGAAAAAATATAATGACTTTTTTGAGTTGTTAATATCAAGAATATGCTCTTTGACAACACTTTCTGTTGTATATGGTGCAGGTATTCCTGCTTGAGGGTAATCATCACTTGTATGGTGCGATTCTCCCAAAATCAAAATATTACTATCTTGTCCCCAAACTCCATGATGCATAAACATTCTCCTTTTGTTTTCTGTTTTATAACCGATTTGCAATTAGAATTCCGTCCAATTACTTATAATTTTCTATCGCCTCAATGAGGTCTTTTTTTATTGTATCAACCAAACTTTTGGGTGTTAGTACGGTTATATGCCTTGCGTATTGCAGTCCCAAATTTCGCATAGCATTAAAAATTCCGAGTATTTTATATTTCGATTTTGGAAAGTCCTGCATCGGCTAACATTTTTGAAAATTCTTTACCGGAGATTAGTCTTACATTATGGAGTGTCCCTTCTGCTTTTGCTTCTTCGGAAAAATCATCACAAGATGAAACAACCCAAGTTATATAGTTAAATCCGCCCTCACAGTCAATCCACAATTCGGAATCGGAATCTTCAAGTTGTTCTTTATAACGGATAATTTGTTTTACTGCAAAATCACTTGTTTCGTACTCATGTTTTTTTACTTGTATCAACACACAGACTTTCAGCGTATTAAAAAGTGCCACGACATCGGCATCAGCTTGGTCTTTTTTGCCGTGCTCGTTTTTAGCGGGAATATATACATAATCCGCACCGATACATTCCATATAATTCTTTACAAGCATTTCAAAATTATCGGGGGTTAAAGCGGTGATGGCATTATATAGTGAACTCGCCGCACTTTCCAATGCGGTTTCGTAAAAATTGATGGGTTTATTATCTTTGAAACCGTTTAACGCTTTTTTGACACTTACGGAAATGTCCGATATATCTCCGTTTGTTTGCCGCATTTTCATTCTTGCGGTTAGTTTGTTATCGGCATAATCCTTACGGGATATGCCATCCGCTAAAATCTCAACTTTTATGACAAATCCCAAATCAATACATTCGGTGCTGTTTTCTCTTTTTAATAATTTATTATTGTCGCACCATTTAACAAATTCGCCGGTTTTATCATAAAAATCTGCAATTTGCTCTTTGATTTCAAAAATCGGTTTTGCAATTTCCGCCACTTCACAAATTGAAAATTTACCGCCAAACAACGGTACCACTATAATATCGCCCACATTAAACTGTGCAAGATACCACATATCCCATCTTGACCGTTTTTTCTCATTCGGACGGTAATGATGATATGTATTTTCAAAAGCTTGATAATTATCGTCTTTGCGTGCATCATTCAAAATATCTGTTTCGGTAAAAGCCGACCAGCCAAGTGATAAATAACCTTTTTCGTAAAGATAATATGACACCGCCCATTCGTGACTGATTCTGTGTAACCAATATTTCTTTTCCATAAATAGCAATTCCTCACTTATAATTCTCTACCGCCTCAATGAGGTCTTTTTTTATTGTCTCAACCAAACTTTTTGGTGTTAAGACGGTGATATGTCTTGCGTATTGAAGTGCCCAATTTCGCATTGCCTCATAATTTACGGTGGTGCGGACGGTCAGCTCGTCGTCGGTTTCGTCATAAAACTCAACATCTTTTCCGAACCAGTCAATAATATCGGCAACGATATACTTTTTTGCCCTGAATGTTACGGGAACACTCTCGCCGGCGAACATATAAATATGCTCCGCCATGTGTTTAGGCAGATTAAAACCGTTTTTTATTTCGGGCACATTTTTCTGCGGTTTTGCGGGGGTATCAAGCATTTTTATATTGGCTATTCTGTCAAGGCGGACATTCGCTACATCGTCATATCGGTCATAGTTGCAAATAAGATAATATTTTCCGTTTGTTGCTGCTATCTGATACGGATTTACGGTGTAAACCTTTTTGCATTTGTCCTCAAAGCTTTCGGTATGAAGTTTTTTGTCAACGCCGTAATAGACATAGGAAAAAGAGATTTGCCTATGCTTACTTATTGCCTCGTCAATAACATCAATATTATAAAAAAGCTGTTTGTTTTGCGGAGAATTGTCAGGCATAGTGCTTATATGCTTTATCCTCGCCTTAAAATACTGATTTGAAAGCCCTGACAGTTTGCTGACAAGCTCTTTGCACTGGCTATACGGAATATGCTTTGAAAAAATAAGACCGTCAATAAGTAAGCGCAGTTCACTGTCGGTAAACTCCCTTTCAAGATAAAAGTCGGATAGGATATAACTTTCCTCCATACCGCCGTCTTTTGAGGGAATCATACGAAGCGACTCGCTGTAATTGATGTCATAACCGAAGTCAATGAGGTTCATCAAATTCCGCTTGACCGACTTTCTGTCCGCTGTCATATTGTATTCGTTTTTTAGAATTTCAACGATTTCCTTTTGACTGAGCCGATGATTTTCATCGGTATATCTTTTTAAGATATCAAGAATGTTCATTATAAGCAGTTTTTTCGGTTGGGTTGTATACATAAAATCACCTTTATTTATTGTTTAATATTATTGTGCCATCAAATTCATTTTTTGCATGGCCATAGACCCATAAGGCTCTATCTGTATGACGATCTATTTTTGATGTTCCAAACAACTTTTCAAGAAGCCAGATATATTCATTAAGCAAAGCAAATACATCATCTATTTTGTCTTTGTCCGGTGGTGCGCTGACATAAATTTTATTTACATTAACATTAGCATAAAGCGCTTTGGATGCTTTGTGAGCAAATTTATCATAAATGGGAATTTCGCCTTTTGAAATGAAATGCATAAGCGTAATAATATATACTGTTCCGAAATTCGCAGGTGAATTTTTCGCCAATTCGGAAAAAGCAGTTTTATAATCACCGCTATCTATTAGTTTTTCAATACAATTACAGTCAATACTTTGAATGTAATCGTCCAATCCGCTGATTTCTTTTCCATAACCGTTTAAAATATTGCCGTTTTTTGTATGCACAACTTGACCGTTGTCGTCCAATCGTCCCATTTTCCAAGCGGCAATCCAAAAATCAATTTTTCCTGCATTTTCATATTTTTCTGCTATACTTTCGACTTCGCACGAAGTTTTATTTCTAACAGTGATATTTTTAATTGATGTGCCATCCTTATAATACATGGATTCAAATGTTTTAATATTCTTTTTAAACCATTCTATTGAAAAAGCGTCTTCACTTAATTCACTCATATATTTACCTCCCAAAAAAATTTTACATTTTTATTCTACCATTGTTATTATAAAAATACAACACCCAATGCGACAATTTTGCCCCACACGGTTTGTTATTATAATTTCGGAGGGAAAATTATGGATATTTTACATTTTATCGATTCAAAAGATATAAGGGAAAAGCTTAAAAAAAGCTGTTACAAATTCAGCACTTTAGAAGCGGCATATATCGTTTATTTCAGTATAAAAGCGACCTTATCTGAAAAGCACGAAGCTTGGGAAGAAATAATAAAAAGTATGCCGGACTGTAAAATCCCCATTGATGAAAACACACCCGAATACAACAGTATTCATACCCTTTTGCGAAAGCATATAGATATGGAAAACGAACTGTTAAATAACTTTATGAACGCCGAAAACAGCATATATACAATAGAATCAAACGCCGTATTTTCAAGCTATGAATCCTGCATAAATAACAGAAAATATGCATTTACCGGCAGAAAAGAGCATTACTGTTGTTGCCGTCTTGAAATTGACAATCCCTATAAGTCCGATTATTTGTTTTTGAATAAAGATTTTGAAATAAGTAACACTCATTTTGAAATAGATTCATACGAGGAGGATTTTTTGGAATATGCCTTTGACGATAAATATTTTTTGGACTTTAACAAACGGTTTTTCGGCATAACTCCAACTAAAAAACAGTAAGGTGAAAGGATAAAATGCAAAAATCAATAAAATGCAAAAGGACGCTTGATATGTTAAAACTTTGGACGGCGTTAAAGGACGAAAGAGATGCAGGAAGCGACGATGTCAGAGATTTGATAACCTATAAAGACGACTTATACACGGGATATTTTATTATGGTTAATAAACATTATAAGGTCTTATATGAATTTATAGATGATGCTTATAAAACCTTTAATAAGGAATATATTGTTTTCGCACAAAAAGACGAATTTTTGAAATTCCATAAAGTTATCCCCGAAGATATAGGTATTATCTGCACGGGTAATCTTTACGGTCTTGGCGGAGTTACTAAAATTATGCGAGAAGCAAAGTTGAAAAAGCAATAAAAATATGGTATTAAATATGTAGGTGATTTTATGATTTATGTAACCTCCGATTTGCACGGACTTCCGCTTTCAAAACTTAAAGAACTGCTCGGCAAAGTCAACTTTTCGGATAATGATTGGCTTTATATTTTGGGTGATGTTATTGACCGCCAAAATGACGGCGGAGTTGAAATTCTCTGTTGGTTGCTTACACAGCCGAATGTAGAGCTTATTTTAGGCAATCACGAAGCAATGCTTTTGTCTTGTGATTTTGTTTTCAGTAAAATCACCGAGGAAAGTGTCAAGAATTTCGACAAAGAACAAATAGAATTGCTTAATAATTATATGTTAAACGGCGGTGATGTTACCTTAAAGGCACTGAAAGAGTTGAAAAATTCTTCGCCGGAAACGGTAGAATATATCGTCGAATATTTGCGTGAAGCACCGCTTTATGAAACAGTTACGGCAGGGGGAAAGGACTTTTTGCTTTGCCATTCGGGACTTGATAATTTTTCACCCGAAAAAGCACCGCAAGATTATACCGCCGAGGAGCTTTTATGGGCGTGGCCCGAAATTACCGATAAATACTATGACGATATTATCACCGTTTTTGGTCACACACCCACAATGAGTTACGATAAAAATATGAAAGGTAAAATTCTTAAAACAGAAACTTGGATAGATGTAGATGTCGGCGTGCCGTATGGCAATCCGCCTGCGATATTAAGATTAGATGATTTACAAGAATTTTATTTGTAAAGTAAGGAACAAGAATGAGTTTTATTGTCGAAGTTCACTTTAATTTAGTAATCTTTTAATAATATCGTAATTGTTTTCTTGAAATTGAAAACACAAGTAAGTTAAAAAGTAATTGTTGTTTTTATAAAAATGAAGGAGAGGTTACAATTACTTACACAAAAACGTTTGAAAAACCGAGTTTTTTTGCGATGAAAAAAATTAAATAAGATAGCATAGACAAATCGTATTAATCAAAACGAATTTATGAAAACAAAATGAATAAAGTGGCGGCTCGTTATTTTTCAAGAAACTTAAGTCACCACTTGGTTTTTTACATAAAGTATGGTATAATAATTAGGTTAATAATTCCCATTTTTTCTATGTGTTTTTTAAGTATAAAAAAGGCGTAATTATGACCTTGTCTGGAACATTGCCAATTTTTGACAAAAAATACCAATGAAAAATGATGAAAAACCTTAAAATATGGTCTATAGTAATCGTAATAAAATCGTCAAAAAGGGGGGATTTTTGCGTGGGATCTTTCAAAATTCATTCTGATTTTAAGCCGACCGGCGACCAACCGCAGGCCATAGAGAAGTTAGTAGACGGTATCAATAACGGACTTAAAGAGCAGGTTTTGTTGGGTGTTACCGGCTCGGGAAAAACCTTTACTATGGCAAATATAATTGAAAAAGTCAACCGTCCGACACTTGTCCTTGCTCATAACAAAACTCTCGCCGCACAGCTTTGTTCTGAATTCAAAGAATTTTTCCCAAATAATGCGGTTGAATATTTTGTTTCCTACTTCCTATCCTATTGGCAAAACGCCCATTTTAAGCCGTTTTTTCGGGACTGAATAATGCTTTTTGGACTCAAAAAACTTAAAAAAACCTATGGTCTAGTGACCTGGAGTGGAACATTGTTCCATACAGTTTTTTGTGTCCAATAAGTTGCAAATTTTTGCTTATTTTTTCACATATTTTTATCGTTTTTTTCGAGAGATTCATCCCCATTTTTTGAAAATTTCTATTCATCCGAAATGCAAAATATGCAATTTTTATTCGCCGTTATATTTTATGTTCTTGAAGAGATATTAAGTAATCTTGTTTTTGTTTTTCAAGAAAGAAATATTTTATCATTCGTTTTTTATTTTATTAGTGATAATAGTGTCGAGAAAACATAAACAACTGTAATTATCGTATTATATTGGAGAAATTTTTAATGGCTGAACAAGTTTCAAAGTATCATCATAAAGTACCTCAAACATACTTAAAATCGTGGTGCTTTTCGGGTGACGCTATTCATACTTACAATAAAAACTTATCAAAAATAGAGGACAGAAATATTTCAAATATATTGGGCGAAAATTATTTTTATTCAATATATGCCGGAAGTCTTTTTGCCACCGATGAATCCCTTAAAAAAATATTTGGCTTTTTGAAAGACTTTTCCATCACAATGGATGGAAAAGAACTTACATCACTACGAGAGTTGAATGAAAAATTTGAAGAATACGATAATTGGGAAATTTACTATCCAAACGGCAAAATTGTTCCGAAAAAGGGAAGGAATAAGATAAAGCAACAAATACTGTCAACAACGGATGATACATTGGAAAAGAGATGGAGTCAAGAGTTTGAAAACGATTGGGGAAGAATTGTTACAAATCTGTATTCCCGATTAGTGCGTATTCTTTCCAAAGATCCGGATGAGTGCTTAACCTATAATGAATTTCTCTCGTTAATTCGTTACTACATTATGTATGATTGGCGTGGAGAAGAAGGAAATTCCACACTGAACGATTTCTTGAAATGGCTTGGGAAATTTGTCCCAATATTTGATTACAAACTAACTGATTATACAACAATAAAAAATTATGGATTTAATGATACCATTATCGAAGAAATAAAGCATGCTTCCTCACTAAGATTCTATGAGCAATTCCTTGATAATAAAGGAGGTATGAAGAAAATTTATGATGCATATGTAAAAGAATTAACTGTTATATTTTTGTTGGATAGGAATTCTTCTTTATTTACTTCGGACAATCCTGCATTCGAGCTAATTGATGAAGACGGTTTGAAAAAACCAATACTCGCTATTACTCCAAAAGTTCTTATGATGTTAGCACGCAAAAACCCAGAGGAACCGTTGTCATATATAATCAATCGACTGTCTCCCGAAGAAGTTGAGTATTATAATAAACAAATTTTTAACCACGGAAACATAATTGTTTCCAAGCAACCATTTACTGATAGCAATATTGAGAAATATAAATGAGTTTAGCCTCGATGAATTAGAAAAAACAATGCTACTTCACCGAGGTTATCTTTATATTCAGATTTTTGTGCATTTGTATTTTCAACGGCTTTCTTTTACAAGTCTTTTTTATATATGATAATCATAATGCCTACATAAATAAAATAAGATTTAACCCCTGTTCTTTGCTTAACACAAAGAACGGGGTTAAATCATTTTATGGTAACTTACAATAACTATTTATTATTGTAAGGTTATTAACAAAAGTCTCTTATCATTCATTGCATAACGGAGGAGCAGCATGAAGTTTACTAAATTTTGGGATCAAGTACATGTGCCAGTTTCACAGTCAGAGTTAAATTTAGTACTTATTGCACATGTACGTGAACCACGCGGGAATATAAATATTGCACAACTTCAGTGTAGCGAAACAGAGCGATTTTCTATAGATGAATTTAATGAAATATATCAAGGTATTGTTAGTGCGGGATACTTTGTACAAGCTGTCTATTTTAATGAAATTGATTTTATAACAGACTGTATCGAACATCAAGAACGTTATAAAAATAGCTTAATATATACTCTAGCAAGAAATGGATTAGGTGATAATAAAAAGACAATTATTCCCTCGTTCTGTGAATTAATTGGTTTGAGGTATACGACCTCATCTTCATTATCATGTGCATTAGCTCGTAACAAATATTATTTTTCTTCATTATTTAATGCCCACAATGTACCAGTGCCTAAGAGTTGGTTATACACTGAAAACAAGATTTGGTTGAACGGAACACCTGAAACTGGTACAAAGGTTATTTGTAAACCATCTTCCGAGTCCGCCAGTCAAGGAATAAATGAATCAAAAATTTTTGAATTTTCAACTGAACAAAGTGCTAATTTGTTAAATGTAAGCCATATTGTTCAAGAGTATGTGGATGGTTTTGAGTGTGAGGTTCCTATATTAAAAGTGCAAGATACTATATATGTTTTACCACCAATTGGTATTGACCTTAAAGGTAAGAAAATTTTGGATGAAGAGGCTTCTGACCATAATCAATATGGTTTTTACCAATTGGACAAACATTTTTCGTCAAAAACTATTGATGCTATTCAAAACGCAGCAGAAAGGGCTTTCCGCTTACTACAGATGGATGTATATGGACGAATAGATTTCCGTATTTCAAAAAATGGACATCCATTTATTTTTGATGTATCTACGACACCATATACCACAAAACACAGTTCATTTGCTTATGCATTTGAACTGTTAGGATTTGAATACTGTGATATTTATCGTGCAATCATTTCAGCAGCTTTAATGCGTGAACAAAACTACATTTAGAAAGATAAAAATTGCAAATCAGATAATAAAAAACCACGACCCCAGAAATAACATGAGTTGTCTTGAAGATGACTACATTTCGTACTAATAATACTATGATACATAAACGGATTACCAATAAATTCTGTAGCATTAGTTAATAGTTCTTCTTGAATAAATTGCCTTTTTTGAAGAATTACTCGATAGTGACGAAGAAGCGGAGGATCAAGTGATTTTAATTTCAATAGATTTTTTTTTGCACTCGTTACATCTCCTTTTAGCAAAGCATTCGCATAATTCAAATCATATAAATAGTATTGATAAAACTCATCAAGATTCGGAAGCAATCTATTTGCATTTAATAGCTCTGACTCCGTGGTATTTGTCTGACATAACATAGATAGGCCTATATAATTGAAAAGGATAACATGGGATACTTCATCGTACTGATACCGAATTATTTTAGAAAATCCACTAACAGCTTTCTGTGCTGCAAATAAGATTTTTTCTCTATCTCCGCAAGCGTTCTTTTCATCAATTAGATAATTTAGCAGTATTTCATTGTTTTCCACTTTGTATTGACTGGGATAATACCAACCATCGCTATTGTTAACCATTGAAATACACTCATTTATTGCATTCTTAGCAGTTTGGTATTCACCTAACACGATTGCATTGCCAGAATGATTGCATAGAGCCATATATGTACCATTACGATTGAAATGCTTTTTATAAAACTGAATACTCTGTTCAGTTTGGCGACAAGCAATCATAGCTGTATAGTATAAAGTAGCCTTCCGATTATAACATGCCTCAAATTCGTCAAATTCAGGAATTCCTATATGGTCTTGTATTATTCGAATAATCTTGTTTTTTAGGAGATTAACTTTTTTCTGATCATTTGAGCGATCGATATAAGCATCTAACAAAACTAATGCGGCTCGACAATATTGTTCATCTTCAAAACGACCAATATCTTCAATAGTGTTATAGAGTTCATTGGCAGATTGAACAATCTGTCCTAGATCCTCTGCTAACTGAATATGACATAAAAGAATAAGTCTTTGGCACTCGGCTAAGCATGCTGGAACGAGGCGACTAGGTGTTATAGCCTGGAAATGTATTAATGCATTTTTATAATTATATTTCACAAACTCTTGATAACCTTGGGTAAACTCAACCAACACATGATGCTGTGTATCGATAGCGTTAGCAGGAAGACGATTGATGAGTTCTTCAATTTTTTCTAATATATTATAGACATCATCGGTATTTCCTGTTTCAATTGAACGTCTAAAATATGCTAAAAGTAAGAGCTGCCATGCTTCCACAATTGTTTTCGTATCAGACAATTGTAAGCTTAAAGCTAAATGCTTCCCCCGGGAATAATAATCTTCAGGATGATTGTTTTGCAGAAATTCAGAAAATTTATGGTGATAATATCTTTCTTTTTTAGCCAGTTTAAATTTAAAATACTCTTTAACTTTATCGTTAGCAAAAAGAAATCTGTTTTCACCTCTAATAAACATCTGTTCTTGTGCAAGTTGCAAATATTCTTCGGCAAGATATTCAGCTTCATATTTATCATTGGGTGTAGGATCTAGGAAATAAGCCGCCTCATCTCTCGAAAAGTAACTTTCAATTATTGAGAGTGAACCTAGAATTTTACATATTCCTTGCTTTTCAATAGGCAAACTGTCGCATCTACGATCCATAATATCAATAAAATCATTTGCACATTTCCCGCCCTCTTTATAATAATTGGCTGTCATAAGAGCTAATGATATATCATTACCAGCACAAATGCGTATATCTTTAATGCATATTTGTTCTGCGTGTCCATTTTCACGTAGTATATGCAATAAACTTTCATCTGGAATATTGGGAACCTTTATATTATACCAATGAACTGGAACTTGTATGGATATCTTGCTTTGAGCAATAATTAACACATTTAAATTATATTCAGATAATATCCCCAATTGTGGATCCATTATCTTTTGAAGCAACTGTTTTGAAGGAGTGTCCCATAATTCAAAGTTATCTGCAATAAAGAGAATCCTGTGTTCTGAACCTATCTGCTTCTTTATATTGGAAATAATGGCCTCCTCGCTTGAAGTTAAGATATAATTTGTTGAAGTTTTATTAATTGAAGTTCCAAATTCAAGTGAAATTGGAACTGGTAAAAAACTGATGCCAAATGAAATGTTGCTTTCGAGATTAAGTTTTGTTTTTGAATATAGCCTGGTGCCAATATGCCAAGTTAAATATGGAGATAAACTAGGATCAATCCCTTCAAGGCAAAAGATGGTCCACCCTTCGAGTAGTTGATTGGCCAAGCCTAGTGCAATAGTAGTTTTGCCGCTTCCAGCATCTCCATACAATGTGATACCTTTATTTTTTTCATCACTCAATAATCTATTGTAAAGTTTGTCCACTAATTCCTGTTCAAAAACAGCTAAAGACATATGTTCACCTCAGATCAACCTTGTGTAATAATGAAGAATCCTTTATAGATAATCTCACAATAATAAATAGTTATTGTAAGTTCGTTATGTCCATATTATATCGTATTTTGGTAAAATAATCAATATATTATCGAAATATGAGGTGCAATATGGAAAATTTAATTTTTATGTCGCAAAAATTCTTAAATGAAACGCAATCTACCAAAAACTTGTCCGACAAAACAATAATTGCGTATCGTTCGGATTTGTCTGATTTTATCGGGTTTATAGGTGAAAAACAAATAGACAATTCAACAATAATTGAGTATGTAAAACATTTATCAACTGAGCGTCAGTTACAAGGGAGCAGTATAAACCGAAAACTTGTGGTATTAAAAGTGTTTTTCGGGTTTTTATATAGCAACAATTACACAGAAGAAAACTTTTACAACTCACATATTTTTAAATTCAAAAAAGAACGAAAGTTGCCAAAAATCATAGCCACAAAAGATGCAGAAAGATTGTTAAAGCATTTAAAAAACGAAGCAGAGAAAGATATGGGAGATTATACTCATTGGTTGTCTTTGCGAAATTTGGCTTTGATAGATATTTTAATCAGTACCGGAATACGGATTGAAGAAGCATCTAATATAACGCTAAATGATATTTTTGCTACAGAAAGAACAATTTTGATTCACGGAAAAGGGAGAAAGCAACGGCTGATTTATATTTCATGCCCGGATACTTGGATTAACCTAACAAATTGGCTGAAATCTCGAAAACAGAGAGCCGTTTATACGGACAAAGTTTTTGTCAACCGTTACGGAAATAATATAAGTATACATGGAATAGAGTACATATTTAATTCAATAAAAAAGAAAAGCGGAATCAATGAAAAATCGACACCGCATTATCTCAGACATACCTTTGCAACAAATTTATTGGCGAATGGGGCAGATTTACGCTCGGTACAGGAAATTTTAGGTCATAGTAGTGTCTCAACGACTGAAATCTATACTGAAGTAACAACAAAACGCAAAAAACAAGTATTGAACAAATACAATTACAGAAACAAATTATAATGATATTGACAAGCACAAAAATAATGCGTATAATATTAAAGTAAACATAAGTTGATAAATTATCGTTTAATTTGATATTGGAGCAATTATGAAACAAGAAAATAAAAGTTTTACAATCCGCCGTATATTTAAGGAACACAACAATGTCATGACAACGGCTGAACTGAGCAACAACAAAATCTTTTACGCCGATATACAAAATCTTTTGAGGGATGGAAAAATCGAAAAGGTACGGCGTGGTTATTACCATTGCATTGAAGATTTCGGCGGAAGTGAAGTATCTATTATCAATAGACTTTTTCCCGATGCGGTGTTGTGTATGGAAACGGCTTTGTTTTATTACGGTTACAGCGACCGAAATCCTGCCGAGTGGAATATTGCGATTGATAAAAATACTTCACGATATCGTACAAAGATAGATTATCCGTTTATTAAAGATTATCGGCTTGATTCTGCAATAATCAAGTTGGGTGAGTCGCAAGGCACTATTGACGGAGAGCGTGTGCGGATATATGACAGAGAGCGGACGATATGCGATGTTCTCCATAATATGAGCAAAATGGATAAGGAAATTTTTAATAAAGCCATTATGAGCTATGTATATGACTCAAAAAAGAATATTCCGAATTTGCTCGAATACGCCAAAGTTTTGCGAGTAAGTAAAAAAGTCAAGGATTTGATAGGGGTGTGGTTGTAATGACGGATGTAGCGGCTTCGGTTTTGGCAAAACTCCGTAATAAAGCAAAGCAAAGCGGAATCAGTTATCAGCAATGCTTGCAGTTGTTTGTTCAAGAGGAATTTTTGCGTAAACTCTCTAAGTCCGGATGCTCGGAGCATTTGGTATTAAAAGGCGGATTGTTTATTTATACGCTTACAAATTTTAAAAGCCGTGCAACCATTGATGCGGATTTTTTATTAAGAAATTATTCAAATACTGTAAATGATGTAAAGGCACTTGTTGAAAAAATAATATATACGCCAACCGGCAACGATTATATTGTAATGAAAGCAAACGGCTTTGAAGAGATTTCTCCGCAAAGGAAATATCACGGAATAAGCACACAAATTGTTTGTACGATAAAAAATGTTCGTGTTCCGTTTAATGTTGATATCGGCGTGGGTGATGTTATCGTGCCAGATGCAGAAGAACATCAAATTATTACACAATTAGACGGATTTGAAACACCGGTTATTAAGACATATTCGCTTGAAAGTACTGTTGCAGAAAAATTTGATGCTATACTTCAACGCTTTGAACTTACCGGAAGAATGAAAGATTTTTATGATATATATTATCTTTCCAAAACTTATAAATTTGATGAAGAAAAATTGCGAAAAGCAATCTTTGAGACACTTAAAAGACGGGGTACACCCTATGATAAAGGCAGTTTTCACAGAATCATTTCACTTAAAGATGATCCGGACATGCTTAAAAAGTGGAAGTATTTTTTGAAGAATATTAAAGATGAAAATTTAGAGTTTGAAACTGTTATTGATGGAATACAGGCTTTTCTGGAGCCGATATTATAAGTTTTTAAACAAAAAATGTTTTTGTGTATTGATTTATGTTTTAAATTTGATATATAATTATCATAAGTATTAATAGAGAGGACATAATATTATGTGCGAAGAAACAATGCAAAATTCACTTGATAATAACAAAGAAAACTTTGTTGAAATTTCTAGTTTTGACACTGAAGTGATATTTGATAATGAAGATGATCAACTAAATCCATCAGCTAATTCAAATAATGAAAGGGTTTATCCTGTGAAATCAATAAAAGTAGAACGAGGATTTTACACTACATTTGAACTAAAAAGAAAATACGATAAACAACCTTCATTGGTAATACTAGATAGCGATTTTCAACGGGAAAATGTTTGGAAACTTCAGCAAAAAAGAGAATTGATTGAAAGCATATTAATGGGATTACCATTGCCTATTTTTTATTTTAACGAAGATAAAATGGGAAAACTAATAGTTATAGATGGTCGGCAAAGATTAGATGCGATTTTTTCGTATATGAATGGAGATTTTGCTCTAGATAAATTGAAAATATTAGATGAATTTAATAAAAAAAAGTTTAAGGATCTTGACCCGATTTATCAATCCAAAATTGAAGACTATCAAATAATGGCGCATGTAATACAACCGGCAACTCCAGATAGGGTTAAATTTGATATTTTTGATAGAGTTAACCGTGCGGGGACACAATTGAACAAGCAGGAAATTCGTAATGCTTTATATCAGGGCAAATCCACATTATTATTGAATAGATTGTGTAACTCTAATGAATTTAATGAAGCAACAGAAAATTATTTTTTAAAAGATACTCGTATGAAAAACAGATATTTGTTATTGAGATTTATTGCTTTTTATTTACTGTTTAATAAAAAAATATATAAAAGAAATGGAAGTCAAAATGAGTTGTATTCATATAATGGTGATATTGATGAGTTATTAGGATTAGCCATGGAATTCTTAAATAATTGTAGTGATTATGAAATAGATCAAATTGAAAAAACAACAATAATAGCTTTAACTCAAATAACATTTTATTTGGGTTATAACGCTTTTAGGTTGTTAGATGTTAACAAAGATGGAACTATAAAACGTTATCCTATAAATATCAATATTTTTGAATGTTTTATGTATGCTATGACTCTTTTGCCGATTAAAAATCATCAAATAAAAGATAAAGTTATGAATTACTTTAGTGATTTGAAAAACGATATAGAATTTAGAGAAAGTTTGAATAATCATCGTGATAGTGATGTCAAAGTGAAATTAAGAAGTGATAAAATAAATAAAATAGTGGGTGATTTTTTATGATAAATAAAGTGCATATAACAAATTTTAAAAGTATTTCGGATTTGATTGTGTATTGTAATAAATTAAATATTATTGCTGGTGCAAATTCATCTGGAAAATCAACATTCATACAAAGCTTGTTACTTATGCAACAAAACAATAAAACTAATATGGGATTAAATGGAGAATTTATCAAACTTGGCAATTACAAAGATATAAAAAATTTCAATTTAAATTCTCAAAAAACATCTATAGAAATAGATGATTCTAAAATCGTTTTTTCAGATGAAGGTATAATAGTTAATGATTTTTTAGATAAAGGAAATAATTCTGAAAATCCTAATATATGTCCAACAATTAATTACCTATCTTGCGAAAGAATAGGGCCAGAAGATATTTATAAAAAAAATTACCATAGTGATGTTAATGTTGGAATGGATGGGGAGTTTGCTATTTATGTTTTAGATAAAAATAAGGATATCCCCTTGTCTAAAGAATTAATATGTGATAATAATTCATTTACATTGGGAAATCAAGTGAATTATTGGCTTAAATATATTTTGGGAGCTACAATTGTAACAGAAGATATTATTGGTACAGATTTTGTAAAATGTTTTTTTTCAGTTGCAGGTGAAAAACTTATTCGGCCAAAAAATGTTGGTGCGGGATTTAGTTACCTTGTAAGTATTATTGTTATGTGTTTGTTATGTAAGGAAAATGATGTTGTAGTGATCGAAAATCCCGAAATACATCTCCATCCAAATGCTCAATCGAAAGTTTGTGAATTCTTGTATTTTATTTCTTCACACAATCGTCAAGTTTTTGTTGAAACTCATAGTGACCACATATTTAACGGTGTTAGAGCTGGAATAGCAAGTGAGAAAATGGAATCTGAGACAATAGCAATTGATTTTTTTACTATGAATGATAAATATTGCACAGAAAATAATATTATTAAAGTCGGAAAAAGAGGACGAATTAGCAATTGCCCAAACGGTTTATTTGATCAATTTGATATTGATTTAAATCGTATGCTCAATATTTAGGAATGTGCTATGGAAATAATATTAAATGACTATTCAATTGATTCTCAGTTTGATAGTGTGGAATCTTTCGTTGATTCATTAGTTGAGTATACATTGCCTTTATTAGATATACTAAAGAGCAAAGAGTTTTATATATTGAAAAGGTATGATTCATACAATTTAAAAATCACATCCGATTTATCACTTTATGATTTTTTAAAGTTGAATAAATACAATGCATATGCAGAAACTCAAAAAATGAAATCACTGCTGGTTTCATTAAGTGATGAACCTTATTGGCAAGATAATAATAGGACGGACCAAAAATCTGTTTATAAAACCGAATTTACTGGGGAGTTTTATGGTAGTAGTCCGAATTGTTTTTCGGAGGCTTTAGAAAGAGATAAGATTGTTTTTTCATTTGAAAAAGAAAATTTTAAGAGAAAAACATTAAAAATACTTAAAAATAATATTGATTTTGAATTACATAATTTTTATGATTCAATTAATACTTTTGATTTTCTTTATGAGAAGAGCTATATTTCTTTTTCCGAATTGCTTTTGGGATACAATAATAGTCTTAAAATTTCATTCTTTTGTTTGAATGGTTCGGTAATAATAGATAATGAGTTTGATGATTCCAATTTGACCATTGATGATGCTTACTCAATTAAAAGAGATTTTTGTAAATGGATAGAGGGAATTGAATATGACAATATGTTGCCTAGATTAACGGATTCAATTAAATATAAAGATATAACTTATAATGAGTTTAGAACAACTTTAAAAAATAGTAGAGAGTTTAGGATGTTTTATAAATTAATAGACAATACATATGTATTTTTTAATTTGTTATTAAAAAAATCAGAAGCAACTCCTATGAATACAAAGAAAAGAACATATGATTTGATAAAACATTATTATAAAACGGACTAAACGGAATAAAGTCGAAAAAAGGAAATGAATTTTATGGTTTAAGCGGTTGACAAACGGCTTAAACTGTGTTATTCTAATGATGCTGAATTTTAAAATAATGAAGGAGAGGTTAAATAGTAAACTTAATCAAAAGCAAATGATGAAAGTTCATCGGCTTTTGAGGAATGCATTTGAATTCGAATTGATTCGAAGATCGGGTGAAGTTTACTATGGTAAGATGTCCTTCATAAAGTTCGGTGGTTTTTCTGAATATAAAGGCATAGTATCATAGAAACATACGCTCATCTTCGGATGGGCGTTATTTTTATGCTCAAAACGAAAAAACAAAAATCGAAAGGAGGGAAAGCGGTGATTTCTGAAAACAAATGCCTTTTTTATGAAGCGGAAGATATTTTTGAAATGTTAGGTCTGCAAAAGACTGCAGGATACAGATATTTGGAAAAGGTTATGAAAAGCGGAAAACCTTTTAAAACTATAAAAATCGGAAAACTGTATCGTATTTCCAAAGTGTCGTTTGATGCTTGGATTCAAAATGAGATGCAGTAAAACTTTGACAAGGAGAAATATAAATTGAAAAGCAATAAATCCAAACCTTTTTATCGTTGTGGTTCATGGTATCACAGAACAAAATTTTTAAGAGATGATTTCACAGTGGGATACGGTAAGAAAGGAGGATATGCAACCGCCGAAGAGGCGGAGAAAGGGAAAATTATTATGGATAAATTATTTGAAGAGCAAAAGAATAATGTGTTTGGTAAACAAACAATGTTGTTATCTGAATTTTTAGAAGATTGGTTTTACAATATTCAGTGTAACAAAATCAGTTCAGCTTGCAAAATGAACATGGAGCATACCTTGAAACAGTGGATTATGCCGTTTGTAGGAGATATTGAACTGAATCAGTGCAATACGGAATATATCGACCAATTACTCGAAAAAGCATCAACGCTAACGACCACATCAGCCGAAAAAGCAAGAGAAGTATTAAGCATCGCTTTTAATTTTGCCTATCAAAACAACTTGATTGATAGGAATCCTGTAAAACAGGCAAAAAAATATTCTCATACTAAGAAACCGTTAAAAGTTTTAAGTGATGATGAAATCAAGAGATTTTTGCTGTGTGCTTCTGCAAATTCACGGTTTTTGGAGATTTTGTTAGCACTGTTTTGCGGATTGTCAAGAGCGGAAATCTACGGTCTTAAATTTTCGGACTTTGATTGGGATGCCAAAACCTTAACGGTATCAAGAGAAATTGTTCAGGATAAGAAGTTTGATGCAGAAAAGCAAAAGGAAATTTACTGTTCCAAAGTTCAAGAATTGCACACACAAAACAATCACAGAACTCTTGCCGTGCCGGATATTATATTCGATGAACTGAGCAAAAGAGAAGTAATGATTGAGGCAAATAAAATGCGGTATCAGCCGTATTATGACGAGGATTACATTTGTTGCCAAAAGGACGGAAAAACACCGGCATTAAGTTTGCTCAACGATGCACTTTCTGCAATTTGCAAAAAATCAAAACTTGGCTCGATTACGGTACAAGACCTCAGAAATACCTATGCCGTTCGCTTTTTGAATGACTTTGGGACTTTACAGGAATTATCTCTAAATTTAGGGTACAGCAGTATAAAAACGACTGATGAGCGATATGGGAATTTTTCGAGAAAACCTCAATCCGCCAAGGAAATTATTGATTCAATATTTAAGGTGAGTTGAGTGATGACGAGTAATTGTTATGTGGATTTCAAAATAAGCGGTGTAATAAAAATCAAAGGGAAATATGGCTTTCGCATTTACTTAAAATTAACCGACGGAAGCAAAACAACAAAACAGCATTCCGGTTTTGAAACCAGAAAGGCGGCAAGTGAAGCAAGAGATAAAGCGGTGGCGGAACTGTATACACATACTTATGTTCTTAACAAGAAGTTGACGGTATCGGAATATTTGGATGATTGGTTGGAAAGCGAAATCAAAAAAACCAAAAGATCTGCTACTTATTCGACCTATTACTATTGTATTAAAAATAATATTGCACCCTATATCGGCAAAATCAAGCTTTGTGAGTTGAGCCGTCTTCATATCAATTACTTGTATGAAAAGGTGAGTAAAGAATCGTATTCAAATGCAAAAATGGTAAGGAACATTCTGAAAACTTCATTGAAACACGCAAACGACCGGCAGCAGATATCTTCAAATCCCACGGAGGGTATCTGCTTGCCAAAGCGGTCGCATAATGATAATAAACCGCAAAAAACCTTGACGGCAGAACAAGTGGGAATACTCATTGAAAATGCTAAAGGCACCAAAATATATTTATTTGTTCTTTTTGCGGCATTGATGGGTTTAAGGCGAGGAGAGATATTAGGACTAAAATATGCGGATGTAGATTTTGAAAATCACACCATTCACATCACACGCCAATTGGGAAAAGATGTTAATAAGTCGGCACCTGTCAAAAATGTTACAAAGCAGGAAATACCGCTTAAAACAAATTCGTCCAATCGGATAATAGCTATGCCGGATTTAGTGTATGAGGCGGTAATTAAGGAAAGAACACTATATGAAAAGCACCGCAACAAAAGAAAGAAAACCTTTGTTGATGCCGATTATATCTGCTGTTCGACCTACGGCAGACCAAGAAGTCCGGCATTTGTGTATCAACCGTTTAAGGAACTCTTAAAAAAGTGCAGTTTGCCGGATATCCGTTTTCACGATTTAAGGCATACTTGTGCCACTATTCTTTTTGAAAACGGGGTAGATATGCAGGTTATCTCGGATACACTCGGTCATTCAAAACCGTCAATGTCATTTGATGTGTACGGAGATAAAACCCGTATGCAAATTGTAAGAATGAGTTGGATTAACGGATTAAACGAATATGTGGGTAAAGTGTTATAGAAAACTTTATGAAAGTCTTTTTTTTAATAAGAAACTGTGGTATAATAGTCTTAAATAAAAAAATGACTTTTTTCGTCCAAAGCACATTTTATACATATTTAACTTGATTTATTGATTAAAAAGAGAGGAGGGCAAATGCCAATGGATAAATTTGAAATCGTATCAAAATTTAAGCCGACGGGAGACCAACCGCAAGCCATTGAGAAGTTAGTAGACGGTATCAACAAAGGGCTGAAAGAACAAGTATTATTGGGCGTTACAGGCAGTGGTAAGACTTTTACGATGGCTAATGTAATTGCCAAAGTCAACAGACCAACGCTGATATTAGAGCCAAATAAGACATTGGCTGCCCAAATCTGTTCAGAACTCCGTGAATTTTTCCCTAATAGTGAAGTTGCCTTCTTTGTATCCTATTATGACTACTACCAACCCGAAGCGTATATACCTGGCACTGACACATATATAGAAAAAGATTCGGCGATTAACGATGAGATTGATAAATTAAGGCACAGTGCAACCTGCGCACTCTCTGAAAGACGGGATGTTATAATTGTTGCTTCTGTTTCCTGCATATATTCGCTCGGAAGTCCTATTGATTATCGAAATATGGTCATTTCTTTGCGTAAAGGAATGGCGAAAAACCGAGATGAACTTATAAAGAAACTTGTTGATTTACAGTATGAGCGAAACGATGTAAATTTTGTGCGTAATAAATTCCGTGTTCGCGGCGATGTTGTGGATGTTTTTCCGGCATACTCATATGAAAACGCAATACGCATTGAGTTTTTCGGCGATGAAATTGACAGAATTTGCGAAGTCAACGCACTTACCGGCGAAATTAAAGGTATTGTAAATCATGTTGCAATCTATCCTGCATCACATTATATTGTCCCGCAGGATAAATTAGAGGATGCCTTGAAAGAATTAAAGGAAGAAATGGAAGAACGTGTGGAGTTTTTCAATGAAAACGGAAAGCTCATTGAAGCGCAGAGGATAAGGCAACGCACCGAATATGATATTGAAATGCTCCGTGAAGTCGGCACCTGCAAGGGAATTGAAAACTATTCCCGTGTTTTATCAAGGCGGCCTAAAGGCAGTGTGCCCTCGACATTGCTTGATTATTTTCCTGATGATTTTTTGCTTTTTGTTGATGAATCTCATGTGACTTTGCCACAGGTTCGGGGTATGTTCGGCGGCGATAGGGGAAGAAAGGAAAATCTTGTTGATTTTGGGTTCAGACTTCCGTCTGCTTTTGATAACCGTCCGCTTAATTTTAATGAGTTTTACAGTCATATAAATCAGGCAGTATTTGTTTCGGCAACTCCGGGCGATTTTGAAAAAGAGCACGCCGCTTCAATTACCGAGCAGGTTATAAGACCTACGGGACTTTTAGACCCGATGGTTATTGTAAAACCGTCTGAGGGACAAATTGACGATTTGATTTCCGAAATAAATAAGCGAACTGCTAAAAATGAGAGAGTGCTTGTTACCACTCTTACCAAGAAGATGGCGGAGGATCTTACGGAGTATCTCGAAAATCTTGAAATCAAAGTCCGATATATGCATTATGATATTGACACTATTGAGCGTATGGAGATAATAAGAGACTTAAGACTCGGCGAATTCGATGTTTTGGTCGGTATCAATTTATTAAGAGAGGGACTTGATATACCCGAAGTATCGCTTGTTGCAATTCTTGATGCCGATAAGGAAGGCTTTTTGCGAAGTGAAACCTCACTCGTTCAAACAATCGGCAGAGCCGCGCGAAACGCAGACGGCACCGTAATAATGTATGCCGACAGTGTCACTCGTTCAATGGAGTCTGCAATAAAGGAAACCGAACGCCGTCGCAATATTCAGCAAAAATACAATGAAGAACACGGCATTGTCCCGAAAACAATTTTAAAGGATGTCCGTGATATTATTGAAATCGGTTCAAAGGTTGAAAACAATAAGCCCGATAGTAAACTGTCCCGCGCAGAAAGGGAAGAACTTATTAAGCGCTTAACCCGTGAAATGCAGCAAGCGGCAAAAATTCTTGAATTTGAACATGCCGCCGCTTTGCGTGACAGAATAAATAAACTAAGGGGTAAAAAATAGTAAAACCCTCTGTATATGCAAAGGGTTTTATTTATATCGGCATTACTTTAGTGCAATAAAGTGATAAAGTGGCTTGTTTTTTTGAAAATTGTTGTATAAATTTAACAAAGTTTAAAAAAATGCAAAAAAACACTTTACAACTTTAGCGAAGTGAAGTATAATAACAACATCAAAAATAAAAACCCGCGAGGGAAAAGGAGAAATTAAAATGAAAAAGATTATTGCTTTACTAATGGTTGTGGCTTTGTTGTTCTGTTTTGCAGGATGCGGAGCGAAGAAAGATGCAAAACTTAAAATCATTAACGAAGAATTGGGCGCAGAGCAATACGGTATAGCTTACCGTAACGGCGATGAAGAAACATGCAAGGTTATGGATGCAGCAGTTCAGGAACTTGTTAAGAACGGCAAGTATAAAGAAATCGCCGATAAATACCCCGATGTAGTTGATAACCTTTTGTTCCTTAATGGCGAGAGCAAGGCTGAATTCGAAGAAGTTGACCTTACAAAAGTTGAAAAGAGAACATTTACAATGGGTATTGACCCTGAGTATAATCCGTTTAGCTATATGGGCGATGACGGCGAATACACCGGCTTTGATGTTGAGATTTGCAAGGCTGCTTGCAATGTTCTCGGTTGGGAGTTTAAGGTGTTCGGCGTTAACTGGGATGAAAAACTTATCCAACTTGATGCAAAAGAGTGCGACTGTGTATGGTCAGGTATGACAATTCTTGATTCGATGAAAGAAGCAGGATATGTAATTTCAGCACCTTACTACTACAATACTCAGGTTCTCGTTGTTAAAGACGGTGAGGGCATTGAGAAATCAAAAGACCTTAAAGATAAGATTGTTGCAGTTCAGCTTGGAACATCGGGCGAGGCATTACTTAATGAAGATTTAAAAGACCTCAAGGATACATTTAAAGAATTAGTTACCTGTGACAGCTTCCTCAAATGCTTCACCGAACTTGAAAGCGGAACAGTTGATGCAGTATTTGTTGACTATCCGGTAGCAAAGGCTTATGTTGCAAAGCAGGATAAAAAATAATTACTTATAAAAAATTAAATTGCTTAAATTGCCTCCTCGGATACGGGGAGGCTTTGGGCGTAATTATGATATATGGCGAATATGAAATGAGGTAAAAAATTGTCACTTATTACTATGATTACCACGATGGCGGAGGGACTTTCCAAAACCTGTGCAATATTCTTTTTAACACTTATATTTTCTCTCCCTCTCGGAATGGTTTTTGCTCTGCTCAGAATGAGTAAAAACGCAATAATTTCAAATGTTATTAAATTTATAATTTCTGTTCTGCGCGGAACACCGCTTATGCTTCAGCTTTTAGCAGTTGCATACGGACCGTGGTATTTATTTAACATACCCGGTTCGAGGAATAAACTTATTCCCGTAGTTATTGCTTTTGCAATAAATTATGCGGCATATTTTTCGGAAATATACAGAGGCGGTATTGAATCAATTTCAAAAGGTCAATATGAGGCGGCTACAATACTTGGCTATTCAAAAGCACAAACATTTATGAGAATAATTTTACCGCAGGTTATTAGGAGAATTTTACCGAGTATGACAAATGAAATAGTTACGCTTGTCAAGGATACCTCGCTTGCATTCACACTCTCATATGCCGAGATGTTTACGATAGGCAAACAAATTGCCAACTCTCAGTCAAGCTTTACACCGTTTATAATTGCAGGTGTTTTCTATTATGTGTTTAATGCGATAGTTGGGTTTGCTATGGGTAAAATTGAAAAAGCAATGAGTTATTATAAGATTTAAGGAAGAATAGAATGAATGTTTTGAAAATTGAGAACATTAAAAAGTCTTTTGGCGATAATAATGTTTTGAAAGATATATCACTTGAAGTAAATAAAGGCGAAGTTGTTTCTGTTATCGGTCCTTCGGGCGGTGGTAAATCAACACTTTTGCGTTGTGCTACACTGCTTGAAACGATTGACAGCGGAACACTTTCGTATATGGGCGATAATGTCACATATGTTGATGAAAACGGTAAATTTGTTTATGCAAAAGACCTTAACAAATTCAGAAAAATTTTCGGACTTGTTTTTCAGAATTTTAATCTTTTTCCGCATTACAGCGTGCTCAGAAACATAATTGACGCACCTATAAATGTTTTAAAGCGTGATAAAGACGAAGTAATTGCCGAGGCAAAAGTTTTACTTAAAAAGATGGGACTTGAGGGAAAAGAAAATATGTACCCGTGTGAACTTTCAGGCGGTATGCAACAGCGTGTTTCGATAGTCCGTGCACTTTCAATGAAACCCGAAATACTTTTCTTTGATGAGCCCACAAGTGCGCTTGACCCCGAACTCACCGGAGAGGTCTTAAAGGTTATCAAGCAACTTGCCGATGAAAAAATGACGATGGTTATTGTAACTCACGAAATGGCATTTGCCCGTGCAGTTTCCGACCGTGTTATATTCTTAGACGGCGGAGTAATAATAGAGCAGGGAACACCGGAAGAATTATTCGGCGATACTAAAAATGAAAGGACAAAGCAGTTCTTACAGAACTACGATAATAAATGAGGATAGACTACTGTATTTTTAATCCTACCGGTAATATTACCGCAATAGTTACTTCTGCGGTTAATACCGAAGATTACAATAGAGTCAATAACGAAATAATGGAGAAGCACCCGAATGTGGAACAGGTAGGTTTTCTTGACTTTGAAAGGGAAGTTCCGCATCTTCGTATGTGCGGCGGTGAATTTTGCGGCAATGCAACTATGTGTGCCGCAACATTATTTTGTATAAACAACAATATTGATAATAAAGAAGTTTTTATTTCGGTATACGGTGTTTCGGAACCTTTGAAAGTGTCTGTTTTAAAAACCGATAACGGATACAGTTGCGAATTATCGGTATTAAAACCTAAAGGCATATCCGAAAAAATCTTCACGGTTGATAATAAAGAATACAATTTACCGATAGTAAGCCTTAACGGTATTTCTCATATTTTGTCTTTCGGTGATTTTGATAACAGTGTTGCCGAAAAAATACTTCGTAAATATACGGCGCTTATGAATCTTCCTGCGATGGGATTTATGATTTATAAAAGAAATGACGGAATATTAAACCCTATTGTATATGTGGAAAAATGTAAAACTCTGTTTTACGAAAATTCGTGTGCGAGTGGAAGCATTGCCGTATGTGCTTATGAAACTGCCGATACAGCAGATTATACCGAAATTACGCTTAATCAAAAAGGCGGTGTTTTAAAGGCTGCTTCTTCAAAGAATAATAATTATATATCACTGTCCGGAAATGTTAAACTATTAAAATTTTTTACGGAGGAATTTTAGTATGAATAACGGAAAACGCACATCTCAAGAAGATATTCAAGAATTATTTAAGATAATTTTAAAACTTAATACGGTTGATGACTGTGAAAATCTTTTTGCCGATTTGTGCACAAATAAAGAGATAGAACAAATGGCAGAAAGAATTAAAGCGGCAAAACTTTTGATAGAAGGAAAAACCTATAACGAGGTAATCAAAGAAACCGACATATCTTCCGCAACATTAAGCCGTGTTTCCCGTTGCGTTCAATACGGAAAGGGATATTCTTCTTTTATAAAAAAATAATTTGATTTTGTGAATTTATTATGTTATTATATAATTGCAAAATATTTTGTTGTTTTTTGCAAAATGAATTTTTGTGGGGACTTTTATGAATAGCGTAATAAAAAAGATTTTTTTTGCTTTTCTTGACTTTGCGGCGGCGATTTTGTCCGTTTTTCTTACATTGGTTTTCTCTACAGACTTAAAGTATGTAGTGAAAGATATAAATGTTTCGGCGCTTGTTTTTGTTGTTTATCCCGTTGCTGTTGTCGGCTTTGCATATGTCTTGACGGTTTATAATATCCTGTGGCAATATGCCGACCTGCCTTGCTACGGAAGGCTGTTTTTCACTTCGTTCTTTTCTTCCGCATTGCTTTATATTGCACATTCGGCGATTTTCGGAACGGATGACCCAAACCCCATCAGGTTGGGTAACTGTATTTGTATAATGCTCATTGACATCGCCTTTATGGCGACAATTCGTTTTATTGTATACTCAACTCATAAATCGTCCGGTCCGGTAGACAATAACGCAATAAGAGGAAATGTTATGATTATCGGCGCAGGTGCCGCGGGAACTATGCTGTTAAACGATATTCATAAGAATTTTAAGAAAACCCAGTGCAGCGTAAAGTGCTTTATTGATGACGATAAAAACAAAATCGGCTTAAATCTTTTGGGCGTTAAGGTTGTAGGTGCTTCTGAAGATATTCTTGAGAATGTTCAAAAATACGATATAAACTATATCATTTTCGCAATACCTACTTGTTCGGCAAACAGGAAATCGGTTATTTTAAGTATATGTCAGAAAACCGGATGCAAGGTTATGGTTTTGCCTTCGTATTATCAGATTATAGATGATACGGCAACCATTGAAACTTCAAGCCTTCGTAATGTTGAAATTGAGGACCTTTTGGGCAGAGAGCCTATTGATATTAAGGTCGACAGTGTGCTGAATTATGTATGTGGCAAGACGGTTTTGGTTACCGGCGGCGGCGGTTCAATAGGAAGTGAACTTTGCAGACAAATTGCTTGTCATCAGCCGAGCCAACTGATAATTTTTGATATTTATGAAAATAATGCTTACGATATTCAAAACGAACTTATAAGAACCTGCCCCGATTTAAATCTAACAGTGCTTATAGGTTCTGTCCGTGATGAAAAGCGTCTTAATGCCATTTTTGAAAAATACAGACCTGAGCTTGTTTTCCATGCGGCAGCGCATAAGCATGTTCCCCTTATGGAAGACAGCCCCAATGAATCTATAAAAAATAATGTTTTCGGCACATATAATGTTGCCGCTTGTTCCGATAAATACGGTGTAAAACGCTTTGTGCTGATTTCTACCGATAAAGCGGTTAATCCCACCAATATTATGGGCGCAAGCAAGCGAATTTGCGAAATGGTAGTTCAGTATTTTAATTCCCGTTCCGATACTGAATTTGTTGCGGTGCGTTTCGGTAATGTTTTAGGCTCCAACGGCTCGGTTATTCCGCTCTTTAAGAAACAAATTGAGGAAGGCGGTCCCGTAACCGTTACGGATGCGAACATTATAAGATATTTTATGACTATTCCCGAAGCAGTATCTCTTGTTTTACAAGCAGGTGCAACTGCAAACGGCGGAGAGATTTTCGTTCTTGATATGGGCGAGCCTGTTAAGATTTTAGACCTTGCCGAAAATCTTATAAAACTTTCGGGATATAAACCGTATATTGACATTAAAATTGAATTTACCGGTCTACGCCCCGGCGAGAAAATGTATGAAGAAAAGCTACTTGCCGAAGAAGGTTTAAAAAAGACCGCAAACAGTCTTATACATATCGGAAAGCCTATAAAATTTGATGAAGAAGTCTTTGAAAAAACCCTTAAAAAGTTAAAAACACAGATGGCTGATGATAATGCCGATATAAGAGCGCTTGTAAAATCAATCGTTCCTACATATTCATACAGCGAAAATTAAAATAAGCGGTTGCATAATGCAACCGCTTAATGTTTTTAAGTTATTTAGTCAATTTATCAATTATCATTTTGTAAAATTCTGATGGGTTTTCGAGAAATCTTTCTTTTATTGCCGTTGACTGATTTTCGTCGGAAAGCAAAAGTTTGATACTCATTAAAGGCAGCGTGCCGTCTAATACCGAACAAACAAAATAGGGAATACCATTTTCATAAACGATATTAAAATCGGTTTGACCTATGTTTTTGAGCCTCGATAACATTTTTACCGTTACTGCAAATGCCCGGTCTTTTACGCTGTAAGAAAGCGAAGTTTTAAGTGTGTTTGCCGTATTTTTGCCTTTTTCGGTGATAACATAAGTATCATTTACAGAGTCATAGAGTTTTATGTTCCCGTTTTCATTTAATGCAACGATTGCATCGCTAACCTCAAACCCGTTTGCTATTCCTTCAAGGTGTAATTCGTTTACAAGCAAACTTGCGGGAACGGGCTCATTTACGGAATTAAGTATATAACAAATAAGAATTCTAATTTCTGCGGTATTGAAAAGTCCGCCGAGTTTAACTCCGGCAGAAGAAGCATTATTCTCCAAAGTCCATCACCTTTACTGACATTTGTTATTTTATTATACCATTTTTTTTAAATCTTTCAAGAAAAACTTGAACTTAATGAAAAGTAAAAAATTTGTAACTGTTAAAATACGGTAATATATATTATAATACTACTGTAAATTTGTTTTGCGAGGTGTATTTTTTGAATAACGATTTTGATTTTGAGGATATTAGTTCCGGCAAGGAAGAAACGCTTGACCTTAACAGTTTTTCTTCCAAAGAAACTGCGGCTCAAAGAAAGAAATCACGCAGGCACACCAAAAACCGTAAAGAAAAAATCATTAAAATAATTTTATCGGTATTTTTAGTCGGCGTTATTGTTGTCAGTATAATAGTGAGTTCTTTTTTAGTCTATGCCTTTACTTCTGTTGACGGAACTATGGAAGAAAACCTCAATGATTTAAAACTTAATTTTACTACCACCATATATACAAAGAAAGACGGCAGTGAGGAGTTTAAAGAATATCAGCGTTTGCACGGTGAGTTCAACAGAATATGGACTGCGTATGACCCGCAGGCAGCAAAGTCTTCCGAAAACGGTTATGACGGCATACCCCAAAAACTTGTTGACTCTTTTATCGCAATCGAAGATAAAAGATTCTATTCGCATTTCGGTGTTGACTGGAAGCGGACAACTGCCGCGTTTGCAAATATGTTTTTCCATTTTTATTCGTCAAACCAAGGCGGCTCTACCATAACACAGCAACTTGTAAAAAATCTTACAAGCGATAATGAGCAGAGAGCAAGCCGTAAAGTTCGTGAAATAATGCGTGCAAGGTATCTTGAAAATCATTATGCCAAAGATACGATAATTGAATGCTATTTAAATACAATAGCAATGGGACACGGTCTTTACGGTGTAGGTGTCGCTTCTAATTATTACTTCGATAAAGATGTGAAAGATTTATCTTATGCCGAATGTGCCACACTTGCGGCTATTACCAAGAGTCCTGCTTATTATGCTCCCGATGACGAGCCTGAGCATAATAAAGCGCGTCGGGAAACCGTTCTTGATGAGATGCTGTCTCAAGGTCTTATTTCCAAAAAAGATTACGACAGTGCTTTAAAAGAAGATGTTAAAATTGTCGCAAATAAGGAAAACCTAAATGAAACCGATGTAAACTCCTACTTTGTTGATGCCCTTATAAGACAGGTCACAAAGGATATAGCCGAAAAATATAACTATGATGACGACCATGCCGCAACTAATTTTTACAGCGGTGGTTACAAAATATACACTACATTAAATCCCGATATTCAAAATGCGGTTGAAACCGTTTTCAACGATTCCGATAAATACGCAATAAAGGGTAAAGACGGTAAGACATTACAAGGCTCTTTTACTATTATGGACTATAACGGCCATGTGCTCGGAATGGCGGGCGGTATAGGCAAAAAAACTGCAAATTTGGGTATGACGGGTTTTAACAGAGCAACCGATGCAATTCGTCAACCGGGCTCCACAATGAAGCCGATAGCCGCATATGCTCCGTCTATTGAAAATAATATCATCAATTATTCAAGTATCGTAAACGATAAACCCACAAATTACGGCAAATGGAAGCCGGTAAACTGGTATAACGGATATTGGGGTAATATAACTGTTCAATACGCGCTTGAACGCTCGGTAAATACAATACCTGTTTATTTGGTTGATAAATTAACTCCGCAAGCATCTTTTGACTTTTTAACCCAAAAACTCGGAATTACTACGCTTACAAAAGAAGATGTCAACTACTCACCGCTCGGAATGGGCGGAACAAACGGAGGTCTTACAACTCTTGAATCAGCGGCGGCTTATGCCGTGTTCGGCAATGGCGGACTTTACTATGAGCCTAAACTTTACTATAAAGTTTGCGACCAGCATGATAATGTGATTTTAGAGCCTAAGAAGGAGCCTGTAATCGCAATAAGCGAGGATACAGCTACCGTTATGAACAGACTTTTACAAAATGTTGTTTACGGCTCTCAGGGAACCGGTAAAGGTGCCGCCGGTGCGGTTTCCAATATGCGTATCTATGCCAAAACGGGAACTTCAAACGATTCAAATGACCTGTGGTTTGTCGGCGGAACACCTTATTATGTTGCTTCTTGCTGGTGCGGTTATGATACTATGCAGGATATACCGCAAAGCACTATTGCACTTAAAATGTGGAGTGCGGTAATGTCGAAAGTCCATACGGGACTTGAAGCAAAATCATTCAACACAAGCGAATATGCCACACCGTATTACTACTGCACTTCGAGCGGTGATTTGGCAACCGAGGCTTGTCCGTCAAAAGCGCTCGGATGGTATAAAAAGGGCAATATTCCTTCTGTATGTAAAGTTCATACGGGCACTGCTCTTAAGAGTCCGAAAATTTCTTCGGATAATTCAACCGTTCAAAGCGAAGAAAAAGAAGAAAAACCGAAAGAACAGTAATCTTTAACCTAACCCGTAAATGCTTCATAGTATTTACGGGAGGTGTTTGTTTGAATATAAAAAGTATAAAAACTGTATGTAAGACTTGGCTTATACTTTTTACCGTTATAGCACTTATCATTTCTTTTTGCCTTTGGCGAATACGCCCGGTTGTTATTGAGTATGCAACGAGTTGTGCCGAGGGTGCATTGCAGTCGGTGTGCAATAATGCAATAATTAAAGTTTTAGAGCAGGAAAATATTACATACGATATGATTTCACATATCACTCGGGACGGCAATAATAATTTTAAGGGTATTGAAATAGATACTAAATTTGCAAACACTTTAAAAGCAAAAATAACAAATGAGATTGCCGCTTTTACCGCCGATGATTTAATTCAAAAGGTCGGAATACCGCTCGGAACTTTGTTTTTCGGAGATTTTCTTTACGGTTTGGGACCTAAAATATATTTTAAAACACAGTTTTATGAGGGAGTTACCATTGATTTCGTAAATAAGTTTGTTTCCTGCGGAATAAATCAGGTGCTTCATCAGATAGATTTAAAAATAAATCTTACGGGCAATATTGTCGCTGTGGGAAAACAAAAAGGATTTTCTTTAAATACCACATTTGTTTTGGCACAGACGGTGATTGTAGGTGCTGTTCCGCAAAGTTTTGCCGATATTTCGGGTAAATTTTAAAGATGTTAAAAGGAGTAAATATGGACTTAAAAACTGCAAAATCAAGACATAAAGAACTTGTTAAAATTATAAGATACCATAATGAACTATACTATAATCAAGATAAACCCGAAATTGAAGATTATGAGTATGATGCTTTTACCCGAGAACTTAAAGCAATAGAGAAAGAATATCCCGAACTCATCACTCCCGATTCTCCTACGCAAAAGGTCGGAGGAGCGGCACAGTCGTTGTTTTCACCCGTAAATCATTCGGTTAAAATGGAAAGTTTGCAAGATGTTTTCAGTTTTGAAGAACTTTATGAATTTTGCGATAAAACTGACCTTTCAAAAACTGATTTTTCTGTTGAGCCTAAAATTGACGGTTTATCGGTTTCTCTCGAATATGAAAACGGAAAACTACTTCGCGGCTCTACCCGTGGAGACGGTGAAGTGGGCGAAGATGTAACGGCGAATATATTGCAGATTTCATCAATTCCGAAAACAATTGAGTATGGCGGTGCATTGGAAGTGCGCGGAGAGGTTTATATGCCGAAGGACAGTTTTCTAAAACTTGTAGAACGGCAGGAACTTAACGGCGAACAACCTGCAAAAAACCCGAGAAATGCAGCGGCAGGCTCGTTAAGACAAAAAAATTCCGCAGTTACCGCCTCGAGAAATCTTGATATTTTTGTTTTTAATATTCAGCATTGTGATAAAAAGTTTGATTCTCATATAGATTCGCTTGATTTTCTTAAAAATTTAGGCTTCCATGTATTGCCGAGTTATATTAAGGCAAAAACAAAAGAAGAAGCCGTAAATGAGGTAAAAAGAATAGGCGAAAGCAGGGGAAATCTTCCTTTTGATATTGACGGTGCCGTAATCAAAGTAGATAATATCGCATACAGAAAAGAACTCGGAAGCACGGCAAAATATCCTAAATGGGCGGTGGCATATAAATATCCGCCCGAAGAAAAGGAAACGGTTTTGCGTGATATTGAAATCAATGTCGGAAGAACGGGCGCACTTACGCCAACCGCATCTTTTGACCCGATATTTCTTGCCGGAACTACCGTTTCAAGAGCAGTTCTTCATAATGAAGATTTTATTCTTTCAAAACAAATTGCCATTGGTGATACGATAATAGTCCGCAAAGCAGGGGAGATTATTCCCGAGGTTTTGGGTGTTAAATCTCACGGCGGCGGTCAGGTGTTTAAAATGCCGGAAGTTTGTCCTTCCTGCGGTGCTCCTGTTTTCAGAGAAGATGGAGAGGCGGTAATCAGATGCACTAATGCCGAATGTCCTGCACAACTTTTAAGGCATCTTATTCATTTTACTTCGCGAGATGCGATGGATATTGAGGGCTTAGGACCTGCCGTGCTTGAACAACTCCTTAACGCAGGTCTTATTACCGATATTACCGATATTTACACACTTGATTTTTCGCGGGTAATAATGCTTGAAAGAACAGGTGAAAAAACCGTAAATAATCTTATGAATGCTATTGAAAAGTCAAAACAAAACGACCTTTCAAAACTTGTTTTTGCTTTCGGTATCCGCCATATCGGTTCAAAGGCGGCAAAACTTATGTCAGATAAGTTCAAGAGCATGGAAAATATTTTATCGGCTTCGCTTGAAGATTTTAAATTTATTGAGGGATATGGAGATATTATGGCGCAGTCGGCATTTGAATTTTTCTCGCTTGAAGATTCCAAAACTATGATTGAGGCGTTAAAAAATTCAGGTGTAAATATGAATTCAACCGCGATAGTAAATGATACACGCTTTAACGGTCTTACCTTTGTGCTTACGGGAACGCTTCCTACATATAAAAGAAGTGATGCAGGTGCAATTATTGAGTCTTTCGGCGGTAAAGTTGCTTCTTCGGTTTCAAAAAACACCGACTATGTTTTGGCAGGTGATGATGCAGGAAGTAAACTTAAAAAAGCGAATGAATTAGGTGTCAAAGTAATTGATGAAGACGAGTTTAAATCTATGATAAAATAAGCGTATAATAGACGCCCTTTTTGTAAAACTAACAAAAAGGGCGTGTTTTTTTATGCGTATAAGCGAGAAAGAATATAAAAAAGCGGTGAAAAAATTTTCGCCGAATTCACCGAAAATCAAAGATTTTGTTTTTGCATACCTGATAGGCGGTTTGATTTGTGTGTTAGGTCAAATGCTTTTTAATTTGTTTTTATTTTTAAAAATTGATGAAACACTTATAAAAATGCTCGTTCCTTGCAGTTTGATTTTTTTGTCGGTGGTTTTAACGGGACTCGAAATTTATCAAAAAATCGCAAAACACGCAGGAGCAGGAACATTAGTGCCTATAACTGGTTTTGCCAATGCCGTTGCTTCTGCGGCAATCGAATTTAAAAATGAAGGCAGAATTTTAGGTATAGGGACAAAAATATTCACGGTTGCAGGACCCGTGGTGCTTTACGGAACGGTTGCAAGCGTTGTATACGGAATTATATATTATATTTTTAATGCGGTGATTTAATGGCTGAAAGAATAGGAAAGAATACGATATTTTTAAAGACAAAAACATCTATAATAGGATACGGAGCAGTTTGCGGAAAACGCGAAAAAGAGGGAAGAATAGGCGAAGAATTTGACTCGTTTGATTTAGATTGCAGATTCGGTGAAGACAGTTTTGAAAAGGCTGAAAGCCGAATGCAAAAAATCGCTACGCAAACAGCCCTGAAAAAGTGCGGCTTGAATGAAAATGATATAGATGTAATTTTCGGCGGAGATTTGCTCAATCAGTGTATAGGCAGCACCTTTGCAATCAAGAACACAGATATACCATATATAGGAATTTACGGTGCCTGCTCTACAATGGCACTCGGACTTTCACTTGCGTCAATATTTGTTGATTCAGGTGTTGCAAATAATGCAGTAGCCGTTACTTCTTCTCATTTTTGTTCAGCAGAACGACAGTATAGGTTTCCTCTCGAATACGGTGCAGTGCGTCCGCAAACCGCACAAAGAACAGTTACAGCGGCAGGGGCGACAATAGTTTCAAAGGTTTCAGATAAACCGTATATAAATGCAGTGACCTTCGGAAAAATCGTAGATTTAGGCATAAAAGATGCAAATAATATGGGTGCAGCCATGGCACCTGTTAGTGTTAAACTAAGACCATACCCGATACAAAAATCACGGCGGTATGCGTCTGTTTTTCATCACACAAAACGACAGTCAGAAAGGTAAAAAAATCGCTTGCGTATTGGGTATTTACTTGATTTTTAAGGAGAGCCCACTATGCAGAAAAACAAACCAAAGAAACGAAAACCCTACACCCGAACACCCAAAGAAATACATATCACCGTCCTGCTAGACTCTAACCAAACCGAAGCCATAAAATTTATCAAACTGTTCGGACTTTCAAAACCTCCCGTGTTTGAAAATGTTGCGGAGACAACAGATGGTGTTTTATAATATGACACAGGCTCCGGCAGTCTAAAAACAGAAACGCCGGAGCCCAAATTTTTTAAGGGTGAAATTTTAATTTGCAGATTTTCACTGCTTTGAAATATATTTATAGATTTGCAATAATTCCAATAATTAAGGCCAAGACAAAAATCAATACTGTAAATCCGTTAATAATAAATCCTGCAATCGATAGCCCTTTTTTGCTTGTTTTTTCTTTTAAAGAATTAATACCTAAGATAATTGAAACAATTATTGCGGGAAACCACAAAACGACTGTTGCACCTAACGGATAAGCGGCAATAGCTAAAATCAAACACCATAAGGATTTTTTATTTGCTTTTTTTATAATTTTATCATTTGCGACTTTTGCCTCATATAATGTTTTGGCCTCATTCATTTCTTCAATGCTATTATATGTAACACCGTTAAAAGTCCTTGGTAGTATATCGAATGTTTTTTCAAGTTTTTCAATTTTATCGGTTAATTTTTCTAATTGCTCATCTTGAATTTTATTCAATTCATCAATTTTTCCTATATGCTCATCTTGTTTAACATCATAGTTGATGCGTTCTTTAAGATTTTCAGACAGTTTTTCCTGCTTTATCATTATATCTTCTTGGGCTTTTAATTGCTTAATAACATTTAAGATTTCTTGTCTTGCCAAATCATCAAGTTCTTCTTTAGTAGCACCACTTAATTTTAATTCAAGTTCTCTGACCACACTTCTGTTTGCCGCAATGTTTTTGACACCAAGTGCGAAAAGGAATTTGCAAAATTGTCCAAGTTTTTTTTGATATTCAAAAGACACTTTTTCTGCGTCTGCAAGCGAACCTATCGCATCTGCGTTTTCAACAGTGGCAGTTTGTAATGCCTCAATTGCTGCTTTTTTTTGGAATAATCCGGCTGATTGACTGCGAGCATATCTTGCGGAATTTATTGCATTATTTGCCTTTCGTTCGGAAATTTCAACATTATTTTTATACCTTTCGAGTTCGGAAAATGTATTACTTATAATAGAAGGAATTTCAGCAACGGAAGGATTGCTTGGTGTCATAACATCAATTGTGTCAGAATGTTCTGTTCGGTTAGTTTCATCATTGGATATATTATTTAACATCTTTTTAACCCCACTTTAAAATATCATTTATTTCATTGATTAATTTTGGATTTTTTTCTGCAATATCTGGTATGTAATTACCGATTTTTTTCATATTTGTTTTTATTTCCTGATATGATTCAGAGAAAAATTTTGAAGTTTCGTTCATCATTTCATATGCTTCTTCAATTGTTTTACCGGTATTGTCTGCCGCTATCCACATATTTGCCTGTTTATAAAAAACCTTTGCATTTAGCAAAAATATTTTTTCATTCATTATAGCAATTCGTTTATTTCGAGATTTGCTACGCTGTATTCCCATTTTTACATCGGTTCCTACTGCCAACGCAAACCTGCCAATGCCTACAAAATTCACTTTCACTATCATATTTGATAGAAATGTTGGACCAACTCCGCCGGATTTTATAGCAGATTCAATTGCAGCATCAGCTAAATCAATTGCAGTCATAGTACCGGTTGAAATTGTAAGCATTCTTACAATAGTTCTATTTTTAAACGGAAGTGTATTTCTCCAATTAATTCTATCTAAATCTCTAAAATGCTTAACATCTTTTTCTTTTATTTCTATATATAATCTACGAATAAAGTAAAATCCCCTTACAATACATTCGTTTATAATAACCGGAATTGATTGTTGACCAAATTGTGATAAAACACCAATTTCAGTTCGCAAATCAAATTTTTGTGCAGATATAATATTTCCGTTTGCATCTTTTTCAGCCAACAATGTTCCGTTAAAAAGTTTTGAAATTTTTACGGAAAATTCTTTATATCCGTTTGCATTTAACTTTTTAAAAAATGGTAGTGCAGATACTTCTTTAAGAAAAGAAACAAGCGGGCCCGGCAGACCGGTTCCGACGCTGCCGTCAATAATTGATGATGACGAACCGGCAATATCGCTAATCATATGAAAAAACCAATTTATCACACCAAAAGTAATTTTTTCGGGTGTGTTTTTGCCTATTAAGATTAAATCTTCTTTTTTTAAATCAACCACTTTAAAAATTCCTGCAACATCGGTACCGTAAACTTTATTAGTAAATTGAGTTAACAGTGAAAATATCAATCCTACAGGTGTCGGGTGGTGCGAAAAATCACGAAGATGGTGTTGCTTGCCTCCGCCAAAACTGTTTGTTGCTTTATCAGCAGCTATAGGATATTTATCTTCTAAAAATTTTACTGCGCCGGCAACATCATCCCCTTTATAGCCTTGAGATTTTGCTATTTTTATAACAAATTTATCTGTTTTTGCATTACCGATTTCGTTTGCTCTTTCTAAAGAAAAATCTTCGACAAAAAGAACATCGATTATGCCTGCCAATACGCCACTGCCAACAGCAACCATATAATCTATTCCGTCGGCATGATTAGTAAGTTTATCAATTTCTATATTTAATTTTTCAATGGTCTCGTTAATCTCTTGCAATTGTTCATCTACAGAAGCAATTTCATTGAAGATTTTTTGCTGACGCTCGCTCAATGAATTAGATATGTTTATAATCGTTTGGATTTTATATTCTATTTCAAAATCATCAACAACAATTTTGTTTTCAACAATATTTTTCACAAAAGCACCAACTTTTCAGAAATGTTTTTATTATGATAGCATATTACGACATTTTTTTCAATGTTTTATAATACAACTAATATTATATTTTAAAATGTTCGCTCACGACCAAATAACCTTATTGGCAAAATAAATTTATCATACACATAAAATGTGCCGCCCGATTGATTTCGGACGGCATCGTTTATTTGTTATTCAAGATTTTCTCTGGATAGTCGGCAAAATTCAAAATATCGCCCGGCTTAACCTCTAATGCATCGGCGATAGCATATAAAACTTCAAGTGAAAAAGAACGGGATGTTCCGGGAGCTTCAATTGAACTCAAAAAGGTTCGGCTTATCCCTGCTTTTTCAGATAATTGTTCTTGTGTCATATCCCGCATTTTTCGAAGCGATGCAATGGTAATACCGAGTTGATTTATTTTATCACGGTAATTAAATTTATTTTCGTTCAACGCCTACACCTCTCATTCTTCATAAATATTATAATTCTTGAAGATACACAAGTCCGCAATCTCATTGTTTGCTATTGACTTATATAGTTTGCAAAAGTAAAATATATTTATATATTTGCAAACAAGAGAGGTTGAAAGTATGAAACATTCAGTATGCTTTATCGGACATAGGAAAATCAACGATACACTGCAACTTCGGGAACGGTTGCAGAGCATTTTGCTTGATTTAGTAAAAAACGGCACAACTAACTTTATCTTCGGAGACCATTCGGCATTTGACAGTTTGTGCTATGAACTGGTGACGGAATTAAAAGAAAAATACCCCGAAATCAAACGGATAAACTTCCGCAAAGATTACGAGGACACCGACGATTATACGATGCAGTTTTTAATTAAAGGGTACGAAGAAAGCATCTGCCCGAAAGGTGTCGGCAACGCCGGCAGAGCAAGTTATGTCGTACGCAATCAGGCGATGGTTCGAGAAAGCGATGTTTGTATCTTTTATTACGATGAAAACTATCAACCCGCCCGTAGAAGAACCAGCCGCCACGACCTCACTGACTACCAACCCAAAAGCGGCACCGCCCTTGCGTACGCCTATGCCGAAAGCAAAAAGAAAAGAATCATCAACTGTTTCAACCCCGATTGAATTCAATTGTCAATAGCATAGCAATATTTGCTTGTAGAAAGTTTGAAATCCTTATCAAATTATTGATTTTACGGTCGAATTGAGTTATACTGTATTTGTAAAATTGTACCTTACGCCAAATGGCTCAAAAAGGAGAATCGAAATGGCTGTCAGTTATAAGAAATTGTGGCATATCCTCTTGGATCGCAACATGAAGAAAAAAGACCTGGAAGCCGCCGCCGGCATCACTCATTATCAGATGTATAAGCTCGCCAACGATAAAGATATCACCACCGATGTAATCGGTGCTATCTGTGTTGCACTTGACTGCAAGCCCGATGATATTATGGAATTTTTATCTGATAAATAGAGAATTTAAGGAACAATATGTGGTGGTGAAATAATGAGACAGGCAGACAGCACTATTAAGGGATATATTTACCAATTTAACAAATCTATTTATGAAATTCTATTGGCAGATAACGATTCTGAAATTACACTAGAAGGTGTAATTGAAGATATTGATATATCCTCACCGACCAGTTTAACAACTATTCAGTGCAAATACCATGAGGATAAAAAATATCAAATGTCATCTGTTGCTGTTCCAATATTAGAAATGCTTTGCAACTTTTGCGAAACATCATATTTGGGAAAAGATGTGAAATATAAATTATATGCCTATTATCAAGAAAATGTAGATGACATAGAGTTAACTGATTTTATAAATTTTATTAAATCAACACAAGATAAAGATATTATTGTAAAATATTTTTATCGGATTTACTCTATTCCGGATTCATCTATCTTAGCCACAGCAAACAAAATAAAAAAGTCTTCCGATGATAAGAATAATCTTATTGCTTATTACAATAAAAATAAAAATTCTTTATCGTTGAGGGTTGCAATTGCTGATTTCTGGAAACATTTTGAATATATCAAGGCAGAACAGTTTGATGCTCTTAAAGAATCAATTCTTGTGGAACTTTGTAAGTTGACTGATGTTGATACAGCCTCTTCGCTTTTTTATCCGAATGCGTTTTCATACATTGCATCGATGTCGTCAAAAGCAGATGTCAACAAACGTAAGACCTCAAGGGGACAATTTATAGATTTTCTTTCTCATCAAAAAACAGTATTGTTAAATCAGTGGACATTGGAAGCGTTAGACAGAAAAGCGATATTAAAGGCAAAAAAAGAATCTTTGGCCCCAATGTTTGCTTCAAATACAGAAGTTCGGGCATTTTTACTGTCGGATGGATTTTTACATACTAATTCCGATTTTATTATCCCTTTTATAAGAGAATATGTGGGAAAATATTATAAGAAGCCACGATTGCAAAAACCTCCAATTTTTATCTTTGGAAGTAACCATTCGGACTTAATGCAAAATGTAATCGTGGAATTATATAAATATCAGCAAACCGTAAATAACGGGATGGTTGGTTTGCAATTTTTTGAAGATAGTTTTATTAACGGTAGCAATTATTCTTCAAATTATGTTTGCAAAGTTGCTTCGGAATGTAATATTTCAATCGAGGTTTTGGAAAAGTGTTTAGTAAATCAATTATATATTATTGGTAAATCGAATCACAATATGTGCAGTATAAATTACGAAGAAGAAATTTTGGATATTTCATCTATTAAGGAATTAAAATATCTGATTGGATTAAACAAAACATTGGAGGTTTAATAATGACTGAAATAGGTAAAGTGACAAGCAGTACGCCTGGGGTAATTAGAATAATGCTGAACAGCATTGAGGACTTTGAACGGAACAAGGAAAAAATACGTATTTCCAAATATATTGCGATTGAAGACGGAAACGATCTTAAAATATTATCATCTATCCAAAATATATCTGCTGTCCAAACTGCAGATGCAAGCACTATCAGTTATTCAATCGATTGTACACCAATTGGGTGTTATTTTGAGACTGAAGAAGGTATTATTTTTAGACAGGGCGGAGTCAATCTTCCGTCTCCTACAGAACCAGCTTATTTGCCAGATGACGATGTGATAAACGCAATATTCAGCAGCAATGATAATTTTTCCTTTCACATTGGTACTCTTTCAAACAACAAGAGTGTAAACTACTATGTTGACGGAAACCGTTTTTTCGGTAAACATATTGCAGTTGTCGGATCAACTGGATCAGGAAAATCGTGTGCAGTCACAAGACTTTTGCAGAATATTTTGAAAATTAATGAAGGCCATAATCAAAATATTGGAAATTTGAAAAATGCACATATTATTATTTTTGATATTCATTCTGAATATCGTTCTGCTTTTACGCTTGATGAACAAGAATCTTTTAGCTTGAACTGCCTGGATGTTGAAAAGCTATGCTTGCCATATTGGTTAATGAACTCTCAAGAATTAGAAGCACTATTTATTGAAAGTAATGAACTCAATTCACACAACCAGATTTCACAATTTAAAAAAGCTGTTATTTTGAGCAAAGAAAAACACAATCCAGATATGGAACGAATTACATATGATACACCGGTGTATTTTGACATTAACGAAGTTTATAGATATATAAAAAACAAGAACAACGAGGTAATAAACAAAAACGAATCACTTCCTCATTTGCCAAAGCGAATCGACGGTACAATTATAGAGAACGCGGATGATGTTTATTTGTTAGAAGAAATCGAATTTTCTGCAACAAGTACATCAAAAGATTCTAAAGCATCAAACGGACCATATAATGGAGAATTTGAACGATTTATCACTCGACTTGAAACAAAACTATCTGATAAACGATTAAAATTTATTACTGCATCTGAAAAAGCCAATGGTGAAAAATACACAACATCCGATTTTAGTGAAATACTTAAGCAATTTTTAGGCTATATAGATAAATGTAATGTTACAATTATCGACCTTAGTGCAATACCTTTTGAAGTTTTGAGCATTGTTGTTAGTTTGCTCTCGCGGATAATTTTTGATTTTGCATTTCACTATTCAAAGATAAGACATGCATACGGTCAGGTTAATGATATACCATTTATGTTGGTATGCGAAGAGGCGCATAACTATATACCACGAGCTGGTGGCGCAGAATACTCTGCTTCAAAGCATTCCATTGAAAGAATAGCAAAAGAAGGAAGAAAATATGGGCTAAATTTAATGGTGGTTAGTCAAAGACCTTCAGAAGTATCAGAAACTATTTTTTCGCAATGCAACAATTTTGTTGTTTTAAAACTTACGAACATCAATGATCAAAATTGCATAAAAAATTTATTACCAGACAACAACGCTTCTCTTGTTGATGTTCTTCCTACGTTAGCAGCTGGAGAATGCTTAATTGTAGGTGATGCAGTTCCGCTTCCAACTGTTATAAAAATGGATATGCCAAATCCTGTTCCAAATTCAAGTAATGTAAATGTTTATGATGAATGGAACAAGGATTGGATTGATGTTGCATTTGACGATGTAATTAGAAGATGGCGTAGAGAATAAGCTTTTTCTAATCTCATAGTATTTACATATAAAACAGAATAATTGCCATATTTATCAACGCAATGTCATTAACACTAAGTTTTAATTTAAAAGTACTAACAAATATCAAATGGATGTTATTATGGATAAACATACGCCTGAACAACGGCGACGAAACATGCAAGCCGTTAAAAACAAAGATTCTCAAATTGAATTGATGCTTCGTAAAGAGTTATGGAGCAGAGGTTTGAGATATCAAAAGAATTCAAGCAAGATTTTCGGGCATCCCGATATCGTATTTATCGGCAAAAAAGTCGCCGTATTTTGCGATAGCGAATTTTGGCACGGATACGATTGGGAAAGACGAAAAAGCGATTTCAAATCGCACCAAGAGTTTTGGATACCTAAAATCGAGCGTAATATGGAACGAGATATTGAAGTAAATAAGCAACTGCAATCAGAGGGTTGGACTGTTCTCCGTTTTTGGGGGAAAGAAATAAAAAAAGACATTCAAAGTTGTGCCGACAAAATTGAAAGGGCGGTAAAATTAAATGAAAAAATATAATGCCATAGATCTTTTTGCCGGTGCCGGTGGTTTGTCAGAAGGTTTTTTACAAACAGGCAGATTTAACTTTTTGGCACATATTGAATGGGAAGCACCTATGGTTAATACATTGCGAAACAACCTGATAAAAAGATGGGGATATTCGCAAGAAAAAGCAAATGAATCAGTAATTCAATTTGATATACAAAAAACCGAAGAACTGATTAACGGAAATTGGTCTGAAGAAACTCGTAATATATATGAAAAATATAATTCGCCTATCATTGCAAAAAAAGGATTAAATGGTTTAATCGACAAAAAGAAAGTTGATGTCATTATCGGTGGTCCACCTTGTCAAGCGTATTCAATTGCAGGTCGAGCACAAGACCCGAATTCCATGAAAACTGACTATCGTAACTATTTGTTTGAAAGTTTTGTAAAGATAGTTGATTATTATAAACCGAAAGCGTTTGTTTTTGAAAATGTTCCGGGCATTTTAAGTGCATGTCCCGGAGATGAATTGGTAATCAAAAGAATTTATAAGGCCTTTTCGGATATCGGATATGATATTCGAACCCCCGAAATAATGAAAAAATCCATTTATTCTTCTGCCGATTATCAGGTTCCCCAAGACAGACACAGAGTAATCATATTCGGTGTGAAAAAAGATTCAAAAATTCCGTTGGAAGATTTTTATAAAAATTTTGATAATCAAAAATCTGATGAAACATATAAAACAGTAAGAGATGCCATTGGAAATATGCCCAAATTCAAACCTGTTGATAAACCATATAAAATCGGTAACAGGAATGTATCGCACGAACTTATCGGCAATATCAATATTCCGTTTCATGAAGCCAGATACCACAACAAACGAGATATTGAAGTTTTCAGAAAATGGCTGTCGGAAAACATGAACAATCTTCCGAATGAAGAAAAATTGAAATTTTATAAAAAGGTTTCCGGCAAAAATTCAAACCACAATAAATACCGGAGTTTGGAATGGGATAAGCCTTCGCCCACGATAGTTTCTCACTTATATAAAGACGGATTGATGTTTATTCATCCGGACATTGAGCAGTTAAGGTCCATTACCGTAAAAGAAGCGGCGATATTACAAACATTCCCGGATGATTTTGAGTTTGTTGGTTCGACAGCATATTGTTTTAAAATGATCGGTAATGCCGTCCCTATATTATTTGCAAAAAGCATTGCGTTGGCGGTAATTGATACATTGGAGAAAAGTAAATGAAAATATTGAATGTTCTTGTGGCTTGTGAAGAAAGCCAACGAGTCTGCACTGAATTCCGAAAATTAGGACATAACGCTTATAGTTGTGATATTTTGGACTGCAGTGGTGGGCATCCTGAATGGCATTTTAAACAAGATGTTTTAGAGGTCATTAAAGACCACGGTGGTACGCTTCAAACAGGCGAAAAACTATACATAAACGGTGAATGGGACTTGATGATTGCTCATCCCCCGTGCACATACCTCGCTGTCAGCGGTGCGAGATGGTATTATCATCCGGATGACAAGGATTTACCCATTGAGAAACGCAGACCACATCCGAGATTTCCAAACAGAGCACAAGATCGAGAAGACGGTGCGGCGTTTTTTATGGCACTCGTGAATGCTCCGATAGAGCATATTGCCGTTGAAAACCCAGTTGGAATTATGAACACACGATACAGAAAACCCGATCAAGTCGTTCAACCGTATTTTTTCGGTGATGAAGCGTCAAAATCAACCTGTTTATGGCTGAAAAATCTCCCCTTGTTGGAACCGACTGATATTGTCGGCAAAGGTGAAATGGTGGAGTTAAGCAGCGGTAAACGACTTCCCAAATGGTATTCGGACGCACTTGTAAAAGCAAAAACGCCCGAAGAAAGAAGAAATTTAAGAAGCAAAACTTTTCCCGGATTTGCAAAAGCTATTGCAGAACAATGGAGTAAGGAGTTAACAAAATGAAAATTTATGTAAGAAAAATTTATCCGCATGATACAACACATGAAATCAGTGTTACTACTGAAATAGTAAATGATTTTTTTGACGGTCAAACAAGTATGACTTTTGTCGGTAAAACATCAAATTATTCCGGAACAGTTACCATAAACGCTGCTACCGATCCGAGGTTTGGCGGTGTCATTAAAACACTTGTTGAAAAAGAAGGCGGCGTAGATGTTGATGACTTACTGTTAATTGTTAAAAAATCAGATAAATATGTTTTAGAAACAATCAAAAAGACCGACGGCAGATATCAATCATTTTTCGAGATGTTTCTTGGAAAAGAAAGACATATAGTTTTTTCAAAGGATGATAATCTTATCATTGAACTTAACGAAAATGATAACGCTTATTCCTTTGATGAACTTGTAGAAATCATAAATAGTATTTATGATTCTGCTCAATCAGGCGATAAGTCGAATGCTATTAGAATGTTTGGCTTCAAATATGCCGAAGCCATTTCAAAATTAAACATTAACCCACAAAAAATTATCGATTCATCAAAAATAGACAGCAATTCATATGGCGGTGAAATTACAAAAGCCATCAATATGTATAATTCGATTAAGAACAATGAATTTGGTATTAAATTTGTGCGTGAGAATTTAAATAACCAAGATATAGATTGGCACAATGAAGAACCAACTGATGAAGAATACAATAGATTTAAAAATTTGATTAAAGAATTTGTTTCTCAAATCAATATTAATACCGGATATGTTGAGGGAACAAAAAAATATGCTTATGCCGGATCAAAAGCATCAAAAGAATTATTTAATAAGTATAGCCAATACAATGGATTTGAATTAACTTGCAGATTAGCAAGCGGTTTCCAAGTTGCCCAAGACAATGCAAATTATTTAAATTATGAATGGGTAAATTTAAATCCTCATTTTGAAAAATCAACAAAATCATGTGTGTCGTTATTTATTAATGTCAAACCTGATATGATTGTAAAGTATTCCGGAAAATCTTATTCAGTGAGTTCGCTCGGATTATACGATGAACAACCAAACATTGTCTTGAAGGATATGTTTTGTGAATTTCGAGATCAAATATTCAAATGGCAAAGCGGAGTGTATTCGTTAGAAAATGAAGAACAACTTGAATATGATTATAGCGCTTCAAGTGGAAATGCCATCAATAAAATATACTATGGCACTCCCGGTTGCGGAAAATCTTATCATGTTGATCATGATGTTTTGGGTAAAAATGACAGTGGGGATTATTGCGGCGAATACAAGGAAGAAAATATTATTCGCACAACTTTCTTTCAAGATTATTCAAACACAGATTTTATTGGACAGGTTATGCCTGTTATTACAACCGAGGTAAATGGTGAAGGTAAAGAGGAACAAATAGTAACTTATAGATTTGTTCCCGGCCCGTTTACCATTGCGTTGGAATGTGCAATTGCTCATCCAACCGAGAAAGTAGCACTTGTTATTGAAGAATTAAATCGAGGAAATGCACCGAGTATTTTTGGTGACCTTTTCCAACTCCTTGACAGAATTGATGAAAACGGAAAAGGTTATCCCATAGGAACAAGTGAGTATGGCATAACTAATGTTAACATAATAAATTATTTATCGGACAATAAGCATTACGAAAAGAAGTGGCAGTACTCTTTTAATCTTAATGAAATTCGATTACCTGCAAATTTGTATCTTTTTGCAACCATGAACACAAGCGATCAAAATGTATTTACGCTTGATACAGCATTCAAACGCAGATGGGAATTTAAAAAATTAAAGAATGAATTTTCTGATAAGCACACATACGCTGATTACAAAATTCCCGGAATGCCTGACATCACATGGAAAAAGTTGGTTAATGATATAAATGATTACATCGTCAGCGATGTAGATGCTATTGCTTCTGAAGACAAACAAATCGGCGTGTACTTTGTTGCCAAAAACATGTTGTGTCTTACCGAATCAGAATGTGATGATGAGCAAAAAAAGCTGAAATTTGCTTACAAGTTGTTTGAATATTTGTGGGATGACGTTGCAAAGTTTTCACGACCTAATTGGTTTGGCGATGTTAAAACATTAGACAAGTTAATTGAAAAGTATTTAACCGACGGGATAAAGGTGTTTAAAGATGGAGTCATCAAAAACAATCAATAATCTTTTCTTGCATAGTGTTACCGGCGGAGTTGATGACTCATTTGTTGGGTTAAAAACTATTGGAAATGAAATACATATTTTTCATCCTGAGTGCTACGCAATTGATATCAACTCTCCGGAAATTCGTGAGGATATTCTTGCTTTGTTAAAAACCGTTTCAATCGCAAAGACTGCGTCCATAGAACATTCCAAAGTATATAACACGCATAACAAAGACGGTGATTTTGCATTATTCTCATACATTTGGATAATAAAGGATTATTTGTCTCACGGATTCTATGTGAACAGAGAAAAAGTCTATCAAATTAATGAGAACGGCAAAATCAATTGGAAAAAGACGATGCAGTCGGATGCTATTGTATCCAAGAGAAACATTGTATTCCCGAATATAACGGTTGAACGCAAGAGCAATATCGATAATATCCTTGTCGAAATACATAAGTACTGTGTTAAGAAAAGTATTGATTATATTGGGTGGCTTTTTAACCTATCCTCAAGCTTTATTCAAGTTCAAAAGTTCACAACAAGCATGAAAAAGCTTTATCTTGATACCATCAATCAAGAATTGGATCATACTTTTGTTGATGAAAAAAAGATTCTTCTTACTCATATGAGAAATGTAATAATTGGACTGAACGAAAGCTCCAACAACAAAGATTTTGTTTACGGCGTCGATTCCTACTATTACATTTTTGAACGAATGGTTGACTCGATTTTTGGAAATGTAACAAATATTAGCAATTTCTATCCTTCTGCAAAATGGCAACTTGTTAGAAACGACTTCAAAGAAATTGAAAGTTCTAAATTGCGTCCGGATACAATCATTCTTAAAGATGATGAAAGCGGCAACAAATTGGCGTTCATTCTTGATTCAAAGTTTTATCGCTTTGGTTTTACGGGCAATGAATCCGATTTGCCTGAAACAACATCCATTCAAAAACAAATTACATATGGCGATTATATCTTGAAAAATTCTCCAATAAGCGTTACTCGCATATACAACGCTTTCCTCTTACCATATGACAAGAATAGAGAAACATTTAAGAGCGATAAAAATCTCCAGTATATTGGATTTGCCAAATCAACTTGGAAAGACAATTCCATGAGTCACGATATAATACATGCTTTTCTCATAGACTTAAAGCATGTTATTAAAACTTGGAATCAATTTAACCATTTTGACGATGTTGACGCATTGGTGAATGAAATTCTTTCAAGCCATAAGTCTATTCCATCCAATGTGTAAAAGTAGGATTCAATTATGAAAGTTTGTAGTTTGTTCAGCGGAATAGGCGGCATTGATCTTGGCTTTCAACAAGCCGGGTTTGATATTGTTTGGGCAAATGAATTTGACAAAGATGCAGCGACAACCTATCGCTTGAATTTTGGTGACCAACATTTAGTTGAAACAGATATCCGAAATGTTGATGTTTCTTCTATTCCGGATTTTGATGTTTTGGTTGCAGGATTCCCTTGTCAGCCTTTTTCCATTGTGGGTATGAAAAAAGGTTTTAATGATCCAAGAGGAAATCTGTTCTTTCAAATAAAAAGAGTGGTTGAAGCAAAACTTCCAAAAATAATTTTCCTTGAAAATGTTGAGAATTTACTTGAGCATGATGACGGGAAATCATTTTTGGTCATATACAACGCATTGGTTCCGTATGGATATTCTTTCAAATATAAAGTATTGAACGCGTGTGAATACGGCAATGTCCCGCAGCATAGAAAAAGAATATTCATCGTTGCTTTTCTTGACAATGAAGCCTGCGAAAGATTTTCTTTTCCCGAACCCATTGAACTTACCGTAAAGTTGAATGACATTTTGGTTCGTAATGTTAAGCATGACGCTTCATATTATTATGACGAATCAAGCCAATATTATAACGACTTGAAAAGAATAGTCAAAGATAAAAATGCTTTGTATAAAATCAACGATTACGGCGTTTCAAAAAAAGCATATTATATTTGTCCTACCCTTACGGCAAATATGGGCACATTCCACGATAGAGTACCGATAATACTCGATGATTACGGAATAAGAAAAATAACGCCATATGAATGTCTTTCTTTGCAAGGATTTCCAAGCACATTTCGCTTTGCTAACATTCCAATGAGTAGTGCATATAAACAATGTGGGAATAGTGTGGTTGTACCCGTTATAAAAAGAATAGCTGAAGAAATCAAAATTGCGAATTAATATGGAACCAAATTGATATAGAATGCAAATAGCAAAAATATTGCATGGAAATGTTATGTTTCGAGTGGGAGTAGAGTATGACAACCGAAGAATATATTTCGCTGCTTATTGAAAAGCATCAAGAAAATGAATATGTGGATTTTAAGCGTTGCTATTATGATGACGATAAGAAATACGATCTCATAAAAGATGTTGTTGCCTTTTCAAACGAGCCATCTTCAATTGATAAGTATATTGTGTTTGGCATAGAGAATAGGACGTTCAATGTTATTGAAATAGATGAAAACACACTTCCGGATGTGTCAACAATAAATGACTTAATACATACTTATGTTGAACCGTTTATTAATATAGAACTCGGAACAATTAACTTTAATAATCATTTGTTGGGGTACATTAAAATACCTTTTGAGCAGGCAGATAGACCATATGTTATTAAAAAAGACTACAGTAAGCATGGCAAAACATTTTTGCGATGCGGTGAAGTCTATATTAGAAAGAATGCCAACAATTTCATCGCAAGTCGTTATGATTTAGACAGAATATACAGGAGCAATGGCGCATTAAAGGTTGAAATATTTGATTCAAAAATAGAGATTGGACAAGTACAATTTCATCGTTACGCAAATTGTTTTGGTCAAATACGAGTTGTAATAAAAAACGACACCAATCATCCAATCAATCTATATAAAATCACTTGCGACCTTTGTTCGTTTGAATCTTTGATACAGTACGAATGCGTTTACTGTGAAGATAAAAGCCGTAAGTTCAATATTGACCCCAGTAAAATAAATGACGTTCCTATTCACCTCAATTCTGGTGATGAAATACAGAAAAGCTTGTATTTCCAAATTTCAGAAGAAAGTGCTAATGTGTTGCTACAGAAAAAACATTCCGGTGTAACATGGTTAGTCGTTATTAAATTGTTTGATGTGAATGATTGCACATATACTACTCAACCTACTCAAGTTGAACTGTGCTTTTTAGGTGACTCCAGAATTTTATAGAAAGGGGAGTTAACTTTTGAAGAAAGAAGATACTATTATGAATTATTCACCATTACGATATCCCGGCGGAAAAAGCAAATTAGCTCCTTTTATTTCTGTTTTGATTAAAAAAAGCGGTATACTGAATCCGATTTATATTGAGCCATTTGCGGGAGGAGCAGGTGTTGCGCTCTACTTATTGTTCAATTCCATTGTGGATGAGATAGTAATTAACGATTATGATAAAGCAATTTATTCTATGTGGCGTGCGTTGCTAACGGAAACAGAGAAGTTCATAACAGCTATTAATGATGTAAATTTAAGCGTTGAAGAGTGGAAAAATCAAAAAAGAATATACACTGAATGTGGGAATAAATATTCTTTTGATTTAGGTTTTGCTACCTTCTATCTTAATCGAACAAATCGATCCGGTATTATCAAAGCTGGTCCAATAGGCGGTTTTGATCAAACAGGAAATTATTTAATTGATGCCCGATTTAATAAGTCGGATCTTATTAAGCGCATAGAAGAAATAGCCAAACACAAGTCAAAAATTCATTTATACAATAAGGATATACGCACTTTTATTAGTAGTTATTTGCCTAAATATCAAAGCCGTGCGTTTGTATATTTTGATCCGCCGTATTACGAAAAAGGAAAATCTCTGTATAAAAACTTTTTTACAGCCAAAGACCACAAAGATATATTTGATAAAATCAAACATCTTAATTGTATGTGGCTCGTAACATACGATGATGTTCCGGAAATCATTGATATTTATTCCGATTATACATGTAAAAGATTTGATTTAATTTATAGTCTTGCAAATAACGGAAAGAACTCCGAAATAATGTTTGTAAGTGATAATTCCCTATGGCCTACGGAGCAAGAACTGCAGGAAGAAAAAATTGACATAAACTTACGAGGTGAGTACGATGGCAAATAATCATGTTAATGATTTGGTCGCAGCAGATGAACTTTACAAACTGATACAACGTGAAAATTTTGTCGGTTGGGTGTTTTCTTTAGATTACGATAATGCATTAGTTGTAACAAATGATGCTTGGAAATATTCGGTGAAAGGAGTCCCTCATAATTCTTTTTTGGTCGCATCGGCGTTTACTCCTGACAATTATGCAGAAACGAACGAAATTGATAGAGAAGTTATCCTCCTTCGCGTGACTGGAACTTGTAAATTGCCGCAAGATGATGATGCCATTCGAACAAAACTTGATAATTATCAAAATCAAACAGAATTGTATCCTGCACCGGGAAGAGAAGATTTTGATGTAATTACAAAAAACAAGCTTCAGTTTGGCGGACTTGCTTGTAGAGTGCTTGGTACATTTTATATGAAAGACAGCGAACTAAACCTAGGAAGTGACATAGAAACTTTTTCCGTTTCAATGCGAATGGGGGTATATCTTCCCAAGGGCACTGCGTTAGAAACAATAGTAAACTATGTTGATCCGATTCGGAAAAAGCGTTCAAAAGAGGAATTTAAAGCATTAGGGATCACCACAGAAGTGCAATCGTTCAATATTGGTACTGTACGTTATACATCAACCGATCGTCTACACCGGGCTCAAGATTCTGATAAAGTGTCATTTAGAATTCAGCCATCCGATTTTTTGGCCCGGCGTACGGCCGTATTGGGCATGACACGCACCGGTAAATCCAATATGATCAAGCAAACGATTTCTGTTGTCAAAAACATTTCTGATGAATGCCATCTTCCCATAGGTCAATTGATTTATGATATAAATGGAGAATATGCTAACGCAAACCAGCAAGACAGTGGAGCAATTGCTGATATTTATTCAAGTGAATGTATCAGATACAGGATGGTCTCAACGCCAGGCTTTAATCCGATCCTTAATAATTTTTATGAACAAATTTCTGATGGGTATTTAACGATTTGCGAAACAATAAATGAAAACCCCAACAGTTCTGCTGCCGACATTCGAACATTTTTGAATATGTCGTTTGATGAACCAGACAAACAAGATCGTTCTTTACATAACAGATGGAGTATTCGTCTTGCAATTTACAGAGTATTGCTATATTCAGCAGGTTTTGCTATCGCTCCGGATTATCGTATCTCCTTCCCGACTAATGCCGGTGTTCGTGAGATTGTTGATCCTTCAAAAAATACAGACAACCTGACTTTAGAAGAAGCCAAGGATTGGTTTTTAAAAGCAAGGAACCATCGGGGCGAGTTGCGTAGTACCAGCGGTAAACCATGGCTTGAGGACGATTGCGTTTCCATGCTGAATATGATTGCTTGCAGAAACAGCGATGATCGCTATTTCAATGGCTATAAAGTGCTTGTTGGTGCAAAGGCTTATCATACCAGCGAAAGAACGGATGATGTATCAGAAGAAATATACCGGCACTTATGCGAGGGCAAAATTGTAATTTTAGATTTGTCTGTCGGCAATGCAAGTCTAAGAGATAGAATAAGCAAAAAAGTGGCGAGTTATATTTTCAAAGCTTCTATGGACAAGTTTACCGCAGGTTCTACACCACCTAATATCGTTCTGTATATTGAAGAAGCTCACAATTTAATTGGAAAAGATAACAAGTTAACGGATACTTGGCCACGAATCGCCAAGGAAGGGGCAAAGTATAGAATTTCACTTGTATATGCAACCCAAGAAGTATCGTCAGTTCATCCCAATATTTTGGCTAATACTGAAAACTGGTTTGTGTCTCACTTGAATAGCGAAAAGGAAATAAAAGAACTTGCAAAGTTTTATGACTTTTCTGATTTCAGCAAGTCATTACTCCGTTCACAAGATGTTGGATTTTCAAGGGTCAAGACTCTTTCGAGTCCGTTTGTTGTACCAATTCAAATAGATAAGTTTGATCCTGATAAGATTAAACGAGAAAGGACATCGCAATGATTGAAAGTGCAACAGGGAAAACTGCTCATATTGATATAGTTAAAAATCCGGATGTTCGAAGTTTTTTGGATGCCTGCAATTTCATGGTAACGCCAACAGGAAATGAGATTAATGAAATTGCAAGTCATTTTGTTTCTGTACCTGATGGTAATGATGTTTTGCCGACAAAAATTATCGCTATTGATGGTAGCAACTATGAGGCAATGGTCAATCCACAAATACCTTTTACAAGATTTGGATTTGTTAAAATAGGAAATTTACTTATAAATCGAGATAGCTTTAAAGGACTAAATAGCGGTAAATTTGTAGATCCTTTTTCTATCGCACGTCTTAGCGAAGATAATAGTTCATTAACATTTTCATTTCCAAGTTCAAATATGTCTTATAAGAATCAAGAAAATGTTAGAGATAGTTTTCGCATGGCTATGGATGAAGCTCTATATATGCAACGATTTGATAGCAATAATCCGCATACAAGTCTCAGATCGACACTGTTTTATATTGCTTCTCAACGTACAGGTGATTTGCGCAGTGATGCATCAAACAAATTGTTCTTGCATAGATGCCCCTCTTGCGGCAAAGAGAAAATTGAAGTATGGGATATACCTGAAATTCAAAAATGTCCAAGTTGTGGAAAACATATTTATCCCACCGATTGTTTAAGAATATGGGAGGAAGTAAGCGACGCTGCTTCAAATCAATTAGCTTTAACTCGTTTTACAAATGCAATAATGCATATCTTGATTCTACACTACATTCGTCATCTAAAAGAAAATTATCCCAATACGTATCTCGGAGCACTTAGCAATATGTGTTTTTTCATTGATGGTCCGCTATCTGTAAACGGTAATGCAGCATGGATAAAAAGTGTCATTCAAAAATGCATTTTTGACATTAATGAGGAATTATGTGCTAAAGGACTTGCCCAAATGATGATTATTGGATTGCAAAATTCTGGGAAATTATACGATTATTTTCATTTGATAGGGCAATCTATAAAGGAAAATTCAATTTATTGCGTAACCGATGAGTTTAGAAATAAATATGTGGATTTTAATAGAACCCCATCAGGCACTACATACGGGAATGAAACATATTACGGTCAAGATTTTCTATTAAAGACAAATACCGGGAAAATGTTCGTTTTCAATGTTCCGTATCCTTTTCCCAACAAAGATAATATGGCAGTGTTTAAGATCGAAAAGGCAAATATTGAGAATTATAATAACATTGGTGAATATGTCAAACTGATTGAGGACTTTGAGAGCGATCTCTATGAAAGTGCGGTTATCCCGATTGCTCTTGCACAAAAATACACCGCTATCAGTTTACAACCTGGTGGTAAAGTATTAGATATTCTTGCAAAAACAGCTGTTCAAGAGTAAATAGTATGTAGCAACACTATCATAGTTAAATAACATTATTTGATAATTCGATATTATTTTTGAAATATAGATTTTCGTCTTAGTTTGCATTTTGAAAGTGCTTCGTAGCAAAAATTCCTTGCTATATTGATGAATTATGGGGACTTAAGATGTGAATCGAAATCGGTCATTTGCCGCCGCATCGAAACGATCACTTTTTGATTGAAGCAGTTTGAATAAAAGAAAACGCAATAACAATATACTTGTAAGATTGCCAACAAGCGTCCGATTAACAGTCGAATGCTTGTTGGTTTTTGTTCTTGTGGTCATCATTCAATTAATGCTATCATTTTTATGCCATCATGTCTTGATTTTTGATAGATGAAAGTATATAATATAGGTGATAGAAAAAATAGGAGTGGTAAAGCGATGAATAATCCTCCTTTTACAATTACAGAGCAAATGCTTTCGGATGTGGCGGAAATATCCGAGCTTGTGGGAAAGTTGTCCACGGGCAAGTTGTCGGCAAGTCCGAACTTGCGGCGGACAAACCGCATTCGCACGATTCAGGGCACGCTTGCCATTGAGCAGAACACTTTGAGTTTGGAACAGGTCACTGCCGTGCTGAACGGCAAGCGGGTGATCGCTCCGCCCCGTGATATTGCAGAAGTGCAAAATGCGTATTCTGTGTACGAAAAATTGCATGAGTTTGATCCGTATTCGGTCGATTCCCTGCTTTTGGCACACGAAGTCATGATGCGTGGGCTGATCACGGAAGCCGGGGTGTTTCGTTCCGGCTCGGTCGGCGTGGCGGACGGTGAAGGCCACATTTTGCACATGGGGACACTGCCTCGCTATGTGCCGGAAAGCGTGGAACGGTTGCTTGCTTGGGTGCGGGACAGCGAACTGCCGACTGTCATCAAAAGTTGCGTGTTTCATTATGAATTTGAACTCATCCACCCGTTTGCGGACGGCAACGGCAGAATGGGACGGCTTTGGCATACGCTACTTTTGTCCGAGTGGAATCCGCTGTTTGCGTGGCTCCCGGTAGAGTCAATTATCCACGACCGTCAGGCGGAATATTATCAGGCAATCAACAATTCCAACAATTCAGGTGAGTCAACGGCGTTTATCGAATTTATGCTTTCGGCGATCAAAGCCGCTTTGCGTGAGGTCACCGGTGACGAAAAGCCGCTCGGAAAGAACGCACAAAATGCAAAACTGCGGCGTGAGTTTGTTTTGAATTTTCTGTCCGACCATCCGAGCATTCGCAATGCCGATGTATGTACGGGACTCTCGGTGGCAACGGCGACTGCCAACCGCATTCTCACCGAACTTTGCGATGACGGAACAATCGAGCGTGTGCGTGAGGGACGGTATTGGGCGTATCGAAAGAAAGACTAAAGTACCCTATTTATGATTAAAAGATCAATTCAGAAAGGTGAAAAGTATGTTGTTTATCTGTTATCCGAAATGCACCACTTGCCAAAAGGCGAAACAGTGGCTCTGCGACACTGGCGTTTCTTTCATTGAAAGAAACATCAAAGAAAACAATCCGACACTTGAAGAACTGAAAGCGTGGCACAAGC
>JAZUHF010000042.1:0-9006 GCA_045641585.1 Acutalibacteraceae bacterium
AATGATTGTAGAGCATATTTGGTTCTCCGTTCATGGTTTCTAAGCAATTCCATTTTAACGGATTCTTTCCAAATATGCTCTACTTTTTTTATTTTTCTTTCGTAGGCTCTACTTGGTTACCCCAACATTTATTATAGAGCCTAAATTTTAAGCGTTCCGTAAAGGGACGCTTTGTTTTTTATATTTCCGCTTTTTTCTCATATACTACTTATAATAAAACCAAAAAGGAGAAAATTATGAATAAAATAAGAGTAGTTCAATACGGTTGCGGAAAAATGAGTAAATATACAATAAAGTATCTTTATGAACACGGTTTCAGTATAGTGGGTGCTATTGATATAAACCCCGATATAGTCGGTAAAGATATAGGCGACTTCGCAGATTTGGGAGTAAAAACGGGTGTTGTTATAAGCGATAACGCCGATAAGGTTTTAGAAGAAACAAAACCCGACATAGCAATAGTTACGCTTTTCAGCCTTGTTTCGGAGTGTTTTCCTCATTTTATGAAATGCCTTTCAAAGGGCATAAGCGTTATCACCACCTGCGAGGAGGCAACCTACTGTAAAACAACCGCAAAAGAGCAGGCGGAAACGCTCGATAAAACCGCAAAAGAACACGGCTGCACTTTTGTAGGAAGCGGAATGGAAGATATTTTCTGGGTAAATCTTGTAGGAATGATTGCAGGCGGGTGCAATAAAATAAATCGCATAGAGGGTATTGTTTCTTATAATGTTGAGGAATACGGTCTTGCGCTCAGTAAGGCTCACGGCGTAGGACTCAGTGCGGAAGAATTTGAAAAACAAATAGCCCATCCCGAAGTTGTCGAGCCTTCGTATGTTTGGAACTCAAATGAGGCTCTTGCTTCAAAACTCGGACTTACGGTTGTATCAATGTCACAAAAGTGCGAGCCGTTTTTTAACGATGGGGATATATATTCTCAAACATTGGGCGAAACCGTGAAAAAGGGTGACTGTATAGGTATGGCGGCAGTCGTTACAACCGAAACGGCAGAGGGTATAGTAATTGAAACAAAATGCGTGGGTAAGGTTTACGGCGAGGACGACGGCGATATGTGTGACTTTAAGATTATCGGTGAGCCGAACACGGAATTTAAGGTGGTAAAGCCTGCTACCGCAGAGCACACCTGTGCTACTGTTGTGAATAGAATACCATCGGTGTTAAAAGCAAAAAAAGGACTTGTAACGGTAGACGAACTCGAAGAAATCAGACCGCTTGTCCGCCCGATAGAGTTTTATCTTTAACGGGAACAATTTGCTCTTTAAAACAAACGCTTATAAATTTTAAAATTTTCGGTCAAAATTATACGCAAAATCAAGAGCCAAAAACGGCAGACTAAAAGCGAAAATCAGTTTTGCATAATTTAACACAGTTTACAAATACTACTTTTGCAAACGAAAGATTTTTGGAGATGAATATATGAAGGCAACGGGAATAGTAAGAAGAATAGACGATTTAGGACGAGTCGTGATACCAAAGGAGATACGCCGGACAATGCGTATTCGCGAGGGCGACCCGTTACAGACATCACTGACAAAAGACGAACAATTTATTGTATCGCTTATATGTTTTGGTAACAGAAAAGGCATAAAGTAAGTGCAATTTTGATAATACAAAAACTGTTTGCCAATTGTTTCAAAAAAATTCACATTTTTTTAACAGCCACAACATATTGATATGCCACAATGGGATTGCTTTAATAAAACAATGCAAAAAATTAAAGGTGGTTGATTATTGTGTACATTTTAAAAAATGCCTTTCGTTGCATTTTTCGAGCAAAAGGGCGAAATCTTTTGATTGGATTGGTGGTACTGCTATTGTCGGTATCGGCCTGCATTGGTCTTTCCATTAAAGAGGCAAACAAAACTCTTGAAAGACAGTATACCGATGATATGGAAATCACTGCTACCGTAAATCCGAAAAAAATGCTCAAAAACAGAAACATTTCTCTTGAAAAACTCAACGGGTTAGCCGATAATGCGCTCGTTAAAGAATTCAATTATTCCGCATCTGTGTATTTTGCCGCCGATGAGGGAATAGAGCCGTTGGATGTTGCCGGCTCATTTAAGCAAAACAAGGATTTCAGGGAAAAATACGGGGATATAAAAAACGGTGAACAGAGAAGCACCACCGAAACCCGTCCCGCAGAGTCTTCGGGCAATTCAAGCGGAGAATCGGGATTCCCGGGTATGCCGGACAGAAGTTTCCCCGGCGGCGAGTCGGGTGGAGATACCTATATAACAAACAACAATTTTTTCTTCAATATGGCATCTATGAACGATTTTACCGTGATTGCCTACAACGATAATGATGCCATGCCCGAATATATTTCATCCTTAAATGCAATTTCTTCGGACACCGAAGATTTGAAATGTGTAATTTCAAAAAGTCTTGCCGAAGAAAACGAACTTGAAGCCAAAAGTACCTTTACCCTTAAAAATCCTGACAACGAGGAAGAAATTTACACATTTACCGTTGAGGGTATTTTTGATTCTTCGCAGTCAACCGAAACGCAAGACACTTCTTCAAACGCCTCATTTACCGATAACTATATTTATGTGGGCAAGATGGCTCTGGAAAAAGTGCTTTCCGAGTCGGCGAAGCTTAATCCCGAAGCCGAGGAAAGCGACACAGAAGATGATGAAAAAGAAACCGCAAAGGCTTTGTCGGCAAATTATGACGGCACATTTATCTTTGCAAATTTAGAAAATTACAGTAAATTCAGCGAAACTTTAAGCGAGGATTACAGGCTTGTTTCAGTAGATGTTGAAAACTATGAGCAAAGCATTTCACAACTTGAAACGCTTGGAAAATATGCAACATATTTCCTCATTGTAATTTTCATAATCGGTGCTTTTGTGCTTGTCATCATAAACTTGTTCAGTATACGAAACAGAAAATATGAAATCGGCGTTCTTACGGCAATCGGCATGAAAAAATACAAGGTTGCGATGCAGTTTGTGACAGAACTTTTTATAGTGACATTTATTGCACTTATTATCGGCAGTGCCGTAGGAGGTGCCGTATCCGTTCCCGTTACAAACAATCTGCTTGTAACCATAAATTCCGAAGAAAAACAGGAAACCGCTGAATCCGGCACGGCTTCAAAACAGCAATTCGGCGGTATGCCCACGGATATGACCCCTCCCGGAGGGTTCGGCGAGAATTTCAAAAACGCAATGGGTGATTTTAAGGGAAATATGAATAACTATATTGCGAGTGTTTCATCCGCCACGGATATGACGGTTATTTTTCAAATGATTTTGGTCGGTATGGGACTTACCCTGATTTCTTCGGCGGCAGCAGTTGCATTTGTTATGCGATACGAACCTTTGAAGATACTGAATAACAGAGATTAAGGAGAACTATTATGAGTGAAGCTGTATTAGAATTACAAAACCTTTGTTACAGTTACAGCAAAGGCGGAAAAATGATAATAAACAACTTAAATCTGAATTTTGAAAAGGGAAAGATATATTCCATAGTAGGAAAATCGGGTGCCGGCAAAACAACGCTTTTATCGCTTTTATCGGGATTGGCAAAGCCTACTTCGGGCAAAATACTTTTCTGCGGCAAGGATATTTCCAAGATAAATAAATATAATTATCGCAGTAAACTTGTAGGAGTTATATTCCAAAGCTTTAACCTTTTGCCGTATCTTAATGCCACTGAAAATGTTATGCTTTCGATGGATATTTCCGGCAAAAAAATAAAAAACAAAAAGCAAGAGGCAATTGAATTGCTCAAAAAGGTTAATCTTGAAGAGCAAGATATAGACAGGGGAATACTCAAACTGTCCGGCGGTCAGCAACAGCGAGTTGCCATTGCCAGAGCACTGTCCTATGACCCCGAAATAATTTTCGCAGATGAGCCTACGGGAAACCTTGATACCGAAACCCAAAACGATATTATGGCAATATTGCGAACACTCGCCGATGAGGGTAAATGTGTTATCATCGTTACACACTCTCCCGATGTTTCAAAACTTTCGGATGTTGTTTATGAGCTGAAACCAAATAAACAGTAACAAAATAAACACATTTAAATTATTTATGCGGTTTTACGGCATAATCACAAGAAAAGAGTCTGCCCTCGGCAAAGTAACCCCCCATGCCACATGGGCGAAAGACCGGCTTTTAACCGGGTATGGAGAGGAAGAAATAAAGGTTTTTCCTAACAAATTGATAATACATAATAACGAACTTATATAGGTATTAGAGAGGGCTGAAAATCGAACCAGAAAGCGCCGCAAAGCAAGTAACCATCTGGCTTTGCGGCACTTTTTATCAATGTCAATGCTGTTGGTAGAGGTAAAATGGTATTTTTTAAGTAAAACCCTATATTTATGAAATAAATTTGCGTATTCCGCAAAAATATTTCGAGTTTTCTTGACTTTTTGAATAAAATCGGGTATAATAAATTCACAAAAATGCGTATTCCGCAAAAATATTTCGAGGTGCAATATGAAACTTCAAAGAAAACAGTATTTACAAAAACTGATAAGTAAAAAGGATAACGGCAGGGTAAAAATTGTTACCGGCATCAGACGTTGCGGAAAATCTTATTTGCTCTTTGAAATTTTTACAGAATATCTTAAAGGAACGGGCGTTGCCGAAGAGCAGATTATCGGTTTAGCATTGGATGAATTGAAGAATGCAAAATATAGAAACCCGATTGAGTTGGATAAATATATTCGTGAACGAATCAAAGATGAATCAAAACGCTATTATATTTTGATTGATGAAATACAGTTTGTTTCCGAAATTCAAAATCCTTATGTGGATGATGAAACGGCAAAATTGACCTTTATTGATGTGGTGCTCGGACTTATCAAAATTAAGAATGCGGATGTTTATGTAACCGGAAGCAATTCCAAAATGCTGTCATCCGATGTTCTGACGCAATTCAGGGACAGAGGAGACGAAATCAGAGTATTTCCGCTTTCGTTTGCGGAATTTTTTGAGGTGTTCGAGGGTGATAAGCGTGATGCATGGCTTGATTATTATACCTATGGCGGTATGCCCGTAACTCTTTCTCTCTCCTCACACGAAGAAAAAAGTCAATATCTCCGTGATTTATTTGCCAGAACTTATCTTAAAGATGTTATAGAGCGTAATTCTGTTTTGAATGATGCCGAAGTGTTGGAAGACCTTATTAACACTGTCGCTTCGGCAATAGGCTCTCTTACTAATCCGACAAAATTATCAAATACTTTTGATACAGAAAAGCATATCCATATTTCTTCTGCAACCATTGATAAGTATTTGAATTTTTTTGCAGATGCTTTTTTGATAAGCAAGGTTCAGCGATATGATGTGAAAGGCAGAAAATACATTCACACGCCGCTGAAATATTACTTCACCGATGTTGGTATCCGTAATGCCCGTTTGGGTTTCCGTCAGCAGGAAGAAACGCATATTATGGAAAATATTTTGTACAATGACCTAATCCGCAGAGGATATGATGTTGATGTAGGTGTAGTAGAAAAGAATGCTATATCGGACGATGGAAAAAAAGTCAGGAAGAAATTGGAAGTTGATTTCGTTGTCAATCGGGGAAGCCAAAGATATTATATTCAGTCGGCACTTTCTGTTGCAGACCCGGAAAAACGCAAACAGGAGATTGCATCGCTGATTCAAATACCGGATTCATTCAGAAAAATTGTTGTTGTCCGTGATTATATAAAACCGTGGCAGGATGAAAACGGCATTATTTATATCGGCATAGAACAGTTCCTTTTGGATGATGAAGCAATGGATTTGATATTGTAAATCATTTGTGTGTTCTGAAACAATGTTTTAAAAATTGAAATTTTTGAATTAAAAGACGCAGGAAACTTATGTCTCCTGCGTCTTAATGTTATCGTATGATATAATAAGTTTTTCATTTTATTTAATGCCTGCTGAATAACTCAAAAATGCCGTCGCAAAGCGACAGAAAGATGTTTTTAAGTTATGAAGGTGCAAGGCTTTGAGCTTACAAGCGAAAAAACCTTGCGTTTTTTCTCCCTGTCGTCTCCCGACAGAGGAGAAAACAAGTAGTCAATCAATGGCTCTGAACTATTCGGCGGCATTACAGCCGCCGAATGCCGTGAAATTGTCAAATTTCACGGATATGCTTCCGCAGAAGCATTTGTTCAGCAGGCGTTATTTAAAAAACAGTAATTGTCAAGAATTTTGAATTTATTTATTGACAAATTATAAGCGACGTTGTATAATTCTAACATAAAGTAGCACGTGCTACTTAATTGCAAATAGAAAAGGAGTTGCATTATGAACATTTTAGAGGAAATAGAAGCCGCAAGACAAAGGATTATCCGCGAAATCAATGCGGAATTTGACAGAATGGCAGATTCTGTCTCAAGAAACAGCGATAACATTACAGCGGAACCCATACAGTATGAAATTACATATCCAATTGCTACGTATTCGGGTATTTTTAAGGGAAAAAAACCGATATCCGTTATCATCGGGAGCGAAAGAACGAATGTTAAGACTTGGAAAGAAATTGTAAAAGTCGTTATGGAAAAATGCATAGAGTCAAATGACAATATTATTAAGTTATATCAACTTGCCGGTAAAATATCCGGACAAAAGCGTGTGTTGCTTGCCAATTCCGGTGAAAATATGCGTAGCCCTATTGAAATCACAAATCACCTTTACATGGAAACTCATTACGATACAGAAACGCTTTTAAGGATATTGATAACCCGTATTTTAGCGCCTATTGGGTATAATGTTAATGAAATATCGGTTGTTATTCGCAAGGATTAAAACAATGTGGCTAACAACAGTTTTTTCAATGCTTAACATTGCAAAGACGGCGTAAAAAGAAACAGCCGAAATGTGACACCATCGCATTTCAGCTGTTTTATTTCGCAAAACAGAATTACCCGTTAGTTTTCAAAATAGTCATAAGGCGGAAGCTCGCTGAAAACAGGTGCTTCAAGCTCGGGAAGATGCTCGATACCGTCCATCGTAACTTTAAATCTTAAAGCTTCGTTTTCAAAAAATCTCACTTCAATCGTTTGCTCGGTAACATCAACAACCTCGGTAAAGGTTGACTCCCAAATGCCGCCTTTCTGTTCTTTTTGTTCCCTTGTCATTGAACGGATTTCGGCATTTGAATCGTTAAATAACTCCTTTATAACATCTTCATAGTCTTCGTCAAAAAGGAAATCGTATGTTCCGCCCTGAAACTCACCTAAATTTTCGCTTCTCGGGTCAAAATGGTATTTTTTGCAATTGTCATAGTCGGTATAAAACCATGAGTAAGAAATTCTGCGCATTAAATCATACATTTGGCTTGTGTTATCAACTTCGTCAATCAGGGATTGAACAGTCATAAATCTTCCTTCGCCGGACTTCATATCCTCGCGCTGATATGCCCACCAATTCACGTAAAAGTTTGCCTGCGCAATGGCGTGAATTTTGCAATACTTTTCCTTGTTCGTTTGTCCGATGCCTATCCAATCAATCTTGGAAATGTCCTCCTCATCAATCCAATTTACAGCCAAAACTTTTTCGTTGTCGGTTACATAAGTGTTGTAAACATCGCCCAAAAATCCTATTGCGGAGAATTCAAGCAGAGCAGCATGCGTTTCACCGGTTTCGGTGCTGTCCGAAATAATGAAACAGTAATTCCAATACTCGGATTTTGAGTATATATCCAAGGTTTTAACATACTCCTTGGCTTCGGCAACGGTTTTACAGTGCTCGGCGATGTAGCGAGGCAGTTCAAACATATGCACTCTTCGCTCCCCGTCGGGATTGGTGCCTTTTAATGAGAACTGGTCGTTTCCGGCAAAATCGCACTCGGCGTGTCTCATATTTACCTCGATGTGAAGTCCTTTATCATTCATTACATCATCGCAAAGAAACGGAAGAATATTTTTGAACTCATCACTGATGCCCTTTTCTTTGACTTCGCCGTAAAACGGAGCATAATCGCGGAATGTAAATGCAAGTCCGACCGTCTTGTATCGGTCTTCACTTGCGTTTGTTCTGACGATATAGGCGGGTTTGTCCGCTATGTTTAGGTCCATATTCCTGCCGACGACGCGGTGTCCGTCGGAAAACTCCTTGGTGACCGCTGTACATCCGCCGCCCCAATTATCGTTGTTGTATGCCCAAAACTTGTCACCGGCATCGTAATTAACGCGGTCATAGTTTACCTCAAAAACACGGCTGTCTTTCGCAATTTCAGCAATTTTTGTAAAGCCTTTCTGCTTTTGCACCTGCGACTTTTTTTTGCTGTTACAACCAAAAAGCGTCATAACAAGCAGAATGCATATAAAAACCGAACATATCTTTTTAAATTTCATGTTTTCCATTTCCCTTTCTGTCGGTACTTTTAATTTGCACAGTTTTTAACTTATGCACCTTACTTATTGTAGCAAAATTTAGTATGAAAGTAAACAAGAAATAATTATCAGTCTTTTTTAAAAAAGATCGATTAGGTTAATAATTCAGACATTTACCATAAATATCCATCAAGCCGACCCGTTTAAGACAACATACACATTATATAAAGATGCCGCCCGATTGATTTCGGACGGCATTGTTTTTTATTCTTCTTCTAAAATTTCACCGTGTTCTTGCTCGAATGTTGCAATAGAATTACGAATTAAAATAAGTATTTGGCTGTTCGCTGACCGACCTTCATAATCCGCAACAACATGTAACTTGTTTAACATTTCTTCTTCAATACGAATTGATAAACTCTTTATAGCCATATAATTACCCCGTTTCAGAATTATTATATGTTTATATTAAATTCATAATGTGCTATAATGTTAATTATGAACGCATTTTGTGTTCACAATCTGTTTATTGGAGTGGTAGAAAAATGACTTGCTGTTTTATTGGACACAGGAAAATCAACGATACACCGGAACTGCGGGAACGGTTGCAGAGCATTTTGCTTGATTTGGTAGAAAACGGGACGGTCAATTTCATTTTCGGAGACCATTCGGCATTTGACAGTTTG
>JAZUHF010000043.1:0-2213 GCA_045641585.1 Acutalibacteraceae bacterium
AACCCAAATTCATCTTTTAATCTGTTTCCGCCCCAAAGGTAATCCTTTAACGGCGCACTAAGTAATAACGGATACATAACTAAAAACCACCTTAAAACACTTTTGTTTATTTTAACATTTAACATTTCATTTATCAAGTTATTTTGTAAATTTACTCACCCGATTTTTTCGCAAATCATTATTTAATTTCAGATTTACACCTATACCGAAGTATTTAATCCCGAACTAACCCAAAAATGGCGGTTTTAGGTGTCTTTCATCTCATTGTCACACACATACAATCTCCTTATGTGCTTCGCTTAAGCATAGCACACAAATACGAACCCGATTTTGACGGGTAAATATTGTGTCTATGCTTCGTTAAAATACTCGTTAATCCGAAAGGATTAACTCCGTTTTTGCCTTGCATAGCCTCAAATTTACTTCCGACAAAATTCTGCGACCTGAAAAGAGTGGGTTTTTGAGCAGAATTTTGTGCGAAGGATGCAGGCGGGCTGTCGCCCGGCAAAGACGACAAGCAAAAGTATGCCGAAAACACGCCGTTTCAGGCGAGTTCGTATCTGTGTGCTATGCTTAACCAAAAAATATGTTGGAAAATCATAAGTTATATGATATATTTATTACAGAAGTGAATTGCATATAGTTGCTTTTCAAGATGTATTTCGTATTATTGTCACACATAGGCCGATTGGAGGAGTATGTAATGCGATTCTTACAAAAAATCGGTAAATCACTGCTAATGCCCATTTCTTGTATGCCGATATGCGGTATTCTTATGGGTATTGGTTATCTGCTTTGCCCTGCCGGAATGCAGGGCGGCGATATTGTCGGAATTGCGGCAAAGATTGGATTTTTTCTCATCACTGCCGGCGGTGCGATTATCAATCATATGCCGTTACTGTTTGCTATCGGCGTAGGTATCGGTATGTCGGACGGAGAAGGTAACGGCGGACTTGCGGCGTTCGTTTCATGGCTGATGATAACCACTCTTCTGTCAGAGAAAACCATATCCGCGGTTATCCCCTCGCTTGCACAAAATAAGACGGTCATTTTGGCACTTTCAAAAATCGAAAACCCGTTTATCGGTATTCTTTCCGGAGTTATAGGTGCTTTATGCATAAAATACTTCAAAAATGTCCGTGTTCCGACTTGGTTGAGTTTTTTCAGCGGAAAACGGCTTGGTATCATCGTTTCGGGCGTTGTATCCATTATTGTTTCCGCAATACTTTCCGTGTTGTGGCCGCTTCTGTTTTTAGGATTAGTCAGATTTGGGAAATTGATTGCGGATATGGGGATTTTCGGAAGCGCAATCTATGCCACTCTAAACAGACTTCTTATCCCGTTTGGTCTGCACCATGCGTTGAATAATGTATTCTGGTTTGATACCGTCGGTCTCGGTGATATCACAGCATTTTGGGCCGGAAAGACGAGTGCAGATGTTTCATGGTCCGTCGGTATGTATATGAGCGGATTTTTCCCGTCAATGATGTTCGGTATTCCGGCGGCGGCACTTGCCATGCATCGGTGCGCAAAAAAGAAGAATAAACATATATCCGGTATGCTGTTTTCCTCTGCGCTAACTTCATTTGTTTGCGGCGTAACGGAACCGTTTGAGTTTTTGTTTATGTTTGCTTCTCCCCTGCTTTATGTTGTATACTGTGTGCTTTTCGGAATATTTACATTTATCGCTAATGCAATCGGATTCAGAGCAGGTTTTTCGTTCTCGGCAGGAGTCATTGACCTTATATTCTCTTCTTCTCTCCCTGCGGCGCAAAAAACACTGCTGATAATTCCGCTTGGGATTGCGGCCTTTGCGGTATATTACTTAATATTTACACTGTTTATAAAAAAATTTGATTTGAAAACACCGGGGCGTGAGGATGCTTCGGATACCGAAGGCGAAGATGTGCCGATTACTGACACCGAGGTATCGGGAGATATGACCCGTGCGGCAGGTATCATCAGAGGACTCGGCGGAAAAGAGAATATCGTTTCAGTTTCAAACTGTGCGACGAGACTTCGTGTTGAGGTCAAAGATAACAGCCGTTGCGACAGCGAGGTAATAAAAAAAGCCGGTGCCGTCAATATTATTAAAATCGGGCACACCTCTGTTCAAGTCGTTATCGGTATGGATGTGGAATTTGTTTCGGATGATATCAATCGTCTTTTGAAATGCGATATACCTAATATGAACAGCACGGCTACTTTCGGAG
>JAZUHF010000044.1:0-6260 GCA_045641585.1 Acutalibacteraceae bacterium
TCTTTTTTCATAAAAAAATCCTCCATTTGTGTTTTGCTTTGACTGGCAGGTCTCTGCTATTTTATCACAAATGTAGGATTTTTTGTTCATCGGTTAACCTTTTCTGAACCACGCGACTATCGCGTGGTTTTCGCTATACAATTAACCCGGTCATGCAATTTTGCACGACCGGGTTAACAGTATCAACAATATTAAAGATTATTCCGTTCTGAGTGAGATTACAGGGTCTTTCTTGGCGGCAAGTCTTGAGGGGATAAGTCCTGCAATAAGTGTTAAGAGCATACTGATTATAATCAATATAACAGCGCCTTTGGTAGGAAGCAATGCAAGACCTCCTATATCTGTTAATGATTTTATAATCGCATTTATAGGAATTAAAAGAAGCAGAGTAACACCTATTCCCAATATGCCGGAAGCAAAGCCTACGATGAGCGTTTCGGCGTTAAATACATTCGATACATCTCGTTTTGATGCGCCCATTGCACGCAAAACACCGATTTCTTTCGTTCTTTCAAGAACTGATATATAGGTTATAATTCCTATCATAATTGAAGAAACAACAAGTGAAATGCTTACAAATGCAATGAGAATATATGTTATTGCATTAATTATGGTTGTTACGGAGGACATAAGCAAACCTACATAATCGGTATATTTGATTTTTCCGTCTTCGCTTTTGCCTTTATTATATTTTTCAATAATTGAACTGATTTCGTCTTTTGATTCAAAATCTTTCGGGTAAATATTTATTCCGCTTGGCGAATCTATGTCAGCGACGCCGAGTTTTAGCAGATTATCGTCATAAGTGGCTTCACTAACGGAGTTTTCGAGGTAGGATGAAAACTTTTCAACAATTTGAGCATCACTCATACCTGATGATTTCATCTGTGCAATATATGCATTCATTTTAGCGGCATTTTCAGCATCAAGTGTTTTGACATAGGCATCGATATCGTCCATTGTGAAATCCTTTCCCGTCTTAAAGGGAAGACCTGTAAAGATATCAATATCTTTCTTTTCCTGCTGTTTTTTAACGATATCGCTTTTGTTATTTTCTTTTATAAGTTTAGTCATTAAAGAACTTAAATAACCTACTGTTCCGCCGCTTTTTCCGGAATTGTTTTCTTCGGAAGGTCTTAAGATACCGACAACCTTTACTTCTATAGCCGATTTTAACTTATCAAGTATATATAATTCATCTTTTGATTTATCTTCAAAAGTTCCGTTATTATTTTCTTCATAAAAATCAGTATTTAACAGTAACTTGAATTTTAAGTTTAAAATATCGTCATAAGTGTATTTGGTTTGCTTTGGTGTTGGCGCTTTTTTACCGTTCATTGCATCTTCGATAATCTTTGATAACTCATCTGCATCTTTCATACCGAGAGAATATAGGGTGTAATCGCTGATTTCGTTGTTTTTATCAACCATTACAACAACTTCATTTTCGTTTTCAGGCATTTTTCCTGCAATGACATCATATTGTTTCTTTAATAATTCGGGATTATCAAGAAGTTCTGTCCAAATCTCAGCATTGGATATTCCGCGAGCACTATTCATACCGGAAGAATTTTGTTCAGACCTGTCATTTTTAAATCCCATTTTTTCAAATACTTGACTCGGATTGACTTTGTAACCGTTTTCGGTGTAAATGTTCATTTGAGTCTTGTATATATACTTGATATCCGATGTATAAGATTTTATACCGCTTTTATCGCTTTCAAGATAGGCTTTAAACTTCGTTAAATCATTTGAACTTGAACCGTTTATTATTGAAGACATCATTTCGGACATAATATCATTTGAATAAATCTTATCTTTCTCATGCTTGCCTTTTTTTTCTTGATTACTCATAAGTGTAGTAACCATTTCTCCGACATCAGTGGTGCTTTCTTCAATCATAAGAGGATAACTCGAAAGAGTGTCTTCTTCAACGCGGTTGATATAAGCATTTACACCGCTTGAAAGCGACAGTATAAGTGCAATCCCTATAATTCCTATTGAACCTGCAAACGAAGTGAGTATCGTTCTTGCTTTTTTGGTAAAAAGGTTTTTAAGAGATAGGGAAAGGGCAGTAAAAAACGACATTGAAGTGCCCTTGATTTTTCTGTTATCAACAGGTAAAATTTCTTCGCTTGTATATGGATTTGAATCATCGGTTATCTTGCCATCGAAAAGTTTTACTATTCTTGTAGAGTATTTTTCGGCAATTTCGGGATTATGGGTTACCATAATTACAAGACGGTCATTAGAGATTTCTTTTAACAAGTCCATAATTTGCAAACTTGTTTCGCTGTCGAGTGCGCCCGTAGGCTCATCGGCAAGCAAAATTTCGGGGTTGTTCACAAGAGCACGGGCGATAGCCACTCTCTGCATTTGTCCGCCCGACATTTGATTTGGCTTTTTCTTTAATTGGTCGCCCAAACCAACTCTTTGCAAAGCTTTTATTGCAATTTCTTTTCTTTTCTTTGAAGATACACCTGAAATTGTCAAAGCAAGTTCAACATTTTGAAGAACAGTTTGATGGGGAATAAGATTATAACTTTGAAAGACAAAGCCAACAGAGTGGTTTCTGTAAGCATCCCAATCTCTGTCTTTATATTCTTTTGTTGACCTGCCGGCAATATTAAGCTCTCCGCTGTCATATCGGTCAAGACCGCCTATAATATTAAGCAAAGTAGTTTTGCCGCAACCCGACGGACCCAAAACCGATACAAATTCATTTGTCCTGAATTCTACACTGATTCCTTTTAACGCCTCAATTACGGTATCGCCAACTGTGTAACTCTTTTTGATTTCGGTTAATTTAAGCATAAAATTTCTCCCAAAACATTTAAATTAATTTAATTATAATTAACAAATATTACTAATTTATGAATATTTATAATAATGTTTGAAAAAAACATTATTTAGTGTTATAATGGACAAAGATTGCTGAGGTGAGATTTTGGATAGGTTTTTTAAGAAAGTATGTGTATTTTTATCTTTACTTATTGTTGCATCTACGATTTTTATGACTTTTACCGTATCAAAATCGGGATTTGATAATTCCCACCTTGATTTTTTTGATGCTAATGATATAGTAAAAAATATTCAAAACCTCGAAATGAATATGACCTCTGTTATTTATACTCAAAATCAAGATGGCGAGTGGGTTGAATATCAGCGTTTACACGGCGATGAAAATCGAATTTGGGTTAGTATTGATAAGATACCGAAAAACCTGATAAATGCTTTTGTAGCGATAGAAGACCAACGATTTTATAAGCATACAGGTGTCGATTGGAAAAGAACGGGCGCCGCTTTCATCAACTGGTTACCTAATGTAAATATTCTTTCGGGCAATCAAGGCGGCTCAACGCTTACACAACAGTTGATTAAAAACATTACTTCTGATAACGACCAAAATGCATCGAGAAAAATCCGTGAAATCATCCGTGCTTTAACTATAGAAAAAATTCTTGATAAAAAGACTATTCTTGAGGCCTACTTAAATACTATTTCACTCGGCAACGGTATATGCGGAGTTCAGGTTGCATCTAACTATTATTTTAATAAAGATGTAAGTGAACTTAACCTTGAAGAATGTGCCTGCATAGCAGGAATTACCAAAAACCCATCTGCTTATAATCCTATTTCTTTTCCGCAAGCAAATGATAAACGCCGTCGTCTTGTTCTTAACGAAATGTTTGAGCAAAACTATATTTCTTTTGATGAATACAGTGAAGCGTATGATAAAGATATAGTTCTTGACAACAGTCAAAGAGTTGACTTTGAATTTGAAATCAATAATTATTTTGTTGATGCTCTTATTGATAATGTAATCACAGATTTAAGCAAGAAATATAATTGCAGTTCGGATACGGCTTCTTCTATGCTTTATAACGGTGGATATAAAATATACGCTACTGTTGATACGAAAATTCAATCTACCATGGAAGAAGTATACGGAAATATTCCGAAATATTTTTCTCAAAAACGCAAAGGTGAAAATGTTCAGTCGTCTATGTGTATTATGGACTATTCGGGACATATAGTCGGAATAGTCGGCGGAATCGGTGAGAAAACCGTAAACCGCGGTCTTAACCGTGCAACTTCTGCGCCAAGACAACCCGGCTCTACTATGAAGCCTATCGGTGTTTATGCTCCTGCGATAGATAACGGAACTGTATATTATTCGTCGGTTATTGAAGATAAACCCCTCGAAAAATATTACAAAGACGGTAAACCCGGTCCTAAAGAATGGTATGGATATTATGCAGGTAATATGACCGTTCCAAAAGCGATAGAGCGTTCCGCAAACACAATTCCTTGCCATATTTTAAAGGATTACGGTGTATTAAATTCTTATGAATTTTTAACTGAAAAACTCGGACTCAAACATTTAAACGATAATGATAAAAATATTGCTGCCTTGGCTCTCGGCGGTTGCTCATACGGTATGACTTCAATGGAATCTGCCGCCGCCTATGCAGTGTTCGGAAATGGCGGTAAATATTATTCACCTACAACTTATTATAAGGTCGAAAGGTCAACAGGTGAAATTGTTCTAAACGCCGATGTAGAAGGCAAGCAGGCGATAAAGGCCGAAACGGCTTCTATAATGAATAAACTGCTGCAAAATGTTGTTTACGGTTCACAGGGAACAGGAACTGGCATTCGCAGTTACAGTAAAATGAAAGCATATGCTAAAACTGGAACATCAACCGAATCTAATGACTTATGGATGGTTGCCGGAACTCCTTACTATGTCGGCTCGGTTTGGTATGGTTTTGATAACAACGGCACAATTTATAATCAAGGCGCCGCTGCAACTGTTTGGCGAACTGTTATGACTGCCGTTCATAAAGACCTTAAAGTTAAAGAATTTGATAATTTGGTTGAACTGAAACCCGAAAAATGCTGTAAATATACAGGTAAACTCAAAGGTCCGCATTGTTACTCAACGGTTGACGGTTATTTCCCATCAGATGTTAAACCCGAAGTGTGCGACGGTAAACATTCATCATTGCCCGAATCTGTCAAAACACAATCTTCATCGAGCGCATCTTCATCTTCTTCAAATACACCAACCTCGCCAACACCGCCTAAACCGTCTTCTTCCTCAAGTTCACCGAGTTCAGAATCTTCTAACACTTCAAGCGTAACTTCTTCGGAACAGGAAACATCTTCTGACGAAGAAACATCAAATGAATAATTTTTAACAAATGATTATCCCCCTTAATATATATGTTTAAGGGGGATATAATGTTTTTTGTAATAATTCTTGCTTTGAGTGCCACGACATTTACATGGCTTTTAACGGCGCTCGGTGCAAGTTCAGTTATATTTTTTAAAAAATCAAACGATTATTTGCTTAAAATAATGCTCGGATTTTCTTCCGGAGTTATGATTGCAGCGTCTTTTTGGTCGTTGCTTAGTCCTGCTATTAAAAACTCCTCAAATGAGGTTTATGGTGCAATTACGGCAACATTTGGCTTGAGTTTCGGCACCGCTTTAATGATTTTTATTGACAAGTTCATCATAAGTTTTCAAGATAAAGCAATTTTAAAGAATAAAAATAAAAATCTTATAATGTTAATACTTTCAATTACCATTCATAATATTCCCGAAGGTCTGGCGGTAGGCGTTGCATTCGGGGCCCTTAAAAACAATTTTTCACTGTCCGCCGTTATGTCGGCAATAAGTATTGCGGTAGGAATCGGTGTTCAAAACTTTCCCGAAGGTGCCGCAGTTTCTATACCGCTTAAAAATTATGGGTATTCCAACAGGAAAAGTTTTATGATAGGTCAGGCATCTGCACTTGTTGAGCCGATATTCGGTGTATTGGGTGCTGTTCTTGTGTTTCTTGTAAATAAAATTTTGCCTTTCTGCCTTTCCTTTGCGGCAGGATGTATGATTTATGTAGTGGTAAATGAACTCGTGCCTTTAAGTCAAAACGGTAACGAAAACGAAAAAAGAATTGCAACGGTATTCTTTATTGCGGGTTTTATCGTTATGATGCTTCTCGATGTAATATTATAAAAGGCTCTATAATAAATGTTGGGGGAACCAAGTAGAGCCTACGAAGAAAAATTTAAAAAAGTAGAGCATATTTGGAAAGAATCCGTTAAAATGGAATTGCTTAGAAACCATGAACGGAGAACCAAATATGCACTACAATCATTTTACAGAAGAATTACTCGGATTACAAGAGGTAAAAATAACAAATATAGAAAATAGCGAAAAAAATATAGTGATTTATGCAGAGATGGAACGGA
>JAZUHF010000045.1:0-3623 GCA_045641585.1 Acutalibacteraceae bacterium
TATTATCAGTGGGTCGACAGTCAAAATTTCAGCGAGGTCGTGACGGTTGCTCGATTGTTCCCGGATGGAATATTTTGTATGGACACCGCCCTTCGGCACTACGGCTATAGCGACCGCACGCCGGCAAAGTGGCATATAGCCGTCAGCAAACATTCCAACAAGACGCGTTTCAACATTGATTATCCGTTTGTAAAACCGTATTATGTTGCGCCGGATATCCTCGAACTCGGGGTATGTGAAGAGACGATAGACGGAATACCGGTTCAGATGTACGATAAGGAGCGGGTGATCTGCGATTGTCTGCGATATCGCAACAAAATGGACAAAGAGATATTTAATAAAGCAATTCAAAATTATGTAAGCGACACAACAAAAAGCATTCCGAAATTGATGGAATATGCGTCAAAGCTTCGTTGTACGGCACTTGCAAAAAATCTGATAGGAGTGTGGCTATAATGGCAGATATTGCAGCTTCCGTTCTTGCAAAACTCAAAAACAAAGCAAAGGCAAGCGGAATCAGTTATCAGCAATGCTTGCAGCTTTTCTTTCAGGAAGAATTTTTGCGCAAGCTTGCCGCTTCAAAATATAAGGACAATTTCATCTTAAAAGGCGGATTGTTCATTTACACGCTGACGAATTTCGAAAGCCGTGCGACCGTTGATGTTGATTTTCTGATTAGGGGCATTTCGAATGATATGAAGCGGATGGATGAGATCATTGCTGAGATTTTGGCAATCCCTACCGGCAACGATTATATCACATTCAAATCGATCCCGACCGAGCCCATTGCCGCAAACCGGAAATATCATGGGATCAGCACGCAGATCACAGGATACATCAAAAATGTCCGTGTGCCGTTCAATGTGGATGTTGGAGTTGGCGATGTCATTGTTCCGAATCCACAGGCACGAACGATCAAAACGCAACTTGAAAATTTTGAAGCACCGGAGATTATGACCTATTCGCTCGAAAGTACAATTGCAGAAAAGTTGGATGCTATTTTGCAACGCTTTGAACTGACCGGTCGGATGAAAGATTTTTATGATATTTATTATTTATCACAAACATTTGATTTTGACGGAAATAAATTGTTGACTGCAATTAAAGAAACACTCTGCACGAGAGGCACCGAGTATGATGCAAACAGTTTTGATCGAGTCAAAGAACTTGTTAATGACGATGATATGCAAATAAAGTGGAATTATTTTCTGAAATCGCTTCATAATCCCGATGTTCCTTTTTCGCTGGTGATGGACGGCATCGAAAAATTCCTTGAACCGGTCTGGAATGCTTTTCTTCAGGGAAATGAGTTTTTGAGTGAATGGAATTCTGATAATAAATTTTGGAACTGATTTATTGCACTAAATGTTATAAAAAAGAGGAGATCATATGTTTAGTTTCAAACATAGGCATATCATCATTGATATTATGTATAATGCGCTTGACCGGTTATCAGATATATTAAAAACTCGGGGAAATGAATTCACCGCAGAGGAAAGCCGAAAGTATTCTTGCGTGATAGAGGACGAGTAAATATGGATTCATATAACGAACTATTGCAAGAATACAATGCCGCATTAAAAACCATAACAGATTTACAAACCGAAAATCGGCAACTGAAAAAAAGACTCGGCATATCGGAAACCGCAACGACGGCGAATGATGAAACGGAAAAATCTTTGATAAACAAATACAGCAGTACCGATGAAAAGATTGCTTTGTTCCGAAAACTGTTTTGCGGCAGAGAGGATGTTTTCGCTCGTCGGTGGTACAGCAAAACCACCGGAAAAAGCGGTTATCAACCCGTTTGTGAAAATGAATGGGCTGAGGGCCTTTGCGACAAAAAGGCATATAAATGTTCAACTTGCCCGAACAGAAAACTATTACCGCTTACCGATAAAGCAATCTATGATCACCTTGCGGGAAAAGACGAATACGGCAGGGATGTCATCGGCATTTATCCAATGCTTGACGGTGACACCTGCCGTTTTTTATGTGCCGATTTTGATGACGCCGATTACGAAAAGGATGTTTCTGCTTACAGAACGGTATGCGAAGAGCTGCAAATTCCGGTCGCAATAGAGCGATCCCGCTCGGGCAGCGGTGCTCATGCGTGGATATTTTTTGATGAAGCAATTCAGGCTTCAACCGCAAGAAAACTCGGAACAATTATCTTGACAAGAGCAATGGAACAGCGTGGCGAACTTTCGTTCAAATCTTATGACAGATTATTCCCGAATCAAGACACCATACTTTCCGGTGGATTCGGGAATTTGATTGCTTTACCGTTGCAGGGGTTGGCACGAAAAAGCGGAAACAGTTTGTTTGTTGACGATAATTTTGTTCCATATCCTGACCAATGGCAATATCTCGGAACCGTAAAAACAGTTAATACTGAACAAGTCGAAACGATTATCAGCCAATACGGCAAGAACAATGAACTTGGCGACCTCGTAAAAGAAACCGAAGATAAACCGTGGGAAGCAAAGAAAAAGCAAAAACTTTCCGCACTTGATTTTCCGGCGGAACTTAAAATTATTCGTGCAAATATGTTATATATTCCGCTTGACGGTTTGTCCTCGCCTGCAATCAATGCCATAAAACGGTTTGCGGCTTTCAAAAATCCCGACTTTTACCGAACACAAGCAATACGAATGCCGATCTATGATAAACCGAGAGTCATTTGTTGTTCGGATATAACGGAAAAGTATATTGCACTTCCCCGTGGATGCGAAACACCTCTTTTGAATTTGCTTAACGAAACGAATGTAAACTATACGATAACCGATGAAACAAATCCCGGAAATCCTATTGATATTTCATTTAACGGCAAATTACGGGACGAACAACAAAGTGCCGCAGACGAACTGCTTAAAAACGATATTGGTGTTCTGTCGGCTACAACGGCATTCGGTAAGACGGTAATTGCTTCCTATTTGATTTCACAAAGAAAGGTCAATACGCTTATTCTTGTTCACACCCAAGCACTGCTTACCCAATGGAAGAAATCGTTAGAAGAATTTTTGCACTTTGATATCACACCTCCCGAAATACCGAAAGGTCGTGGCAGGCGTGCCGTATGGTCTCCGGTCGGAATGCTCGGTGCACAGAAAAACACCTTGCACGGAATCGTGGATGTCGCCATTATACAGTCGGCATTATCCGACGGCGAAGCAAAAGACTTTGTTAAGGATTACGGCATGGTAATTGTGGACGAATGCCATCATGTATCCGCCGTCAATTTTGAAAAGGTACTGAAAAATGCCAATGCGAAATATGTTTACGGTTTGACGGCAACTCCCACCCGTCAGGACGGACATCATCCGATCATCTTTATGCAATGCGGTCCGATTCGCTATAAGGTGGATGCAAAAGAGCAAGCGGCGAAAAGACCGTTTGAGCATTATCTCATCCCCCGTTTCACATCCTTTCGCTCGGTTGCGGATAAAACAATTACAATGCTTTATAAAGAACTTTCGGATAATATATCCCGAAATACTCTGATTGTCGATGATGTGTGTGATGCATTAAACGAAGGCAGAACGCCGATCATTTTGACCGAACGGCGGGAACACATAGAAACGCTGAAAAATCTACTTTCAGATAAATGCGAAAATATTATT
>JAZUHF010000046.1:0-5579 GCA_045641585.1 Acutalibacteraceae bacterium
CGATACCATTCATTCTTAGGTACGGCACGGGAACGCTGGTCTTTATAACTGATGTTTCGGTTTTTGCCCTGCACCATCGTGCCGATATACATTTCGTTTCGCAGTATTCTCCGCACCGAACTGTCGGGCCACAGTCCGTCATTAGCGGAACCGACAGGATGTTTATAATTCATTCCTTTCAGTTTTTTATACATAGATGGATTCGGAATGCCGTCTTCGTTCAAATCCTTGGCAATACCGATAATACTTTCGCCGCCGATGAATTTTTTGAATATTGCTTTGACAATCGGTGCGGTATCGGGGTCAATTATCAATTTATGGTGGTCATCGGGGTCTTTCAGATACCCATAGGTCGCAAAGGAGCCGATGAATTTGCCCTGCTGACGGTTGACATTGAGCGTTCCACGCACATTGACCGAGGTGGTCGCCGCCACACTTTCGTTGATAACATTGGTAACACCCAAAGTGATACACTGCGTTGCCGCACTCATAGAAGTGGACATAGTATCATAGCCGTTGTTCATCGCAATAAAGCGGACACCGAGACGGGTAAATTCACTCGTGATCAGCTCTCCGCTTTGCGAATAGTTACGACCGAAACGGGATAAATCTTTAACGATTACGCAGTCAACCTTGCCGTCATAAATATCCTGCATCATACGGCTGAAATTCGGGCGGTCAAAATTCGTTCCCGACCAACCGTCATCCACATAAAAATCGTATGGTACGATATCGGGATGCAGTTTTAAGTATTCTTTTAAAATTTCCCGTTGCGAAACAACCGAATTGCTTTCGCCCGACATTTCATCTTCACGGGACAGACGAATATAAAGAGCAGCCGACCAAGTTTTTATAACTTGCGAAGGCTGCTCCATAATCAGTTCTGCATATTTAGCATTTGCCATACAGCACGCCTCCATATAAAAATAATTATGTAGGCGGTATGCTATCTGTTTTTCATCACGAAAGTATTATAGCATATCGCCGTGCCGTATGCAACCGGTAAATTTAACCACTGCTCAAAATTTATTCGTCACTCAAAAGAGTAATTAGCGAATCGGCTAAATCTTTTCCGTCTTTGTAATTTACCTTTACGAATACATCTCCGACCTTGAATAGATACGGATTGCCCACCTGCTCTAAAAAGTTCTCCACACGTTCGGGAACTTTTTTTGATTCATCAATTTGTATTTCTCTTAAATCGGTAAAATTATCATAAGACGAAAAATCGGCTGCCCGGCAATTCTTAAGCTCGGCAGAACTAAACATTTAACACGTTTCCTTTCTCGTACTTATTATTGCCAAGTTTTTACTTTGTAATCTTATGTTTTTGGTTCTTCATCATTTGCCCGTTTTGCCAAAACGGTGGCATTAACGCTTGATAATCCGATTGTTCCGTTTTTGAAAATAATCATCGAACGGGTTTCCTGATCGGAAGTCAGGTTGATTACCTGCATGGAATCTTTACTGATTTGCCATCGATTTAAGAATCTTCGCACCTTTTCCGCATCGGCGGAAACAATGCAGATTATCTCATCAAAATTCACGAATGATTTTTGTCCCACATTAATAAGCCGTTCACGCATCGTCTTTTTCCTCCTTTCGCTTTTTGTCAACACAGCAAATCGGCTCATCAAAGTGCGGATCGAAAATATAGGTGCAACTGTTATTTGCCAAATCCCGGATACTCGTAAGATATACTTTTATGTTATTAAATCTCAAAGTACCCCTGTTCTTTTTTACCCAACTTTCAATCTGCGGCAGCAGTTTGACTTTTGCATCGCTTCTGCTTCTTACGATAAAATAAAGTTTATTTGTAATTATTTTCAGGCGGTCGCACTTTTCGTCAAAATCGTATTGATTGTGATTTCCGCACTCAACTTCAAAATATTTGGCAGGTTTTCCGTGAACGATGACATCGGGAATGCAAAACCCTCCGCCGTCATACAGATGAATAACATTTTCCTTTCGGCCTGTTGTTACATTTTTATATCCGAACTGATTAAGGATATGTTTTACATCTTTAATCATATATCCGTGTAAAATGCTGTTGTGGTCGGACACCATCTTTTCGCATTCAAATCGGGCGGGATTCTTCTTAAAGGTTTGCATATACGCCATTCTTCCGACCTCCGAAATCTGCAAAACATTAAGCGGTCTGTAACCCGTATGAATTCTGTTTGACTTCAATAGATTTGCACCTGTTAATCTTTTTACAGACCTCCATACGCTGTCTTTGCTGTGGCAAATACGGTCCTCAATAATCAAATCGTCAATTACGGTTTCTATGGCTTCTTTTTCTTCGGATATTCCTTTTGAAACAATAATTCGGAAAGTTTTCCAATCCAATTCATTAAACCCCGAAACGAGGTCGCTGATTTTCACATATACCGTATGGTCTTTGCCCCCGTAATGCTCTGATATTTCATCTCTGTCATATAAAAATTCAGATTTCATTTTTTATACTCTCCTTGTAGGTGATTTTTGTCTCGGTTTCTTTGACGGCGAAAACCGTATCAAAGGAATCGTTTATGATTTTTTCACAGTCAATGTGAAGCAGTTTTGAATTTGCAATGGCTCTGCGGTCGGCATTCATACAGTCAAGTATTTCGGAATACAAATTTTTCAAAGCAAGTTCATTAAATAAACACAGTTTTCTGTATTTGTCGGGAACACCGAAGGTGTCTTTTTCTTTTAATGGGATTTTCGATTTAAAATCATCAAAGACATTAAAAATGCGTTCACAAGAAATAAGGTCCGCTTTTTTCGGATGCTCCGAATTAAATCGAATGTTATTTCGTATGATTGTCTTGATTTCTTCTGTGACATGTCCCTTTTTCATCTTTTTTACCGTGTTAATAATATCGGGATTCGTTATGACTATTCTGCCGTTAACGGGTTTTAAGTTTTCGGATGTGGATAACGCATACGGAATTACGGCAAATTTCCCTGCCGAATATAAAAACAGTATTTCGTTTACATATTTATTAAATGTTCTTTTAGGCAGTGCCTCTTTCCAACGAATTAAATCCTCATCCTCTGAGGTAAGTACAAAATGAATGATTATTTTCTTTTGCATAATTTTTTCTCCTTTTAATGTCTTGCATATCTGTTAAGAATGGATTTATATGTGCCGAGTTGCTTTTTGTATTTTTCGGGATGGTCGGCGAACAGATTTTTAACATTGTCAATTTCTTGAAGTGCCTTTTCAAAATCGGGTTTGACTTCACTGATTGTCCAATCGGCAGTTTCTGTTCTCACTTGATTTTTCTTAATGTACTCTTTGAGAATTTGTTTGATTACGGTAGTAAAATTACCTTTTCTTGTTTTGAACTTATTTTGTATTTGTTTTACAAGGTCGTTCGGAAGATCAAGTTTCGTACTTATCTTTTCGGCACAGTAATCAATTTCAAAAGAAATCGGGTCATCGGGAATCACACCTTTCAGGTAGTGCCGTAAAATTTTAATGACGGTTTCATTGAACTTCCTTTCGGGAAGAGCATTCTTAAAAGAAATAATCGCCACATCGTTTTCGGTCAGAGCCATGTGAATTTTCATTTGTTTTTGCCTCCAATTATTTTTTAATTAAAATTTTTTATCGGGTATTTTTTTATTTCCGACATGAAGTAATAAGTAAAGCGGAAAATGAATTTTAAGAAAACAATAAATTTTTTTGAAATTTCAGAAAAAATATTTTCGTTCACAAGATTTTCCGTAACACCCGATATTGAATTAATAGGAAAAGTGAAAAATCAATTTCAAGAAAACAATAAAAATTTTTATATAAAAAACAAAAAAGACCCGTTTCATTACAAAACGAATCTAAATGATTTGTGTTCGGTATATAAAATATACGGGACATTGCTTGTTACATTATCATTATTTTATTGATTAAAAAATAATAAGGGACATTGATTGTCACATTAAGCATCTGCATAAAAGCAGGTGCTTTTTCTATGATTTTAATAAAAAATATTGTTTTCTTGAAAACCGAAAAAAACATTTCACATATTTATAATACTCAAAATTAAAAAAGGAAGGAGTTTTTTCAATGAGTAAAACATTAAATGGAACAAAAATCGGAAAAGAGGTGACCGGCTATGGCAAAGGCTACAAACACTAAACAGATTGCTGTATACAGAAACCGCAAGTCAATGATTGAGTTTATGGACGACACAAGGTATGAACCAGATCCAATGGCTTGGCCGTTCAAAAGAACATCACGCATCAGAGTAAATGCAAAAGATTACAGCGAGGGAACGGGAGATAAAGCAATTGATGCTTACTATAATCTTTCGTTTGATGAATTCTGTTGTCTGTCCAATGCATTGATGAGTGCAGAAGAAAAAGGTAATCAAGAGTATGTGCAATGTAAAAATTATATCGAACAGCTTAAACAATTAAAGGAAAGTTATATCGAGGCAAATGCACCGAGCATTGGTGAAATTACAAGCATTGCAGAACAGTTCTCGGCGAGCAGTAACATACTTTTCAGCGAAGCAGGACAAAAAATCACAGATGCAATCGGTCGCCTGACCGCTCCGTATGTGAACGAAAATAATATTTTGGATAATAAAATTCGTGATTTGGAAGAAGAACTCGAAAAAAACCAATCGGGTTATGTATTGTTTAATGGAAAGAAAATACTCAATTATGACAAATACATTAATCCGGAGAACGAAGAAGAACGGCAGGTTACAATGCTGAAAGTATCTTATATCCCAAAATATAATTTTCCGTATTTATTTACGGTTGCTACGGGATGGGGCATTCCCGTTGTCACGGATCAAAACGGAGTTATGATTAAGGAAGGCACTACTCGCTACGAAAGCAAGGTTAATATTCTTTTGGACGAAGATAATTTGTTTCCGATGCTTCAGCGAATCAAAGAGTTTTTACGGGCAATGGAAATCAACGGACTTGCCCGCTATTTCAGATTCGTAACAGATCCGATTTTTGCTCAACAGTTCGAGGATGAAATCTTTAATTAGAACAAAGAGGTCGGCTTTCGCCGACCTCAAACTTTTTACATAAGTGCTTGTACTCATCCGTTTTATTGGGTTAAAGTCTTAAATGATTGTCAGTTCAAAATGATAAATGACAGTCATTTCGAAATTCTTTTAGGTTATTTTTAGATTAATTTTAGATTAATTCGAGACGCCCCCTCGTTTTGAAATGACGGGAGGACTGTCGTTTCGGTATAACGCATTTCGGGATGACTTTCATTTTGAAAGACCGAAACTTTCTTTTCGAGAGAAACAAGGACTCGTGACCCTCTTGTTAACTTCAATATAAATATCATTTTTTCTGTCATATAAAAAGGAAAATTTACCGTGTGAAAATCATATTAAAATGATTGTGATTTCGAAAGGATTTCTCACGGTAATTTTTTGCAAAAGATAGATTATTTCAAACAGAAAATTAGGTGCAAAAAAACTCCCGAACTCTTATCATTCCGAAATTAAAGTCATCTTTATAGAAAAGAACTATTGGTCATATAAAAAATGAAAATTAAACAAAATATACTGTTTTAATCCGATTTTATGTATTTTTGAAAGCATATCTTCTGCTTTTAAGAT
>JAZUHF010000047.1:0-166097 GCA_045641585.1 Acutalibacteraceae bacterium
AAAGATTAAAGAAATAACCCTTTTCAAACCATTCCACATTCCTTCCGTATGGAATCAATTACTTAATACCCGATGTACTCATCGTTTCCATAACATTACTCTGAGTAACAAGAAAGACAAGAATCGGAGGTATCATTAAAATTACAGTTACTGCCATTGCGCTGCCGGAACGTGCGATACCGCCCGCTGAAACAGAATTCATAACCTGAGGCAATGTTTTAAGCTGCTCACTAAAAATCGTACCGTTTGGAACGACAGTCCACATTGACTGGAATGATAAAAGCATTATCGTCATCCAAGCAGGTTTAAGTATCGGCATAACAATGTTTCGATATATCCTTACAATTCCTGCACCGTCAATCCGTGCGGCTTCGAGCAAAGCATCCGGCACCGAAACATCAATATACTGCTTCATAAGGAAACAGCCTACTGCCGAAGGTATTGCCGGTAAAATATATACCCAATATGTATCAATCATACCGAGTTTTGTAAATATCAAATACTGCGGAACGCTTAATGTAACACTGTTATAAAGCAACATTATCTGAATAATCGTAAACATAATTTTTCTGCCGGGCATTTTTGATTTTGAAAACACAAATGCCGCAAGAGATGCCGCTACTATATGCAGTCCTGTTCCTGCTACTGCGATAAATACACTGTTAAACAAATACCTTGAAACAGATACCTGAATTTTACCGAGTAATGAGGGCAGTTCCAAATAATTTGATAAAGTAGGTCTTTTTACAAAAAACTGCGGCGGAAAAATCAAAAGTTCATCTAATGGCTTAAACGATGTAATTACGCAGTAAATCAAAGGCAAAACCGTAAAAGCACCGGCGAGGAACAAAATCGAAAAATAAACAACATTGCCGGCAGTTGAGCGTGTGTATCGTCTGTATTGTGGTTTTTTAGATTTCATTTACACTTCTCCTTAACTATCGCTCTTTCCGACAAGATTTAAAAATGCGCCTATGCCGTAACGGAATGCAAGCACCAATAAAAACAACACAACCGACAGCGCCGATGCATAACCCATTTCATACCTTGCAGTTCCGATATCCGAAATATACGATACCAAAGTATCAACCGAGTTGTTAACACTCGGATAACCAACCAAGGTTGTCATAAGTCCGCTTACGGAGAATACCGACTGAATCTGCATTACCGCACCGAACAACAAAATTGACTTCATTGACGGTAAGGTAATATACCATAATTCGTGCCACCGTGTTCTTATTCCGTCAATCGCACCGGCTTCATAAAGTTCACTGTTTACATTTTGAAGACCGGCTATATTTGAAAGGAAAGTAACACCCATACTCATCCAAAGCTGAATGATAATAAGAATCGTCATATTGTAGCTTACATTTTGAAACCAGTTGATAGGCTCGGTAATAATACCGAAACTTATCAGAATGTTGTTTAAATATCCCAAACTGTCGCCCGAGAAGAATATCTGCCAAACGAAATATGCGTTGCCGACAAGTGCCGGTGCATAGAAAATAAATGTGAGTATTACACGGACGGTTCTTGAAAATTCGTTTATCATCCAAGCAAGAACAAAGGCTAAAATAAATCCGCCCGGACCTGCTATTATAGAAAACTTCAAGGTATTTCCAAGCACCTTTAAAAATGTATCATCGGCAGCAAACATTCTCGCATAGTTTTCAAAACCGTTGAATATGGGATTTGAAACCATATCGTAATCAAAAAAGCTCAATACCATTGACGATAATACAGGAAGAATATTGAATATAAAGAATAGGATTACAAAAGGCAATGAAATCAAAAGACACACAGTGTTTTCACTTAAAGAGATGCCGTTTTTCTTTCTATTCAACGCATTTCCACTCATAAGTTCACCAATTTTCATCAAAATTTAACTATCTGTTTTCATACTGAAGCCATTTGCGTTCTATTTCCAAATTAGCTTCCTCGCTGTATTTAAGAAGTGTTTCTTTAGGACTTTGACTGTTTTCGACAATGTTCCAATAACTTTGATATACGGAACGCGACACATAATAGCTTCCCGGATATTCCGGAACTTCCCTTATTTCATTAAAGGCTTCCACTATCGTATCTTTCATATCAATATCCCATTCAAGCGAAGCAAATGCCTCCTTGTTTGAAACCGAAACACGGCCGGTAGGGCCTAAAATCGTTTCGATTTCGTTTGAGAAAGAAAGCTGTGTTTCGGCTGAAATCCACCATTTGATAAATTTCCATGCCGCTTCGGGATTTGATGTGTTTTTCATAATCGAGCACGCCGTTCCGCCGCCCGAAGAAGTATGGCAAACCGTTCCGTCTTTCTGAACTGTTCCGGGAATCAAAGCAACCGACCATTTACCGTCGATTTCGGGAGCCGCTGCTTTAAGGGTTGTATACATTGTGTGGGTTGAAATACCGAGCGGACACGAGCCGGTCCTGAAACGGTTATAAAAGTCCATTGTCCGCGGTAATCTTAACTTCGTATAGTAAGCAGTCCACTCATTGAAAACCGTAGCGGCTTCGGGCGAAGAAAGATTCGTGCTTCTGCCGTCAGATTTATAAATATCAACATTGTTTTGCAGCATCAAAGACGGGAAAATATTTATACTGCCTATTCCGGCATTCGCCTGACCTACACTTGTTGCGGTATTATTGGGAAGCCAAGCGGTCAAATTATGAATTTCAAGAAGATTAACTGTTTCGCGGAACTCGTCCCAAGTTTGCGGAACTTTTAAATTCATCTCGTCTAAAATGTCTTTTCTGTAATACATCAGATAAAAAGACTGCGTATCGGGAAGACCGTATAAACCGCCTTTATAGTAGTAAGGCTTTGCGGCTTCTTCGCCGAAATTTTTAAGAACATCGGGTAAATCTTTAAACTTTGTCATATCGTAGAGAACGCCGCGCATAGCAAGATTTACCGGCTCGCTTCTCGAATGTTGGAGGAGACAGTCCGGTCCCTTACCCGAAAGAACTGCCTGAACAACCGAAGCATTTACAAGCTGAACATTTACCGCTACTTTGGTTTTTGAGGTAAATGATGTTTGAATAAGTGAGTTTAATACCTGTGCCTGATCTCTGCCCCAATCAACCCAAATCGTGATTGAATCGGAGTTTTCCGAGTTGCTTGAAATGTTATTGTAATCGCTTACAAAGGATGTTAAAAAACGCTCAACCGAATAAACGGTTTTTTTAATAATTCCTGCTTTTTCAAAGGGTTTTGTGTCTTTTGCAAAAAGAGAAATTTTATCTATATCGAGCGGCATAGATGACATTTCATTAAGCACCGAAGCAAGCGAGGTGTATTTTGAATAGTAGTTTGATTTATAGCGGTGTGCGGAATAACGGTTATCGAGCATAAGTTCAACTACCTGACGCATATTGTCGATAATCGAAATATAAGAGCCGCTCTTTTCACCTGTGATTTTTTTCAGTTCATCACTGCAGTTAAGCAGTTCTTTACGAATTGTCTTTAACCTTTCGCCCATATCGGAAATTTGGCTGAAAAGGTCGTAATCACGGTAGGTGTCAACCGTTTCTCCCGTTATCGTTGTAATGTCAATATAAAGACTGCCGACATCCGACACAGCCTGTTTTAGTGTATTGCGGACATTTTCGATTTCTCCGGGAACAACGGTAAGAGAAATAGTATGTTTACCTTCCGACAAATAAATGTAATAGGGATTTTCGTTGCTGTCGGAAAAGATATTTTCTTTCCAATTATATGTATAACCGAAGCCTACCTCCTGCGCCTGCTTAAACGGGGAAACACCGTCAACCTTTAATTCTCTGTAAACCTTGGCACCGATAATTGAACTTTGACGATACATAAAGGCAATATTATAATATCCTGCTTTCATTTCAGGAGTATTCCAAACCAAAGTATCGCCGTTTGAAGACCAGTTACCGCCTCCGATATAGTTAACCAGAGTATTAAAAGCACTGTTAGGCGTTATGACCGCTGTGGAATTGTCGCTTTTACCCGCTAACCAGTAGTTAGTTTTAAGAACGGCGTCTTCGCCCTCGATTACAACAGGATTTCCGTTATATAAATTCTTATCGGGGACTTTATAATCTTCTGCGATGTAGTCACCGCCCAAAACAACCTTTTCTATCTTAAATTCACCGTAAAGTCCGGTAAGTTCAAAGGTGTGTTCGCCCTTTGTGAGATAAAAAAGATAGGGATTATTTGTCCAACCGGTAATATCGTTTAAAGTATCAAAGAAATACGATTTTGAAATTACCTGTGCCGGAGCAAACTCATTACCCAAACCGTCCTTACGGGTTTTACCGTCATTTTCAAAAATTCGGTTAAGAGTTAACTTTTTTGCTTCATCAAACGGTGAAACACCGTCAAGTTTCAGTGAAAATATGAGTTTACTGTTGGAATCATCGGTTGCGAGATAGGAAAAGCCGAGCGTGTAAAGTCCGTCCTCATTGACAGAAACGGAAAAACTCGAAGAATTTTTTGTAACCTTAATATCGGTATCCGTTTCGATATTTTCAACAGCCTTTGATGCGTTAAAAGAAGAAATATACGCATCATATGCCGTCTGACTTTTATCATCGTCAACAGATTTAACCTCCGGCAAAACGGCGCTTTCGGTTTCACCCTCTGCACTTGCATATACCGTGCAAAAGATAGTCATAACTATTGAAATTGCCAAAAATACTGCCATAATGCGTGATAAAGTTTTTTTCATATATAAACCCTCCGGGTGTGTTTACTTTATAACTAAAATGACCGTCTGAACTGCTTTTTTATTCGGGCGGTTATTTTAACCGTAAAATATTTAACGAACATTGCACAATGGAAACGCAATGCATTCCCATTGTGCAAAAATGAATTTAATCAGTCTGTTTCAACCCAGCAAATGAACTTCGGATTAGGATCGAATTTCTTTACTGTGTATTCAAGACTTTCTTGAGATGATGCGTATTGGAGACCGTAACTACCATACTGCATTGAGTAATCATCGAAGGAGCCCTTCTTCTGATAGAAGGAGTTGCCGCTTACGGTAAGATACTCATAGGTTGCAGGATGCGTGTTATCCCAATACCAGCAAACATGATTTGCTCTTGTATTATCAAATATATTGTCTTTGATAGTAAGGCTGTTGCCGGAATTGGTATTGTAAGAATTTTTGCCGCCGTAAATGTTGGTAGCATAAATCTTAACATTACCGGTATTGAATCTCTGTTCCCAAGACCAGCAGTAACCTGCATCCTTAAGAACATTGCCTTCAATGGTGATATTTTGCATCAAGCCGTTGTCGCTTGACCAGATTTCGATATTATCGAAGTTGTTGGTCAAGAGGTTATCGGTGAACTTAATATTCTTAAATTCGCCTGAGCCTTCCCACTTCTGATAGGTAACACCGGCATCGTAGCACTGATAAATGTAGTTATGGGAAGCTTCAAGATTTGAGCCGCCCTGACCGAACTGAATACCGTTACCCATAGCAGCGTCGCTGTTCCAAGCGCCGCCGATATAACCGATTTCGCAGTTGGTAATCTTAACATTCTGAAGATTATTACCTGCCAAGCCGTGTGCACCTGCAAATTTAACAGCGATATTATCAACTGTTACATTGCTGTTAAGCTCTACTGCTGTTCTTGACTCGGCAATTTCAATGCGGTCATAAACGGTTGACGGATTGCCTTCGCAATAAATGTAAACCTTGCTGCTGTTATCTCTGAAATCTACTCCGCGCTTGCAGGCAAAATCGCCGGGTGCAGAAAGTTTAGTAGATTCAGTAAGATATGCAGAATCTTTAATTCCTACGCCGATAGTAATCTCATTGTTCTTAATGAAGTAGATGTTACCCGGTGTGTTTGTGGTATGTAAATTGCCACTGCCGCCATATCCGTTGTCCCTGAAGTTTACAGACCAGATATTGTTGCCTTCGTCTTTCCAGGTGGTATTTGCCCAGTTCTTAGAAGAACCTAAGATTTCGGGCTTAGCACCCGTGCCGTAAGCACCGTAGGTTACACCAGCTTTAAATGTGATGCTTGCATCTGTGCCGGCTGAAACACGCCATGTATCGCCGCGCTTAAGAAGAATTGTATCGCCTGCTTTTGCCTTTTTGTTTGCGTTAGCAATAGTATCAAGAGTAGATGAAGTTGAAGTTCCGCTGTTGCCGCTGCTACCGCTGTTTGATACATAGTAAACTGTGCCGGTAGGCTGAGTATTGGCAGCATTCATAATTTCAGACTTGAGTGCGTTTTCTATTACATCGGCACCGAAAGCACCTGCCATCTGCTTCTTAAGTCTTACAAGGTCGATAATGTTGATAGCGCCGTCTCTTGTAGCATCAAAATAAGGATTGATTCCATCGTCTGTTTCGCCGAGGAGATAACTAATCAACGCTTCAAGAACATCAGCGTCACCAAGACGGACAAAGAAGTTTTCGGGAACACTGATAACGCTTGTATACCTGCTGGAGCCGGTATTTACATCGGCCGGAGTATCAGAATCACTCTTGAAGTTACCTAACCAACCGTGACCTACAATATTTATCATTGCGGTGCTGTCATTCTGGTTTAGACGGAGAGAATCGGTAAGACCGAATACAGAGTTGAGGTCGGCAATAAGGTTAGCGCCTGCTGTTCCGTTCTTTTTAAGTGAAAGACCGGATAAGTATATAATGTTATCTATAGAACCTGCGCCGCCGCGGAAGTAGAATCTTACAAATTTATCTTGAGTGTCGGTATTTGTTACAGTATAGGTCTTCTTGAACATACTGCTGTCAACAACTTCATTACTTATTGTAACTCCGTCGCCCTGAATTCCAAAGAGAGGCGTATCGCCGTATGCACGGTAATAATAACTGAATGTATAGCTTGTATTTGCTTCAAGATATACCTTGAACTGAACTTCGTGTCTGTCACCGCCGATAAGTTTAATAGCGGTATTAAGAGAAAATTCTTCAAGAGCAGAATCATCGAAGAAATCTTCAATATAAGGAATGAAGTCAGAAGAATTAGCAGCTGTACCTACATGGTTAAGAAGTTTCCAACCTTCCATGCAGTTGCTGAAATCTCCGTTTTCAATAAGGTTATCGGAAGAACCTGATGCTTTCAAGGAGAAATCCGCAAGATAGAGAGTTGTGTTTCGACCTATTGATGGATTTTCTTTGCGTCCGAAACAGATGTATATATTACTGCTTTCGGTACCATCTGTTGTAAATGTATAGGTAATGGTTGTGCCGGTATCAGATGTAGGTTCTTTTTCTACACCGTTTAATTTAAACACTTCCCAAAGAGTTATGGCACCGGTTGCTCTGTAATTGAATGAGAATGTATAGGTTGTATTCGGTGCAAGACCGCCGATTGTTCTTTCAATGCCAGGCCAATACTCTTGGAACTTACCTGCCATTCTGAATATCTTTGCGCCTTCAAAATCAACAAATTTTTGAACTAACTTATTATTTGCATCGTTAATTGTAACGCCGTTATCCTTTTTAACAGCACTGCTTGTGATTTTTGAAGTGAATTTAGTATTGCTTTCACCCAAAATGTTAACAGTTAAAGTTTTACTATTGGTTGTTGTAAACTCAACAGCACTGTTATTAAAGGAGTAGAAGTTACAGTTTGTGATATTAACGGCATTTTCGCTGCCTGCGCTTATATCCAATATGCGAACAACAGATGCTATTCCGTTTTGAGTGAAGTTACAGTTTTCAAATGTGAATGTTCCGCTCTGCGCCTTAGAATAAACGATTTCACCTTTGTTATCACGGGTAAAGCTTTGATCCTTAATACTAAACTTAACATCTTTAGCGGTATTTTCAAAGGAGAATACTGCAGTTCCGATATCCTCTGCGCTGATATTTTTAAGGTCAAATTGACCGCCTGTAATATTAATCTCAGCATTGTTACGGATAACAATCATATTTTTGCTTGAGCCGGAAATAAATTTACCGCCGTAAATGTTAAGAACATTGTTTTTGGCGTTAGCGTGGAATTTGAATGGCGTTCCGCCTGTAATTGTAACACCGTCATAAGTGTTAATTTTGGTTTCGCAATTTTCAGCAAACCAGAACACATCGCCCGGGTCGGTTATTGTAACAATACCGTTTCCGTCCGGCTTACCGAGGCTGATAATATTCTTACCGTTAAGGCTTGAAAGGTCTCCGCTTCCAACGGTCAAAGAGCAGTTATTGAAGTTTACCTGACCTTCACTGCCGGAATTTTCATAATAAGCAAGACCGCTTGTTGCATTAAACTCTGCACCGCCGTTTGCGGTGAAAGTTCCGGTAAAGTCGCCCAAAATCTCGATAGCATTACCTTCGCCTGCATTATATATACCGCCGTCAACGATAACAGTGGCATTTCCGCCTACTTCAACACCGCTTGCTTCTGCATCTTTTAAAGTAACCGTGCCGGCAGTTACCGTAATTTTACTGCTGAGCGAATAATCGCCGGTAGTGAATGTATAGGTCTTATCCGCATCAAGTGTGATATCGCTTGTAAAAGCTCTGCAAAGTTCGATTGTCTCACCGTTTTGAACAGCGCTTAATGCCTCGGCAATAGTTTCATACTCAGTTCCGTCGATTTCGAAGAATTTAGGATTATTGTTTTGAACATTAACATCCTCAATATAATCTTCCCAATTTTTACCTAATGAAGAACCGTTTTTATAAACGAGTGTTGCCGGTGCGCTTTCATCGCCGATAGCGATATAATCTGAATACGGATACCCATTAGTAATTTCAAACAGACAACCGTTATCCAATGTTACGAGAACACCGGGACCGAGTGTAAGGATTATACCTTCTTCTTGAGAAATTGTTACGCCGTCGAATTTCAACTCAGCACCGCTGTTAAATTCAAACGGATTTTTGGTTGTAAATGTGCCGCCCGTAACATAAACCTTTGCATTGTTTGCAGTAGATTTTGTGCAAATAGCAGGACCGTCATTTGAATGAATGAACTCGCCGCCGCTTACATTTACAGTAGCACCGCCGGTAATATTAATAACACTTTCTGTAGCATTACCGGTTGTAGTAAATTCACCGCCGCTGATATTTGCAGTAATAGTTGATTCGATAAGTGCTACAGATTTATTTGCAGTAAATTCACCGTCGGTAATTTTTAATTCACCGTTACCTTTACCGCTAATGCTCTTGATTATTGAGCCGGCAGTATTTGTGAATGTGCCGCCGTTAATTGTTACTGCACCGTTATTCTTTTCGATAATATGAGAAGTTGTCTCCGAGTTAAATGTGCCGTCATTGATTGTGAGATATGAATCACTGTCGTTCATATTGAACGCAGGATTTGTGCCTGTGCAGTTAAATGTGCCGCCATTAACCGTAATATTATCATATGATTGATTGATACGCATAATTAAGCCGGCAAAGTTAAACTCACCGCCATTAAAATTAACGGTTACATAATTTTTATTTACATCGAAACAGTAGTTATTCTTTGTATTGGTAAATACAGCGCCGTCATTAATGTTAAGCTTAACATTTTCTGATGCAGCAATCCACATCATACCGTCTGCATTTGTAAATGTAACCTCATGGCCTTCTTCACCGTCACCGATATTGATGGTGGTGTCATTGCTTTGCTCTATAGCATTAACTGTGCCGCTGCCCGTTCTTGCAACAGAGCAATCTTTAAGATTTAATACACTGCCGGTAGCAGAATACATTTTGATTACTACACTGTTACTTGATATTTGAGCTTTGCCGACAACATTAACAGTTCCGCTGAAATTAGCTAAAAGTTCAAGAGCTGTTGCATCACCGCCGCCGATTGCGCCGCCGCTGATAGTTACATTTGAAGAACCGTTAACCTTAACGGCAGAAGCAGTAACACCGCTTAATGTAACATTGCCCGCACTTACAGTTACAGCGCCGGAAATTGATTTACCGTTTCCTGCTAAAGTAAATGTTTTATCAGCATCAAGTGTTATACCGCCGGAAATATTATCATTAAGAGTTATAGTTCCGTTTTCCGTAACATTATTTAAAGCATCGGAAAGTTCTGCATACTCATCGTCACCGATTTTATAAAGAATCGGTTTTGTAACTGAAATAGTAGTACCGGTGGAATCACCTGTAACATTTGAACCGTTAACGGCATAAATCGCAGATGAATCACTGCCGGTTGCAACCATAGCAGGTGAGGTAGCTGTAATTTGGCAATTATCCAAATCAACTCTTACATTGTCACCAAGGTTAAAAATGTTACCGGTTGAAGATGTAATATTTACATTATTAAACTTATACTTCGCATTTGAATTATTAAATACGAACATATCAGTTCCGGCTGTAAATGAACCACCGTTAATAGTAACGCTTCTATCAGCACTACCTTTTATAGTAAATAAAGCATACGAAGCAGTAAATGTTCCGCCGTTTATTGTTACGGGACTATTATAACCGGGAGTAGTCAAAAGAAAACCATCTTCACCTTTAGAATCAAATGTTCCGCCGTTTATTGTTAATGAAGCATTATCGTCATTAATTCTAAATCCGGACTTATTTAAATTAAATTCACCGTTTTCAACGGTTGCATTATCTCCTTTGCTATTCAAGTTCATAAAAAGTCCGTATATATTGAATTCGCCGCCATAGATTTTAATGGTAACATCATCATTAACAATATCAAAACAATAATCCGTTCCGGATGAACTATAATGATTGATTTCTGCGCCGCTATAAATATTCAGTTTAGCACCGCCTTGACCCGTTTTCAAAATTCTACCACCAGTTGTAGTAAAAGTTGCGTGATGGTTGGGGTCATTATCGCCAAGATTATAGGTGCAAGGACCATTTTGACGCATAAGGTTTTTGTTACCGCTACCATCATTTGAAATGGTGCAATCAATAAGATTAAATGTTCCGGTGCAACCATCACCATTATAAACTGCCCATGTATTACCATGAATATGAGTGCCACCCGTTACAGTAACAGTTCCGGAAAAGCCTCCTGCGGCATACAAAGCACCCTCGCTCTCTGAGGTGTTTGTGCACTTAATCTCACCACCGGAAATGGTAACTGTAGAACGACTGTCAAGTCTTACAGTATCACCGTTTCTCCAAATCTTAACATTGATAAGATTAACCGTATGCTCACCGCTGATTTCTAATTTACCGCCATCAAGATGGTAAGCATTGCTTGCTATATCCCCACCTTCAAGTGTAACAGAACGCGTAATACTAAATTTTTCAGTTGAAACAATAGGACTACCGATTACAATCTCGGAAACATTATCGTTTGACAAAGCATCTTTTAATTCGCTTGCTGAGTTTACGGTTACCGTTTCTGCCAATGCAGTGAACGGAACACATACAAAGCAAGTGAACGCTATTGCAAATGAAATTAAAATCGCTAATAATTTTTTTGTGTTTTTCACTTAGTATTTCTCCTTTTCTAAGTTTTCTTTTATAGGCACGCCGGTCTTTTTAACCGCACTGCCTACGCCGGGGGATAAATTTTTGATTTTAATCGCCCTCCTTTTTTTAAAACCGAATTTTTTTCACTTGGCATAAAATATCCGGCTTTTTAACAAATTATTCAGCTTGGGAGGTTGGCAAATATCAGCCTTTTTTGCGGAATACAAAGGTTTCATATTTGCCAACAGGGATAATATATGTCTTAGAATGTGGAAATTACTTTATTCCATTCTTTAACATCTGCATCAATAAGATTGCTTACTTCATCAAGCTTGGTCTTTGCCTGAGCGGCTGAGCCTTCTTTTACAAAGTCCGGAAGGTCTTTATAAACATCATAATAGTGGAACTTATTCTTTTGCGATATGCACCACTTATAAACTTCTAATGCCTGGTCATTTACAAAGAATGTTTCTGCATCGTAGTTATCGGCATTAAGATAATAACGGAGATAATAGTAAACCGCTGCGGCATTCTTTGCGCCCTTTGGAATTCCGTATGCCTCAGATTCGTGCATCGGCTGAACGAACTCCTTGCCCTCCTGCTGAGGAAGCGGAACACAGCGAAGGTCGCCGTTGGCTTTCAGGGTTGAATAGTGGAAGTCCGTTCTTCTTGAACAAATCATATTGTCCGTGAACAATGCGTATGTTCCGTTTTCAAGATATTTATGCTCACGCATCGTAGATGTGCATATCTCTTTTTGATAGTTATTGCATGCTTCCTGCAATGCCAAAAGTATTGCCGGATTCTTTGCATTATTTACAAATTTCTTGCCGTCAAATGTGATAAGCTGTATACCGGTCATTGAGAAAATATCAACACGGTATGATGTCATCCAACCGCCGTTGCCGGTTTTTTGTCTGAAATCGGCAGCCATCTGCTTGAATTTTGTATATGTCCACTGACCTTTTTTCCAAAGTTCATACGGGTCTTCCATATTGTTTGACGCTATGGTCGAAGCACTGTAATGAACAACCATCGGCTGCATATTGAATGTGTTTGCAAGGTTTATACCGTAGGTCTTACCGTTTATGGTGAATATATCCTTTGTGGACTTATCCCATATAGCACCCGAAAAGTCCTGACCGGTTGCAGTTTTTAAATCCTGCGCCATTGACATTCTTGCAGGTGACGAATGCTGATAACGGAATACATCGGGCGAGTTGCCTGAATTGATATATGCGGCTATCTGCTGGTCATACTGGTCATAGTTGATTTGCTCCCACTTGACCTTGATACCGGTTACCTTTGTAAAGGTATCAATAACCTTTTGTGCGCCGGTAACATCTTTTACCGGGTTCCAGGACGCAACCTTTAAGGTTGTTCCGCGGAGATTACTCGGCATCTGCGCCAAAAGTTCTTTCCACGAAAGTGAGTCCAAAGACTTTGACGAGCCTTTCGAGCCGGAGCCCTTTGAACCGCCTTTTCCGCCTTTACCCGCTTCTGAGCCGCCCTCTGCGCCGCCCTCTGCGGAATCATCATCTGACTCGATTTCAAAGGTCATATCGTCTGCGTTTTTGAGTTTTGTTTTATCCTTTTTGCATCCCGCAAATGAAACGGCAATAACTGCCAAAACAAGCAAAAGGGATAAAATGCGTTTGAAATTGATTTTCATATTAACCTCTCCTATTTATTTAATACCGCTATCCTACGATACCGCAGGTAGCAATACTTTGGACGAATTTCTTTTGCATTGCCAAAAAGTAAATAAGCAACGGCAAAATTGTTATAAATGAACCGGCAAGTATAATAGCACCGTCGGAAAACTTTATTCCCTGCGCCGCCAGTGTTGTAAGTTTTGAACTTAAAGTTGCCAACTGAACACTTATGGGGTATTTCGACGATAAATACATCTGTGCCTGATAAAAATCGTTATAATACCAAACTACCGAGAACACCAAAACCGTTACCGAAGCCGAGCCCGACGACGGCATTACTATCTTGAAAAAGGTTTTCCAAGGCCCTGCACCGTCTATCCAAGCCGCTTCTTCGAGTTCTTTCGGCAAACCTTTAAAGAACTGCATAAATATGTAGATATACAATCCGTTTTTAAGACCTGTTCCGAAAATCGACGGCAGCCAGAATGCAAGCGGCGTATCGACTATATTCGGTCTTATATCCTTTCCGAATATTTTACCTATAAGTCCCAAAATTCCCATAAAATCCAAATGGCGCAAATTGCTGTATCTTGCTATCATAAGCATTGGGTCGGGAATAAGTATTAAAAGAATCATTACTCCGCAAAGGAATTTCTTTCCCTTAAAATCAAACCTTGCAAGACCGTATGCAATTATCGCACACGAAAAGAACGCAAATAACGCCGCTACAATCTGATTTTTCAATGTGCTGAAAAACGATACCGAGCAATTAAGCATTTCTTTTCTCATAACAAGTTTGATATTATATACCGAAAAATGTTTCGGAACCCACTGGACTGTCGGGTCAAGCCAATCTCCGGAGGTTTTAAGTGCGTTGACTATGATAAACAAAAACGGGTAAACCAACACATACGCAAAACCTATTAAAATCAGATATCGGACAATGCCGAATGTTACATCCGGTATTTTCCTTTTTAATCGGTACTTATTTATCATATTAACCGATTCGACCTCCCAAAAGTTTTCGTTAACTGAAATATATGTATATATAAATTATATAATATATTATAATATATATTATGACACTACCGTCTTATACACAGTTCTTGCGTTGGGAACTCTATCGGTAATATCCGAATCAGAGGGATTATACGGAATCGGTATTGTAACATTCTGTCCCCAAAAAACAATAAACTGCCGAAGATTTTTACTGTTTACAAGCCATTTATTTGCATCGTTAAAAGTGACACGGTTGGTATCTACATGTGAAATCGGAATAAGCGCATAGGTCGGGTTAACCGCAGAATAGAACGGAATTGTGCCGTTTTGACCGTGATGCGCCATCTGCAATATATCACTCTTTAAATAACTGCCGTAATTTACGGTGGCAAAGTTCATTCCCATTGCAGACGAATCACCGGTAATCATTATGCTTTGACCGCCTATATTCATTTTGAACATCAGCGAGGTTTCATTGAAATCTCTTATTCCGCCGTTCTGAATTGAAGCCGGCAGCAAGTCTTCATACGAGAAAAGCATTTCGATAACGCAGTTTCTTATATAATACTTCTCGCCCGCGTGCGGTCTTATAACTTTCGATTTTGAGTAATAATCTTTTATACAGTCGTTGAACACATTATAAGAATAGTAGTCATCATTAAACATAAATTTCGCACCGGACAAAATGCTCGTCTCCGGCGGGAAGTTATAATAGAACTTTTCGATTACCACTTCATCGTGGAAATCTTTTGAAAAGGCATTGAAAACGCCGATATGGTCATCATGGCAATGGGTAAATATCCATGCGGCTATAACGGGTTTACCGCTTCCCTTCGGCTTTTGCTCATTAAGAATATTCAAAAACTTATTTGAATCTATATGGTTTTTGTCTCCGCCGCCGCCGTCAATAATAATGAAACTGCCGTCATCAAGCCGGAAAATAAATCCCATACCGGAATAGATAGGTTTGTTTTCGTTCTTTACTCCCGTAAACAAACTCTTAATTCCTTTAGATGTGTATTTATTATCTGATTTTCTCGGGTAAAGGTCTCCGAGCGGCTCTGATATTATTCTGAGTTTTTTATTGCCTGCCATATACGATACGGAAATAAAGGTATTCTTATTCGTAAGCGTTGCAAACAGGTTGCTTCCTATTTTGTTTTCATCGTATTTTTTATATCCTGCCTTAATTAAACCGGCTACATAATCATTAAATTCATTTGCAGTTGCAAAACTTTTAATTTTAATGTTTCTTTTATCCTCGGCATAGTCCTGCGTATAGTCGGTATCAAGATTATAATCGGGCAACTGATACTGCTCCGATTTACCGTCGGAAGAATTATTATCAGACTGACTGCCTTTTGAGTCGGATTTACCGCTTTTTGAGTCCGAACCGCTTTTACTCTTTGATTTTGAATTGCCCGAGCCGTCATTCATATCCGCCAAGCCGTCTTTCTCAGATTTTTCGCTTTCGGAAAACTCCGAATCTTTGATTTTCTTCAATGTGTATTTAGAAGATTTTTTCTTGCAGGCGGAAAAAGAAACGGTAATCAAAGCAAGAATTAAAACAACCGATATAATTCTTTTCATACTGAATCTCCTTTAAAAATACACACTGCTTAAGGTCTGTTTTAAGAACAAAAACGAAATATTTTACGCTGTTTTCCTTTTATGCCGTTTAATGTTGGGTTTTTGACTTTTAAGTCAAAAATTGGCAACAAAACCCATCAAAACACCACATTATTTATATGGCAATTTTACAATAAATTTATCACAATTTCAACATTTTTGGGCAATTTGTTTAAAAATTTAATAAAATAACAAAAAATTGACAACTTAATATTAAACCCTTTTGATTTTTACTCCGCCTTTGCTGATTAAATAAGGAAAATTATATCCGAATTTTGTCATATTATCCAAATCTTATGCTCTTTAATTTTTGTGTTGCAAATAATGGTTATTTATGTATAATGGGAGTAGGAAAAGGAGTGATGGTATGAAGGTGCCGTTTTTAGAAAACGAATGTTGGTGGGGCGCTGTTGTAACCGAGGCTTATGATATGCCCATCACCAAAGATTCGTTTGTTCAGTTTGATATTACGGGTAAAGAAACATACAGAGCAAAAGGGTCAAATCAAACCGCACCGCTTTTCTTATCCGACAAAGGAAGATACATTTGGTCTGATACTCCGTTTATGGTTACGGCAAAAGACGGAATTTTTGATTTCAGCGCAGATAATCTCGAAATAAACAGTGACGGCTCGACTTTAAGGGAGGCTTACCTCAACGCAATGGCAAAGCATTTCCCGTTTGAAAACAAAGTTCCTCCGAAAGATTTTTTTGTTACACCGCAGTATAACACCTGGATTGAACTTATGTATAAGCAAAATCAGGAGGATATTTTAAGGTATGCCCAGGATATTATCAACAAAGGATTTAAACCGGGTGTGCTGATTATTGACGAGGGTTGGCACGAAGCATACGGCAATTGGACTTTCCATACGGGTAAATTTGCAAATCCCGTTGCGATGATTGACGAATTGCACCGACTCGGCTTTAAAGTTATGTTATGGGTTGTTCCTTTTGTTTCGCCCGACAGCAAAAGTTTCAGGGAATTGCAGGCGGATACCGAAAACGAGCATCTTGTGCGTTTGGAGAACGGAAAACCTGCTTTGTTTCACTGGTGGAACGGTTACAGTTTCGCTTTGGATATGACCAAAAAGTGCGACCGTGATTTTCTCGGCGAACAGTTAAATGAATTGGTAAGGCAATACAAAATCGACGGTTTTAAATTTGACGGCGGAAATATTGACAGTTACGCTCAATGCTGTAACGGTGAAATATCCAAAAGCGCCACCGCAGCCGAAAGAAACATTGCCTGGAATGATTTTGGCAGAAAATACAGTTTTCACGAATTTAAAGACACCTATAATTGCGGCGGAAAGTGCATTGTTGAAAGGTTAAGGGACAAACTGCACACTTGGGGTGCTAACGGTTTGGCTGAACTTATACCGGGCGGAGTTGTTCAAGGTCTTCTCGGTTATCCGTATATTTGTCCCGATATGATTGGCGGCGGAGATTTTGTGTCTTTTATCGACCGCGACTTTAAGTTTGACAACGAACTGTATATAAGAATGGCACAATGTTCCGCTTTCTTCCCCATGATGCAATTTTCAAAATTGCCTTGGTGGGCTCTTAACAATGACCAAAAGGATATTGTTTATAATTTAAGTGAATTACACACCGAGTATTCCGATTATATTTATGAACAGGTTAAAAATGCGGCAAAAACCGGAGAACCCATTATCAGATGTATGGAATACGAATTTCCGGGATTCGGGTATCAAATGATAAAAAATCAATTTATGGTCGGTGACAGTATTCTTGTTGCCCCGATGCTCGAAAGCGGAGTTTACGAGAGGACAGTTCAAATACCTTCAGGAACCTGGACCGACGAACAGGGAACGGAATACATAGGTCCTTGCACCGCAAATATTGAAGTTCCGCTGAACAGATTACCGTTTTTTATTAAAAATACTTTTAAAAAGGGTGAATAAATTGATTAACAGCCAAAGAAGTTTAGAATTAGTGCGTTTGTTCGCTTCCTGCTCAATGGACAATACCGTTGGCGAAGAAGTATATATGAACAAATCATTGGTTGCGTTTTTCCCGTTAAACGGATATGATATTGCGCCCTCGCTTCAAGACTTGATTTCAAAAGATTCATTACTTAAAAATTCCGTTTATTTTTCAAACGGAATCAATATTTATGCTTTGCTCAACGACCACTACGATAAAATCTATGCCATGGCACGAAGAATTTTAAGACAGCTTCGTCAATCGGGTATGGATTGTATTGTTCTGTTTTCGGGAAGTATCAATTCGTTGGAAAATGCCTGTATGACCTACGCCGGTATGAACTGGCAGGCAACTCAGCTCAGAATAAGCAAAGCAAATGTTGATATAGTTTATTACGATAACAGTCTGTATCTCTTCAACGCCTACAACGAATCTATAAACATCTCAAGGGACATAGGCAAACAAATCAGAAATGACAACGGTTCAAACATTGAACTTTTGGTTGACAAGTTCTTTGAAAAATTACAGCAAGGCAGTCTTTTGCGTTCGCATATGCACTTCTTTATTATGGAAATGCTTAATTCTGCCGTAGGCGAAGATGTTTTAAACGAAAATATGGCGTTGATACTTGAATACACCAACCGTTTGCAACTTGAAAGATTGGTTGTTGATATTTGCCTTTCAAACAATAAAAACAGTTCAAAAAGCGATAACAAGGAACATATTGTCGAAAGAATCTGCAACATCATCGACAGTGAATATGAGAACAACTTATCGCTTGATATAATCGCAAAAAAAGTATTTCTTTCCCCCACATATGTCAGCAAGATATTTAAGGAATGCAAAGGTGTAAATTTCACAAAATATGTTAAAAATTTACGCCTGAGCAAAGCAAAAGAGTTTCTTGAAAACGAAAACTATGCAATGAAAAACATCAATCAAATTGCTCAAATGGCAGGTTTGCCCAATGTTGCTTTTTTCTGTGCTTCTTTCAAGGAAAAATACGGCGTTTCACCTACCAGTTACAGAAGAAATTTGAATATATAAGCAAAGGAAACGGTATTTATGTTTGAAATAGGTCTTTCAACCTGCGGAAAAAAGGAACTTAATCCCGAATTCATAAAGCAATGCAGGGAAAACGGCATTACCGCTCTTGAATTATCCTGCAGTAACGATATGATATTTGATTTTGATTATCCTTCATTTATAGAAACGGCAAGAAAATCAGACATTACAATATGGTCTTTTCATCTGCCGTTTTTACCCTTTGAAAGCGTTGATGTATCTTCGCCTGACGAAAGTGTAAGAGAAAGCACCGTTTCTTTATGCAAAAAAATTATCGAAAAGTTTGCAAATCTCGGTATCAAGCGCTTTATTCTGCATCCGAGCAACGAGCCTATCGAGGACGCAATCCGTCCCGAAAAAATGGCTTCTGCCAAAAAGAGCGTTGCCGAACTTGCTGATTTTGCCGAAAAATACGATGCGCTGATACTTATTGAAAACCTGCCGAGAACATGCCTTGGTAATTGCAGTAAAGAAATTGCGGAACTTATTTCCGTCCGTCCCCGTTTAGGTGTATGCTTTGACACAAATCATTTACTGTTTGAGGATATTGCAGATTTCATTAAAAACACAGGCGATAAAATTAAATCTGTCCACATTTCTGACTTTGACTTTATAAATGAACGCCACTGGCTCCCCGGCGAAGGAAAAATTGATTGGCAAAGTTTATTGTCGGTGCTTAAAAACGCAGGTTACAGCGGACCTTGGCTTTATGAAGTTGATTTTCAGATTCCGAACAACATCATACGCCCCCGTGAATTAACCTGCGACGATTTTGCAAAAAATGCCCTCGAAATATTTAATAAAAAACCGATTACCGTAATTTCAAAACCAAAGGAAAACCTCGGATTTTGGAGTTAACGCCAAACAGCAAACATAGTTAAACCCCCGTAGCATAAGAACTACGGGGGTTGGTTTTTTACTCTGTCAAAAAGCATTAAAGTTTGTATTTTGCATCCTTAATATCGGTATTTACATAGCCGATAGTTTTAAAATCATCAAGATTATGGCGAATTATGTAATCAATATACGAAGCCACCATTTTTGCGGTAAGCACATATCCCACCGCGTCCATATGACCGTGCATAAAAAACTTCTTTTTAAATTCATCGTCATATGCGACGGCATACTCATATAAATCTATTAAATAAGTCTTTTCAAAAAATTCCGACATTTCTCTTATTGCATTCAAAAGGTTTAACATATCATCGTTATTACGGCAATTTTCTTTCGGTATTGTCATTAAGAAAAATTTTGCGTTGGGTGCAATTTTTTTAAGTCTTAATATTATCTGACCGTAATATCCGAAAAAAGTAGGCTTACACTTAGTGTAATCTTCAACACAAATATCGTCTATTGAGCCGATTTCAAAGTGCTTACCGTAAATATCATTAACACCGAGAGCGACAATATATGCCTGACACTTTTTTTCACTGTCCCAAAATCCGTTTTTTTCTGCAAAACTTTCGCAGTATTCTTTGGCGGTCATTCCTCCGCGCGAAAAATTAAGCACCTCTATGCCCGCCTGTCTTGCAAGGAACTGTCCCCAGGAATAATCATACATATCATGATAATGATAATCGCCGTTTTCATCCTGAGATTGAAATTCTCCTGACGAAAGGCTATCGCCAACAACCGCAACTTTTCTCAAAATACCGCAACAGCCTCCGTCATAAACGGGGTTATCAAGCGGTTTTTCATTATCATCGTTTAATAAAATATAATCTTCCAAATTCATAAATTTCACTCTCCGTAAAATCATTTTTTATATTTTAGCATAACCGATTGCCTACTGCAAGTGCATTTTTGCTTTTAAACAATTATAAGCGGTAATTCTATAAAAGGCTCAATATTTCCCCTGCATTATCGAAAACAAAATCGGGTTTATCGGGACTTTTATCCAAAATCTCTTTCGTAGTTTCTCCGCTCATCGCCAAAATCGTTATGCACCCTGCATTTATACCGCTTTTTATATCGGTGTAAATGCGGTCGCCTATAACTGCGGTTTGTTCGGGCTTTACCCCGTATTTCTGCATAGCAAGCTGAGGCATAAGGGCTTGTGGCTTACCTATTACTATCGGGCGCTTTTTCGTGGCATTATATATCATATCGCAGACACTTCCGCAGTCGGGCACAAAACCGTATTCCGTAGGACACACATAGTCGGGATTTGTGGCAATATACGGCACATCCCGCGCAGTAAGTATACGGCATACATCATCAAGTTTTTTAAAGGTAAGTTCGGTATCGTTTCCCATTATAATTGCATCGGTTTTGTCTATATCCTCAGTTACGCAAAAACCGTTGCTTTGCAGTTCTTCCTTTAACGACTCTGTTCCGCAGACATAAAGTCTTGCATTCGGCAGATTATTCTGAAGATAATAAACGGTCGCCTGCGATGAGGTCATAAAATCATCATAGGTAGCAGTTATCCCCAAGCGTTCTAACTTTTTTACATACGCCGAAACGCTTTTTGAAGAATTGTTTGTCATAAAAAGATATTTTGCGTTGTTACTGCGGATTTTTGAAAGCAACTCTTTTGTAAAATCAAAAAGATTATCCCCTAAATAGAATGTGCCGTCCATATCAAACAAAAAGAGTTTGACATTTTTAATCAGTTTTTTATCACCCATTTTTTGCTACCTCCGAAAAACCCGATAAGATTATCTTTATTATATTACAAAACCGTCTTTGTTGCAATTATATCTGTTCCGAATATGTTTTCAATAATCTTATCGCCGATTTTTACGGGTGCTTTGACGGTTACATTGCGTATTTTTTCCATAACATCGAAAATGTTTTCTTTCGGAACGGGTGCCGTGGTTTTAACACTTACCATCGTATTTTCACGGTTAGATACTCTGACGGCAGAGGTTACCGTCCGTGTAGGTTGCGTGCATTCGTCGATGCCGTATTTTTCACCTTTCGGACAGCCGTTACCCGTTACGGTTGCTTTGCCGTTTTCGTCTATGCTGACTGTAAGCGCACAGCCGCGGGGACAAATTATACAGGTTAATTCTCTTTTCATTTTACTTCCTCCAAACTAACCGTAATATCACCGTTTAAAGTCTTTAATTTATCTGCCTTTACGGTGATTTTTTCCATTTCGCCGGGTGCCGCTTTTAAACGAACGGCGGTTGCAAGTATTATTTCTCCGCTTGAAACGGTATATTTTACTTTGTTAAACGGCTTTACAACACGAAGGAAAAGCGAAACATCTTCGCATTTATCTACCGAAACTCTTTGAGGCAGAACATAGCGCACGCCGTTTCCGGCAGTTGTTTTTACGGTATTTTTACTTTTAAGTTCGCCTTTTATATACTTAACTGCGCCTATACCTGCAAGTTCCGCTTCGTCAGATACATAATCGACAAGGTCATGCACCTGAAGCACATTTCCGCAGGCAAAAATACCCTCCGCTTCGGTTTGACGGTATTGGTCTACAAGCGCACCGCTTGTAACATTGCTTAAAGATATTCCCGCTGTATTTGTAAGTTCGTTTTCGGGGATAAGTCCGCAGGAAAGAAGCAGTGTATCGCAGGGAATATACCGTTTTGTGCTTTCGATAACACGGCGGTTTTCGTCTACCTTTGCGATAGTTACGCCCTCTACCCTATCTTTTCCGTGTATTTCGGCAACGGTGGTGGAAAGATATAGCGGAATATTAAAATCTTCAAGGCACTGCACAATATTTCTTGTAAGTCCGCCCGAATACGGCATAATCTCGCAAACCGCCTCAACCTTTGCACCCTCAAGCGACATTCTTCTTGCCATTATAAGTCCTATATCGCCCGAACCTAAAATAACAACCTTTTTGCCTACCGAATATCCCATACAGTTTACTAATTTTTGTGCAGTTCCTGCGCTGTAAACACCGGCAGGACGGCTGCCGGGAATATTTAATGCACCCCTCGGCCGTTCCCTGCAACCCATAGCAAGAATTATTGCCTTGGCTTTTATTTTCAAAACGCCGTCTTTGTTTTGGGCTGTAACAATTTTATCTTTTGAAACATTTGTTACCATAGTAGTATCAAAAACCCTTATTCCCCGTTCTTCAACCATCTTTGCGTAAATGTCCGCATATTCGGGGCCTGTGAGTTCCTTACCGATTTTGTGAAGTCCGAAACCGTTATGAATACACTGTGTTAAAATTCCGCCCAAACTCTCACTGCGCTCAATTATTACAACATCTTTTTCTCCGTTATCATAAGCCGCAACCGCCGCTGCCATTCCGGCAGGGCCTCCGCCGACAACCACTATGCTATGCTCTGTCATCTTAAATTTTTCCCCCTACATTTTGAGAATACTTGCCTTTTTTTGTAACACTCTCAAAAGGCACACCGTTTTCTTCAGCCAAAATTTCCATTACATAAGGCATACAAAAGCCGCCCTGACAGCGTCCCATACCCGAACGGGTGCGTCTTTTTATACCGTCAACATCGTGCGCAGGCGGATTTCTGCGGACTGCATCTCTTATTTCACCCTCACTTACACCCTCGCATCTGCAAATTATCCTGCCGTATTCGGGGTGTTCTTTTATATATTCATTCTTTTCCGTATCGGTCATACTGCGGAAAATATGTGGATTTTCTCTATTTCCCTTGAAATCGGGATTTTTTATAAGGTTTAGTCCTATTTCTTTTAATATATCAACCGTATATTCGGCTATTGCGGCACTGCAGGTAAGTCCCGGTGAATCTATCGCCGCAACATTTACAAAGCCGTCAATTTTTTCACTCGCCTTAATGATAAAATCTCCGTCCTTTTCGGAAGAACGCACACCGCAGAAACTTGTAATCACCTGACGGAAATTAACGCTCGGCACACTCTTTAAAGCAAGGTCTTTTACCGTATCCAACCCATCAAGCGTTGTTTCGTTATTTTCGGGTGTCAAGACTTCCTGTGCGGTAGGTCCTGTAAGAAGATTGCCGTCAACTGTCGGGGAAACAAGTATGCCTTTACCGTCAGCGCTCGGCACCTGAAATATTGTGTGCGATACCCGGCTTCCCTCCGCTTTATCGAGCAACATATATTCTCCGGCTCTCGGGATAATTTTGAAAAAACCGTCCCCTGCCATATCGGCGATTTTATCCGAACAGCAACCTGCACAGTTTACAAGATATCTTGTTTCAACCGTTCTTTTGTCCTCTGCGGTAACGGTAAATTTACCGTCTGTCTTTTCGATTTTTGAAACACAGAAGTTTGTTTTAAGTTCTGCACCGTTATCCATAGCATTTCCGACCGCCGCAATGGTAAGTTCATAAGGACAAATTATTCCTGCATTATTAACCAAAAGTGCACTCGTGATTTTATCCGATAAATCAGGCTCAATTTTCCGTGCCTCATCTCCGCTTATAACCTTTAAGTCGGGTATGCCGTTTTTAAGTCCTCTTTTATATAATTCCTCAACCGTTTTATCTTCGGCTTCTCCGAATGCGCAAACAAGCGACCCGTTGCGCTTAAAAGGCACATTAAGTTCCTTTGCGGTATCAAAAAGTTTTTCAACACCCACCGTATTAAGTTTTGCTTTAAGCGTATCGGGTTTCGGGTCATATCCGCCGTGGACAATACCGCTGTTCGCCTTAGATGCACCGCAGGCAACATCGTTTTCCTTTTCAAGCAGGCAGACATTAAGCCGATACTTTGTAAGTTCCCTTGCAAGCATTCCGCCTACAACTCCCGCTCCGATAATTGTTACATCAAACATTTCACATAACTCCTTTTAATATAAAAAAAGAGAAACGGAAAAAACGAAATCTTAAAAATTTCGCTCTTTTCCGTTTCTCCAAAACTCTACGGATAAATATTAGATTTTTTCTTATATATTCCATAACTCCGGTTTTCCGGTGGAAATTGCAAACGCCCCTGCTTTTAATGCATCGGTTACATCGGTCTTTGTCTCAATAAGACCGCCTGCAATTACCGAATTATCTTTTTTACAAAGCCGTTCAATAATTCTCGGCACTACACCGGGCATTATCTCTATCATATCGGGTTTACTGTTTTCAAGAATACCGTCAATACTCTGAACACCCTGCGAATCAAGAGCAAAAAAGCGCTGCACCGTAAAAAGACCTTGCTCCCTCGCAATGCGGATAAGGTTTGCCCGAGTTGAAATGATGCCGTCTACTCCGCTTTCTTTCAGAAAATGCAAACCGCTTTTATCTTTGCCGATACCGTCAGCCAAATCTAAATGCACCAATATGAGTTTTTGAGCATTATGCGCCGTCTCTATTTTCTCCTCAACCGTCATCAAATCTGCACTTAAATAAAATATAACATTTGCAGGCGAGGATACGGCACTCAAAAATTTATCGTCCTTAACGGCGGAAATGATTGGATAATCACTTAAAGTTTCAAAAATTGATTTCACACTCATCACTCCTAAATAATTATACATCAGACAGTATATTTGTCAATCTTTTTATTAAATTTAAGATGTTTTTCTGACTTTTGGCATCAAGCGGACACAAAAAAGGCTTGCCACAAAGCAAAAACCTTGTAAGCAAGCCATTTTCTTGATAAAATAATTATCTCTTTGAGAACTGCGGTGCACGGCGGGCGCCCTTTAAACCGTACTTCTTTCTTTCCTTCATACGAGGGTCTCTTGTTAAGAGGCCTGCTTTTTTGAGGGTAGGACGAAGTTCTTCATCAAACTGCAAAAGCGCACGGGAAATTCCGTGTCTTATAGCACCTGCCTGACCTGTAACACCGCCGCCGGTTACGGTGCAAACTACATCGAACTTATCTGCGGTTTCGGTAAGGGTTAACGGCTGACGGACAATTACCTTTAAGGTTTCAAGACCGAAATAATCATCTATATCTCTGCCGTTTATTGTAACATTTCCTGTTCCGTTATAAACACGAACACGGGCGACAGAACTCTTTCTTCTGCCGGTGCCGTAAAAATAAGGCTTTCCTTCAAACATTTAAATCTGTCTCCCTTCTCAGTCTATCTTCTCAGGCTTCTGAGCAACCTGAGCATAATTTTCGCCTGCATAAACATGAAGTCTTGTAAGGGCTTTTCTGCCGATAGTTGTATCGGGAACCATACCCTTAACCGCAAGTTCCATAGCAAGTTCAGGACGGGTCTTCATAAGGGTTGCATACTTAACTTCCTTAAGACCGCCTATATAACCTGTATGACGGCGATAATACTTATCTTCTAATTTTTTACCTGTAAGCACTGCCTTTTCAGCATTGATAACAACAACAAAGTCGCCGCAATCAACATGGGGAGTAAATTCCGGCTTGCCTTTACCGCGAAGTAAATCGGCAACCTTAACAGCAGTTCTGCCAAGCGGCTTATCTGCAGCATCTACTATATACCATTTACGCTGAACTTCAGCAGGTTTTGCCATAAATGTTGACATAAATCAAAACCTCCAAAATTTATCTTATTTTTAATCAGCCTACCTATAATATCACAGGCACAAAGTCTTGTCAACAATAATTTTCAAAAAAATTGATTTTAAATTCAATATCTCCCGTTTTCTCGTTTTTTCTCTTGTTTTCTCTTGTTTGCTCACTTTCGATTTTTAAAATTTTAATCTTCCCAAACTGCAAAATATAATTGAATTTGAGGTTAAAATATGGTATTCTATATTTTAAGTTATAATATGTTGAGATTTTAAGGAAAATGTTATGCGTATACTTTGCATCGGCGATGTTTGTTCGCCCAAAGGGGCAGATGCACTTATCTCCTCCCTGCCTTTTTTGAAAAGAAAATACAAATGCGATGCCGTTATCGTAAACGGTGAAAATTCGGCAACGGGCAACGGCATTACGCCCGAATCCGCCAAAATAATATTTGCCGCCGGCGCAGATGTAATAACAGGCGGCAACCACACTTTAAGGCACAAAGAGTTTCATCCTTTGCTTGACGAAAACCCGTTTCTTTTACGCCCTCAAAATATTAAGGCAGAATACGGAAGCGGATATGTTTTGCTTGATATGGGGAAATATTCTCTCGCCGTTATAAATTTATCGGGGCAGATATATCTTGATGCCTTAAAGGCTTCAAACCCTTTCATCTGTGCGGACGAACTCATAAAAAAAGCAAAAGATGACGGTGCAAACGCAATTATCGTTGACTTTCACGCCGAAGCAACAAGCGAAAAACGCGCTTTGGGTTTCTATCTTGACGGCAGAGTTTCCGCTGTTTTCGGCACTCACACCCATGTCCAAACCTCCGATATTCAAATACTGAAAGGCGGCACAGGTTACATAACCGATATAGGTATGACCGGTCCTGCCGACTCGGTTTTGGGCGTTAAAAAGGAAATTATCATTTCAAGACTTAAAGACGGCACAAGCGACAAGTTTGTTTTTTCGGAAAGCGAAATTTCGGTTTCAGGCTGTGTATTTGATATTGACGAAAAATCGGGGCTTTGCGTTTATGCCGAAAGTTTTACAGTATAACGGTGACTTTTATGAAACAAAAACTTTTATCGTTTTTTTTGGTTTTTGCACTTTTAATATCATTTGCAGGCTGCAAAAACTCAAATACTTCTTCGGCTTTAACCAAAACCGAAAAAACAGAAGAAGGCACAAAAAAAGCAGGTCTTATTAACCTGCTTTACACTAAGTCGGACAGTTTTAATCCCTACACTGCCGCCACCGAAAACAACCGGAATTTATGCAAACTCATATATGAGCCTCTTATAAAGGCGGACAATGAATTCAAGCCCTCACTGCGCCTTGCAAACAGTGTAAATCTTACCGAAAAGGACTGCACCGTAACGCTCAAACGCACGGTATTTTCCGACGGCTCGCCCGTAACGGCAAACGATGTTATTTATTCTTATAACACCGCAAAGGCAAATGCTTTTTACTCGGCACGGCTTTATGAGGTGTCGGGTGTTTCCTCCGTTTCGGCGGACACGGTTGTTTTCTCGCTCACAAGGCGTGACCCCTATTTTGAAAATCTGCTTGATTTCCCGATTTTAAAATCGGGCAGTGATAAAATCACCGATTCGGACGGTGTATCAGTTCCTCCCGTAGGGGCAGGAAGATACATTTTAAATAAGGACGATGCAAAACTCGTATTAAACGAAAATTTCTTCGGGAACAAAGGCGAAATTAAGGAAATCAACCTCATAAATGCTCCCGACGATGACTCGCTTTCACATTATATTGAAGTTGGCGCATCGGAACTTTATTACACGGTCAGCGACAGCGGAAAAATAGTAAGAATGAGCGGTAAAAAGGTAAATGTAAACCTTAATACGATGATGTATATCGGAATAAATTTAAACTCGGCAGGACTTTCCGACCGCCGTTTAAGATACGCCATTTCTTCGGCAATCGACCGCAAAGCCGTTTGCAAAGATGTATATTTCGGAAACGCAACCCCCGCAAGAGGTTATTTTAACGCCTCTATTGAAGAAGTGAAAGCCGTTCAGTCGGCAAAACCCGTTGCCGATACACAAATAACAGTTGAGAATTTAAACAAAATAGGTTATAATAGTAAGGATAATGAGGGTTACTTTGTAAACAGTGCAGGCAAACGCATAGTTTTGCGCTTACTTGTTGACTCGGAAAACCGTCTTCGCGATGTTGCCGCAAAACAAATTGCATCGCAGCTGAAGTCGGCAGGCATTGAAATCAAACTAATAGAAACTTCCTATGCCGATTTTCTGAACTGTCTTAAATCAAATTCTTTTGACCTTTATTTAGGCGAAGTTTCGGTTTTGCCGAATTTTGATATGTCACCGCTTGTAACAAGCGGCGGAAGTATGTCTTTCGGCACAAGTCTTTTGCCCGTTAAAGACGAAAACAAGGATAATAACTCTCAAGAGGGCGAAAGCAAAGACGGTCAGCAAGGCACAGAAAAGTCGGAGCCGCCTAAACCCATAGAAACCGAGGAACAGAGAAACATAAACACCGTTTTGGGCGGTTATTACGAAGGTAAAAACTCTTTAAGCGATGTTGCGGGAACTCTGCTTACCGAGATGCTTCAAATTCCCGTTCTTTATAAAAAAGGTTTGTTTTTCTACAAGGATAATATAGTTTCGGGTGTTATATCGTCCGAGTCGGACATATATTATTCTATCGAAAATTACAAACTTTCAGAATAACAAGTTTTAAGTTACTTTAAGGAGGAACTTTTTATGATTTCTTACGAAACCGTATTAGGCAATGTGGCTATTTCGGAAAATTATCTTACAAAGCTTATAGGCAGTGAAGTTACGTCCTGCTACGGCGTTGTCGGAATGGTTCCGAGCAACAGCCGTCAGAAACTCGCAAGCCTTTTTTCCAAAGACGCCGAAGATACGGGCATATCCGTAAAAGGTAATTCAAAGGCTATAGATGTTGAAATTCATATTGAAGTAATTTACGGTATCAATATCAGCGCTACCGCAAACAGTATTACGGAAAAGGTTAAGTATACCGTTAAGAACACGACCGATATTGATGTCCGCCGTGTTATAGTTAAGGTTGACGGTATCAAGGAGTAATTCCGAAAAACCGTATCAAAGAGGTCTCGGCGTGAATTTTCACGCTGAAAATATTAGGACGCCTGTTTCCCGCTGTTTGCACGGCAAACGAAACAGATGCGATTGAAAACCATTGCTTCAGTGAATTTTCATCGCATTTTGTGTCTTGGAAAGAAATGGTGATTTTTATGTCGTTCAGCGGAAATGTTTTACGCGATGCAATAATTTCTGCTTCAAATAATCTTTCAAATAACAGAAAAAGGGTTGACGAACTAAATGTGTTCCCCGTTCCCGACGGAGATACGGGAACTAATATGTCGATGACACTTGCAAACTCCGTCCGTGAAGTTTCAAAACTCGAAGGCGAAACAGCAGGTGTTGTAGCCGCTAAAAACGCCTCGGCACTTTTAAGGGGTGCAAGAGGCAATTCGGGTGTTATAACCTCGATTATTTTTAAGGGTTTTGCAAACGGTATAGGTAACGATGAATGTCTTACAAGTGAAAATATCGCAAGAGCATTCAAAGCGGGTGTTGACGGTGCTTATAAGGCGGTTATGAAGCCGACCGAAGGCACTATTTTGACGGTTGTCCGCATTGCAAGTGACAAAGCAAACGAAAGTTTTGAAAACGGCAACGATGCTTTAAAAGTTTTTGAAGATGCGCTTTCCGGCGCAAGAGAAGCACTCGAAAGCACACCCGAACTTTTACCGCAGCTTAAAAAAGCAGGTGTTGTAGACGCAGGCGGTCAGGGGCTTGTTCTCATTTTAGAGGGTATGTTTTCGGTTTTAAAAGACGGTATTATTATCGAATCTAATTCAACCGACACTGAAGAAAGCGAACAGTCCAAAACATCGGAATACAAGAACGCCGCAGGAGAATTTGATGCCGAAATCACCTTTACCTACTGCACGGAATTTATCGTAAACAGAGATAAAGATGTTTTAAAAGAGCCATCGGAACTTCGTGCGTATCTTGAATCTATCGGCGACTGCGTTGTTGTGGTTGACGACGAAGAAATAATAAAGGTGCATGTTCATACCGACCATCCGGGCAACGCCATTGAAACCGCACTTACTTTCGGCTCGCTTGTCCATTTGAAAATCGAGAATATGCGTGACCAGCACGAACGCGCAAAACACGATGCCGAGGAAGCAAAAAAGCGTCCTGCAAAGAGTGCCGATTTAAAGGAAGAAATCAAACCGGTTGCCGTAACAAAGCCGTTTGGTTTTGTATCGGTTGCCGCAGGAGACGGCATTAAGGAACTTTTCACCGACCTTGCTGTTGATACGGTTGTAAGCGGCGGTCAAACAATGAATCCGAGCACCGATGATATTTTAAGAGCAATCGAGTCCACTCCCGCCGAGACGGTTTTTGTTTTGCCGAACAACAAAAATATAATTATGGCGGCGGAGCAGACCATTTCTTTAAGCACGAGAAAGGTTGTTGTTATCCACACGAGGACTATTCCGCAGGGAATTTCGGCGTGTCTTAACTTTGACCCCGAAAGCGATATAAACACAAACACGATAAATATGCAGAAAGCGGCTGAAAAAATCGCCACCGGTCAGATTACCTTTGCCGCCCGTGATTCAGATTTTGACGGTTTTAAAATCAAAAAGGGAGAACTTCTCAATATGATTGAGGGCAAAATTTCCTTTGTTGATACAGATATTACAAAATCTGCCGTAAAACTTGTTAAGCAAATGCTTAAAAAACAAAGCGAATTTTTAACCGTTATCTACGGTGAAGATGTTTCCGACTCGGACGCCGAATTGCTTAGAGAACAACTTGAAGCAAAGTTCGGCTCAAAGGTTGAAATTACATTTATAAAAGGAAATCAACCGGTTTATTATTATATCATTTCGGTTGAGTGATAAAATTATGTTGGATATTTTAAGCAATATAAGATATTTAAAGGGCGTTGGCGAAAAGCGTGCCGAAATACTGAATAAATTGGGCATCGATACTGTCGGTGCCCTTTTGCGTTATTATCCGAGAGCCTACGAGGACTTTAAAAATATAAAGAAAATTGCCGACTGCGATTATGACGAAAAGGTGTGCATAAAAGCAAAAATCATTACTCCGATAACCGAACATAAAATCAGGCAGAATATGACCATTTTCAAGTTTTCGGTTTTTGACGGAACGGCAACTATGAGTGTTTCCATATTTAATGCAAAGTATCTTGCAGGCAAACTAAACGAGGGCGGAGAATATTTGTTTTTGGGTAAAATTTCGGGAAGTATGCGCTACCCTGCCATGTCCTCTCCGCTTATAAGAGAAGCGGGAAACACAGGTATAGAGCCTATTTATAAGGCAAATTCCTCTATTTCTTCAAGTAACATCAGTAAACTTATAAAAACGGCACTCAATTCGGTAAGTGTGGGTGAAGATACTTTGCCTTTAACGGTAAGACAAAAATACAACCTTTGCGACATCGGTTTTGCAATAGAAAATATACATTTTCCAAAATCGCAGGAGGCATTTTTAAAAGCAAAAAAGCGTCTTGTTTTTGAGGAACTTTTTATTCTCCAAACGGGGCTTATGCTTTTAAAGGGCAAACGCAGGAGTCACACAGGCGCAAAAATCACCTATACAAATGCAGAGGAGTTTTATTCTTTTCTGCCGTTTGAGCCTACTGCGGCACAAAAAAATGCGGTAAATGACTGTCTTGCAGATATGAAATCGGGATATGCGATGAACAGACTTATCGAGGGTGATGTGGGAAGCGGTAAAACCGCCGTTGCCGCGGCGCTTATGTTTGTTTCGGCAAAAAACGGTTTTCAGTCGGCACTGATGGCGCCTACCGAGGTTTTGGCAGAACAACATTTAAAAACCGTAACCGCTATGCTTAAAAATACCGATATTAAGGTTTGCTTGCTTACGGGCTCGCTTACCAAAAGCAAAAAATCCGAATTAAAGGAAAAAATTGCAGACGGATATTATGATATTGTTATAGGCACCCACGCAATAATAACCGAGGATACTTTATTTAAGAATTTAGGTCTTGTAATAACCGACGAACAGCACCGTTTCGGCGTAAACGAACGGGCAAAGTTAAGTGCAAAGGGCGAAAAACCGCACACACTTGTTATGTCGGCAACGCCTATTCCGAGAACTTTGGGACTCATTATTTACGGTGACCTTGACATAAGCATTATCGACGAATGCCCGAAAGGCAGACAGAAAATCGAAACATATTTTGTGGGCAGTGAACTCCGCCACCGTGTATACAATTATGTTAAAAAGCATTTGGACGAGGACAGGCAGGGATATATTGTGTGTCCGCTTGTTGAGGAAAACGAAACACTTGACCTCAAAAGTGCCGAGGACTACTTTGAAGAACTCAAAAACGGCACATTCAAAGACTATAAATTAGGTCTTTTGCACGGCAAAATGCGTCCTAAAGAAAAGGAAAAAATAATGTCCGAATTTTCACAAGGCAACATCGACCTGCTCATTGCAACGACCGTAATTGAGGTCGGTATTGATGTGCCCAACTCGGCAATTATGGTGATTGAAAACGCCGAGAGGTTCGGACTTTCAACACTTCATCAGTTACGCGGAAGAATAGGCAGAGGCAGGTATAAATCGACCTGCATTCTGATTTCCGACAGCAAAAGCGAGGCAACAAAAAAACGCCTTGATGTTATAGTAAACAATCAAGACGGTTTTAAAATTGCCGATGAAGACCTCAATCTGCGCGGACCGGGTGATTTTTTGGGCAACCGACAGCACGGTCTGCCTGAACTTAAAATCGCCGATATTTTCGGCGACAGGGACACCCTTAAAATGTGCGGTATGGCGGCGGCATACTTGCTCGAAACCGACCCGCATTTAAAAGCACCCGAAAACCTGCCGCTGCGTCAGGAAATTATATCGCTATACAAAAGACTTAATGAGAATTAAATAAACTTATAATGTGAAAATTCTTCGTTTCTTTTTAAAGTTTATCTTTTCCGAATACTTCTTTTGCAAACCATACCTCATTTACGGTAAAGGTTTTTCCGTTTAAGTAGTTTAAAATTCCCGCATCGCTGTTAAAATAAAAACTCAATTTATAAGAATACAGCGCCTGCTTATTAAAACCTGCCTTTTTATCGGCGGCAAGTTTTCCGTATTTTCCGTCACCTAAAAGCGGATGTCCGATTGACGCCATATGCGCCCTTATTTGATGGGTTCTGCCCGTCAAAAGTTCTATTTCAAGAAGCGAAAGTCCGTTTTTCGAGCAAAGGGTTTTATACCGTGTTTTTATCGTTTTATTACTGTCGCTTTTCTTCTTACTTAAATAAACTTTATTCTTTTCTTCGTTCTTTTCAAGATACCCCTCGAGCGTGGCACATTTCTCTTTCGGCGTACCGTGGACTATACAAAGGTAGCGTTTATCTATCTCACGCGCCTTTATTTTATCGCAAATAATACGAAGTGCCTCGGCATTCTTACAGGCAATTACTATGCCTCCTGTGTTACGGTCGATTCGGTTTGCAAGCGAAGGCTTAAAACTGTTTTCGCTGTCGGGTTTATACTCGCCCTTATTGTAAAGATAATGCTGTATTCTGCCTATCAGAGTGTCACGGTATTCATCTTTATCGGGATGGACGAGAAGCCCCTGCTTTTTATCAACCAAAATAATGTTTTCATCCTCATAGACTATATCTATTCTGTCTGGCGAGGACAAAAAATCGTATTTCGGCGCTTTCTCCTTAAAAAACTCATCGGATATATACATATCTATAATATCGCCCTCACAGATTCGGGTGGATATTTCGGCTTTTTTGCGGTTTAACTTTATATGTTTTGTCCTTAAATTCTTATAGAGAAGTGAAGAAGGCATAGTAGGGCAAACCTTTGATATAAACTTATCTATCCTCTGCCCTGCATCGTTTTTTGAAACAACAAAACTTTTCATACCTTTCTTCCTTTCTTGATTTTTAAATAAAACAAATGTATAATATGTATATACATAATTTCAAGTTGGTGAACTTATGAGCAATAACATACATGACGGACATCGGGAACGGCTTAAAGCGGAATTCTTAAACGGCGGGTTTAACAATGACACTCCGCCTCACAAATGGCTTGAACTTTTGCTTTTTTACAGTGTTACGAGAAAAGATACAAACCCTTTGGCACACGAACTGATAAGTAAATACAAAACTTTAAACGGTGTTTTGGAAGCACCCGTGAGCGAACTTATAAAGTTTGACGGTCTTACCAAAAATAATGTCGGTCTTTTAAAAATGATTATTCCGATTGCAAGGCAGTGTGAAATTCAAAAAGGTGCAGAACTTCTTAACTCACTCACCCCTCAGGATACGGGTGATTACATATTATCGAAGTTTTACGGTCTTGAAAGCGAAAGATTCGGTGTTGCCTTTATAAACCAAATGGGGAGAATTGCCGATTTTAAGTTTATAGGCAACGGAGATATTGCCCAAATCGGTGTTTCGGTGCGTGAAATCGTTAAGTATGTGATGGAGTTTGATGCCTCCTGCATAGTTATAGCACACAACCACCCGACCGGTTTTGCATTACCGAGTTCCACTGATATTGAAACAACCAAAAATCTTTGCGATATTTTAAGCCGTATAAATGTCCGTTTGCTCGACCACATAATTATTTCAAACAACGATTATGTTTCCCTTGCAAACAGCCGGGATTATGAGCATATTTTCAAATGATTTTAACTTAAAATATGGGTGCAAATTTGCACCCATATTTTTTATATTTTTATTAAAGCCCGTTATTCTTCCTCGGGCATTTCCCAGTTGTGCCAGATTTCCTGAACATCGTCATTTTCTTCGAGCATATCTATAAGTTTTTCCATCTTTTCTCTTGACTCGGCATCGTCAATAGGAGAAGTGGTCTGCGGAACATACTGAACTTCGGCAGAAAGGAATGAATAACCCTTTTCTTCAAGAGCATCTCTTACGGCACCCAAGTCATTAGGCGCAGTTGAAATTTCAAACACATCGCCGTCATAATTAAAGTCCTCGGCACCTGCATCCAAAGCCGCTTCCATAACCTCGTCTTCATCTCTGCCCTCCGCCTCGATTTCGATTATACCTTTGCGGTCAAACATAAACATAACCGAGCCTGACTGACCTAAATTACCTCCGCATTTATCAAAATAATGGCGGATATCACCTGCGGTGCGGTTGCGGTTATCGGTGAGAGTTTCAACGATTACGGCAATACCGCTCGGACCGTAACCCTCATATACCAATTCTTCATACTCGGTGGCGTTGCCTTCGCCTGCCGCTTTTTTGATTATTCTTTCAATATTATCGTTAGGAACATTTGCCGCCTTTGCTTTTGCGATAGCGTCTTTTAAACGGCTGTTTTCCTGCGGGTTAGGACCGCCCTGCTTAACTATAACGGCAATTTCTCTTCCCATTTTGGTGAAAATCTTTGCCTTGGCGGCATCGGTTTTTTCCTTTTTTCTTTTAATATTGTTCCATTTTGAATGTCCGGACATAAAATAACATCTCCAAAAACCATAAATAATTTTAACCTAATTATTTTATCATAAATTCTTATTGTATTCAAGTGCTTTTTCGCACAACCGTTCAACATCGGCGGGTGAATTTATGTTTCCGCACTCACGCCTTAACGATGCCGCACCCCTTATACCCGATAAATACCACGCAGTATGCTTTCTCGCTTCAAGCATTGCAACTTTGGGCGAACGGTATTTTTGCATAAGCGCAATTTGCTTTTTCAAGACTTCCAACTTTTCTTCAAGGGTTAAAGGAGTATAGGTTTCACCCTTAAAAAAGGCATTTATTTCTTTAAACACAAACGGGTTTCCGCAGGCGGCTCTGCCTACCATAACAAAATCACAACCCGTTTTATCAAACATTTCTTTTGCCGACTTTCCGTCTTGTATATCACCGTTTGCTATAACGGGTATTTTTACGGCTTTTTTTACATCGGCTATAATATCGGTATTCACGGGAGGTGCATACATCTGTTTTCTCGTCCTGCCGTGCACCGTGATTGCCGCCGCCCCTGCCGACTCTGCCGCCCTTGCAAGCTCTGCGGCATTTAAGGAGTTTTGGTCAAGTCCCGAACGCATTTTAACCGTTACGGGAACGCTCGATGCCTCTACTGCCGCACGGACAATTTTTTCGGCAAGCGGTATATCACCCATAAGTGCACTGCCTCCGCCGTTTCCTGCAACTTTCGGCGCAGGACACCCCATATTTATATCAATAAAATCGGGGGTTGAGCGTTCAAGCACGGTTTTTACGGCACTCGCCATAACGGAAGGCTCACAGCCGAAAAGCTGAATGGCACTCGGCACATCTCCGCACGGCGAATAAAGATATTCAAGCGATTTTTTATCGCCTAAAGAAAGTCCCTTTGAACTTACAAGTTCCCCCACCGTATAGGAAGCGCCGTAACTTATACATATTTCCCTCATTGCCCTGTCGGCGACACCTGCCATAGGCGCAAGTGAGGCATAGCCCTCAATCAAAACATTACCTATTTTCATAACACCAATTATACTTTAAAGAAAACTTTATGTCAAACAAATATAAAGCGGAAGAAGATTTAACATCCTCCTCCGCTTGTATTTTACAAGACATTATGAGTTTGAGCCTATTTTGATTTTTGCCTGATAGTGTTTGCCGGAACGGTAAATTTTAATCGTAACCGTTGTATCGGGAGTGCATTTTGAAAGCACCTCGCCGAAAACATTATACTCGGTAATCTTTGTGCCGTTGAACTCGGTGATTATATCGCCTTTCTGGATACCGCATTTATCCGCTTCACTGCCGTCGGCAACACTCAAAACAACTGCGCCGACAGGGTATCCGTAAGCCGAAAGCACATCTGATGTGTATTTATCGCTGATGGTTATTCCTACATACGGCTCCGATTTATCCTTATTTGTTATAATGCCGTTACATATCTCAACAACCGAATTTACAGGTATCGCAAAGCCCATTCCCTCAAACTCCTCGGACACGATTTTTGAACTGTTTATTCCGATAAGTTTGCCGTTTTCGTCAAGCAGTGCGCCGCCCGAATTTCCGGGGTTTATCGCCGCATCGGTCTGAATAAGTCCTACGGTGGAATTGCTCGAAACCACACGGTTTAAACCGCTTATAATTCCGTAGGTAACGCTTCCCATAAATTCAAGTCCGCCCGGAGCGCCTATTGTTACGGCATACTGACCGACCTTTAAGTTCGAGGAATTTCCGATATCGGCTTTTGAAAGACCGTTTGCGTTTATTTTAAGCACGGCAAGGTCGCAGGAAATATTATAGCCGACAACCGAAGCGGCGTAAGGTTTTGTGTTTGCATTATCAAGGAAAACCTCGATTTTCGAGCCTGCCGTTGAGGTTACGGCGTTTTCTATCACATGATAGTTTGTGATAATAAAACCGTCGGCAGTATAGATTACTCCCGAGCCTTCACCCGTAGATTCACTCGTGTTTCCGAAAAAACTTATAACCGATGTGGTAGTTCTTATTCCGACAACACTTTTAGAGCATTTAAGCGAAACCGCCTGCGCTATCGAGGAAGCCTTTTCGTTAACACTTATATTTATATCTTTTGAGGAACCCGAATTATCGTTTTTAGGCAGTATATCTTCTTTTGGGGAGGCTTCGGTTGACGGTTCTTCTTTTTCCTCGCTTACTTTAGGCAGACTGTCGGGGTCTACCGTAACTGCTTTATCCGTAAGTTTAAAGGTCGCAAATGCACCGCCGAAACCGATTAACGCCGAAAGAATTACCGATGCTATTATTACACCTGCACCGTATTTTTTCTTCTTTTCCTTTTTCTTTGATGCTTTTCCCTGCGGCGAATGATAAACATAGTAGTTATCGGTTTTGTTTTCTTCGGTATCTCCGTATTCAAAACCGCTTTCTTTACTGTCGCTGTAAAGTATTTCGGGCTCAGCAGAGTCCTGAATAATATCATCGTGCGATTTGGTATAAAAGCCGTCTGTTTCCGCAAAAGCCGGCTCCTCATTATCAAAACCGCTTACCTCCCCGAAATTATCGGCATTATCTCCGCTGTTTTCTTCGGGTGTTATATTAAAATCTTTATCGGAATAAAAATCGTCCATAAAAACACTTCCTTTTAATTATATTTTACACTTAAAACAACTTAAAATGTTAACTCTTTTTTAAATTTTAATGAAAAATCGGTTATTTTTTGATTTGTTTCGGTAAAAAAAACTTGCATTAAATAATTTTTGGTGCTATATTATATATGTAAATGCGTTGATAAAGGAAAGTAGAATGTTTTTCCGCTTTTCAGAGAGAAACCGCCGCGGCTGAAATCGGTTTTATTCGGTGTTCATTTGAAGTTCCCTTTGTAGCAGCAGTGCTGAATATTTATTTAGTAGGCACTGACGGTCAGATTCCGTTATCAATCTTCGGAGTGTTTGCTCTTAAAAAAGCAAGAATTACGGGTGGTAACGCGGAAGCGTATTTTGAGTTTACGATTTCGTCCTGTTCACAGGGCGGAGTCTTATTTTTTTGTCTTACTGCCTATACTATTGGAGGAAAGTTTATGAAAGAACAAATCAGCGCCATAATGCAAACGGCAGAGGCCGCCGTTAAAACCGTTACCGAGCAAAAGGAAATTGATGAAATCCGTGTAAAGTTCCTCGGTAAAAAAGGCGAACTCACCGCACTTTTAAAACAGATGGGAAGTTTATCTCCCGAAGAACGCCCTAAAATGGGACAGCTTGTAAACGATGCAAAAGCAAAACTTGAAGAGTTAATCGGCAAAAAAGCAGACGAACTCAAATCGGCGGCAACCGAACTTAAATTAAAAGCGGAAACACTTGATATTACTTTGCCTGCAAAGGTAAAAGAGGTCGGAAAACTCCACCCGCTTAACACAGTTCTTAACGATATGATTGATATTTTTCAGTCTATGGGCTTTGATATTCTCGACGGTCCGGAGGTTGAAACCGACCACTATAACTTTGAATGTCTTAATGTTCCTGCCGACCACCCCGCAAGAGATATGCAGGACACATTCTATTTAGGCACTAATTTACTTTTACGCACGCAGACCTCCGCAACACAGATACGCACTATGGAAACAAGAAACCCGCCTATCCGTGTTATTTGCCCCGGCAGAGTATTCAGAGCCGATGAAGTAGATGCCACGCACTCCCCCGTTTTCCATCAAATCGAGGGTTTGGTTGTTGACAAGGGTATTACCATGTGCGACTTAAAAGGTGTGCTCGAACAGTTTGCCCACGAAATTTACGGGCCTGACACAAAGGTTAAATTCCGTCCCTCGTTCTTCCCGTTCACCGAGCCTTCGGTTGAGGTTGATGTCACCTGTTCGGAATGCGGCGGAAAGGGTTGCCGTGTTTGCAAAGGCAGCGGTTGGATAGAGATTTTAGGCGCAGGTATGGTTCACCCGAATGTGCTTAAAAGCTGCGGAATCGACCCCGAAGTTTATTCCGGTTTTGCATTCGGCATCGGTCTTGACCGTCTTACCACAACAAGATACAAGATAAGCGATATTCGTCTTTTATTTGAAAACGACAAGCGCTTCCTCAATCAGTTTTAAGGTATAAAGGGAGGTAAAAGATATGAAAATTTCACTTAACGCACTTAAATATTATGTTGATATAAATGTTCCGGTAGAAGAATTATGCGAGAGAATGACACTTGCTGGTTTTGAAATCGAAAGCATTGAAAAGCAGGGTGAAAACTTAAAAAATGTAGTTGTAGGCAAAATCGAAAAACTCACAAAGCACGAAAACAGCGACCATTTGCAGATTTGCCAAATCAATATAGGCAAGGCAGAGCCTGTTCAAATTGTTACGGGCGCGCAAAACATTCACGAAGGCGACTATGTCCCGACTGCGCTTGATGACAGTTATCTGCCGAACGGCGCCCACATTGTTGCCGGAAAACTCCGCGGTGTTGACTCATACGGTATGCTTTGTTCAGGTGAGGAATTAGGTTTAAGCGAAGCCGACTACGAGGGTGCTTCGGTTTACGGAATTATGATTTTGCACGAGGAAAACCCCGTTCCCGGCACGGATATGCGTGAAGTTTTAGGTCTTGACGATTACATTATCGACTTTAAGATTACCGCAAACCGTCCCGACTGCAACTGTTTTATTGGTGTTGCAAAGGAAATTTCGGTTGTTTTAGGCACAAAACTCACACTGCCCGAGCCGAAATACAAAACAACAAGCGAAAACATCAGCGATTATATAAGTGTTGATGTTAAAAACTACGAACTCTGTCCCCGTTATATCGGCAGAGTGGTTAAAAACCTCCGCATAAAACCGTCGCCCGACTGGATGCAAAAGGCTATCACCGCTTCGGGTATGCGTCCGATCAACAACATAGTTGATATAACAAATTTTGTTATGCTCGAAACAGGTCAGCCGATGCACGCATTTAACTATGACGAACTTACCGGCAAAAAAATCATTGTCCGCAATGCAAAAGATAACGAAAGCATAACAACTCTTGACGGCAACGAGTATAAATTAAACAGCGATATGCTTGTTATTGCCGACGGCGAAAAGCCCTCCTGCCTTGCAGGTATTATGGGCGGAAAAGAAAGCGAAATCGAGGACGACACGAAAAATCTCTTCCTCGAATCTGCAAAATTCAAAAGGGATAACATAAGGCATACGGGCAGAGCCTTGGGTATACGCACTGAAGCGAGCGGAAGATTTGAAAAGGGTATTGATATTATAAACACCGAATATGCTATGAACCGCGCACTTGAACTTATCGACACGCTCGATGCCGGCGATATAACGGAAGGTGTTATAGACTGCAACAACGGTTTGCCCGAAGATAAGATATTAAAGGTTAAGTCAGATGACATTTTAGCGCTTTTGGGAGTTCAGATTCCCGAAAACACTATGGTGGATATTCTAAACAAGTTAGGTCTTTTGACTACTGCCGAAAACGGAGTTCTCACGGTAAGTGTTCCCTCTATACGCGATGATATTGAGGGCAGAGCCGATTTGGCAGAGGAAGTTATGCGTATTTACGGTTACGACCACATTGTAAGCACGCCTATGATTGGTGAGGTTGTGCGCGGCAGGAAGTTGCCCGAACGCATAAAGACAGACAGCATCAAAAAGTTGCTTTGCGGTTTGGGTGCATACGAGATTGCAACCTATTCGTTTATATCCTCCAACGCACTTGATACTCTCAATTTAAGCGATGATGACGAACGCAGAAACACAATTAAACTCTTAAACCCTTTGGGCGACGAGTATTCCTGTCTCCGCACACAGCTTACAACAAGTATGCTTACCGTTCTTTCGACAAATATAAACCGAAAGATTGAGTCGGGAAGATTTTTTGAAATAAGCAAGCGTTTCATTCCGAAATCTCTGCCGCTCACAGAACAACCCGACGAACTTCCCACGATGTCTGTCGGCATTTACGGCAAAGACGAAGATTTCTTCACACTTAAAGGCATAATTGAAGAACTTATGTCGCTTATGGGTGCACACACGCAGTACGAAAGAAGTTTTGAACCATACCTCCACCCCGGCCGTCAGGCACTTGTTAAGGCAAACAACATTCCTGCCTGTGTTTTCGGTGAAGTTCACCCGAGCGTTGCCTCTGATTACGGCATTGACACCAGAGTTTATGTTGCCGAAATCAAACTTGATGTTTTGCTTGACATAAACAAGAGAAAAACCGTATTTAAACCGCTTCCGAAGTTCCCTGCCGTTGAGCGTGATTTTGCGTTCCTTTGCGATAAAGATATCACCGTCGGTATGCTCGAACAGGCTATAACAAAGGGTGCGGGCAGGCTTCTTGAAAGAATCGAACTTTTCGATATTTACGAAGGCTCGCAAATTCCCGAAGGCAAAAAGAGTGTTGCATTCAGTGTCCATCTTCGCAGTGCCGATGCAACCTTAACCGATGAACAAATTGAAACCGCCACCAAAAACATTATCGACAAACTCGAAAAAGTCGGTGCCCAATTAAGAAAGTAATATGGTATTTTTAACTGTTCTAAAGCAGGTTGTTATCCTTTTTATACTGATTTTCATAGGTGTTTTCCTATCAAAAAAGGATATTATAACCGAAAGCGGCGTTAAGTCGCTCACCGATATTGTGCTTTACACTGTATCGCCGAGCGTCATAATAAAATCATTTATAAGAGATTGCGACCGTGAAATACTTAAAAATGTGCTTTTGAGTTTTCTTGCCGCAACCATAGTGCATTTGCTTTTTATCGGCTTTGCCACCCTCTTTTTCAAGGACAAAGACGATGCAAGAAAGCGGGTGCTCCGTTTCGGCTCGATTTTCGGCAACTGCGGATTTATGTCGCTTCCCATACAGCAGGCACTTTTAGGTGATACAGGTGTTTTATACTGTGCCTCCTTTATTGCAATTTTCAACCTCTTTTCGTGGACCTACGGAATTGCCGAAATGAGCGGTGACAAAAAAAGTATGTCAGTAAAAAAGGTTATATTAAACCCCGGTGTCCTCGCTATTGCGATAGGTTTTATAATTTTTGTGTTCTCTATACCCGTGCCCGAAATGATTTCGGCTCCGATAGGATATTTTGCCGCACTTAACACTCCGCTTCCCATGCTTGTTATCGGCTATCATCTTTCAAAGTCTGACTTAAAATCGGCAATAAAGGATACAAGGTGTTTTCTTGCCTGTCTTGCAAAACTTGTAATACTGCCTATCGGTGCGCTGTGTATAGTGTATTTTCTAAGAATCAGGGGCGATTTATTCGTTTCAACCATGATAAGCGCCTGTTCCCCCGTCGCCGCATACACCACGATGTTTTCCTTTAAATACGGCAAGGCAACCGAGTTATCGGTAAATATGATTTCTCTTTCCACACTGTTTTCACTGATTACAATGCCGATTCTTATCGCTTTGGCGCAACATATAGCATAACAACAATAATAAATTCCACCCTCCCGAAAATTCGGGAGGGTGGTTGTATATATTAGTGATATTTGCCCTAACGGGCAAGTGATGTTGTGCTGTCGCACAGTGATGTTTTAGCAAAGCAAAAGTGATGTGATGTGTTCCACCCACGCCTGCCGGCGTTGGCACGCACCCGAACTTTGCGACCGTTCCCTGAAAGGTCGCAATTTTTCCTTTCGGAAAAACCGTTCTTTTCGAATCTTCTCCTTCGATTATACTCTAAAAAAGAGAGCAACATCTAAAGACACTGCTCTCTTTTTGGCGCGCCGGAGAAGATTCGAACTCCCGACCTTCTGGTCCGTAGCCAGACGCTCTATCCAGCTGAGCTACCGGCGCAAATCGTTATTCTTTTTTTGACCGCCATAGTATTCTATCACAACTGTTGCTAAAAAGCAATAGTAAATTTTAAAAAACTCAAAATTCTTTATGTATTTTCTTGTTTTTTAAACACAATTATGATATTATATACCATATTCAGATTATTTTTTAAAAATTAAGGTGAACTTTATGAAATTTGCTGTTTACGGTTACGGAAATTTGGGCAGAGGCGTTGAATCGGCAGTGCATTTTGCCCCTGATGCCGAACTTATCGGAATTTTCACAAGAAGAAACCCCGAAACCGTTAAATCGGTATTCGGCACCCCCGTTTTTTCGGCTGACAGTATTCTTGAATTTAAAGATAAAATAGATGCCCTTATCCTTTGCGGCGGCAGTGCAACCGATTTGCCGGTTATGACACCGGAACTTGCTGAGCATTTTAATGTTATTGACAGTTTCGATACCCACAAAAACATTCCGTCACACTTTGAAAATGTTGACAAAGCAGCAAGAAAGGGCGGCAAAACCGCCGTTATTTCGGTTGGTTGGGACCCCGGTATGTTCTCTATCGCCCGTGCGTATTTCGGCGCTGTTTTACAAGACGGCAAAAACTATACATTTTGGGGCAAAGGCGTCAGCCAAGGTCATTCCGATGCAATAAGGCGCATTGACGGCGTTCTTGATGCAAGACAGTATACCGTCCCCGTAGACAAAACGGTTGATGCCGTCCGAAACGGAAGCACAAAAGATTTTACCGCAAGAGAAATGCACAAAAGGGAATGTTATGTTGTTGCAAAAGACGGTGCGGACAAACAAAAAATCGAAAAAGAAATCAAAGAAATGCCCAACTATTTTGCAGATTACGATACCTCGGTTACTTTTATTTCCAAAGAGGAAATGGAGAAAAATCACTCTGCCCTTCCCCACGGCGGTTTCGTAATAAGAACAGGTGTAACGGGTAAAGACGGTGAAAATTCGCACATTACCGAATTCAGTTTAAAACTTGATTCTAACCCTGAATTTACGGGAAGTGTGCTCGTTGCTTTCGCCCGTGCGGCTGTCCGTTTAAACAAAAAGGGGGACACAGGATGCAAAACCGCACTTGACATCGCACCCTCGCTTTTATCCCCTTTAAGCAAAGAAGAACTCATAAAAACATTAGTTTAATAAATAAAGCACACAAAAAGAGCCTTGGAAATTCCAAGGCTCTTAATTTTGTATTTAAAATCTTAAAGTTCCGAAGTGCAATGAGGACAACGGGTTGCTTCAAGGTCAATCTCGCTCTTGCAGTAAGGACAGGTCTTTGTGGTGATAACCGGTGCCGACTCTTCCTTTTTCTTTAAATTCATAAGTCTGTTAATTCCGCGGAGAAGCAGGAAAAGAACAAACGCTATAATTATGAAATTAACTACCGCAGAAACAAATGCCGAAATGAATGCGGCAATTTCGGACCAAGTGTAAAGTCCCTTATGTGCGCCGGTAGCCAAATCAAGAATAGGCTGAATGAAGTTTGTGGTAAGTGCCGTTACGATTGAAGTGAACGCACCGCCGATAATCATACCTATTGCAAGGTCAACCACATTGCCTTTAAGCGCAAATGCTTTAAACTCTTCTAAAAACTTTTTCATTTTCAAAACTCCACCTTTTTAATATTTTTTTACATTATACCACACTTTTTTTGATAAATAAAGTGTTTTATAAAAAAGCAGAAAAATCTAAAAATTTTAGATTTTTGGTCGTAAAACTTTGGAAAAAATCTAAAAATGTTGGAAAAATTCTAAAATTTTTGGAAAAAAATACTTGAAATTTGGAAATTCATATGATAATATAGGAAAACAATCAAGTCGGCCGACTGCGATTTTTTTAAATTCAAGGAGGAATAAAAATGGAAAAGAAATTAAGAGTCTTGGTGGCGGACAAGTCCACCGAACTCGGTCAAACAATAGAAAGAACATTTAAAAGTTACGGTATGAGCGTTGAACTTTGTGAAAAGGACGGTCAAAAACTAATAGACGGTATTAAAAAATCATCACCCGATGTGGTTTTGGCAGATGTTTTTATGCCTAATCTTGATATTTTGGGTGTTTTATCGAAACTCAAAGAAGACAAAACCGCCGAAAGTCCTATGGTTATGGCGCTTTCAAGTTTTGACAACAGCCGTCTTGAGCGGGAAACTTTAAACGCCGGTGCAAGTTTTTATTTTTTAAAGCCTTTTGATGTTGACACCCTCGCAAAGCGTATAATTCAGTTATCCGATTGGAAGAATGAGAAAGAACCGATTGTGCTTAAAAACAATGTTCTTACCGACAACGACCTGCAAATGATGATAACCGAAATAATACATCAAATAGGCGTTCCCGCACACATAAAAGGATATCAGTATCTCCGTGAAGCGATACTTTTATCGGTAAAAGACAGTGAAATGATAAACTCGGTTACGAAACTGCTCTACCCTACCGTTGCAAAGCACAACGGGACTACATCTTCAAGGGTTGAACGGGCAATACGCCATGCGATAGAGGTTGCGTGGGACCGAGGCGATATTGACACACTCAACTCATACTTCGGCTGGACGGTGCAAAATGACCGCGGAAAGCCGACCAACAGTGAGTTTATTGCGATGATTGCCGATAAACTCCGTCTGCAAATCTCCCGTGCGGAACTTTGTCCGGCGTAGATTATCGGTCATATTCCTTAAAGAAATCGAGCGCCTGCTTTTCGTATCCCTCTTTATCGAGAAGATAACTTTCCCCGTGTTTTGCGCCGGGAACTATAAACAGTTTTTTAGGTGCGTTGCAAGCCTTATAGTTTTCATAGGTCATTTCAACGGGAACAAAATCATCATCGGTTCCGTGAACAAATAAAACGGGAACTTTGTTTGTTTTCAGTGCATCAAGCGTAGTCCATTCACCTGCGCCGAAACTTGTTTTCTCTTTACAAAGGGCGTTTACCTCTTTTTTTCTTAAACCGTAAGGCATATGGAGTGTATTGTTTGCTACATATTTAAAAATGGCGTTTGCCGATGTGAAACCGCAATCGGAAATAATGCCGTGAACTCTTTTATCGAGTTCAAAACCCGATGCCATAAGCACGGTAGATGCACCCATCGAAATTCCCATAAGATATATGGGTAAATCTTCGGTATTATTGCAAATATAATCTATCCACGAAAGACAGTCAAAACGCTCGGTCAAACCAAACCCCATATACTCGCCGCCGCTGTTTCCTTGACCTCTTTGCTCGGCATACAAAACATCACATTCGTTTTCGTGCAAAAATTCATAGGATGCACCGAAGTCTCTCGCCCAATTTGAGCGCCAGCCGTGCATTGCTATAATTATTCTTTTCGGGTTTGCGCAGGATAAATAATGACCTACGAGTTTTGTGCCGTCGTTTGCTTCGATTTCTACCGTCTTTGCAGGTTCATTCAAAAGTTTTTCAACCTTTACTGACGCATTTTTAAAGGTTTCGCCCTCGAAAAATTCATTCACCTTTTTTTCAGCTATGTTTTTAATTACTTTAGGCTCCTCGCGGTCAAAAGCCTCGCCCACGAGTGCTTTTGTGAGTTTACTCGAAACAATAGCCGCTCCGACCGACGCCGCCAATGCAGATGCGACACCTAAAATAACCTTATGTTTATTTTTCATAAATATCATTCCCTTTATTTAAACCCCGATGATAATTCATCGGGGTTTTAAAGTTTAAGCTATCGGCTGTGATGCCGAATTATTCTGCTCAGGATATTTTATCTTCTTAATCTTAAACGGTCTTGTAGCGGACTTGATTTCCTCAAATTTAAGAGTCTTTATATACTTCTGAATATCCTTTTCAAATTCTTCGTCTTTCAAAGCATGACGGACTGTATCGTCAAGATTATTATTTTGTGTTTCATCGGAAGCTAAATCACGCTTAACATAAATTTTAATTGTGTTGCCGTCCTCACTCTTTATGAGTTTGACTTCGTCATTATTCATAGCCTTGACTGTATCAAAATTATCATCGGCAGAGTCGGTCTTTGAAGAGCCTATTACGGTTGAATAAGATTCCTGCTTATTGGCTTCTTCAACATTATTATACTCCTCATAAACTTGTTTAAAGGTTTTAGCACCGCTTACGAGGTCTTTTTCATAGTCATTTAACTTTGCCTCTGTCAATTCTTTCTTTGCGGCTTCTTCATTACTCAAATCAGCGGTTAAAACATCAGCCAAGCAGTAGTTTTCCGATTTATACTTTGACAGCTCATCGTCCGAAACGGCTTTTTTGCCTTCCTTACCGTAAAGATAATCAAAATACAACTGTTTATAATAATTGCTTCTGAAATAATCGGTAAAGGTTTGTTCGCTTACACCGTTCTCGCCGTATATAACCGAATAACCGCCCGTAGTCCAGTAATAAGAAACATATGACTTAATCATTTGCTCATCATTATCTTTGATTTTAAGTTTTGCTTCGTCGCATTTAATTTTATATGCGGCATTTTCCTTAATTATACCGAGTGCGGTTTCTTTAACATAAGTTTCAAAACTTTTACCGTCAATCTTCTGCTTATAGTAATAGCCCTCTTTAGAGGTATCTATCTTACTGTCAGACTGTGCCTTATTATCAATTTGCTGTCTTGCATTCATATCAGCCTCTATAAGAGCACACATATAGTAAGCAGAACTATACTTAAGATTGCCTACCTTTATTGCGGTTTCGCCTTTTTTATGGCATCCGCAAAACGAAAATACCATAACTCCCACAATGGCAAATGCCAAAAACTTCTTTAAATTCTTCATTATTTTTCCTCCGCTTCCTTAAAAGCATAATAATTCATATAAATTATATACCAATTCGCTTTAAAAGTCCACACATATTTATATTTATTAACACTTTTTTTACAGAATTTTCGATAATTTTTTCACCGTTTCGGTATGCGTTTCGCCGCTTTTGAGTTTAATTACATAGGCGGTATCGCCGAAAACCGCAAAGGTAAAGGCATCCCTAAAGCCGTCCGAAAGTTTTTTGACAACATCTTCCCTTATGGCATCGGTCTTTAATATAACGGTATTTTGACCGCTTACAATTTCGCTTATCCCCGAATTTGATGCCTTATTTCTGAGCAGTGCAACATCCATAAGTCCCATAACCGATTTAGGCGGTTCACCGAAACGGTCGAGCAATTCGTCCACAACATCGGTTACATCGTCATCGGTTTTTATATCGGCAATGCGCTTATATATTCCGAGTCTTGCAGGCAGTGATTCAATATAGTTTTCGGGAATATGCGCCGAAATGTTAAGGTCAACCGCACACTCGGTCTCGTTTTTAACCGTTTCGCCGTTTTCTTCGTTTACCGCTTCATTAAGCAGTTTAAGATACATATCGTATCCTACCGCCTCCATATTTCCGTGCTGTTCTCCGCCCAAAATACTTCCCGCGCCTCGTATTTCAAGGTCACGAAGGGCTATTTTAAAGCCGGAGCCAAACTCGGTAAACTCCCTTATAGCCTCAAGACGCTTTTGTGCCGTTTCGTTTACAACCTTTCCCCTCTTAAAGCAAAAATACGCATACGCCCTCCGAGGCGACCTGCCGACACGCCCTCTTAACTGATGCAGTTGAGAAAGTCCCATACGGTCGGCATTCTCAATTATAAGGGTATTTACATTAGGAACATCTACACCCGTTTCGATAATCGTGGTGCAAACAAGAATATCTATTTCGTGGTCTATAAGACTTCTCCAAACCTCGCTTAGTTCTTCCTCACCCATTTGTCCGTGCGCTATGCCTATTCTCGCATCAGGCAATTTTTCTTTAAGCCTTGAAGCGCAGGTAACTATGCTTTCAACATGATTATGAAGATAGTAAACCTGACCGTCCCTGCGGAGTTCCTTATTGATAGCATCGATAAGTATGCCGTCATTTTGCTCCAAGACATAACTCTGAACGGGAAATCTATCGCCCGGCGCTTCATCAATTGTAGACATATCACGGAGTCCCGACATTGCCATATTGAGTGTGCGGGGAATGGGTGTTGCGCTTAAGGTCAAAATATCAACATATGGGTAAAGTTCTTTTAACTTTTCCTTTTGCGCTACACCGAATCGCTGTTCCTCGTCTATTATTACAAGTCCGATATTTTTGAATTTGACATCTTTCGATATTATTCTATGTGTGCCTATTACCATATCAACCGTTCCGTGAGCGAGTCCCGAAATGATTTTTTGCTGTTCCTTTTTGGGAACATAACGGTTCAAAAGTTTTATTTCAAGCGGAAAATTACCCATTCGGCTCATAACGGTATTAAAATGCTGCATGGCAAGTATTGTTGTAGGCACAAGAAGCGCACACTGTTTGCCCTCGCTTATACACTTAAATGCCGCACGCAAAGCAACCTCTGTTTTGCCGAAGCCCACATCGCCGCATAAAAGTCTGTCCATCGGAACGGACGACTGCATATCTTTTTTTATTTCGTCTGCACAGCGAAGTTGGTCCGGCGTTTCCTCGTATTCAAAACGCCTTTCAAAATCGCTCTGAATATCAGTATCTTCGCTGAAAGCATAACCCTTTGTCGCCATTCGTTTTGCATAAAGGGCGGTAAGTTGTTTTGCCATATTTTTAACAGCGGATTTTACCCTGCTTCTTGTTTTGTTCCATGCATCGTTGCCGAGTTTATTTAGTCTTATTCCCGACTCATCTGATGCACCGATATATTTTGAAACCAAGTCAAGTTGCGTTACCGGAACATAAAGCACATCGCTTCCCGCGTACTTGATTTTTATATAGTCCTTAATGATATTTTGGCTTTTTATTTGATTTATACCGTCAAAAATACCTATTCCGTGTGTTGTATGAACTACATAATCTCCCCGTTTGAGCTCGTCAAGAGAGCCTATTTCTTTACCGCTTTTATAAATTTTTCTGCGCTTTATGCTTTCGCCGTTTATGTGGCGGTGGGTTATAAGCGTGAATTTCGCAAGCGGCAGTTCAAAACCTGCCGAGAGAGCGCCCGTCATAACATATACTCCGCTTTTTCCTATATCCCCGCCGAGCGAAAGCTGTGCCTTTATCTTATTTTCGTTAAGTTCTTCGCACAACACCCTTGCCGCTTTTTCTTCGCCTGCAAGTATTACCGCCGTGCCCTTTGTTTTTAATGCATACGATATATCGTCAATAAGCACCGAGAGGTCGCCCTGCCAGGAAGAAATGCGTTTAAGACTGAAGTTATATATTGATTTTAAAGGGAATGAATATGAATTCCTCGGGAAGTTTTCAAGGAAAACCGCATCAGAAATTTCTTTTAAAAACTCACCCTTTTTCAGATAAACATCGGCAGTTTGAGAACACAGACTGCCCTGCTCTAACTGTAATTTTATATCTTCACTATGCGATGCTTCGATATTTTTTAAACGCTCGAGCATATTTCCCGACTCGCAAACCACAACAAGTGCATCTTTAAAATAATCAAAAACCGTTGCGGACTTTTCATACAAAAGCGGAATATAAGTATCGCTCAAAATCGGCATTCCGTTCTTTAAGCGTTCTATGTCATTTTCAAACTTTTCTCTTTGTTTATCGGTTAATTTTCTTTTTGAAGAAAGTATTTTCTCAATTTTTCCTACAAGCGATTCCCTGTCATACGGCAGTTCGCTTGCAGGATATATGCAAAATTCATCAATACTTTCGGTTCTTCGCTGTGAGATAACATCAAATTCCGAGATACTGTCTATCTCATCGCCCCAAAGTTCTATACGGACGGGCACTGTTTTGTTTACAGGGAAAATATCTATTATTCCGCCCCTTAACGAAAACTGACCTTTATTTTCGGCAAGTTCCGTTTTTACATACCCTGCATTTATAAGTCTTAACGAAAGTTCTTCCGTATTTACGGTATCGTTTATGCCTATGCTGAACACATTTTGCCTTAAAATTTCGGGCGGAACGGTATATTCTACCGCCGAATCAACCGACACTGCCGCAACGCCGAAATCCCCGTCAATTATTTTTGACAGGGTGAAAGTTCTTGCATACTCATAGTCTTTTGAGTAACCGGCAAGTGTATTAAAATTGTAGTCCCTGAGCGGCAGGGTAAGTGCTTTTACCCCCAAAGCCGAAATATCACTGCAAAGTGTTGCGGCAGACGCCTCGGTATCGGTTATAATCAAAACCTTTTTACCGGTATCTTTGCAAAGTGCCGAAGATATTACCGCCTTATGAATGGGAGAAAGTCCCGAAGCCGATAGGGGAAGTGAGCCTTTTAATGCGTCATTTAACATTCGCTCATACGAAGGCTCCTGCTTTAATATATCAAATATAAATTGCATACTATTTACTGTATTTATTCATCGCGCAGTCTATACCTTTATTTATAATCACCTTTACGGCGCTTACGGTATTTAAAAGCGCGTTTTCAAAGGTTTCCCACTTTTCTTTGGGTATTTTGGAAAGCACGAAATCTTTAAGGTCATAATCGGCATCGGGTTTTTTATCAACACCGATTTTTATACGCATAATATCCTGCGTTCCCAAAAGTTCGATTATGTCTTTTATGCCGTTATGACCGCCTGCCGAGCCTTTTCTACGCAAACGGATATTACCTATATCGAGCGAAATATCGTCAAAAATAACAATTATTTTATCGCTGGGTATTTTATAAAACGAAACGATTTCCGAAACACTTGCACCCGAATTATTCATATAGGTCTGCGGTTTTGCAAGCAAAACACGGTTATCGCCGATTTTTGCATCGCATATAAGTGCATTAAATTTGTTCTTATTAAACGAAACGCCCAAATCTTCCGACAGTCTATCTATTGCCATAAAACCTGCATTATGTCTCGTCTTTTCATAGGTAAGTCCCGGATTGCCGAGCCCTACAACAAGGTAATCATACACACTTTTTTTACCCGAAAAAATCATTAGTATCACCAAAAATTAAATATTTACCTTAACTGTAACCGTATAACACTTTATAACGGATATGATTATACCATATCCAAAATATTTATTCAAGAAAAACGCAAATTAAACCCGATTATTACATATTTTTCGCCGTTTATCCGACATAAAACGATAACATAAATTGATATAATTATTTAAGGGTGAATCAAATGAGTGTATATGCCGATGTTCTTATTGTTTTAAATATTACGGTTGATTACTTTCTTTTAAAACTTTGCTGTGCAATTTTAAGGGAGAACATTCCGTTTATAAGACTCGCTCTCGCCTCGCTTCTCGGCGGAATATTATCGCTTTACATATTTTTACCCGCCTCAAAGTTTGCCGCCGAATTATCAATAAGACTTTGTATGGCTTTGCTTATCACCATAACCGCTTTCGGCTTTAAAAACATAAAACACTATTTAAGATGTGCCGCCTGTCTTTTCGGCGTTACATATCTTTACGGAGGTTTGATGTTTGCCGTTTGGCTGTTATTCAAACCGCAAAATATGCTTATTAACAACTCGGTTGTTTATCTGAACATCTCGCCCTTAATACTGATTGCCTCAACTGCGGTTTACTATTTAATTATTATGCTTATACGCTTTATTTTAAGCAAAAACGCAAAATACTCAGAAAAATGCAGTATCCTACTGCGCTTTAAAAACAACTCGGCAAATGCGGCGGGAATCATAGACAGCGGTAATTCATTAAGTGATGTTTTCGGCAAATCGGAAATTATAATAGTTTCAAAAAACATCAGTGACAAACTGTTGAAAAACGCCGACGAAAACATGCTTTCAACACGGTTTCGTGCCGTTCCCGTAAAGAGTATCACAGGAAACGCACTGCTTGACGGCTACCGCATAGACAGTGCCGAAATTACATACGAAAACAAGAAAAAAACAATTATTTCGCCCGTTATGGCAGTTTCAAACGCACCGCTCGACAATGAATGGAACGCAATAATAAACCCGAGGTCATTATTATGAAAATCATAAGTTTTAAAAGTATTGCAAATAGGTTTAAACGCCTTTTCACAAAATCGGTTTTTTACATAAACGGACCGGAAACACTACCTCCGCCGTTATCTGCCGAGGAAGAACAGTCTTTGCTTAAAGAAAACAGCGATAAATCACGGGAAAAACTTATAGTTCATAATTTAAGGCTCGTAGTGTATATTGCAAAGAAATTCGATTCTTCGGGGGTTAACATTGAGGACTTAATATCAATCGGCACAATAGGTCTTATCAAGGCTGTAAACACCTTTTGTCCCGATAAAAACATAAAACTCGCAACCTATGCTTCGAGGTGTATTGAAAACGAAATACTTATGTATCTTCGCAAAATATCGTCAAGGAAAAGCGAAATTTCGATAGATGAGCCGCTTAACACCGATTGGGACGGCAACGAACTCCTGCTTTCAGATATATTGGGAAGCGACGGCGAAGAAATATCGGTGGAAATCGAGCAGGAGGACGAACGAAAACTGCTTAACGGTTTCATACGGGAACTTAACCCCCGTGAAAAACAAATAATGGAAATGCGTTTCGGTATGGCAGGATATAAAGAATACACTCAAAAAGAGGTTGCCGACGCACTCGGAATATCTCAATCGTATATTTCAAGACTTGAAAAACGCATAATCGGAAAACTTAAAAGACAAATTGAAAAAGCAGGGTAAAATTTTGATTTTTATAACATTTTAAAAACTATACCGAAGCATTAAAACCCTGATTCGAGTTTAAATGTTTCGGTATAGCTGGTGAATCTTCTGAAATTATTACTGTCTTTAAAATATTGATGGAATAGAATAATTAAAAAGGCCGGAAAAATCAATTTGATTTGTTACATCTTTCTCTCTGAGCGAAACGGTTATGCTTTCGAGCGGACAACCGCTAAAAACTTCTTCTCCGATATCTATTACGCTTTTAGTTATTGTTACACTTGTAAGTCCTATGCAACCGTAAAATGCATAATCACCTATACTTATAACGCTGTTTGGTATTTCTATACTTGTAAGTCCGCAGCAACCTGAAAATGCATAATCGCCTACGCTTGTAACGCTGTTTGGTATTTCTATACTTGTAAGTCCTGCGCAACCGTAAAATGCATCATAGCCTATACTTTTAACGCTGTTCGGTATTGTTACGCTTATAAGTCCTATGCAACCGTAAAACGCATCACATCCGATAAACCGTGTATTCTCATTTATCGAACACGAACTGATATTTTTTGATTTTGCTTTTGCTAAATATAAATAATTATTGGTATCATTACCCAAGTATAATGCATTGTCATATTCATAATATTGTAATTTATCGCAACAGGAAAATGCATCATAGCCTATACTTGTAACACTGTTTGGTATTTTTATTCTTGTAAGTCCGATGCAATTTTCAAATGCCCAATTACCTATACTTGTAATGCTATTTGACATTTCTATACCTGTAAGTCCGGTGCAATCGGAAAATGCGCTATTGCCTATGCTTGTAACGCTGTTCGGTATTTCTATAACTATAAGTCCGCAGCAACCTGAAAATGCACTATTGCCGATAAACCGTGTATTCTCATTTATCGAACACGAACTGATATTTTTTGATTTTGCTTTTGCTAAATATAAATAATTATTGGTATCATTACCCAAGTATAATGCATTGTCATATTCGTAATATTGTAATTTATCGCAACAAGAAAATGCATAATCACCTATACTTTTAACATTTTTTCCTATCGTTACACTTTTAATATTAGGACGATATAAAGATGACGAAACATAAAATAAATGCGCCGGTATCCTTTCTACATTGTTGCCGAATTTTACATTTATTCCGCCTCCGCTTGTTCCTGCATTATAAAAAGCCCCTATAAAACATATTAAATCGGCAGCTGATTTAGCATTATAATTTATTTCCGTAAGTCCGGTGCAATCGGAAAATGCCCCATCGCCTATGCTTACAACACCGTTTCCTATCGTCAAACTCTTAAGTCCTCTGCAACTGCAAAATGCATAATTGCCGACACTTGTAATGCCGTCTTCAATTATCAAAGAGGTTATGTTTTTTCGATAATCATACCACGGTGTCAAATTTGAACAATAATTCTTCATATTACCGCTTCCGGAAATTCTCAATGTTCCGGAAACGGAATTATAATTCCAAGTAAGACTTTCTCCGCAGTTGCCCGAATCGTCCCAAAATACCGGAAACGCAAATATTGCCGATAGTAGTTTAAAAAGTTTTCTTGTGTTCGGCTTCATAAAAACAATCCTCCAAAAAGTATGTGCAACTAAAAAGACATACAAAAAAAATGTATGACTCCGCTTTGCAGCCACATGAAAATTTTCAATATCCAACAGTAATGCGAAAACAAAAGTCTGTTTTTTGCCAAAATAAATATTACTCAATTGAATATCATATTAAATTTTTGTGTAGTAAGTGTTCGCTTTACCGAATATATTAAAAACGCAACATATATTTTTGAAAATAAATATTGCAAACCTATACAGTCGAATTATATGACACATTGTCATAATTGTCAATAAAAAATATGACATACTGTCATTAGGGTGATAATTATGAAAAACAATTTAAGGACTCTAAGAAAAAGCAAGGGATATACGCAAATACAGCTTCAAATGAAGACAGGAATTGAGCAAGCATTACTTTCAAAATTTGAAAACGGAGAGAGGATACCGCCGACCGAAACACTTTTACGCCTTGCAGAATTTTACGGTGTAAGCATTGATTATATATTGGCGAGAACGGACAATCCCGAAATCAATAAATAAATTTTACAAAATATGAATTTCTTATAAGAAATCAACTATAAAAAGACGGCGAATCAACCACCGTCTTTACTTATCTCATTTAATTTTTTATTTCGTTCATTATTTCGGTTATCCGCTTTGCTGTTTTATCAAAAGTGAAATTTTCTTTCAGCCTGTTTTTGCAGTTTTGTGCGGAAATTTTTGCCTTTTCCCTATTATTTATTACATATCTTATCGCTTTTTCAATGCTTAAAGCGTCATTTGAATCCATAATAGTTCCGTATTCATCGGAAATTATAAGTTCCTTTGAGCCGCCGTATTTTGTAGTGATTACATAACTTCCCACTGCCGCCGCTTCCAAAACGGAAGTCGGGAACCCTTCGGCGAAAACGGTAGGCAAACAAAAGATATCGCTGTCGCAAAGCGCCGAAACAACACACGGAAAATCAAGTTTACCCAAATACTTTATTTTTTCGCTTACGCTCTTTTCCACTTCATTACGCTGCGGGCCGTCCCCTGCAATAAAAAGGTAAATCTCACTGTCATTTATATTATTTACGGCATCTATCAGTTTAAATACGCCCTTATCCTCGACAAGTCTGCCCGTAAACAGTACCACCGTTGCATCTTCACCGATACCGTAATCTTTACGGTAAAACGCAGTGCGGTTATTTATGTGGGTGTTTATTTCTTCCAAATCAACGGCATTGTAAATCACGCCCTTTGACTTTATACCAAAATGCGCACTCCACTCACAGCAATCTTTACTTACGCCGTAATAATCTTTGCAATAGCATTTGAGCGCCGCCGTAAGCATATGCTCAAAAATACCGCCCAAAAAGTCAAAAAGTTTATTTTGAACACTTAAATGTGCCGTTCCGTGCTCTATTGTAATAACGGGAATATTATGCTTTTTGGCAAATCTGGCACCGAAAACACTGTGAAAATAAAACCTTGCATTTATGATTGCAAAATCGAAATTTTGAGAGTTCAACTCTTTTACGATTTTCTTGAATTCGCCGTTTCTTTTCATAACGGGATATCTTCCGTTCAAAAACGCATAACACGGAAAACGGTAGATTTTCAAACCCTCGTTTTCCTCACAAGACGGCAAATCAAACAAATTATTGGTAACTATTGTTACTTCGTTACCGCTCTCGGTAAGTTTTTTTGCGGTATAGTAGGTAAATCTCTCAATTCCGCCCACATTCGGCAGATAGTTTGCCGAAAAAATAAGTATTTTTGACATATCCGCCCTCCTAAATTTCTGCCGTATCCTTAAAATTTTCCTTTATTATACCGAATAACTCATCGGCTCTTTTTATATTTTCCGAAAGGTATAAAAAACCGAAAAGCGCCTCGAGTCCCGTGGCTAAATGGTATTCCTGCTTTGTGGCATTTTTAGGGGTATTTGAGGTGTGGAAGTTTCTGCCCCTCTTAAAAACCGAAATTTCTTCTTCAAAAAGACAGTTTTCAATCAACGAAAACGCCCTCGCCTGTGCAGGTGCGCTCACCCATTTTACCGATTCGGCGTGCAGTGAGGCTGACGGGCGGTTGATTTCAGCAAGATATTTTCGCACATAAAGTCCGTAAACCGCATCGCCTACAAAGCAAAGCACCGACGGACTTAAATTATTTACATTTTCCATAATTTTCCCTTAATCGACAAATTCAAACTCAACATCGTAAACACTTACGGTGTCGCCTTCCTTTATACCTGCTTTCCGCAGTGCATCTATTATACCGCTTGAACGCAACACCCGTTCAAAATACTGCAAAGATTCGTAATCGTCAGGGTCAACGGTATTCATAACATCAAGAAGCCACAATGCGTCCTCAACAAAGTAAACACCGTCGCAAGCCCTGATGTTAAATGTGCGCTTTTTCTCCGCCGTATAGTCAACATGCGGTTTCGGCTCCGCCTCATACTTAAGTATCGGAGGCAGTTTTGCAAGACTTGCCGCAACAAAGTCTATAAGTTCCTTTGTGCCCTCGGCAATAGCCGCCATAACAGGAAAAAACTTATATCCTTTATCCTCAAAATATTTTCTTAACTTTTCAATATCCCCGTCTTCACAAAGGTCGCACTTATTTGCAACTATTATCTGCGGACGGTCTTTGAGTTCGGCATTAAAGGTTTCAAGTTCTTTATTTATCTTATTGAAATCGTCAATCGGGTCTCTGCCCTCACTGCCCGAAGCATCTATAACATGAAGAAGCAAACGGCAACGCTCAACATGACGCAAAAACTCGTGTCCTAAACCTACGCCCTCGCCTGCGCCCTCAATAAGTCCCGGAATATCTGCCATAACAAACGAAGAACCTTCGCCCATTCGCACAACACCCAAAACGGGTGTAAGTGTTGTAAAATGATAGTTTGCGATTTTCGGTTTTGCTTCGCTTACCACCGAAATCAGCGTTGATTTTCCCACATTCGGAAAACCGATAAGTCCCACATCGGCTAAAAGTTTAAGTTCGAGTGTAACATCAAGTTCTTCGCCCGGATTGCCGTTTTTGGCAAATCGGGGAACCTGTCTTGTAGAGGTTGCAAAGTGGATATTTCCCCAACCGCCGTTACCGCCTTTTGCTGCAACAACCGCCTCATCGTCCGAAATATCGGCAATTATCCTACCCGTTTCAGCGTCCTTTACAACAGTTCCTCTCGGCACATATATTATAAGGTTTTGTGCGCTTTTTCCGGTGCAACGGGAAGCCCCGCCGTTTTGACCGTTTTCGGCACAGTATTTCCGCTTATAACGAAAGTCGGCAAGGGTGGACAGATTATCATCAAGTTTAAAGATTATATCTCCGCCCCGTCCGCCGTCTCCGCCGTCCGGCCCTCCTGCCGCAACATATTTCTCTCTATGAAATGAAACGGCACCGTTTCCGCCGTTTCCTGCTTTTAAATGGATTTTTGCTGTATCTACAAACATCAGTCTTCCTCGCAGTCCTCAAACTGCGGCTCCTCAATTTCGATATTATTAAATATTTCCTGCGCTTTTTCAAGGTCTGCACTTTCAACATAAATGTTGATTTCCGAATAAAAACCGCCGAATCCCATATGCAAACTCTCCGATAAATCACCGGCATCGCTCGTAAACAAAATTCCGTTTTCTTTAAGCATGTCACAGTATATCTCGGCTGTAATCGGGTCTTCTATACTCTCGGCAAGTTCCGGATTTTCAAGAACTATATCCTCCGCTTCCCCGTTTATTTCTTCATTATTTTCTTGCTCTTTAAGTTCTGCTCCGCAAATCGGACAAAGTTCGGTGCCGTCATCACACGCATAGGCACAAACATGGCATATTTTCATATAAATAACACCTTAATTCTTAAAAATATATCAAAAATAAAAATATCCGGACAGTATCTAACCGCCCGGATAAAGATTTTTATAAATTACTGCTCTGCGTAAATGCTGACCTGCTTACGGTCTTTACCTACACGCTCAAATTTAACCTTACCGTCAATAAGAGCAAAGAGAGTATCGTCCGAGCCACGACCTACATTATTGCCTGCGTGGATATGAGTGCCTCTCTGGCGAACGAGAATGTTGCCGGCAAGAACAGACTGACCGTCAGCACGCTTAACACCAAGACGCTTTGACTCACTGTCTCTTCCGTTCTTGGAGGAGCCCATTCCCTTTTTATGAGCAAATAACTGAATATTGATATTAAGCATTCGTTCTACACCTCCGTTAAGTTGTAGTAATTCTGTCGTTTTGTTTTGAAAGTTCTTCAATATGAAGTTTAAAGCCTTTAAGCACATTCCTTGACGATTCGGAAATATCCTTTACCGTAACTTTCATATACCCATCCGAAACATCGGCATCTATCTTATCGCCTATGATTTCGGAAACGGTATTTGCCGTCATATAAGCAGCGCTTGAAATTGCACTGCATAATATTTTGCCTTCGGTATCATCATAAGAATCAGTGCTGTGGCCGCTGATAATAAAACCGTAAATTCCGCTTTTATCAGCTAAAAATTCAACCTTTGTCATAATTAACCGATTTCGGTAATCTGAACTTTTGTATAAGGCTGTCTATGGCCCATCTTGCGTGAACTGCTCTTCTTGGGCTTATAGGTAAATACCGTTACCTTCTTGCCCTTGCCGTTCTTCAAAACGGTGCCCTTAACGAAAGCATCCTTAACATAAGGCTTGCCTACCTTTAATGTTCTGTTGTTCACTGCAACAACCTTATCAAAGGTAACCTCTTCATCAACCTGAGCGTCCAACTTCTCAACATAGATAACATCGCCGTTTTCTACTCGATACTGCTTTCCGCCTGTTTCGATAATTGCATACATTCTTTTTTACACCTGCCATAAATTTCAGTCTCGCTACAGTAGGCGTGAGCCTTAAAACAAGGCGCAACTTTAAAAGCCCACAATATGCGGCTTAAACAGTTTATCACACAAGAAACTGTTTGTCAAGATTTTTTTGGCAATATTTCTTTATATAATCTTACATATGCATTTGCCGAAGCGTTCCACGAATTATTGCACTCCATAGCACGCTTTTTAAGAATATCAAAACCTTTTTTATCTGCATAGGACGATAATGCACGCCATATCGAATTCTGCATATCGTGAGCATTATATGTTGAAAATGTAAAACCGTTGCCTACGCCGTCTCCGCTATCGAAAACGGTATCGTTAAGTCCGCCTGTTTTGCGGACAATAGGAATTGTGCCGTAACGCAAAGCAACCATTTGTGCAAGTCCGCAGGGCTCGCTTTTACTCGGCATAAGGAAGAAGTCCGCTCCTGCATAGATTTTATGTGCGAGAGCATTGTCAAAACCGAGCTTGAGCGCAACTTTATCGGGATACTTCTGACTCATTTCATAGAAAAATGTTTCAAATTCCCATTCACCCGAGCCTAAAATAACAAATTGCAGGTCTGCTTTTAACAGTTCCTCGAAAACACACTTTATAAGGTCTATTCCCTTATGACCTACAAGACGGGTAACAATACCGATTAGTGCGCCGTCGCCCTTTTTAAGTCCCATATCCTCTTTAAGTTTCTGCTTATTTACCGCTTTATCTTCAAGCGAATCAATACCGTAATTCTTATAAATAAGATTATCGGTTTCGCTATTGTAAACATCAACATCTATTCCGTTTACAATACCCGTAAGTTTATAGGTAAATTCCTTTAAAATGCTGTCAAGACCGTAAGAATAGTAAGGGTCTAAAATTTCCTTTGCATAGGTGGGAGAAACGGTGGTAACCTTATCCGAACACTGAATTGCGCCCTTCATAAGATTTACACAGCCGTCATACTCAACAAGACTTTCTTTTCCCTCGGGAAGTCCCAGAACATCGCCGTAAAGTTCCATTCCGTATTTGCCCTGATACTGAATATTATGAATGGTAAACACCGTCTTTATATCGGCATAGAACGGGTCTTTTGCATACATCTCGGTAAGATATACGGGTATCATTGCCGTTTGCCAATCGTTACAGTGAATTATATCGGGTTTAAAATCTATATGCCGTATTATTTCAAGCACCGCACGGGAGAAAAAAGCAAATCTTTCGGCATCGTCATAATAACCGTAAAGTCCGTCCCTCTTAAAATAATACTGATTATCTATAAAGTAATAGATAACACCGTCAAGGTGAGCCTCAAACACGCCGCAATACTGAATCCGCCACGAAACAGGAACGGTGATATTCGTAACAAAGGTCATTTTCTCTTTCATTTCGGCGGAAATGGTATCGTAAAGCGGTAAAACTATACGGGCGCCCACGAGCCTTTTGCGAAGTGCTTTCGGAAGCGCCCCTGCAACATCGGCAAGTCCTCCCGATTTTGCAAAAGGATACGCCTCGCTTGCGGCAAAAAGAACTTTCATATCTATTCTCCTTTATAAAACTTGGTCTTTATTTACTATAAACGCTTTGTGGTTTGTTCCGTAAATCGGCTCATTTGCAGTGATGACGGCATTTTTATCCGAAACCACATATTTTACCCTTGCATTTTCTCTTATCTCGACGCCCTGCATAAGAATTGAATTCTCAACTACTGCGCCTTTACGGACACGCACACCTCTGAACAAAACACAGTTTTTAACCGTGCCGTCAATAATACAGCCGTCGGCAACAATACTGTTTTTAACATTTGAATGTGTGCCGTATCTTGTAGGCATATCATCTCGTGTTTTGGTATAAACGGGACGCTTTTTATCAAATAGGACGTTTCTTACATCTTCGTCAAGCAATGCCATATTAAATTTAAAGAATGACTTTCTTGAGTCCATAACAGCAGTAAAACCGCCGTGTTTAAAACCGAAAACATTTAATTTTTCGGAAAACTCATTTAAAAGTTCCGTATAAGCATTTCCGTTAAGATTTTCATTTGCAGAACGGACAAGTCCCGTGAACGCCGTCTTTGAAAAAATAGCAGTTCCCACCGTGAAATTGCCGTTTTCTTTACTTCCCTTTGCGCTTATTACACCCGTTACCCTGCCGTTTGAGTCAACATCAAGTTTAAGGGTGTTTTTCAACCTATCGGTTTCGTCTGCATTTCTGTAAACAAGCGTTACATCGGCATTTGTTTCGACATGGCGGTTTATAAGCGCCGAAAAATCAATATTTGCAACCGTGCCTGCTTCCATAACGATAACATAGTTTGAATTTATATGCGATACATATTCCGCCGCTCTGTTTGACATTTCGGCAAGACCTTTTAACTTGCTTTCTCCCGTGATAAAGGGCGGTATTATGCGCAAACCGCCGTTTTTGCGGTCAAGGTCCCATGACATTCCGTTTTCAACATGGTCCATAAGCGAACGGTAATTTTCTTTTGTGATAATTCCCACATCGCTTACCCCTGCATTTACAAGGTTTGAAAGCATAAAATCAATTATACGGTATCTTCCGCCAAACGGCAAAGACGCCATCGACCTATCGGAAGTGAGTTCTTTTAGGTTTTCGTCGTTTGAGTTTGAAAAAATAACCGCCGAAACACTGTTTGCTATCATATTTTTTGTCCCTCCGATACATTTTCGGTTATCATTTGTCTTTCGCCGATTTGTGCGTTCCTGCCTACCGTGAGTCCTCCGCCTATTACGGTAATACCCCAATCCTCAGCATTGTTATAGTCAGGCTCCGCACCGATTGAGGCATTTTCTTCTATCGTTACATCCTCGGCAATAATCGAATATTTAACATTTGCACCTTTCTTTATCACAGCGCCCGGCATAACAAGCGAATACTCTACCGTTGCGCCCTCCTCTATACGGACATTCTCAAAAAGAATAGAATAATCAAGTTTGCCCGCAACCGAACAACCCTCTGTTATAAGCGAGTTCTCAATCTGCGCCGTATCGGTTATATGATGGGGCGGAAGCGCCGATGTTCTTGAATATATCTTCCAGTTCGGGTCGGAAAGATTAAGATGGATTTTCGGGTTTAAAAGGTCAAGATTTGCTTCCCACAAAGAGTCAACCGTGCCGACATCCTTCCAATAGTCTGAAAAACGGTAAACCATAAGTTTTTCCCCTGCATTAAGCATTGCGGGTATTACATCTTTGCCGAAATCGTTTGACGAATTACCGTCCTTTTCGTCGGCAATAAGATATTTCTTCAATTTATCGAATGAGAAAACATAAATTCCCATAGAGGCAAGGTTGCTTTTCGGTGCCTGCGGTTTTTCTTCAAATTCATAAATACTGTCATCGGAGTTTACATTCATAATTCCGAAACGCGATGCCTCGTCAAACGGAACGGACATTACCGAAATCGTGCAGGCGGCTTTTGAAGATTTATGGAAATCTATCATTTTTGAATAGTCCATTTTATAAATATGGTCGCCCGAAAGAATAACAACATATTCGGGGTCATATCTCTCGATAAATTCAAGATTTTGGTATATTGCGTTTGCCGTGCCTTTATACCAATCTCCGCCCTTTTGTCCCTGATAAGGCGGTAAAATATGAACTCCTCCGCCCGAACGGTCAAGGTCCCACGGTTTGCCCGAGCCGACATAATCGTTTAACTCAAGCGGTTTATACTGTGTGAGAATTCCCACCGTATCAATTCCCGAATGGATACAGTTTGAAAGCGGAAAATCTATAATTCTATACTTTCCGCCGTAGGGAACGGCAGGTTTTGCAAGTTTGCCCGTTAAAACTCCGAGTCTGCTTCCCTGACCTCCCGCCAACAGCATGGCAACACATTTTTTCTTTTTACTCATAATCCATCATCTCTCATTTAGTTTTTAAATGGTCTGTTTCTTTTTTGATTCTCTCGACGGAACTTTATAATAAGTTACCGACATAGCAGGGATATTGATTGAAATTGAATTATCGTATCCGTGCATAGACACTGCCTCGGAAACGCAGGAAGAAAGTTCTTCCGTTTTACCGCCGTATTTCTTATAATCACTACAAAATACAGGACGGTATGTTCCCTTTTTGGGAACTCCTATTCTGTAACCGTATCTGCTGACGGGAACAAAATTGCAAACACAGATTATCTCGTTTTTATCCTTATCTATACGCCTGAACGAAATAATACTTTGGTTATTATCGTCATTAGATATCCAACTGAAGCCTTCCCACGAATAGTCAATTTCATAAAGAGGTCTTGTCTTTTTATAAAAAGCATTAAGTTCTTTTACATACTTTTGCATGGAACTGTGTGTATCGTATTCGAGCAAAAACCAATCAAGCGGCTGTTCGTAATTCCACTCGGCAAACTGTGCGAACTCCTGCCCCATAAACAAAAGTTTTTTGCCGGGGTGCGCCATCATATATGCATAAAAAGCACGGAGATTATTGAATTTTTCTTCATATTCGCCCGGCATTTTATTTATCATCGAACACTTGCCGTGAACTACCTCATCGTGAGATATAGGCAGACAGAAATTTTCCGAAAAAGCATAAAAGAACGAAAATGTAAGACAATCGTGGTTATGTTTACGAAAAAGCGGGTCAAGCGACATATATCGAAGCATATCGTTCATCCAACCCATATTCCACTTGAAATTAAAACCGAGTCCGCCGTCGTGAGGCGGTTTTGTGACAAGCGGCCACGCCGTTGACTCCTCGGCTATCATCATAACATTAGGGTTTGCGTTAAATGCCGCAATATTTATCTGCTTTAACAGTTCAACCGCTTCTAAATTTTCCCTTCCGCCGTAGGAATTAGGCAGCCACTCGCCGTCTTTCCTGCCGTAATCAAGATAAAGCATGGAGGCAACGGCATCAACCCTCAAACCGTCCGCATGAAATTCTTTAAGCCAGAAAACCGCACTCGAAACAAGAAAACTCATAACCTGAGGTTTTCCGTAATCGAAAACGCAGGTCCCCCACTCTTTATGCTCGCCCTTTCTTGTATCGGCATATTCATAGCAGGGCGTTCCGTCAAACCGATAAAGACCGAACTCGTCCTTTGGAAAATGCGCCGGAACCCAGTCAATGATAACACCTATACCGTTTTGGTGCATAATATCAACAAATTGCTTGAAATCATCGGGTGTCCCGTAACGCGAAGTCGGAGCAAAATAGCCCGTTACCTGATAACCCCACGAGCCTTCAAACGGGTGCTCGGTCACGGGCAAAAGTTCAATATGGGTGTAACCCATTTTCTTTACATAGGAAGAAAGTTTCTTCGCAAGTGTTACATAATCAAAACGGTTTCCGTCCGCAAAACAGTCCCACGAACCGATATGCACCTCATAAATGTTTACGGGAGATTCATAAATGTTTTTTTCGGAAAGTTCTTTTAAGTATTCCTTATCGTTCCAAACATATTTTTTATCTTTATATACCTTTGAAGCGTTGTGCGGTGCCGTTTCAAAATGCCGTGCAAACGGGTCGCTTTTTAAAACGGTGTTTCCGCCGAAAGAGGTTACGGCATACTTATAATTATCAAAATTGTTTATTCCCGATATTTCGGTTTCAAAAATTCCGTTACCGATGTTTTCGCAAATGTTTTTTTCCTTATCCCAACCGTTGAAATCACCGACAACGCTCACCCTTTCGGCGTTCGGTGCCCAAACTCTGAATATCGCCTTTTTGCCTTTTAAAAATGAGCCTAAATATTTATATAAATCACTTTTGATGTATGAATCGAAATTATCAAAATACCCGTCCAACATTTAAACCTCCGCTCTTTTAACTTATGGCACTGCCATATCATTGTTATTATACCAATATTTATCACTTTTTTCAATACATTTTTATAGAAATTTCGCAATTCGTGAAAATGTTTTTTATGTGAGTTTGTGCAAATTGCATAAAAAACGGGTGTTTTTGGGTTATAATGAAATCAACAAAGGCAAACATATTAAAATGTTTTGGCTTAATCAGTCTTTCAGTTTATAGGCAAGCGAATTTGTCTTTACAAGCACCGTTTCTTCGCCTATTACAGATATATCTTCAAAAGGTATCACTATATCCTTTTCTCTGCCCAAAAGTCCCAAAATACGAAGATTGCCGAAAATAATAATCGAAACAAGTCTGCCCGTATCGGTATCAAGTTCTATATCGCCTATATATCCGAGCACATAGCCGTCACTCACACATACAACCTGTTTGTTTTTAAGTTCGTCTATTCTGCAAATCATACCCTCACCTCAAATAAGTATATGCAAAATTACCGTTCAGAATAACAACAACTTAAAAAAACGCAAAACGCACCCGAAAATACGGGTGCGTTAATTTCCAAAACAAAACGGTTAAACACTATTCTGCCGATTCCGTTTCTTGTGTTTCTTCCTCTGTTTCTTCCTCTGTTTCTTCCGTTTCTTCTATTTCAAGTCCCAAACCTCTGCGCTTTTCTATATCCTCAAAAGGATGCTCTTTATAATACGGGTCTATTATAGCCTTTTTTATACAAGGGAACACGAAATACTGAATAAGTAAAAATCTGAATGCGGGGAAAGTAAGAATTGCAATAAGCGCCTCAATCAAAACCACACTCCAACTGTTGAACAAATAGATAAACAGTATATTTACGGCATAGACCAAAAGCAAACAAATTCCGCAAAGAATGTTCTTGGGCAAATTTATGAAGGCAAACTTAAAACTGTTCAGGTAAAGTTGCTTTATTGAAAAATTAAAGGTTATAAGCAAAGTCCAAATAAAAAAGTTCATAAAAGCAAAGATAATAATCATTGCTATACAAATACCCAAACCAATACTTGATAAATTTCCGCTTCCCAAAAAGTAAAATCTTAAAGCGAATAACATCAAAGCATAAATAAGTATGTTGATTATACCGACTGCCGTTGCCTGTTTCCAATTCTTCTTTATTGTTTCAAAATAATCGGAAAGCATAAAAGAATGCTTATCACGGGCAATATTCCTTGTGATATTCGTTATACCCACATTTGCAAGACCGTTTGTGACAAGCGGTAAACACATCAATAGGTAAACTACATTTACCGAAATAAATTTCCAAAAATTTCTGAAAAATGTTTCAAAGAAAACAATAAATGTCTTCTTTTTGGGTGCGTCCTTTTCGATGCCGGGGCCCTCTTTTTCATAATTAAAAAGTCCGAAAAAACCTGCCATTTCTTACTCCTTTTTCTTTGATTTATATGTTAATTTTTCAAGTATAAATATATCTTTGTAGCCTAAAGTGTATGACAAGTGTGCAAGTGCGGGAACTATAAGCAGTGTTGCAAACACAAGCGCAAACTGCCGGATTTTCAGTTTGCCGACACTCGAAACACCTGCAAATATTGCCTTTAATATTCCGAAAATATAAAAATTGGGAAGTGAATAAACCGAAACGGTCATATTGCTTTTAAATCCCAAACCGACGACGGCAATAATGACAAACAAAATAAAATTCGGTATCATTGAAACCGCACCTATTTTGAGTCCCTTTAATTTATCTTCGGGTTTATGCTTGAACTGGACTAAATTTCTGTCCTTATTTCCTATAACGAAAGTTTTATTGTAAATAAATGTAAAAGCAATAATAAACGCTATTCCCTGCGATAAAACATTATTAAGCACTGCGCCCTTGCCTTCAAGAGACGAACGGACATTCATCTTATTAACGGTATAGCCCTTTTCGGTGTATTCTTCGAGTTTTTTATCGTCACCCTCGGAATATTCGTAATCGTAACTTGCTATTTCTTTGCCTTCTTTATCGGTAACATAGGCTTTATAACCTATGTTTTCGGTAAAGGCGGCAGTCATAATAACGGCTATTGAAGCGTAAACGATAAGACTCATTATTGCAACCACAATTAACCTTACATATAAAAGAGCGCCGTTTTTAAAAATTTCTTTCATTTATACCACCAATATCAAATATTTCATATTGATTATACCAAATAAAACAAAAAAAGGCAAGAAACTCTTGCCATTAAATAAATTTTAATATTAAAAACAGTGTAAGTCCCATCAAAGCGGAAAGTGCACAAGCCGTTATACCGACCTTTTTTAATTTTGCTTTTCTCTTTACCCTCACCCGTAAACTGTTGCCGTCGTTTTCGTTGAGCCCGAGTGCCGTTTCGAGTTCTTCCGCCGCAATTTTAAGCGATTCTTCCCCGAGCGAAGAAAAAGATGGTGAAACATAAAAAACTATTTTTTCAAAAACTTCACTGCCCGTGCTGTTTATTTCGATTATATTTTTGCTTACGCCTTTTACCATATAATACCGCCTTTCTTTAGCCTTATTTTGGGCGGTATTGGCAATCTTTATGCAAAAATTATTCTTTTTCTCTTTCTCCGTTCAAAAATGCGACAATGCGTTCAACCGAAGTTTTGCTCGTTCCCCAGTCGGTATCACCACCTGCGCTCGACCTGTAATCATACATCTTACAATACTTTGAAATATCCTCGCAAAGCGATTTTGAATAGTCGGCAGTAATTCTCGTTAAATTATCACGGAATTCTTTATAATACTTCGGCATTTTTCGCTTATCGGCACCGCTTAAAAGCATTTCATAATGGGGCATACAAAACTGACCTTGATTATCAAAAAGATTTCTGAAATCTCTTTCCTTTTCGTATGTTCTGTAAATCGTATCAATCATATGCTCAAAACCCCAGTTCATTTTATCGCATATAAAACAACTGTCGGAAAGTTTCTCTATTTTACCCGTCTTTTTTTCGGCGCTGTTAAAAAGTTTTTTCTCAAAAATATCCCGATTTACCTCTTTTATATGTGTTTCGAGCATAAGTGCCAACTGAAGTCTGCCGCGCATACCCATCATTTTATTGAGATGTTCAGGACAAAACCCCGATTTATTTGTGGCTATACGGACATCGGGTTCCATCATTGCATCGCCTAAAATATATGTGAGTATTCTATCCTCCGCAATTTCTCTCATTCGACATATCGGACACCCGTCGTTTACCTCGAACACCTCGCTTACGGGTATGGTGCAAATATCATCACGCATAAAAGTTCTCCTTAAATTTATTTCACTTGATATTGTAACACACAAATTGTATAATTCAATCAGGGGATGATTTTACGGCTGAAATTACGAACAAAAACGGCAATGTTTACATAAAATGCGAAAACTTTGACCTCGCCATGACGCTCGACTGCGGTCAGGCATTCAGGTGGAAAGAAGAAAACGGTCTTTGGAGCGGTATCGCCTACGGCAAAAAACTCTGTTTAAAGCAGGAAAACGGATATGTAGTTTTACTTAATACAACCGCCGAAGATTTTAAAAATATATGGGAAGATTATTTTGATTTAAACAGAAATTACAAAAAAATCATATCGGATATAAGTCAAAACGAAACGCTTAAAAAAGCCTCCGGTTTCGGAAGCGGAATAAGAATTTTAAATCAAGAGCCTTTTGAAACACTTTGCTCGTTTATTATATCCCAAAACAACAATATTCCGAGAATAAAAGGAATAATAGAACGGCTCTGCGTCAAATACGGTGAAAATCTGGGCGGTAACGGCTATGCCTTTCCGAGTGCCGAAAAGTTAGCCTCCTTAAGCGAAGAAGATTTAAAGGATATACGAATGGGCTTTCGGGCAAAATATATAACAGATGCCGCAAAATGTGTTGCTTCGGGCAAGATTTCTCTTGACTCGCTTTACGGCACCGACACCGATACCGCAAGAGAAAAACTTATGATGATAAAGGGCGTAGGTCCCAAAGTTGCCGACTGCACCCTGCTTTTTTCACTTAAACATTTTAATGCTTTTCCGAAAGATGTTTGGATAAAACGGGCTATGGAAATTCTTTTCCCGAACGGTCTGCCCGAATGCGCTCAAAACTACGGCGGAATAGTCCAGCAGTATATTTTTTATTATTCAAGAAGCGGAAATCTTAATATTTAACACAAAAGATGGTGGGATATCAAATCTCACCGTCTTTATTTTCGTCAGCATTTTCTTCGGTTTTTCTGTCCTTGAATATTCTTACAATCATAAGTGATATAAGTCCTGCAAATACGGCTATCCCCACGGCAATAAGCGCAAGAACGATAATCGGCGTTCTTTTATCAAAGGCTTTACTGTTTATCTTAAATGTGCCGAGTGTTCTATATACACTTTGGTCGGTTTTATTGCCCGCGCCGTAAAATGATACATTATACATCTTGCCGTCTGCCACCGTTATAAACTGCGTTGCGGTAAATTCTCCGCCGCTGTCTTTAAGGTTTTCGGTTATCTTTATATATTTAACGGAATTCTGACTGTAAATTTCACTCTTTAAGTCCTTGCCTTCGGTCAGTTTTTTTGCAAGTTTTTTAATCTCATTATCACTGTAAGCCGAAATGTTTTCCGTCTTTTTTGAAAAACCGTCCTCATAAACCGAAATTCGTATCTGCGACTGTTTATCTTCACTTACCGCCAAATACTTAACATTGTTTTCGGCAAAAAAGTTATCAAGTTCGCTTTCGGTAACACCGAGTCTTTTTGAAACCTCCGATTTCGACTCATCAAAATAGCACTCTTTATATGAACTGTCGGCAGTAATACCGAAACTCCGCTCCGCACCGAAAGCAGTAAAGCAAAGCATTGCCGAAATTATTAAAAATACAGCCGAAAATTTTACGCTTTTCAAAAAATCACTTCCGCAATTTACAGTATTCCGTTCTGCTTTTTAGCGGCAGTAACGGTATTTTTCATAAGTGTTGCAATAGTCATCGGACCTACTCCGCCGGGCACGGGGGTAATGTAAGATGCCTTCTTCGATACCTCATCAAAAAGGACATCTCCGCAAAGTTTACCGTTTTCCCTATTCATTCCGACATCAATAACCACGGCGCCGTCCTTTACCATATCGGCGGTAACAAAGCCTGCTTTACCGACAGCCGACACAAGAATATCGGCATTTTTTGTTACAGAGGAAAGATTCTGCGTCTTTGAATGGCAAACCGTAACCGTTCCGTTATTGTGAAGCAAAAGCATAGCCATAGGTTTGCCTACAATATCAGACCTGCCGATTACTACGCAGTTTTTTCCGCAAACATCAATATCATAATATTTAAGCAATTCCATAATTCCCGCAGGAGTGCAGGGAACAAAATCATAATCGCCAATCATTATCTTACCCACATTTTGAGGATGAAATGCATCGACATCCTTTTCGGGCGAAATGGCATTGATAACGGTTTTAGCATTTATATGCGGCGGCAAAGGCAACTGACACAAAATACCGTTTATGCTTTTTTCGCTGTTAAGCACATTTATAAGGTTTAAAAGTTCCGCCTCGGTCGTTTCCTCGGGTAAAATATACTCTTCCGATTTTATTCCCAAATCATTGCAGGCTTTCTTTTTGTTTGCAACATAGATTTTCGAGGCACTGTCCTCCCCTACGAGAATAACCGCAAGTCCTGCCGTTACTCCCAACCGTGACAGCCTTTCCACTTCGCTTTTTACCTCATCTTTTACTCTTGCCGAAACAACTTTTCCGTCAATAATATTACTCATTTTCGTCTTCTCCGTCATCACTTTCTTCGGCGGTTATTATCGAAGTGTATTCACTGCTCTCAAAATCAGACTTATGCTTTTTTCTTAAAACCGCAAGCAACACAGCGCAGGTTATACACAAAACCGCTGACAAAAGGCAGGAAACCTTTAATCGTCCTATCATAAGGCTGTCTGTCCGCAAAAGTTCTATAAATGTTCTTCCAAAACCATACCACACGCCATACATAAGCGATGTTTCACCCGAAAACAAACGCTTTTTACTTAAATTATGTATAATAACAAAACCTGCAAGACACCACAAAGACTCATACAAAAAGCAGGGATGGACAAGTCCTGCGCCCATTTCGGAAATTGTCCTTTCGCTTTCCATTCCCCAAAACGAACTGCCGGTAAAACCGCCATACGCCTCTTGGTTTACGAAGTTTCCCCATCTTCCCACCGCCTGTCCTATAAGAAAGCCTATGGAAGCAATGTCAAACATATCAAGAATTTTAACCTTCCTGATTTTGCACATTATAAAACCGCCGAGCGCCGCACCGATTACACCGCCGTAGATTGCAAGACCTGAAAAACCCGAATTGCCGAAACCGAAAAAATCGGATATGCTTTCAAGTTTTTCACCGTCAAAAATAAGATAGTATGCTCTCGCACACAGTATCGCCACGGGGGTGGTAACAAGCACCACATCAAGGGCTCTGTCAAGATTAAGGTTAAATCTGTCTGCGTTTTTATAGGCATAAATGAGCGCAAGCATAAAGCCTGTCGCAATTATAATGCCATACCAATATATACTCCAACCGCTTCCGAACGGCAGAGTAAATGCAATGGGTTTTAACTTTAAATGAATTCCGAAAAGGGTAACATTATACATTTTTATCACTCCAACGGTTTTATAACCGACAAAACAGATAATTCATCATCAAAAATATCAAGTCTTTTGTAAACATCGTCGCTTGTTACGGTTTTTAAAAGTTTGATTTCCTCAAACATATCGTAATCGTAAACTGCGCTTTCGGTAAGTTGCATACACACCTCGCTCACCGAATTAAAATGGCGGACGGTATCGCCGTAAATACCGCACTTTACCGCCGAGAAAAGCCGTTTATCTATACCGTTTTCTCTTAATTTTTTGATTTCCTCTTTTATTGCGTCTGCCACTGCTTCGGGGTTTGAAGATTCACCCGAAAACATAACACAAGCATAATCAAAACCGTTAAAATACTCGTATGAAAATTCATCGTTTATGAGTCCTCGCTTTATTAAGTCCTCATAAAGCGGAGAACACTCGCCGCAAAGCATTTCGAGCAACAGTCCTACGCAGACCTTTGATTTAAGTCTGCGGAACGGCGAAGAAATTTTTTGTTTAAAGCCCAAACAAAACATCGGGTTTGAAACCGAAAGTTTTTGCTCTGTATAATTATTCAAAACACTGCATGGCTCTTCCGGGAACACACGGTTGATTTCAATATCTTTTACTTTTTTTACATTTTTTTCGCACATCGAAAATACCTTTTCGGCATCAACATTGCCGACAACACAAACAAACATATTTTGCGGATTGTAAAAGGTATTGTAACAGTCATAAAGCAAATCGGCATTTATCTTGGCGATTGATTCGGCAGTGCCTGCTATATCTATCTTGACGGGATGATTGTGATACATATTTTCAAGCATATTGAATGTAACTCTCCACGAAGGACTGTCATCATACATTCTTATTTCCTGACCGATTATTCCCTGCTCCTTTTTAACCGTTTCTTCGGTAAAATACGGATGGGTAACAAAGTCAAGCAGTATTTCCAAATTTTCATAAAATTTATCCGAGCAGGAGAAAAGATAGCAGGTGCGGTCAAACGAAGTAAACGCATTCGCAGATGCACCCGTTTTGGCAAAACGGGCAAAGGCATCGCCGTCTTCGCTCTCAAAAAGTTTATGCTCTAAATAGTGGGCTATACCGTCGGGCACCTTTTTAACTTCTCCGCCGTTTACAGCGAAACAGTTATCTATTGAGCCGTATTTTGTTCCGAAAATCGCAAAGGACGAACTATACTCCGGCTTTTCACAAACATAAACGCTGAGTCCCGAAGAACATACCGCCTTTACATAACTTTCATTTATCGGACTTTCAAATGTTTCTCTTTTCATCACTTTTCCTCCGGTAACAAAAGAAATACGGTGTGCAGTTTAATTCCGTTTGCCGCCTTGATTATATCCTCTTTTGATACTTCTTTTATCTTTTCCGCAAAATCTTCGGGAGATAAAAATTCACTGTCCGAAATTCTTGCGGCATACCATTTTTCAAGCGTGGACGCACTGTCATTATAACTTCCGAAAGAGTCGGTAAGATTTAAAATCGAGGAGTTATATTCTTCGTCCGAAAGGTTGCCCTTTTTAAGTTCATTCAACTGCTCCAAAACAGCATCCTGCGCTTTTTTTGCATTCGCGCTTTCAATTCCGCTTTCAACCGTTACAAGACCTTTTATCTTTATGCTTCTCGCCGAACAGTAGTAACAAAGACTCATTTTTTCACGGACATTTGCAAAAAGTTTTGAATAAGGTCCGCCTCCGAAAATATCGGCGGTAACAAACGGTATTGCCGAATTACCGTCTGTATTTTCGGCAGAAAAGCCCATAACAAGTTTTCCTTGATTTACCTTTGCTTGCTCGGTGATGTTATTTACCTTTTCGGCAGGTTTTGTATAAACCGTTTTGCCGATATCCGTTATACTTTCACGGCTGACCGTTGATAACCTTTCGGCAACGCTCTCAAAAAGTCCCGCAGGCAGACTGTCCGACACAACATTTACCCTTATAAAAGCATTTTTGAGCATATTCTGCCATGCAGCAAACAGTGATTTGCCGTCGATTTTTTCAACATCCTCCACTGTTCCGCATTTCGGAACACCGAATGCATCGCCCTTATACATTTCTTCTATAAGTCTTGACTTTGCATAAACCCGCTTTTCAGCATATTCACTCTTTATATGCTCTATTGCCTTGCGTTTCTCACGCTCGGTATCCTCATTGCAAAACTCACCGTTTTCGGCTTTCGGCTCAAATATAAGGCTTGACAAAAGGTCGATTGCTTCGGCAGTTAACTCCTCTTTGTCGAGCGTATATTTATCGTTTATTACCGAAACCGACATTTTTAAAAGCTGGTAATCGCCCACCTTTTCGGCAGAAGCGCCAAGCACCGCACCGTAAAGTTTTGAAAGTTTAAAATTAAGTTTTCTGAAATCGGGATACGCTTTACTGCAAGTGGTCAGCACAAACGGAAGCAGAGCATATTCGGCGACCGTTTCCCTTTTTATCGGCAGATAAAAATTAAAAGAAACAAGTGTTGTTTTAAACCGTGAATTTTTGATAAAAACTCCCTCGGCACCGTTTGAAATTTCAAATTTTTGAGCAGACATTTTATCCCTCCGCAACATTAACATTACACTTAAAGTAAGTATAACACATTTTTTGGAAATTTTACAGTAATTTTTTTCCGCTTTTAAAGACAATTTTTTTAAAAGCACAAAATTAAAGATTTTTACGAACAATCCGAATCAGACGGCAGATGTCGGATATCTGATACGGCATCGTTCCTCCAATCCATAGAATCACTATTTGGCATAAAAGTAATTATTATAAAAGACTGAAAACATTTATTCACATGCTTTCAGTCTTTTATATATATCAGGATATTTTCTACTTTACAATCAAGAAAAGAGCATAAATCATTTATCGTAACAGTGCTAATCGGTTTATTGTGCTTTAATCTGTCAAGCAAACTTCGGCTTACACCGAACTCGTTTATCAACTTATATGTTGATACATTCTTTTCTTTTAAGGTTTTATAAAACGGTTCATACGAAATCATTTTTATCACCGTAAAAATAATAAAATATACTCTTATTGTTGACAATTGTCTATATGTAGAGTATAATTTACGAAAAGGCATCTATTAAACATATATGTTATATCGTTAAATTTGCTTTTACGGAGGAATTTATATGGAAACAATGCATTGCCCAAAATGCGGAAGCGAGAATATTGATGTCCAAGTCTTTCAGGAAATGAAAGGAAGCAAAACAAAAGTCAGAATGAAAGAAAAAGGTCACGGATGTTTATATTGGTGTTGCTTTGGATGGCTTTTTGATGCTATTTCATGGATATTCTTTTTCTTACCGAGAATTCTTTTACATATCGGCAGAAGAAAAAAATATAAAGGAACTGAAACAACCAAAAACAATATTGATTATGTGAGTTGTTATATTTGCAAAAATTGTGGTCATCATTGGGAAAGATAAAATATAAGGCGGTTATTTATACTTACACTGCTTTCCCGTATGGTCGATAGTGTAATTATCCTTATAAATAAGATCGGATATGAGGACGAATTCGTATCCGTCTTTTTTTAATGTTTCTAATATTTCAGGCAGGGCGGCAGGGGTATATTTTGCATCGTTATGCATTAAGATTATTCCGCCGTTATGCGCCTTGCTTATTACCCTGTTGCAGATGCTTTCAGGGGTTGCATCGTCCCTCCAATCAATAGAATCTATCGACCATTGCACAGGAAACATTTTACACTCAAGCGCCGTTTCTATAACGCAGTTATCGTAATCGCCGTAAGGCACCCTCAAAAGTGTAGGGCAAACTCCCGTTACCGACTTGATTTTCTCGTTACAGGTTTTTATTTCGTCTATCATTTTTTCTTTGGAAATCTTTGTCATATACGGATGGGTATTAGAGTGGTTTTGTATCTGATGTCCTGCATTTGAAATTTCTCTCACCGACTCGGGATATTTATCCACCCAGGCGCCGACCACGAAAAAAGTTGCAGGGACATCGTATTTTTTCAGAATTTTAATAAGCGTTGATGTATCGTCATTTCCCCATGCGGCATCAAAACTTATCGCTATTTTCTTTTTATCCGTATCAACCGAGTAAATAGGCAGTTTTCGCTCGTTACCCGCAAAGACAAATTCCGAGCCTACCGTAATAATTATAAGCGCCAAAATAACGGAAAGTGCCGTGATAATTTGCTTTTTCGTGATTACAATAAAATTAAAACCTTTTAAAAATTTAAAACCAAACATAAAAATGCCGCCTTTCATTTTACTTTATGAAAGACGGCTTGTATTATATTCTGCTTTTTTCCTGTTCAGCGTGTATATTTGCTCTCGTCAAATGTAAGACCTGCCGTCTGCATAAGCGACTTGGCTATTGCTTTGGCAAAATCTTTATAGTGAGCATCAAACTCCGCATTGTCCGCAGGGTTGTTGATATATCCGAGTTCGACTATACAGCCCGGCATATTGGTTAAACGGTTTATATAGTAATCTTCATATGTATTTCCGGAGGCAGAGCCGTAATAAATTCCCCTTACTTTAATCGCCGAAACACCGCTTAAATTACTCTTAAGCGAATTGACAAGTTTATCGTCAAGCAAGTGTTTATCAATTTGCTCATTCGGCGCATATGTTTTTGACGGTTGCTCTTTACGCTGAATATGGTTAGGCTCGTGCGTATATATAGATATTCCCGAAGCCATACCTACATCCGTGCTGTCCCTATGAATCGAAACAAAGAAATCTGCTTTAGCCGAATTGAGTTCATATCCTCTTTGCTCTGCCGAATTATTCCTATTCGTCACATAGGTTTTCTGCCCTTGGGCATTTAATATTCTTACAACCTCATTTGCAACCTTTTCGGTATCGTTTCTCTCATATCTGTCGCCGTAGCGGGCACCCGAATCAATACCGCCGTGGCCTGCATCTATTGCAAAAATATAAGGTTTTGAAAGAGCAGTAGTAACAAAAGATTTTTTATAGAAATTAGGAACAAACCCGTCTTTTTCTTTAATGACTATCTGCAAAGCGTATATCGGATAAGAAATTCCCGTGCTGCCCGCCTGCTCGCCGTTTTTAGCCCAACCGAGCCAACCGTAATCTTTAATGCAGGCACTGTAATAAATATCATATTTTTCGGCGTCCGCACCGTTAAGTCTCATTTTAATTGCTTCTATACGATTGCCGCTGCCCGATAATTCCTCTCCGTTTGACTTTTCTTCGCTCCAACCGATATTTGAAAAATGCGCCGTATATGAAATGCCTAAATTTTCATTATCCTTTATATTTGCCTTTATACCCGTCAAGGCAGATAATTCCGATTCTCCGACCGATGTATCTGTAAGCGAAAAGTCTTTATAGCCCTCTTTTACAGTTGAAATTTTGCAATCAAAATCCAAACTGTCATCGCCGTCAGTAAAAGTGCCTTTTTTGCAAAGCACAATCTTTACGGCGGATATTGCAGCAGACATACCCTCACTTCCGCTGTATTCACCGTTTTTTGCCCACGAAAGCCAACCTTCGCCTTTAATATAGGTTTTGTAATAAATATCGTATTCCGATTTTTTTGCGCCTTTAAGTTTCAGTGAAATTGCTTCAACACTCAAAGAGCGTCCCGTTGTTCCGACAACACTGCCCTGCTTGATATTACGCATCCACCCGATATTTTGAACATGGACATCGCTTTCAACCGACAAATCGCCGTAACCGCGCAAAGCATCTATCTGCACTGCCTCCAACGAACGGGAATTATCGGCAGTTCCTGCCGTTTCACCCGAAAACTTATCTGCCATCCAACCTATGCCCGACATATGTGCTTTATAGGCAAAAAGTTCTGTTTTAAAGGGTGAAAGAGTATCTTCGGGCATATATTTATCTTTAAGACAAAGTTTGATTTCCACTGCATGAATGGGAGCCGAAATACCGGAGCCTCCCGAATACCCGCCGTTTTTAGTCCATGAAGTCCAACCGAAATATTCAATATCCGAACGATACCAAATATCATACTTATCGGCATCTTCGCCCGTAAGTTTTGCATAAAAGCCCTCTACGGCAAGCGAACGGCCGGTGGTTCCCGCCGTATCTCCCGAAGAAAAGCCGGTTTTCCAACCTAAATTTTGAATATGAGTTCCGCATTCAAGTTTAACATTTTCCTTTGTCTTTAAATTAAACTTAATCGCCTCTAACTTATTTGTTTTTCCCTCTGTTCCTGCAATTTCGCCATTGTTTTTCTCAGCCATCCAGCCGATATTCGACATATGCGCCGAATACGAAAGCACCGTCTTTAAAAATGCAGGTTTTTGGCTTTCGGTGTCCTCAAATGCGCCTTTGCTTAAAATCTTGATTTCAATTTGGCGGACGGGCAGTGAAAAGCCCTCACTTCCGGCAGGCTCACCGTTTTTAGCCCAACAAAGCCAACCCTCTTTATCAACATTTACTCTGTAAAAAATATCGAAATTTTCGGCACCCTCACCGCGAAGATAAATATAAATTCCCTCAATTGCGAGAGATTTGCCGACCGTTCCTGCAATTTCTCCCTTTGAAACTTCTTCCATCCAACCGATATTCTGAACATGGACTCCGCACAAGACATCTAAATCGGTATCATTATCAAAGCCTAATTTTATGGCTTCCAACTTATTATTTGCACCTGTTCTGCCGGCGGTCATTCCCGAAAGGACGGAATTTTCCCATCCGACATACGATACATGTGCGCTGTAATTTATCTGCGGAATATCATAACTTCCGGCAAATGCCGAAATCGGCAAAACGGAAAGTAAAACAACCGCACAAATTAAGAATGCTGATATTTTCTTGAAAAATTTCATATCAATTTCCCTTTTTAAATAAAGTTTATATATTCTTCGCAAAATGCCTCAATCGGACACTCGCAAAACCTGCTTTTGAGCATATTTTTAAGAGGCTCTGCACAGATGTTTTCGGTTGCAAAATGCCCTGCATCAAAAAGTGAAATTCCGCTGTTCTTCGCATAAACAAAACGGTGGTGCGGAACATCGGCTGTTATTAGTGCATCAAAACCGAGTCTTACCGCATCCTCGATAAATTCACTGCCCGAGCCTGAACACACAAGCACATTTTTTATAGGTCTGCCTGCAACAAATCTTACCGAAAATCCTAATTTTTTGCGTATATCTTCGGCTAATTCCTGCGGATTTGATATATCGGTTTCGGCACTGTTTAAAACAAAGTCCTGCAATTTTACCTTACTTACATTCTTAAGGTTAAGAACTTTGCATAAAATATCGTTCACTCCGTCTGTTCCGATATCGAAATTCGTGTGTGCCGAAATGACCGAAATATCATTTTTACATAATTCGCAAACTACCGAATCGGACAAAACGGTTTTAAGTCCGTCAAATATAACGGGATGGTGTGTAACAATCAGGTTTGCACCTGTCTCTTTTGCTTTGGACACGGCACTCATTGTCGCATCAAGGCAACAAAGCACACCCTTAACGGCGGTTTCGCCGTTTCCCACAAGCAAACCGACATTATCGAAATCACAAGCGGTTTCAAACGGGAATTTTGTGTCTAAAAATTCCAAAACATCTTTTACTTTAATCATAACTTCTTATTAAACGAGTCTTTAAGACCTACGGTTCGGTTGAATACTATGTTGCTTTCGGTTGAGTCCTTATCAACACAGAAATAACCCTCACGCATAAACTGAAAAGTATCCCCTGCTTTAACCGAAACAAGACTCTTATCAATCTTACAGTTATCAAGAACCGTAAGCGATTCGGGGTTTAAATTATCGGCAAAAGACGAAACACCTTCCTCGTCGGACGGGTTTTCAACATTAAAGAGCCTATCGTAAAGACGGACGGTAACATCGGCTGAATTATCCTTACTTACCCAATGCAAAGTGCCCTTGACCTTTCTTCCGTCGGGTGTTTCACCGCCGAAACTTTCGGGGTCATAGGTGCAGTGAACTGCCGTGATATTTCCGTTTCCGTCTGTTTCGTGAGATGCATATTTAATATAATAAGCACCCTTTAAGCGAACTTCGCGCTCGGGGCAAAGTCTGAAATATTTTCCCGGAGGGTTAAGACAAAAATCGTCTTCCTCAATAAATATCTCTCTTGAAAAAGTAACTGCCTTTTTGCCCTTTTCAGGCTTATTCGGATTAACATCAATCTCTATGCTTTCGGTTTTATCCTCGGGATAGTTATCAATTATAACCTTCAACGGTCTTAATACCGCCATTGCTCTATCGGCATTTTCGTTTAAATAGTCACGGACACACGACTCAAGCAATGCATAATCTATAACGCTGTATGCCTTTGAAACGCCGATTTTTTCAACGAATGTTCTTACTGCCTCGGCAGGATAGCCTCTCCTCCTCATACCGCAGACCGTAGCCATTCTGGGGTCGTCCCAACCCGAAACCAAGCCGTCATTTACAAGTTTTAAACATTTGCGCTTGCTTGTCAATGTATAGTTTACATTCATTCTTGCAAATTCAATCTGACGGGGAGGTGTGGGAATTTCAAGTGCTTCCAAAAACCAATTATAAAGAGGTCTGTGATTTTCAAATTCAAGCGAACAAAGCGAATGGGTTACGCCCTCCTTTGCATCGGAAAGAGGATGTGCAAAGTCATACATAGGATAAACGCACCATTTATCGCCCGTTCTGTGATGTGTTGCTTTAAGCACTCTGTAAATAATCGGGTCACGCATATTGATATTTGAAGAAGCCATATCAATTTTAGCACGGAGAACCATTTTGCCCTCCTCGATTTTGCCCTCGCTCATCTGCTTAAAGAGTTCTTTTGTTTCTTCAACAGGTCTGTTACGGTAGGGACTCTCGATTCCCGCCTCGGTCAATGTTCCCCTCATTTCCTTGATTTGCTCGGGGGTTGACTCATCAACAAACGCAAGTCCTTTATCAATAAGTTTCAATGCACACTCATAGATAAAATCGAAATAATCGGAGGCAAAATAAATATTATCCCACTTAAATCCCAACCATTCGATATCTTCTTTTATGGCATCTACATACTCCACATCTTCTTTTGTCGGGTTGGTATCGTCAAAACGGAGGTTACACTTACCGCCGTATTTTTCGGCAGTGCCGAAATCTATGCAAATCGCCTTTGCGTGACCTATATGCAAATAACCGTTAGGCTCGGGCGGAAAACGGGTTTGCACCTTACTGTATACGCCCTCTTTTAAGTCTTCATCTATAAAATCGTGGATAAAATTCGAGGGTTTAACCTCTTCATTTAATATTTCTTTTTCTTCCATCTTTAAAATACCTCTATAGCATTTTCTATTCGCTTTAACGATTCTTCTCTGCCCAAAACCTGCATAATACTGCAAAGGTCAGGCGTGTTTCTTCTGCCGGTTACGGCTATTCTAAGCACCGTGCTTAAATCACCGGCACTGCCCTTGAAGTTATCGGGGTTCGCCTTATATTCCTTTGTATCGGAAGCAAAACCGAACTTGGGTGCCGTTTGCTTTATCTTTTCAAACCATTCGGTTTTACCGTCCGACTCATCATACACATTCTTATACTCTCTTAAAAACGCCTTTGCGTCCTCTTTGTCTATGTTTTCGGGCAACTCGGACGATGGCTCAAACAAATCCGCAAACATATAAGAATAAAAATCTTTGACCTCGTTCCATTTCGCAATATCCTTACGGGGTTTTAAAGCGCCGTCCCTGTCAATAGCAAAAACAGATTTTGAATAATCGGGCTTTTGCGTAAGTATTTCATAAAACTCACCGTCAAATTCTTTTGCCCACGAAGTTACCTTTTCGTAAATTTCGCCTGAATTTAACTTTGAAATTTTTATTTTGCTTATGTCATTTAATTTGTTTTGGTCGAAAAGTGCGCCCGAAACACTCATTTTCTTGAAGTTGAACTTAAATTCCTTATAATCTGTATCGGGGTTTGCCCTGCGCCAATCTTCAAAATCGGACGCCGCAATGGTCATAAGATATTCAATAACGCATACAGGCTCATACCCCTCCTCTATAAAGAAATGCACCGCTGCCTCGGGGTCCTTACGCTTTGAGATTTTGCGTTTTGCGCCGTTATCGAGTTTCATTATCGGGGAAATGTGGGCGTATTTAGGCACCTTAAAACCTAAAAGTTTGAAAAGTTCAATATGTTTAGGCGTTGAAGATATCCATTCGTCACCCCTCATAACATGGGTTGTATGCATAAGGTGGTCATCAATCGCATGGGCGAAGTGATAGGTGGGAATACCGTCCGATTTCAAAAGCACAAAATCTTCATCATTTTGAGGCATCTCGATTTTACCCTTTATCATATCTTCAAATATAACCTTGTTCTCTTCGTTTCCCTGCGATTTAAGACGGATAACAAACGGTTTGCCTTCATCTACGAAAGCCTTTGCCTCTTTATATGTAATGTTTCTGTGCTTTGCATATTCACCGTGATAACCCGTTCTTATTTTTTTAGATTCCTGCTCGGCTCTGAGAGTTTCCAAATCTTCCGCCGTGCAAAAACAAGGGTATGCAAGACCTTTTTTTATAAGGTCTTTTACATAGGTCTGATAGATTTCGGCACGCTTGCTTTGCTGATACGGACCGTATACGCCGTCCTCATTCGTTCCGCTTATAAAGCCCTCGTCAATGGTTATGCCGAAACGGTTAAGACCGTCTATAATATCCTCAATTCCGCCCTTGACCTCCCGCTTTTTATCGGTATCTTCGATTCTTGTGAAAAAGACACCGCCCGAAGTGGTTGCAACTATGCGGTTTACAAGTGCCGTAAACAGCGTTCCCAAGTGGAGATAACCCGTAGGACTCGGTGCTACACGAGTAACCCTTGCCCCCTCTTTCAACTCTCTTGACTTATAAAGATTTTCGTAGTATTCGGGTGTTTTATCGGTATCAGGCAGTAAAAGTTCTGCCAAAAGTTCGTTTTCGTTCATTAAAATTACTCCATATTATTTGCTTTTATCTATTAGTTTTGAAAGTTCGTCCATAAAGGTGCTTAAATCTTTAAACTGCCTGTAAACCGAAGCAAAACGGACATACGCAACCTCGTCAATTTCCTTTAACTTTTCCATTGTGAGTTCGCCGATTTTTTCACTCGTAACTTCTCTGTCGAGCGAATTTTGAATTTGAGATTCGATTTCGTCAATCGCTCTTTCGAGTGTTTCAATCGAAACGGGACGCTTCTCACACGCACGGAGCATTCCGTTCATAAGTTTTTCGCGGACAAACTGCTCGCGTGAACGGTCGCGCTTGATTACAATAATCGGCAGACTTTCAATCATCTCATATGTAGTGAAGCGTTTACCGCATTTAAGACACTCACGCCTACGGCGAATTTTCTCGCCCTCGTCGGTAGGTCTTGAGTCTATTACTTTACTTTCCTCAAAAGCGCAATAAGGACATTTCATTTTGATAACCACCCATTCATATAATTTCCGTATAAATATACTTCGGTATAGATATATTTAAGTATATCACAAGATATTGTCAATTACAACCCCAAAACATACCCGTATCCGCAAAATATATGGTATTTAAACCTTATTTTTACTCTTAAAAAAAGACCGACTGAATGTCGGTCTTTGAAATGCTATTTTGTGGGTATCAAAATTGCCGTATCGGCGCTGAAAACATCAAAGTCTATGGAATTAAGCGTCTTTATGTCCTCGCTTGAAGCAAGATACTTTTTTGCAATATCCCAGAGCTTTTCTCCGCTTGACGCAAAATACACAATCATAGCGGTATCGTTTCCCTTTCTTTCGCCTTCAAGAACGGATATTTCGGTTACTATCGGCACCGAAGATTTAGCATACAAATCGGCGCTTACATTCATCTCTACCTGCAATTCAACCGAGTTTGCGCTGACAATGGTATAACTGATTGAAGACAGCACTATTTCGCTTTGGCATTCAAGGTCTTTTGTACTATTTTCAATAGGATATTTATACTCGAATTCAATCGGCTTTTCATAATAGTTTGCTATTTCTCCTGAATCTTCAGTGATGAACGACGCCGTCGCCGTGCCTTTGATAAGCAGTGCTTTTTCGGTAAACAGTGTTTCGTTTACCTTTATATCGCACCAATTATCAAGCACTGCCGATATATCGCCCGACTCAAACGAAAGTGATTTTTTAAGATTGAATGTTTCGTTTATCTTCTTTACGAGTTTTGTTACCGAAACCGAAGATTTAGTTATATCAAAGTCGTTTTTTGTCGAATAGGCATCGTAGAGGACGGCTATATCGTTATTGCAGAAACTCTCGGCACAAATAAGCAGTTTTGCATTTACCGAAATCACATTAAATTTACCCGCAGAATCGCATTTTGCCCTTGCCTCCAAAAATGCAATCTTAACCTTTGCGGTGCATTCGCAGTCATCGCCGACGGTTTCGAGTTCGAGCATCTGGCTGAAGGGAATATCCGTTTTAAAGAGTTTGACATTGCCGCAGGACAAATACTTTACCTTCAACCGCATTTCGCCCTTTGCTATGATTTTTCCGTTTATTATTTTGCACTCTTTAACACAGGCATCGGCATCGTAACGAAGTATCTGCTCGCCCGATTCCTCTGTGCCGATTTCGGTTTCTTCCTCAATAATAAGATATTTTTCAGCATAGCCCGTAGGCGAAGTAGCAGGAACGCTTCCGCGCAAAACCTCTATGTTTTTATCCTGCATATCGCAGATGATTTCACACTGCTTTTTTCTTTTTGCAACGATTTTAATACCTAACGCGCCGTGAATATCAATCTTTCTTGCGGTTACCGCACGGCAGTTTATGTATTCGCATTTTGCACTTACCTCTACCGCCGCACTTTCAAGGTCAACCCCCGTATCCTTTACCTTTTCAAAGGGATACATATGGCAAAACGAATGAATTTTACCCGCATCATCGCAGTAAATCACGGTTATCTGAACGGCTCCGTCAACCGTTACCGTCTTATCCGTAACCGTTTTAAGTGCAATTCTCGGTTTAGCTATGCATTTAAGCACCTTTAACGCATCGCTTAAATAATCGGGCAGGGAAAAATCTGTATCTATGCTTTGCTCTACCGTTTCGCAAAAAACGGTTTCGTTTGTGAAAACGGAATTTTTTAATATATTTTGTTCCATACGGCACAACTCCAAACACATACTTTTAGTAAATATTATTCGGTTTGCGCCTTAAATATACATAAAAAATCTCCCGAACAATTCGGGAGATTAAACATCACTGTTTTATTATTCTTTTCAGCCCGTTTATTATGGGAGGCAAAATCACCGCAAAAACAAGCGCCGTCAGCACACCTGCGGTTATTCGGTTCACAAGTGCTATACCCAAAAGCGCCGCAGGGTATTTATAAACCTTGGCATCAACATACATAACAAATGTGTTAATCAATGTAACAACAAGCGAACTTATAACCGTTTCGATAATGAGTATGTAATTTTTTCGGCTTTTAAAAGCAAGAAACAAAAGTCCCATAACTATCCCCCGTGCCGTTGCGGGAACACACCAAAGAAGCGTGGTTGCCGTAAAACCGTAGGTTATCATCTGCCCTAAAAACGCACCCACGAAACCCGTAAGTCCTCCCCAAAGGGGTCCGAACATTACCGCCGCAATGATTACTGGCAGTCCGCTTACCGAGATTTTCATACTTCCCCCGAAAGGCGCACTGAGAGAAACCGCAATAAAATCGAGTCCCACATAAAGCGCAGCCATCGCCGCACACACGCAAATTTTTACCGTTCTGTTTTTTTTGTTCATAAAAATACCTCCTATCATCCGTCTTTCCGAATAACAGGAGGAGAAAATCTCTTGATTTCGGCAGCGGGATGCGACATTAAAACCGTGAAATAAATTCTTCGTCCGCTCGGCAACTCCCCGTCCGAACGGCACTTGACGCTTTAATATCTACTCTGCAAAATAAAATTTGATTTTTAAAATTTTCAGTTAAGTGCTACTACCGCACCGTCATAAGTCTTTGTGATATAGTCGGCAATATTCTTTGATTTAAGAACCTCAACCAAAGCCTTTACCGCTTCGTTTTCTTCGTTGCCTTCCCTTACAACAAGAATGTTTCCGTAGGTTTGTGCGGCGGCGGAATCTGCCTTTTCGGCGGTTATTGCACCCGAAACCTTAAGACCTGCGCCTACCGCATAGTTTCCGTTGATTACGGCTACCGCAACCTCGTCAAGAAGATTAGGCAGGTTTTCGGCATCAGCCTCTATGATTTCATAGTTGTTCTTATTTTCCGTGATGTCGTTTTTCGTGGCGGTAAGACTCTTATTGTCTTTAAGTTTAATAAGACCGTTTGCATCAAGAAGCAATAAAGCGCGTGCCTCGTTTGTTACATCGTTGGGAACGGCTATCTTTGCGCCCTTCGGTATTTCTTCAAGTTTTTTTGCCGTGCCCGCATAAATTCCGAGCGGCTCAAAATGGACTTTTAACACCGATACCAAATGGGTCTTGTTTTCTTTATTAAACTGGTCAAGATACGGTGTATGCTGGAAAAAGTTTGCATCAACATCACCGTCTTCAGTGGCAGTATTCGGAGTTACATAATCGGTCATCACCTTGATTTTAAGGGTATAGCCTTTATCTTGCATATCCTTTTTGCACTGCTCCAATATCTCCGCATGGGGAGTGGAACTTGCCGCAACCGTAATTGTTTTTGAGTCACTATTTTTTCCGCAGCCTGCAAAGCAAAGCGTAGCAATAACGATACAGAAAACAAGTGAAATCGCCTTTTTCATAAAAATTCTCCTTTTAAAATTCTATCTTTTCCTTATTCTTTTATCACACCGTTTTGCAACCGTGTTTAATACTTCCTGCATTATCTGAACTATGATTATCAAAAACAGCGAGGAAATATACATTACTTTGGAATCAAAACGGTATAGTCCATACTGAATGGCGAGTTGTCCCAATCCGCCGCCGCCTACAAGATATGTCATGGGCGTATATCCCAAAATGGTGGTAACGGCTATTGCCGAGCCTATTATAAGCGAAGGTTTTGCCTCGGGAATTAAAACCTTGAATATTATCTGAAGATTTGTTGACCCCATAGACTGTGCCGCTTCAATAACACCCGAATCGACCTCTTTAAGCGAGGACTCTATCATTCTTGCGACAAACGGCGCCGCCGCAATTACAAGATAAACAACAAAAGCATCGTCGCCTATTTTCGTGCCTATGATTGATTTTGCAATCGGCTGTGTCATAACAAGCAGTATTATGAACGGAACCGAACGCAAAATATTTACCGTTACACCCAAAACAGCATTTATCGGTTTATTCGGAAAAAGGCTTCCCGACGATGTTCCGTAAAGCAAAACTCCTATCGGAATTCCTATTAAATAAGCAATGGCTGTGGAAAGAAGCGTTATTATAAGTGTTACGAAAACGGCTTCCGAATAATTTATACTGTTACTGAAGCCGAAAAGGCTTTCTTCTATAAACTCTATCATTATTCTTCCACCTCAAACGGTATTTTATGATTTGAAAGATAGTCTGTTACCCTCACCGCTACGGAATCATCATCCGGCATCTGAATTAACATCTGACCTACCGCTTTACCGCCTATATCTTTCGTATCGGCAGCCAAAATATTTACCGGTGTTCCGCATTCAAGCGTTAAATTTGAAATGACCGGCTCAAAGGTAGATAAACCGTCAAACACAATCCGTATTTTCTTGCCCGATGTTATCTCGTCCATACCCCTTGCCTGAGGCAAAATAAGTTCTCTTGCTATTTCCGATTTAGGCGACATAAAAACATCTCGGACAAGTCCCTGTTCCACAACTACACCCTTATCAAGCACGGCTACCTTATTGCAAATGCTCTCAACAACCTTCATTTCGTGGGTAATAACTATTATGGTTACCCCCATTTTCTCATTGATTTCTTTTAAAAGAGCAAGTATTGAACGGGTGGTGTTCGGGTCAAGCGCACTGGTTGCCTCGTCGCAAAGCAAAACCTTTGGGTCGGTTGCAAGAGCACGGGCTATGGCAACCCTCTGCTTCTGACCGCCCGAAAGCTGTGCAGGATAAAAGTTCTCTTTTTCTGCAAGGTCAACAAGTTTTAAAAGTTTTCTTGCCTTTTGCACCGCCTCCGTTTTCGGTACACCCGTGATTTCAAGCGGATAGCATACATTCTTAAGCGCCGTTCTCTGTGATAAGAGGTTAAAGTTTTGAAAAATCATTGAAATTGAATGGCGTTTCTCCCTTAACTCCTTTTCCGAAAGTCCGGCTAAATTGACACCCTCAAACAAAACCTCGCCCGATGTGGGTTTTTCGAGCCTGTTGATACAGCGCACAAGCGTTGATTTACCTGCCCCCGAAAGTCCTATGATGCCGAAAATATCGCCCTTTTCTATCTTAATCGACACATCCGATACGGCATGAACGGTGCCCGACTTAATATCAAAAGATTTGCAGACAGATTTTAATTCTATCAAACAATCGCCCCATTTCTTTTGAAAAAACTTAATATAATAAAAAAACGAGGGTATTTTAAAATACTCCCGAGTTAAAATAATAAAAACAACCTGTTAAAAACAAGCATCACGGGCAAAGCAATATAGCCTATATTCCCTCAAATTTACCGTAAGAATTATATCACCGATATTCACCTTTGTCAAGCGATTATTTGATTGACATTTCAAAAAAACTATGTTAAACTAATTTTAACAAATAAATTTTTAGGAGTTGAAATTATGGGTAAATGTATTCGTTGGAAAGAAGACGGTTGGACAGTAGTTCAGGACGCAGATGCCGAAAAGCATATCCTCGAAATCTCTTGCCGTTCCGAAAAAGGCAATGTTGTTGAAGCACGAATTCGTCATAATGACGGTGAAGAAGTAAAAGGCACCGTTAAGTATGACGGTAAAGATGCTTTGCCGATGGAGATTAAGAGATTTAAAAAACTTTTCTCCGAAGGTCTTTTGGAAATAAAGTAATAACTGCAATATGCAAAGAGTTTCCGTCATATCGGCGGGAACTCTTTTTTTGCAAACATACAAAAGCAAAAGGCACGCAGAGAATCTCTGCGTGCCTTTTAAAGTCTGATTTTAAGGTATATTACTTAAGTTCAACCTTTGCGCCAACTTCTTCAAGTTTAGCCTTCATAGCTTCAGCGTCTTCCTTGCCAACTGCTTCCTTAAGAGTCTTAGGAGCACCGTCAACAAGTGCCTTTGCGTCAGCAAGACCAAGACCTGTGATTTCACGAACGGTCTTGATAACCTTAATCTTTTCAGCGCCTGCTTCTGCGAGAACAACATCAAATTCGCTCTTCTCCTCAGCTGCTGCTGCGCCGCCTGCTGCCGGAGCTGCTACTGCAACTGCTGCTGCGGCTGATACGCCGAATTCCTCTTCTACTGCTTTAACAAGTTCAGAAAGTTCAAGAACTGAAAGAGCTTTTAACTCTTCAATCATAGCTGTAATCTTTTCAGATGCCATTTTAATTTTCCTCCAATAATAAATATTTTTTGATTTTTAATTATTCTGCATCGGCAGAAACATCGCCCTTATCAACTATTGCCTGAACGGCGCGTGCAAAGGCGGCGATTGGTGCCTGGAAAGCACCGACAACCGTAGCGAGAAGAACCTCTCTGCTCGGCAATTTTGCCAAAGAAGTGATAGTTTCAAGGTCAACAACCTTACCCTCTAAGAAACCGGTTTTAACCTTAAAGTTCTCATTATCTTCTGCAAATTTTGAAAGAATTCTTGCAGCGGCGGTATGGTCCTCAGCCGAAAGAGCAAGTGCGGTAGTTCCCTCAAGAACAGAACGCATATCTTCAAGTCCCGTTTCTTCGAGTGCACGGGAAAGGAGAGTGTTCTTTACAACAAAGTATTCAACACCGTTTTCGCGGAGCTCTTTACGAAGCTTTGTATCGTCGGCAACGGTGATACCCTTATAGTCAACAACAACGCCTGCAACCGAGCTCTTGATTTTTTCACTTAAATCGGAAACAATCTGCTTTTTTTCTTCTAAAACTTTTGCATTTGGCAATTTTTTCACCTCCGAAAAAAGAAAAAAGTCCGCCAAAGAACGGACAGACATGAAAACAAAAATAAAAATTTTAATTTCACGCTAACCTCGGTAGGCGATAAAACTTACGGCTTAAAGCCACCTACTGTCTTTGGATGCAACAAGTATTATAATTCAAGTAACAGATTTTGTCAAGAGTTTTTATAATAAAAATCAAAATTTTAAAAAATACTTGAAAAATGCGTATATATATGATAATATATCCGAGTAAAAATTGCAACTTTACGGGGTTTTAGCGCAGTTGGTAGCGCACCACACTGGCAGTGTGGGGGTCAGGGGTTCGAATCCCCTAAGCTCCACCAGTCGAGGGGCTCGACACCCAATTCGGGAATGCAGTCGGTGCAAACATAAAGTTTTTATGCCCGACCGTGAGTTCGTCTTTGGTTGCGGATGCTCCACCAGTCGAGGGGCTCGACACCCAATTCGAGAATGCAGTCGGTGCAAACATAAAGTTTTTGTGCCCGACCGTGAGTTCGTCTTTGGTTGCAGATGCTCCACCAGTCGAGGGGCTCGACACCCAATTCGGGAATGCAGTCGGTGCAAACATAAAGTTTTTATGCCCGACCGTGAGTTCGTCTTTGGTTGCAGATGCTCCACTAGAAAAAGCGACAAGTTTCGACAAGAAATTTGTCGCTTTTTCAACGAAATAAATCCCTCACGGGATTTGTGAAATATCCTGCGGGCGTGGGCAGAACACATCACTTAACATAAATATTTACTATGTTATGATACCTTTGAGGTGTAGTTTATGTCCGAATCAAAACTGCGAAATTTATCTATGAGATTTTCAGTTGAAATATTATAAATTTACACTTGTAAAAATCAAGAATTGTGTTACAATTATAAATGTAATTTATTTTTAAGGAGAAACTTATAATGGCAAAAGAAGTTTTAGTTGAAGTATCTGCACGCCATGTGCATGTAACAAAGGAAACACTCGAAATTCTTTTCGGCAAAGGTCACGAGCTTACAAACAAGAAAAATCTTTCGCAGCCCGGTCAATTTGCCTGTGAAGAAAAGGTAAGTGTCGTAGGTCCGAAAAATTCCATAAAATGCTCTATTTTAGGACCCTGCCGCAGTGCAGACCAAGTTGAGTTGTCTTTCACCGATGCACGCACTATCGGTGTTACACCTCCTATCCGCGAATCAGGCGATGTTAAAGGCTCTGCTCCCTGCAAATTAGTAGGTCCCTGCGGTGAAGTTGAACTTACCGAGGGTGTTATTGCCGCAAAACGTCATATTCATATGACCGTTGCAGACGGCGAAAAATTCGGTCTTAAAGATAAGCAGGTTGTATCGGTTAAAATCCCGACTGCCGACCGTGCACTTATTTTTGACGATGTTGTTGTCCGTGTAAGCGATAGTTATGCACTCGCTATGCACATTGACACCGACGAAGCAAACGCAGCCGCCGTTCCCGGAAGCTGCACCGGTGAAATTCTTGCATAACCGAGGTCTTTATATCCATATTCCGTTTTGCAGAAAAAAATGTGCTTACTGCGATTTTTACTCGGTTTTTGAAAACGGAAATTTATCAGACGAATATTTGTCTGCCCTATCGGTAGATATAAAAAAGCGGGGCGGTCAATTTGACCGCCCTTTTGACACTGTTTACATAGGCGGCGGCACGCCCTCGCTTTTAGGCGAAAGAATATCCGATTTACTCAAAACGGTAAAAGAAAATTTTAACATTACCGAAGATGCCGAGATAACGGCAGAAGTAAACCCAGATGTAACAAACGAGTTTTTATATTCCGCTTACGAAAGCGGTGTAAACCGAATATCAATAGGTATTCAAAGCGGCAATGACAGCGAACTGAAAGTGCTCGGCAGAACGCACAACTCTGCCGATTGCAAAGATGCGGTAAACCGCATAAAAAGTGCAGGTTTTAAAAACATTTCGGCTGATTTGATGATTGCCCTGCCCGAAAGCAATATAAAAACCTTAAAAGAAAATCTTGACTTTATGATTTCCCTGCAAATTCCGCATATATCGTCATATATTTTAAAAATCGAGCCGAACACGAAATTTTTTAAATTCACACCGCAAATGCCCGACGAAGAAAACCAAGCCGACCAATATCTTTTTATGTGCGAATATCTCGAAAATCACGGATATAATCATTATGAAATTTCAAATTTCGCCCTTGACGGATATGAAAGCCGACACAATCTTAAATACTGGAACTGCGAAGAATATTTAGGTCTCGGTCCCTCGGCACATTCGTTTATTGACGGGAAACGGTTTTATTATGAAAGAGATATTAAGAAGTACATAAATTCCGCCGAAACGGTTTTTGACGGTATTGGCGGAACAAGAGAAGAAAGACTTATGTTAGGTCTCCGTCTTAAAAAGGGTGTTTTATTATCCGAAGTAAATATATCAAAAGACAGGCTTTCTCTATATGAAAACGCAGGTCTTATCAGCACAGATAACAGCCGCATATCCCTTACCGACAAGGGTATGCTTCTTTCAAACACTATCATCACGGAACTTTTGGAGTAAACATTATGAAAACTTACAAAATTCATCTTATACGGCACGGTCTTACCGATGCAAATTCAGAAGGAAGATATATCGGTCTTAAAACCGATTTACCGTTAACCCCTCAAAGTGTAAAGGAACTTAAAATTTTAAGCGAAAACAACGATTATCCCGTTGTAGATGCGGTTTATACAAGTCCGCTTCTTCGCTGTAAGCAAACGGCATCAATAATTTACCCGGGTTTTGAAGCAAAAGAAATTGACGAACTTTCGGAATATGATTTCGGTGAATTTGAGGGCAAAACCGCGGCCGAACTTGAAGTAAACGAAAGTTATCTTGAATGGACTTCGGGAAAAATTCCTGCTCCGCCTTCGGGGGAAAGCAACACCGATTTCATCAAGCGTCAGGCTTTGGGAATTAACCGTATTGTGCGCGATATGATGGAAAACGGCACAAGCGAATCAGCCGTTATTATGCACGGCGGCGCCATTATGATGTTGCTTTCGTCCTGCGCCGTTCCGAGAAAGCGGTCGGTTGAATGGACCTGTGAGCCGGGCAGAGGTTATTCGCTTTTAATAACCCCGTCAATCTACCACAGCAGCGGAATTGTTGAGGTGTATGATATAATATAATGGTAAAGATAGGTAACGATTGGGACGAAATATTAAAGGACGAATGGGAAAAGCCCTACTATAAAAATTTGCGCACATTCCTAAAGGAAGAATATAAAAACCACACCGTATATCCCGATATGTATGATATATTCAATGCGCTTAAATACACCTCTTTTGCCGATACAAAGGTGGTAATCATAGGTCAGGACCCGTATCACGAGCCAAATCAGGCACACGGGCTTTGCTTTTCGGTTAAAAAGGGCAACCCGCCTCCGCCCTCGCTTGTAAATATTTATAAAGAACTTAATTCCGACATAAAGTTTATAATACCAGACCACGGTGAGTTAACCGCTTGGGCTAAACAGGGCGTTTTACTGCTCAACACGGTTTTAACCGTAAGACGAGGTCAGGCAAACAGCCACAAAAACAAAGGGTGGGAAATTTTCACCGACAGAATTATAGAAGAATTAAACAAAAAGGAAACACCCGTTGTTTTTCTTTTGTGGGGTGCAAATGCACGGAACAAAGCCTCGCTCATAACCAATGAAAAGCACAAAAAACTTATAACCGTTCACCCGAGTCCTCTTTCGGCTTACGGCGGATTTTTCGGGTGTAAGCACTTTTCGTCGGCAAACGAAATATTGAAAAGCGCAAATCTTTCGCCTATCGACTGGCAGATTTAAGGAGAAGATTTATGAAATCTACGGGCATTATCAGAAGTCTTGACAAAATGGGAAGAATAGTTATACCGAAAGAATACCGAAATCAACTTAATATGAAAAATGCAGAGGACAGTTTTGAGATATTTATGGAGGACGATAAAATCGTGCTTAAAAAATATCAGCCGACCTGCATTTTTTGTAACGGCGAAGAAAATCTTATTGAATTCGGCGACCGAACGGTATGTGAAGAATGTATCGAAAAAATGGATACAATATCAAAAGAAAAGAAGATAAACGAAGAAGGGAGCAATTCTAATGTTTAAACGAATATTTTGCATAATGCTTTTATCTGTTACACTCTTTTCGCTTGTTTCCTGCAGAAAAGCCGAAAGCAGTGCAAACGGTGATAACCTCGCACCGCAAGGCGTAAAAGAAAGTATAACTAAAATTTGTTGACAAAAGTCGATTATATGGTATAATCATATATAAATAAATATTTATTAAATGCTATGACCGAAAGCAAGTAAGAATAAATGAGGCTTTTAAGAGAGTTGTCGGGCGGTGCGAGGCAACAGGCAGTTTATTCCGAATACATTTCGAGAGCAGTGCGCCCAACGGAATTTCAGTTTCCAAGTAGACCGCAACGGGTATGCCCGTAACAGCATGGGGTTTTATTTGAAACCCGCTAAGGTTAATGCCGTGAGGTATTAACACATATGAGGTGGTACCGCAGTAATTTTTACTGCCCTCTGTATTATGCAGAGGGCAGTTTTGTTTTCTGCGATATATAAAGGAGTTTTTTATGCCTATTACCGAAATCTTGGAAGAAAACGCAAAAAAGTTTTCAAATGATGTTGCTCTTGTTGAAATAAATCCTCAGCTTGAAGACAAACACAAGGTAACATGGAGAGAGTATTCTCTCATCGAAACAAGTCCCATTGATTCTTACAGAAGCGAAATCACCTGGGACGAATTTAACAAAAAGTCAAACCGTCTTGCAAATCTGCTTTTGTCAAGAGGGATAAAAAAAGGCGACAAGGTTGCCGTTTTGCTTATGAACTGTCTTGAATGGCTCCCTATCTATTTCGGAATCTTAAAAACGGGCGCTTTGGCTGTTCCGCTTAATTACAGATACACCGCCGACGAAATCAAATACTGTCTTAAAAAAGCCGACTGTGTCGGAATACTTTTCGGGCCTGAATTTGTAGGCCGTATGGAAGATATTGCCGACCGTCTTGACTTTATAAATTTAAGTCTTTATGTCGGTGAAGAATGTCCCACATTTGCTGAGAGTTATGATAATCTCGTTACATACTGTTCTTCAAAATCACCGAAAATCAAACTTTGCGATGACGATGAAGCGGTTATCTATTTTTCTTCGGGCACTACGGGTTTTCCGAAGGCAATTATCCACGCGCACAGAAGTCTTATGCATTCGTGCAAGGTGGAGCAAAACCACCACGGGCAGAAAAAGGACGATATTTTTCTCTGCATTCCCCCGCTTTACCATACGGGCGCAAAAATGCACTGGTTCGGAAGTTTCCTCGTGGGTGCAAAGTCGGTGCTGTTAAAGGGCGTTAAACCCGAACTTATTATAAAAACCGTTTCGGAAGAAAAATGCACTATTGTTTGGCTGCTTGTTCCCTGGGCTCAGGATATATTAGACGCCATCGAGCGTGGAGAAATAAATCTTGATGATTATGAACTCTCACAGTGGAGGCTTATGCACATAGGCGCACAACCCGTTCCGCCATCGCTTATAAAGCGCTGGAAATCCGTTTTCCCCCACCACGATTATGACACAAACTACGGTTTAAGCGAGTCAATAGGCCCCGGCTGTGTTCACTTGGGTATCGAGAATATACATAAAGTAGGCGCTATCGGAAAAGCAGGTTACGGTTGGAAAACAAAAATCGTAGACGATAAAAGGCAAGAGGTCAAAAAAGGCGATGTAGGCGAACTTGCCGTATCGGGACCGGGCGTTATGAACTGTTATTATAACGACCAAAAAGCAACCGATGAAGTTCTCGAAAACGGCTGGCTGTTTACGGGCGATATGGCAATGGAGGACAAAGACGGTTTTATTTACCTTGTTGACCGCAAAAAAGATGTTGTAATATCAGGCGGAGAAAACCTTTATCCCGTTGAAATCGAAAACTTTATCCGTAAAAACGATGCGGTAAAGGATGTTGCGGTAATAGGTGTGCCCGATGTCCGTCTCGGCGAAACCGCGGCGGCAATAATCGAGGTTAAAGAAGGTTTTTCTTTATCGGAGGACGAAATCAAAGAATTTTGTTTGGGACTTCCTAAATACAAGCGTCCGAAAGTTTATATATTTGCCGATATTCCGCGCAACCCGACAGGTAAAATCGAGAAGCCGAAACTTCGTGAAAAATACTGCGGCTCAAGTCTGGTTGCAAAACAGATAGAAAAGTAAAGGGGTTTAAATTTATGAAAAAATTACTTTTAGGCAATGCGGCGGTTGCCCGCGGCGCTTATGAAGCAGGTGTTAAGGTTGTGGCTTCATATCCGGGCACTCCGAGCACCGAAATTACGGAATCAATAGCCGAATATCCGGCAGAGGAGGTATATGCCGAGTGGTCGCCTAACGAAAAGGTTGCCGCTGAAGTGGCAATAGGTGCGTCAATAGGCGGCGCGCGCAGTATGTCCTGTATGAAACATGTAGGTCTTAATGTTATGGCAGACCCCGTTTTTACCTCAACCTACACGGGTGTCAACGCAGGACTTGTATTTTGCGTTGCCGATGACCCCGGTATGCATTCCTCACAAAACGAGCAGGATTCAAGGCACTATGCAATAGCCGCCAAAATTCCCATGCTTGAGCCTGCCGATTCGGGTGAATGCAAGGAGTTTACAAAACTTGCTTTCAGTATAAGCGAAAAGTTTGATACTCCCGTATTCATAAGACTTTCAACCCGTATTTCGCATTCGCAGAGTTTAGTTGAACTTTGTGAGCGTGAAAATACCGAATTAAAACCCTACGAAAAAAACGCTTCAAAATATGTTATGATGCCGGCAAATGCCATCAAGCGCCATATTGATGTTGAACAGCGTTTACTCGATTTAACCGACTATTCAAACAATTCTCCGCTTAACTTTGCCGAAATAAACGAAGGCACCGATACGGGTGTTATCTGCTCGGGCACTACATATCTTTACTCGCACGAGGCTTTGGGCGAAAAGGTAAGTTATTTCAAAATCGGTATGGTAAACCCCCTGCCCGAAAAGGCAATACTCGATTTTTGCGGAAAATTCAAAAAGATTTTTGTTATAGAGGAACTCGACCCCGTTATCGAAACACAGTGCAGGGCACTCGGTATTGATGTTATCGGCAAGCAAGCATTCACACTGCTCGGCGAATACACGCCGTCTATGATTAAAAATGCCGTTTTGGGCGACGCAATTCCTGAAGATATTGCCGTCGGTGAGCCTTTGCCTGCCCGTCCGCCCGTTATGTGTGCGGGCTGTCCGCACAGAGGAACATTCTATGTTCTTAAAAAGTTAGGTCTTACGGTTTCGGGCGACATAGGCTGTTACACTTTGGGTGCGGTTGCTCCGCTTGCAAGTGTTGACACCACCGTTTGTATGGGTGCTTCGGTTTCCGCCGCACACGGTATGGCAAAAGCAAGAGGAAAAGAATTTAACAAGAAGTTGGTTTCGGTTATCGGTGATTCAACCTTTATGCATTCGGGTATTACGGGACTTTCGGATATTGTTTACAACAAGGGTGCGAACACTGTTATAATTCTTGATAACTCGATTACGGGTATGACGGGACATCAGGACAACCCGACCACAGGTTACACCATAAGAGGCGAAGAAACAAAGCAGGTTAACCTCATAATGCTTGCAAAGGCGCTCGGTGTGGAAAATGTTGTGGTTGCCGACCCGTTTGATGTTAAGGAATTTGAAAGGGTTGTAAAGGAAGAAACCGAAAGAGAAGAGCCTTCGGTTATTATCTCACAAAGGCCCTGTGCTTTGCTTAAGCGTGTTAAGTATTCGGGACACTGTGTTATAGGTGAAAACTGCAAAAACTGCAAGATGTGTATGAAACTCGGCTGTCCTGCAATTTCGGTTGAAAACGGCAGTGTAAAGATTGACAGTACACAGTGCAACGGTTGCGGACTTTGCGTAAATGTTTGTCCGTTTAATGCGATAAGCAAGGAGGATTAAGGATATGGCTAAAAGTATTATGATAGTAGGTGTAGGCGGTCAGGGAACACTGCTTGCCAGCCGGATTTTGGGAAACACCGTAATAAGCGAAGGATATGATGTTAAGGTATCCGAAGTTCACGGTATGAGTCAGAGGGGCGGAAGCGTTGTTACCTATGTTAAATACGGAGAAAAGGTTTATGCTCCGATAATTGACAAGGGCGAAGCCGACCTTATCCTTGCCTTTGAACTTTTAGAAGCGGCAAGAGCACTTCCCTACCTTAAAAAAGGCGGAACCATTATTTCAAACACACAAAAAATCAATCCGATGCCGGTTATCACGGGTGCTTCAAAATATCCCGAAAATCTTGAAGAAAAAATCGGAAGCAAGGCAAAACTTATCAAACTCGACGCACTTTCCCTTGCAAAGCAGGCAGGAAATATCAAAACCGTAAATGTTGTTTTGATAGGTGTGCTTGCAAAAAACAGCGAAATCGAATACGAAAAGTGGGTAAAAAGCATTAAGGAAACAGTTCCCGAAAAGTTTTTGGAAGTAAACCTTAAAGCATTTGATTTAGGATATAATTTCTAATTCTTTATAAGGAAAGCACTTATTATGTGGAATGAAAAAATCGAAAAAATGCCCCGTGAGGAGCTGAAAAAACTACAAAGCGAAAGGCTTAAAGCCCAGGTTAAGCGAATGTATGAAAATGTGCCGGTTTTTAAGGGCAGAATGGACGAACTCCATCTGAAACCCGAAGATATACACGGCGTTGAAGATTTGCACAAACTTCCGTTTTCCTACAAAAGTGATTTAAGGGACAACTACCCTTACGGACTTTTTGCCGTTCCGATGACCGATATAGTGAGAGTCCACGCATCTTCGGGAACTACGGGAAAGCAAATAGTTGTGGGCTATACCGAAAACGACCTTACGATGTGGCAGGACTGTGTTGCCCGAATGCTTACGGAAGTCGGCTGCACAAACAATGATTTCGTGCAGATTGCTTTCGGATACGGACTTTTTACGGGCGGTCTCGGCGCTCATTACGGTGCGCAGAAAATAGGCGCTACGGTTATACCGACTTCTACCGGAAATACCGCAAGGCAAATTCAAACAATGATAGATTTCGGCACTACTGTTTTGTGTTGCACACCGTCCTATGCTCTCTACCTCGCCGAAGAAATCGAGGCTATGGGTGTTAAGGATAAATTAAAACTCCGCATAGGTATTTTCGGTGCAGAGCCTTGGACCGAAGATATGAGAAAGCAAATCGAATCAAAGTTAAACATCAAAGCCTACGATATTTACGGACTTTCGGAAATTATGGGCCCCGGTGTTGCGGCAGAGTGCAGTGAACAGTCGGGTATGCATATTTGGGAGGACTATTTTATTCCCGAAATCATAGACCCCGATACCTGTGAAGTATTGCCTGAGGGGAGCACGGGCGAACTCGTTTTCACAACCCTGACAAAAGAGGGTTTTCCGCTTATCCGTTACAGAACAAGAGATATTTGTTCGCTCAATTACGAAAAATGCAAATGCGGAAGAACGCATCTGCGTATGAATAAACCGTCAGGCAGAAGCGACGATATGCTTATCGTAAGAGGTGTTAATGTATTTCCCTCTCAAATCGAAGAAGTTTTACTTAAAGTTTCGGGCAACAGTATAACGCCCAATTACCAAATAATTGTTGACCGTGTAAACAACAACGATACGCTCGATATAAATGTTGAAATGAGCGAGTCTATGTTTGAAAACGAAATTATTTCGCTTGAACGCACCGAAAAACAAATTACCGAAATGCTCCGTTCCACACTCGGAATAGGTGCAAAAGTGCATCTTGTCAACCCGAAATCAATAGAGCGAAGCGAAGGCAAGGCAAAGCGTGTTATAGATAAACGCAAACTTTAAGGAGGAAACATTTATGAATGTTAATCAACTTAGTATTTTTGTTGAAAACAAACCGGGCAGAGCATATCAAATAGTTAATACCCTCTCGCAAAATGATATAAATATCACCGCCCTTTCTATCGCCGAATCTTCCGAATACGGTATTATGAGAATTATTACGGAAGATGCCGAAAAAGCAAAGAAAGTTTTGTTTGAAAGCGGTGTTATGTCAAAAATAACCGATGTTATTGCAATTCCGATGGGCAACAAACCCGGCGAACTTTCAAAACTTCTTAAAATTTTTAATGATACCGAAATTTCGGTTGAATATATGTATGCTTTTGTAAATAAAGCAAACAACGGCGCCATTCTTATCACCAAAACCGATGATAACAACCGTGCCGTCGAAACCCTTACAAATCAGGGCATTGCTCCGCTTACAAGCAAAGATTTATTTTAATTTTTCGTTAAAATATAACGAAGCACGGACTTGAATTTTCAAGTCCGTGCTTTTTTACTATTATATTTATTTTTCTCTTTTTATATGATAAATAAGTTCTTGCAGAGATGCCGAAAAGGCAACGGCGCAAACCAAAAAACCGTAAATATTAAACACCGTTTTCGGTAAAATTATGAAATACGGAATAAGAAAAACTCCGCCGCCTGATATCTTGTTAAGTATCGTGTGAAGCGATGAAAACTGATGAAATCTTATCGCCGAAACCGCATAGGCACAAAGTCTTACCAAAAGCACGGTAAAAAGGAATATCCAGTTAAAAAGCCATAACTGCTCACAAAGTGCGGGGATAAGTTTTACCATCATAACCGTGTAAAAAGTCAAATCGGATACACTGTCAAGTTTTGAGCCGAACGAACTTGTTATTTTAAGTTTTCTTGCCACAAAACCATCTATTGCATCGCTTAAACCGCAGAATGTGTAGACTATAAAAAAAGGCAGTGTAAGAGGCTCAATAAAAATAAGCGAAATTGCGCCAATCAGCCTTATACTTGTTATGAAATTTGCAATATTATTCCTTATCTGCATTATTTTCACTCCAAACTACAATACATACTATAGTAACACAAAATAAAAAATTGTCAACCTCAATAATTCTCAAGAAACGAATGTGTTTCGCCGGAATCACTGTCTCTCCAACCGGGGACAGTTGCCATATTTATATTATGCAGACTTCTGAAAATGTTATCGTCTGCCTCGGGATTGAACTTTCTTATATTTTTGATAAGTTCTTTTGTTTCAAGCCTTTTTGAAAGCGACTCATCAAACGCACTGTCGGCTGTAAAACGGCAGGCACACCGCAAAAATTTAAGTTCGTTATAATTACACCACGAAATTATATCCCGTTCCTTAACACAGTATAAAGGGCGGATAAGTTCCATTCCCTCAAAGTTCGTGCTGTGAAGTTTCGGGAGCATGGTCTTTATTTCGGAAGCATACATCATACTCATAAGCGCAGTTTCGATAACATCGTCAAAATGGTGACCGAGCGCAATTTTATTGCAGCCCAATTCCTTTGCCCTGCTATACAGTGCGCCTCTCCTCATTCGCGCACAAAGATAACACGGAGACCCCCCTGCATTATATGCAACATCGAATATATCGCTGTTAAATATTTCAATATCCACATCAAGCAGTTTTGCGTTTTGCTCTAAAAGTTCACGGTTTTCCTCTTTGTATCCGGGGTCCATAACGATATATTTTACATCGAAACTGACCTCACTGTGCCTCTTTAATTCCTGCATACACTTTGCAAGCAGCATAGAGTCTTTACCGCCCGAAATGCAAACGGCAATTTTATCGTTTTCTTTTATAAGTTCATATTCTTTTACCGCTTTAATAAAGTTATTCCATATTTGTTTGCGGTATTTTTTTATTATGCTTCGCTCTATAAGAATGTGTTTTTCAAGTTCTCTTTTCATATATCGTTTTTATCAGGCTCGAAAACCGGCATAAATTTAAGTTTAAATAAATTTCTCTTATGAAGTGTATCTATTCTTTCCTTAACCGACAAATCATCTATTTCGCCCGTTCTTATATATCTGTCAAGCACGGCATATTTAAAGCCTAAATTATCTTCGTCGGTCTTGCCGCAAAGTCCGTCAATCGGAGTTTTATCAACAAGACTGTCGGGAAGTTTTAAAAGTCTGCCTATCTGCTTTACTTCATCTACCGTAAGTTTCGATAACGGACTGAAATCTCCTGCCGCATCGCCGTAACGGGTTGAATAACCAACATAATCTTCCGAAAGATTACAGGTGTTTACCACCCTGCCGTTTACACTTTGCGCCACCGCATAAAGCGTTGACATACGGATACGCGGAGGAATATTTGTAACACTCTGCACAGACAATTCAAGTTTTTCCCCTACTGCCTGCTTTAAAGCCTCTATGCCCGCAGATACATCTATTTCATAATACTTTATTCCCAAATGTTTGCAAAGAAGATAAGAGCAGTCTATATCGGGTTGTTTGCCCGCAGGCATTAAAACACCTATAACACGGTCTTTGCCGAGTGCTTCAACGCAAAGCGCCGCCGCAACCGAACTGTCCTTTCCGCCCGAAATGCCTATAACCGCATTGCAGTCCTTCCCGTTTTCACGGAAAAATTCTCTTATCCATTCTACGCAGTCATTTTTTACCTTTAAAGCGTTAAACATCTTTAATCTTTCCTATTTTAAAGTTTATTATTCTACCGTAAACTTGGTTATGCTCTTTTTGCCTTTTTTCACAATAATACCGTTTTTGAGCATATCCTCTGTTATTTCAAACGAGGCGTCGGTTATCTTATTATCGTCAACCGAAACACCGCCTTGAACAATAAGTCTTCTCGCCTCACCGTTTGAAGCGGTAAGACCGCCCTTTACCATAAGCGACAAGATACCTATTTTGCCGTCTGCCAAATCTTCGGCTTTGAGTGAAACGGTAGGCATATTATCGTGAGAGCCTGCGCCCGAAAATACTGCTCTTGCGGTTTCCTGAGCCTTTACGGCTTCCTCCTCGCCGTGAACGAGTTTTGTGAGTTCAAATGCCAAAATCTCTTTTGCGGTATTTAACTGGCTGCCTTCCCACTTGTCCATCTTATCAATTTCTTCAAGAGGCAGGAATGTAAGCATTCTTATACATTTAAGAACATCGGCATCGGCAACATTTCTCCAATACTGATAAAAATCGTAGGGCGAAGTCTTGTTCGGGTCAAGCCATACCGCACCGCCGACGGTTTTACCCATCTTTTTGCCCTCGGAATTAAGAAGCAATGTAATGGTCATTGCATAGGCGTCCTTGCCGAGTTTCTTTCTTATAAGTTCCGTTCCGCCGAGCATATTAGACCACTGGTCATCTCCGCCGAACTGCATATTACAGCCGTATTCTTTATAAAGATGATAAAAGTCGTAACTTTGCATTATCATATAGTTGAATTCAAGGAAAGAAAGTCCCCTTTCCATTCTTTGCTTATAGCATTCGGCTCTTAACATATTATTGACCGAAAACTGTGCGCCGACATCTCTTAAAACATCAATATAGTTGAGTTTCAAAAGCCAGTCCGCATTATTTACCATAATTGCCTTATCTTCTCCGAACTCGATAAAACGGCTCATCTGCTTTTTAAAGCACTCACAGTTATGGTTTATTGTTTCGGTCGTCATCATAGAACGCATATCGGTTCTGCCCGAAGGGTCGCCTATGTGCGCCGTGCCTCCGCCTATGAGAACAACCGGTCTGTTACCTGCCATTTGAAGTCTTTTCATAAGGCAAAGTGCCATAAAATGTCCTACATGAAGACTGTCGGCAGTGGGGTCAAAACCAATATAAAATGTGGCTTTGCCGTTATTTATAAGGTCTTTAATTTCCTTTTCATCGGTTACTTGTGCTATAAGTCCTCTTTTTACAAGTTCCTCATAAATTTCCATTATTTTTTACTCCTATCTAACAGCTCTTTGGCTGAATTGTATAAATTTTCGGTTATATCGGTTCCCGACATTATTCGGGCAATTTCCTTAATTCTATCATCACCCGAAATCTCGGTGACGCCCGTATAAGTGCGGTTATCCTTAACCGTTTTTTCTATCTTTAAGTGGGTTTCTCCGTTGGCGGCAATCTGCGCTAAATGCGTTACACATATAACCTGACGGGTTTTTGCAACAACACCCAACTGCTTACCTACTTTATCGGCGGCAAAACCGCTTATTCCTGTATCTATCTCATCGAAAATAAGGGTATCAACATCGTCCTTTTCGGCAAGAACACTTTTTATGGCGAGCATTATTCTCGAAAGTTCACCGCCCGAAGCGATTTTTGAAAGCGGTTTAAAATCTTCGCCGACATTGGTTTTTATTATAAACTCAATATTATCGCAACCGCGTTTTGTGTATCTTCCCGCGTTTAAATCTACGGCAATTTCAACATTCGGCATATCGAGGTATTTCAACACTCCGTTTACCTCGTGTGCGAATTTTTGCGATGCTTTTTTTCTCGTCTTTGTAAGTTCTTCGCCTAATTTTACAAGCCTGTCGGTCGATTTATCAAGTTCTTCGCCTAATTTTTTCTCGGTTTCTTCCGACATAGTTATTCCGTCAAGTTCCGCTTTTGCCCTCTCAAGACTCAAAAGCATTTCTTCTTCGCTGTTACCGTATTTTTTCATAAGACGGTTTAAAAGGTCGAGTCTGTCGCTTAAAGTTTCCTTATCGGTGACGGTATCGTTAAGCGAATGAAGATAATCTTTCAAATTATCGGACACCGCTTCGAGTTCGGCGGAAATTCGGTTTAAAATCTCGGCATTTTCCTTAATTTTTTCCGACTTAATTCCCGATATGCTCCTTACCGCATTATTTATCAGGAATATCGAGCCGTCCGCTTCCTCCCCGCCCGACAGCATCGAACAGGCATTTTTTATGCCGTTTGAAGTTTTTTCGAAATTCTCGGCGGTAAGCAGAAGTTCCTTGATTTTTTCTCTTTCTCCGACCTTGATTTTTGCCGATTCAAGTTCATTTATCTGATATTTTAAATATTCGCTTTTTCTCTGCTTTTCGTCCTCGTCGGTTTCTATTGAAGCGAGTTCTTTTCTTATTCTGTTTAAATTTTTAAATTCTTCATAGTAAGCATCAAGTTCGCTTGTATTTTCGGCTATGCGGTCTATATAATAGCCGTGGTTTTCGGGGTTTAAAAGCGACTGACTGTCGTGCTGACCGTGAATGTTCACAAGGTGCTTTGCTATACTTTTAAGTATGCCTACGGTTGCAGGCTTGCCGTTGATTTTAACAAGACCGCCCGAAAGCGTAAGCGACCGTAAAATAAGCAAATTACCGTCGTCATCGGTATCGAAGCCGTTTTCATTCAACACCGCTTTTGCTTCTTTTGACAAATCGCAAAAGACTGCCGATACCTGCGCTTTTTCACAGCCTTTTCTTATTAAATCTTTGCTTGTGCGTTCACCCAAAACGGCATTTATCGAATCAATTATTATCGACTTTCCCGCACCCGTTTCACCCGTCATAACATTAAAGCCGCGTGAAAAATCTATCTCGGTGCTTTCTATTACCGCTATATTTTCTATTGACAAATATCGAAGCATAATAAGACCGCCGTTAAATCATTTCGTTTATCTTTTTTGCGAGGTTTTCTGAATCTTCCGTGCTTTTTGTTATTGCAAGAACGGTATCATCTCCCGCAATTGTTCCTATCATCATATGCGGAAACGCACTGTCTATGGCAACGCAAACACTTTGAGCCATACCCGAACGGCATTTAACAACAACATTATTGAGCGCATAGTCTACGCTCAATGTGGCACTCGAAATCATTTGGGTGTAATTCGTCATATCAATATTACCCATCATTCCGTTTACAACATAACAGTAATTGCCGTTCTTATCGTGGCCTTTAACAAGTTTTAATTCACGGATATCTCTTGACACGGTTGACTGGGTTACATTATATCCGCATTTATTCAGTTTGTTTTGCAAATCGTCCTGCGTGAAAACAGGCTCGTTTTTGATGAGTTCAAGTATTTTTTCCTGTCTTTTATTTTTCAAAACGCCCATCTCCTTACTTTATTAAATCTGAAAATTTCATTGATAAAGTTTTATAAAAATTGCGCTCGTTAAGTCTTATAAGTTTTACCGTTGACCTTGATTTTGTAACGGTTATCTTGGTTTTCGGTTTTATTGCGGCAACCTTTCTTCCGTCAACCGAAAGATAAATATCGGTTTTTTTCTTTGAATAGGCGGTAAGTTCGAGTTTTTTGTCCGCACCCAAAAGTATCGGCTTCGCCGAAAGCGAATGGGAACAAATCGGTGTTATGCATATACATTCTGCCGCAGGGTCTATGATAGGACCTCCTGCCGACATCGAATATGCCGTAGAACCCGTAGGTGTTGAAACGATTATACCGTCGGCACGGTAATGAATACTGTCATTCTCAATTCCTGCAAAAACATCTATTATTCTTGCGATAAAACCGCTTGTTACAACAACATCGTTAAGTGCCTTATATACGGCAGTTTTACCGTCCTCTCCCGTAACGGCAACTTCAAGCATCATTCTGTCTTCGGTTTTATAGTCACCCGAAAAAAGTTTTGAAAGCAATCTGTATTCGCTTTGTTCAATATTTGCAAGATAGCCCATTCTTCCTGCATTTATGCCGAGAAGCGGTTTGCCGTATTCCGCCGCTTTTTTGGCATAGCGGATAATGGTGCCGTCGCCTCCTATGGTGATTATTACATCGCCTTTTTTGAAAAGTTCCTCATCGGAAATCGGTTCAAAATTAGAACAACACACATTTTCGGGAATATACGCCTTAACATTATTCTCTTTAAAAAATACGCCTATATTTTCAAGCGTATCAAGACATCCTCTTTTGTCTACATTAGGAAGAACCGAAACTGTCATTTAATCACATCCGTTCAATTTTTTATATGATAATTCCACCGTTTCTTTTGCGTTTATATCAGTGTTTTCCCTATGCTCATCGGAGTTTTCAAGAAAGCATAAATACTCTATGTTCCCCTCGGGGCCCTTAACGGGTGAAAAGTCAATTCCCAAAACATTAAAACCGTTTTCTTCTGCGTATGACAAAACCTTTTCTATGACTGCTATATGAACGCTTTTATCTCTGACTACACCCTTTTTACCCACATTTTCTTTTCCTGCCTCGAATTGAGGTTTTATAAGCGCAACCGCTTTTGCATTGCTCTTAAGCAGTGTCTTTAATACGGGAAAAATATGGGACAGCGAAATAAATGAAACATCTACACTTGCAAAATCAAGTTGCTCGGGAATTTGCTCGCTTGTTACATAACGGAAATTCGTCCTCTCAAGGTTGACTACCCGACTGTCCGTTCGGAGTTTCCATGCGAGCTGACCGTATCCGACATCAATCGCATACACTTTTTTTGCTCCGTTTTGAAGCATACAGTCGGTAAAACCTCCCGTGGAAGCGCCTATATCTGCACAGATTTTACCGCTTAAATCGGGAGAAAAAACCTCAATGGCTTTTTCGAGTTTGAGTCCGCCTCGGCTTACATATTTAAGGGTGTTTCCCCTTACTTCTATAACATCTTCGGACTTTACCGTTTGCCCTGCTTTATCGCATTTTTGATTGTTTACGAAAACCACGCCCGACATAATCAGTGCTTTGGCTTTTTCACGGCTTTCGCAAAAACCTCTTTCAAAAACGGCAGTGTCAAGTCTTAATTTTTCCTGCATTGCTTTTCTCCGAGAATTTCTTTCATAGATTCAATATCAAATTTATACCGTTTAAGCGAAGCCGAAACTGCGGCAGACGGCGTAAATTCACCGTCTATCGCATAGATTTCATATATACCGCCGTAATTTTTACCATACAGCATTGTGCCTAAATGTTCGGCAATTCCGCCGTTTTTGATTCCCTCTTCAAAAAATACAATTCGGTCTGCCTTGCAGATTTCATCGGGAAGCGAATTTGGAATCGGATAAATTTTATTTAGTTTTATAACCTTTATATTTAAATTTTTTGCGGCTTCGTTTAAATTTGCAAAAAGCCTGCCGTATGTAATTGCAACGGTTTTGCTTTCCTCTCCGAAAACGGTGTAATCTTGCGAAAAATCAGTATCACACGAATTTAATTCGCACCCTCTCGGATAACGGACGGCGCAAAGTTCGTCATTTTCCGCCACCCTTTTTATTACACTTTGGAGTTCGCTGTAATAGCAAGGAGAATATATATTCATATTGGGAATAAGCGACAGATAGGAAACATCAAAAATTCCCTGATGGCTTTCGCCGTCCTCACCGACTATTCCCGCCCTGTCAACCAAAAGTTTAACGGGTAAATTACCTATGGCGCAATCGTGAATTACCTGGTCAAAACCTCTTTGCAGGAAACTTGAATAGACGGCAAAAAACGGAATTACGCCGCCCTTTGCAAGACCTGCCGCAAAGGCAACTGCATGCTGTTCGGCTATGCCCACATCGTAAAATCTGCTTCGGTATTTCTCGGCAAACGGCGTAAGTCCCGTGCCTTCCGTCATAGCGGCGGTTATGGCGCAGATTTTACCGTTATCTTCCGCAAGAGATACAAGCGTTTTCCCTGCAATATCAGAAAATGTATCCTTATGGTTTTCGGGACAGCCTTTCTCAATATCAAACGGAGATACGCCGTGATAGTTTTTAGGACTTGCCTCGGCAAATGAATAGCCCTTGCCCTTTGTTGTTATAACATGGATAACCGAAGGTCTTATATACTTTTCGGCAACCGAAAAAAGGCTCTCCATCGCCTTAATGTTATGACCGTCAACAGGACCTAAATAGTTATATCCGAGACTTTCAAAAACATTATTTTTATATACAATTCTCTTAAGTGTTTCTTTGAAATTGAAAATAATTTTTGTGAGTTTCCCGCCCACAATCGGAATTTTATCAAGAATTTTGGTGATTGCAAACTTGAAATCGTGGTATTTTCTTCGGTTGCGAAGTCTTGTAATAGCCCTCGACATGGCACCGACATTTCTCGAAATGGACATTTTATTATCATTTAAAATAATAATAAAATTACCCCTTACTCTGCCTGCGTTGTTAAGCCCTTCATATGCCATTCCGCCCGAAAAAGCACCGTCTCCGATTACGGCAACCGCCGTTCCCTCTTGGCCGTTAAACCTCTTGGCTCTGTAAATTCCGTATGCTACCGAAATAGAATTACTGCTATGCCCCGTAACCGCAAAATCGTGTTCGCTCTCGCTCGGTCTCATAAAACCCGAAAGACCGTTTTCTTTTCTCAATGTGGAAAATCGGTCAAAACGCCCCGTCAACAGTTTATGGGTATAACTTTGATGCCCTACATCGAAAATAATGGCATCAGTAGGAGAGGAAAATACTCTGTGAAGTGCGACAGTAAGTTCCACCGTTCCGAGATTTGATGCCAAATGTCCCCCGTTTTCCGATACGGTTTTGATAATTTCTTGCCGCACCTCCTTGCAAAGAAGGTCGGTCTCGAAAGTATTAAGTTTTTTTACATCTTCGGGTGATTTGATTTTACTTAAAATTTCAAATTCCAAAAAATTACTTCCCTTTTAATAATCACGAACCAACAAATATTCGGTCAATTCTTTAAGCGTGGCGCTGTCGCCATTAAAGGACGAAAGAATTTCCATTGCTTCTTTTGTTAAACTTTCGGCTCTTTTTTTACATTCATCCATTCCCAAAATATCAATAAGTGTGATTTTTTGGTTTTTAAGGTCGCTTCCTATCGGTTTGCCGAGTTTTGACTCGTTGCCCTGCCTATCGAGAATATCATCAATTATTTGAAAAGCAATGCCTATATCTTCGGCATATTTTGAAACTTTTATTATTTCTTCTGGGTTTGCACCGCCTAAAATAGCACCGCACACACACGCAGACTTTATAAGAGCACCCGTTTTTAAGAGGCAGGTTTCAATCAGAATTTCCTCGTTTGCTTCGTATTCACAGGCAGTATCTATCACCTGACCGCCTATCATACCCGCAATTCCCGCATTTGCCGACAAAAACGCAATCGCACTTGCTACCCTTTGAGGCTCTATGCCTACGGTTTTTGCCGCCACGCCGAAACTCTCGGTCAGCAAAGAATCACCTGCAAGAAGTGCGGTCGGCTCGCCGTATTTTTTATGGTTTGACGGCTTGCCTCTGCGCATATCGTCATCATCCATACACGGCAGGTCGTCGTGGATAAGCGAATATGTGTGTATCATTTCAACTGCGCAGGCGAAATTATAAGCACAGTCATCGTTACCGCCGAACAGTTTATAAAATTCCAAAAGCAAAACAGGTCTTATTCTTTTGCCGCCTGCAAAAAGACTGTATCTTGCCGAATCAACCACCGTTTTATAATGCTTATCGCTTACGGGCAGCAGCATATCAAGGCGCATATCTATTTTTTCCCGATATGTTTTCAATGTCATATCAATCATTTTCGGTTTCCTCGTCTTTTGTTTCGGTAAGAAAAGCTATTTTTTGCTTTGCGGTGTTTAAATAATCGTTGCACTGCTTTGAAAGTTTTATTCCCTTTTCAAATGCCGAAATTGATTCTTCAAGAGTCATATCGCCCTTTTCGAGTTCACTGACGGTTTTTTGAAGTTCCGAAAGTGATTTTTCAAAATCAAACTTTTCCATCGCTTTTCTCCTTTACATTACATTTAAGACTGCCCTTTTTAAGCAAAACCGAAATATCGTCGCCTATATTTACATCATCGGCATTTGTTATAATAAAGCCGTCTTTTGCCGCAACAGCAAAACCGCGGGAAAGTGTTTTAAGCGGACTCAGTTTATCAAGTTCGGACACCGATTTTGAAAGTCCGTGTTCGCTTTCGTTCAGTTTTTTATCGGTTAAACTTAAAACACGGCTTTTCAGAAATTCGATTTTTTGCAATTTCTCGTTAATTATTTCGGTGGGGTTTTGCAAACGGTTTGATATAATCTTCAGGTTAAGACTTAAATTTTGAGTCTTTAAATTTAAAATATCCGTAAGTTTAAACTTTAAATCTGATATTTGATTTTTTATTTCATTTATATCGGTTGTTGCAAGCACAGCCGCCGCAGTAGGTGTTGCGGCACGCACATCGGCAACAAAATCGCAAATCGTAAAATCGGTTTCGTGACCTACCGCCGAAATTACGGGGAACGGCGATTCGTAAACCTTTCGTGCAAGCGCCTCATCGTTAAAGGGCGATAAATCTTCAGCCGAGCCGCCGCCGCGGCCTAATATAACCGTATCAATCCCCTGCATTTTGTAAACACAATCAAGCGTTTTTATAATGCTGCTTACCGAGTTTACACCCTGCACTGAAACGGGGCATATAATAAGTTCGCAAATCGGATACCTGCTTTTAAATGTAGAACAAATATCTTTGACGGCTGCACCCGTATCCGAAGTGACAACCGCAACCTTTTTAGGTCTTTTATTTAAAGGGCGCTTTGACGACTCATCAAAAAGTCCCTCTTTTTCAAGTTTCTCTTTTGTAATACGAAAAGCAAGCGACAAACTGCCTTCGCCGAGCGGTGCTATTTTTTCGGCATAGAACTGATACTGCCCGTCCTTCTCATAAAGAGAAATTCTGCCCGAAACAACAACGCTCATTCCGTCGCTCAGCGCAAAGTTCACCCGACTCGCAGAAGCCTTAAACATAACACAGCGGACAGATGCTTCGCTGTCCTTTAAGGTGAAATACCAATGTCCGCTTGCATAATGATTTTTGAAATTTGAAATTTCACCTGCAACCGATATGAAATTAAGCCTTTTATCGCCCTCTATGAGTGATTTTACATAGAGGTTTAACTGTTTTACCGAAACGGTATTATCGGTCGGCATTTTCTTTTGATACGGTTGCGAGAATACCGTTTATGAAAGAGGCATCCTCTTTGGTGGCGTATTTCTTTGCAATCTCAACTGCCTCATTTATGGAAACCGAAACGGGTATATCCTCCATAAACTTTATTTCAAACAAGGCAAGCCGAAGTATGGCAAGTGCCGTTTTTGAAATACGGTTTATACTCCAACCCACCGCTTTTTCGGAAATTATACGGTCGATTGTTTGCAAATTCTCATAAACACCGAAAAACACCGACCTTATATAATCGTCGGTTTCAAGGTCTCTGACCTGCTCGGCAATCTCCAATATCTCATCAAGCGAGTCATCGGAAAATTCCTTTTCAAACACAAGTATAAACGCTTCTTCCCGTGCTTCTTTTCTTGTCATACTGCACCTACTTAAAATTTATATTTTAATCACTTTATTATACACCTTTACTTAGCGTTTTTCAAGAAAATATGCAAATTTTATGAATAATATGCGAAAAACCGACGGGTTTTAAAAACAAAACCCGTCGGTTTATTAAATTTATATTGAATTTCACCCGAAATAATGCTTAAAAGAATTGATTATCACGGTTATCAGGCCGCACTTTCCCTTAGTCCCGAAAAGATAAATAAAGGCTTTTGCAAAGAAATCGCCCGCCGTCTTTACCTTTTTGGGCAGTTTTATTCCGTCAAAATAAAAATATGAGTTATCCTTTATTATTTCTTCTGCCGACTCAACAGGCTCATCAAGTGTCTTTTCGCCCTCATCATAAAACGGTATTTTGTCGCTTATGTGCTTGTTTTCGGTATTTTCTTCTTTTGGAACAACGCTCGGCTTATCTTCGGTTTTGACGAGTTCTTTTATGTCACTCTCATAAACCTTTGTCCCAACCTTATTTTTGATTTTAAGTTCCTTCACCCTATCCAAAGTGAAATAGGTTATATCCTTTGTTTCGTTGCAACGGGAACAGTGTCTTGAAAGCATCATTGTAACCGAATTTTCAGCGGCTCTGTCAACCGTCCAAAAATCTTCAAAATCGTGTCCCAAGGCTTTTACGGTTTCGCGTTTCTCGGTCTTACCGCAAAAAGAGCATTTATAAAGCGAATACCCGTCTGACAAACAGTTGGCTTCGATTTTTTTTGAAAACTCAAAAGAATGAACTTTACAAGGATTATTTTCATCACCGTAAATTGTAAAGGTATCATTACTTGCAGCGGAAACGAATTTATCGTGATTGAGGTTTGCAAAACAACCCGTTAAATCTTCTCCGTAAAGTTTCGGATTTATATTTGCTATTTTAAAATCATATTTGCCCGGTGCATTTTTATAGGAAAAATCAAATTTTACAAATGTTCCGGTTGCATCATAGGTTTTGCCGCCCTCTTCCGCCCAAACAACGCTTACAAAGCCATCTTCAGGGTGGTCTACTATCAAATATCCCGCAAGTGCAACATTATAGTAAAATTTTCGCTTTGTAAAGGCAATCGTTGAAAAAACATCTTTATCGTATTTAAGCGTAAATGTCATAGCGCCGATGCCCGGATTTTTCAAAAAGCCAAGTTCAACGGTCAGTATATTATCTGCATTTTCATTTTTTATTACCGTAGCACTTATGGTAGGTCCCTCGACCGTATTCGCCGCAAAAGAAGCACTTGAAAATGCAGTCGAAAACAAAACGGCAAATATTAAAACAAAACTTAAAAACCTTACTGTTTTTTTCAAAATGACACCACCTTAAAATTTAAAAGAATATTTATGTATTGTTCCCAAAAATCATAAATTCAAAAGATAATCGTAATATTTTTTTATTCCCGAGAATAAATCTAATATATTAAATTCTCCGAGTTCTTTTATTCGGCTGTTATCAAGAATTATCCGTTTTACATCAATACTTCTTGCAGACTGATATTCAACCTCAAAGTCAAGTTTCAAATCTTTTAAAAATTCTATGATTTCCTTTTGGGAATACCCTTTTCCGCTGCTTATGTTAAATGTATCGTGTTCTCCCGAATATGACACAAGCGCCTCTGTCATATTGCAAACATCATCAATATAGATGTAGTCTCTTACGGTATTTCCGTCGCCCCAAATTTCTATTTTTTTACCGCTTAACGCATTTTTAAGCACCGCATCAATAAAGCCGACGCCTTTTTTGAAATCTTGACCGGGACCGTATGGATTGGCAACCCTCGCTATTATAAAATCGGTATTAAACTGAATATTAAATGTTCTTAAAACGGTTTCTATGGAAAGTTTTATTGCACCGTAGTGATTTATCGGTTTGGTAGCACTGTCTTCATTGATAACATCGGCAGAATTGTTTCCGTAAACCGTTTCCGCCCAAAACTATCAATCTTTTATTCAACATTTCGGTTTCTCCTTAATCGTTTTTTCAAAGACCTGATTTACAGCATATTGCTGACCATACACTGATAAATATCAACGAATAAAACCGCAGAACTTACTGCAGCAAATGCGGAATCATAAAAGCGTCTGCTTAACTTATTGTTTATTTTAAGACTTCCGATAATCGGTAACAAAACTATTATTACCGGTGTTAAATATCTTTCCTGACAGCCGTTTATCGTTTCAAGTCCTACCGGAGTGAAATTAACATAAAGCGAAGTTGCGACAAGGCAGACCGCCGAAAAAGACAAAACTAAAAATATGACTTTAAGCCAAACGGAAGATGTTTTTTTATCATATTCGTTTTTATCGGTAAATACGGCGATAATAAGCAGTGTTAAAATCACCTGATAACCTGCGCCCATTCCCAAATATGCAAAAGAATTTATATAATATTGCGCGCTCGGAAAAGATAAATATTTTGATAGGAATTTCAAAAGTATTACGGTATATTTAAAGGGTGAAGAAAGTATGAATCCAACTTGTCCCGAAGGATTTACACCCTCGCCGCCTCGCATATCTCCGCCGCTTGACACACTTCCTCCGAATCTTAAAAACAGCGATGCCAAAATCACAACTATTGCGGAAAAACAAATAAGATAATGTATATTCCTGCTCTTTTTATCGGTTTTAAAATAGGGCTTATATATCAAAAACGGTATAACCAAAATCGGAAAATACACCTGCTTCGGCAGGCAGGCAAACATAAACAGCGCACACATTATTATACTTTCAACAGGTTTCATAACCTTATCGGGCTGTTGCATTTCGCTTAACACGAAAGCCATTCCGAGCATTATAAACGAATTAACCCACCAATCATATGTTACATTGGCCGCAAGAAACATATTAGTAGGCATAAGCGCTATAACAAACATTATGATTTTGCCTGATTTAAGCCTTTTTATCGCAAGAAAACAGACAAGCGTATAAAGCAATAAATTAGTAAACTTTATGAGATTGATTTTTGCGTTAAATGAAAATTTAAAAAGTCTTGCAACGGCAATCGCAACCGATGCGGGAATTCTCGGAATACTGATTTTTCTTGTAAGAACACCGTAAACCTTCTTATCGTTTTCATTATATTTGGCGATTTTATCCTGATAAAAATTTGCATTTTTACTGCCTACATCACTAACTAAAAAATCGCCTTCCAATGTATAGACATCATAATCTGCCTTTGTAAACAAAGCGTAAGGATTTGACTGTGCCACGGCTGATTTATAATGAGAGTCAATATCCCAGCATATATGACCGAACGGCGCGCATAAAATCATAACAAAGCCCGTCGAAAGCGATATAACCGCAAAAAGATTTTCAACCTTTACGGTGTTTGAAACCACAACATAAATGATATATGTAATAAGAAAGCAGACCGCAAAAACAAATAAAAATCTGTAAATGCTTAAAACCGCTCCCGTTGAAGTGGGACCGAAAACAAATTTTGCCAAAATGTATTCAAAACCGAGCGATAATACAGCCGACGAAAAAAGCAAACCGCAAATTGCAAATATTCTTTTTTTACCGTTCTTTATAAGTGAAAAGAATTTTTCGTAATACTCAAACTTGTATTCGGCAACCGATAAAACGGTCGATAAAACAACCGTTACCGCAAGTGCGATTATATACCAAATCGGTGTAGTAAAACACTTGTAAACACCATCAGTATCAACGCCCCTGTAATCAACAAGCGCAAAGCCGAAAAAGCCCACTATCAAAAAATTCAAAATGTAAAAAAAGACTTTTTTCATTCATTTAAACCTCATAATTATTTTATCTCGAAATTTTCATTTTCAAGTGAGAGGTTGGGGTTATAGTATGGGTCGCCTTCTTTGAGTTCCTTTTTCCAACGCCTCTTAAATCTTGTTATTTCGCCTTTGAATCTTGCCTTTTTTGACGCAGTATCCTCTACGCCGCGGCTTATAGATTCATAATGGTAAAGTTCACAGTAAGGAGTAACAGCAATAAGATATCCTGCTTCTCTTATACGCATACACATATCAATATCGTTGAATGCAACCTTAAATGTTTCGTCAAGTCCGCCTATTTTTTCATAAACAGATTTCGGAATCATTACACAGGCTGCCGTTACCGCAGTTATATTCCTTTGGTAGCCGAGATTTCCGAAATATCCGACCGAGCCTCTCGGGAAATGTTTGAACATATGTCCTGCAAGGGTTAAAACGCCTAAAACAACACCTGCGTGCTGAATGGTATCATCGGGATAATAGAGCATAGCGCCTACTGCGCCCATATCGTCTCTTTGGGCGAACATAAGCATTTCCTGTATCCAATCGGGAGTTATTATCTCAACATCGTTATTAAGCAAAATATAATAATCGCCCGAACAAAACTTAACACCGTAATTATTTATTGCCGAATAGTTGAATTCGGGAATTTCAGGCTTGTAAACAACTACCTTTACCTGCGGATAAACTTTAAGTGTTTCATAGAAATCAAAGGTTTCTTTACTGCTGTTGTTCTCGACTATTATTATTTCGTAATTCTTATATGTGCTCTTGCTGACTATTGAGTATATACAACGGGATAATTCTTCAACATGGTTATAGTTCGGAATTACTATCGACACAAGCGGCTGTGATTTGAGTTCGTATCTTATACGGTAAATATTCGGGTGAATATCTGAACTTTCAACCGTGCCTTTAAGTCCCACCCTTTCAAGATGTTCGCTCACTGCATTTATACCGGCAGTTATCGTATAAGGCTTGGCATACGGGTCGGAAGCGACCGACGCTTTGCTGACTCTCCAGTGGTAAAGCACTTTCGGTATATGGACGATACATTTTGCCTGCTCTGTAAGTCTTAAAACCATATCGTGGTCCTGCGAGCCGTCAAACTCTTTTCTGAATTTACCGACCTTGTCAAGTAATTCCCGACTGAAGACGGTAAAATGGCAAATATAATTGTTTGCCCTTAAATTATCGGGTGCAAAATCAGGTTTAAAAAACGGGTCAAACGCTTTTTTCCCTGCAAATTCAAACTTATCTTCATCGCAGTAGATAAAATCGGCATTTTTATTGCAGATAACCTTCATATATTCAAACAAAACACTCGAATGAAGCAAATCATCGTGGTCAAAAAGTGCGATATAATCACCCGTTGACATATCAATACAGGCATTTGTGTTTTCGGATATTCCGAGGTTTTCTTTAAGTTTTTTATACTTTATTCTGCTGTCTTTTCCTGCAATTTGATTACAGTATTCGCCCACATAACCGTGGTTGTCATCACTGCCGTCGGCAAGACAAAGTTCAAAATTCCCATAGGTTTGGTTTAAAACCGAGGAAATCATTTCTTCAAGATAATTTTTAGGTGTATTGTAAAGCGGAACTAAAATGCTGAATTTAATATCTTTTTTGAATTTAAATTCCGCCTCTTCCGCCCTGCGTTTTTTGCTGATATCGTTTTTGATTTTAATTCTTACGCGGTATTTTTTTCCAAGTTTTTTTAATTTGCGGTAAACGGCTTTAGGTCCGCTTAACAAACACATTTTTATACCCCTGCAAATCTTTGTTAAAAACTTGCTCTTGAATATAAGCAGTTTTAATTTGTGGGTTATTTTACGCATCGGCGAGAGAATCCGCCAATAAAAACTGTTTACAATTTCGCTGTAATAGCCCGAAAGGAGTTCATTTTCTTCTTCAAGTTCGGTCAATCTGTCTTTAAGTCTTGCGTTTTCAGACTTTAAAATCAGCAGTTCCATATTTGTTTTGCTGATTTTTTCTTCGTAAGATTTTGATTTTTCGTCCATATATATCTCCAAAAACCTAATTAAAAACTAATTTTGAAACTGCTTATATGCATCGCAAATTTCTTTTGCATCGCCTATCATTTTTATTTTACCGTGGTCAAGCCATACACAGTGTTTGCATAGGCGCTCTATCTGTTCGATTGAGTGTGAAACAATAATAACCGTTGTGTTATCGTTCATCATGGCATTTATGCGGTCTTCACACTTCTGTTGGAATAAAAAGTCGCCCACCGCTAAAATTTCGTCCACTATCAAAATATCCGGAGTGGTAACGGTGGCAATGGCAAACGCAATACGGGACACCATACCCGAAGAATAGTTTTTCATCGGAACATCGAGGAAATCTCTGAGTTCCGAAAACTCGACTATATCATCGAATTTTTCGTCCATAAACTTCTTTGAATACCCCAAAACCGAGCCGTTTAAATAGATGTTTTCTCTTGCCGTAAGTTCCATATCAAACCCTGCGCCGAGTTCGATAAGCGGTGCTATTGTGCCTGATGTTTCAACCGTGCCTTTCGTCTGCTCTAAAATACCGGAAATTATTTTAAGCGTGGTGCTCTTTCCGCTTCCGTTCAAGCCGACTATTCCGAAAACATCGCCCTTTTTAATATCAAAAGACACATCATTAACGGCGATAAAATCTTCAAAAGCAAGTTTTCTTTGCATAAGTCTGATAAAATATTCTTTAAAACTGTCGAGTTTTTCTTTGGACATATTAAAGTGCATCTCAACATTTCTTAATTCAACTGCATTTTCGGGATTCATAAACTTCTCCTTAAATTAAATGTATAAAATAAATTTACCCTGACACTTTTTAAATATGAGTGAACCCAGTATTAAGAAACCTACCGCAAAACCGGCACAAATAAGACTGTTTTGGGCAGACGGTATTGTGTGATACATTACCGCACTTCTTACGCTGTCAACATAGTAATACATCGGGTTTAATTTAACCACTGTATATACAAACTTAACATTGCTGTCCTTTAATAACTCTATGGGGTAAAGGATAGGTGTTAAATACATCCAAATAGTAAGAAGCACGCTGTAAAGATGGGCAATATCCCTGAAATATACCGTAAGCGCACTTAAAATAAGACTGAAACCGCAGCAAAATACAAAACAGCAAACAATCGGATAAAGCGCAAAAAATGCCGTAAAGTCGGGATAGACACCTTGTATGAGCATAACCGCAATAACGGCTATAAGACTGAACGCATAGTTTATCAAAGCAAAAATACACTTTTCAAGCGGAAAAATATATTTCGGAATATACACCTTTTTTATGAGCGATGCGGAACCGATAATAGAGGTCATTGACAGCGAGGTAGACTCCGAGAAAAACGCCCAAATCGAAGCGCCCAAAATATAGTAGGTTGCAAAATTTTCAACCGTTACCCTCAAAAGCATTTTAAAAACGGTAGTCAAAACAAGCATCGTAAACAACGGGTTTAAAACACTCCATGCAATACCCAAAAACGACCGTCTGTATTTTATCTTTATATCCTTTACCGACAGATTTTTAAGCAAAGGCGAATACTGTCTAAAATCAGCAACAAATTTATTTATACCTTTATTCAAAATACCACTCCTTAAACGGCTATATAATTTTAAGCATACTCCCACACTTATACAGTATAATTATATCATTTCAGTATATTTATTTCAAGTATATATTTAAGCATACCTCAATGTGCCGGTATCACACGCAAATACCCCCTGTGCAGTCACAGAACTGCACAGGGGGTTAACCGTTTCAGCAATCTGATTTTCGGACAAAGGTCTTAGCTTCGCTTTGCCGCATAAAATACAGCTTTACTGCAATTTAGTAACGGTAAGATTGCTGTTTTCGTAGGTGTTGGTCGAACCGCTGTTGTTAACGACAGTCAGCACATCGCTTCCGACGGCATTTACAATAGTGGAAACCGAAAGACGCTGTTCTGCGCCGTCTGCGACATCTAAATTTGTTGCGGCATAGGGCAGTGCAGTGCCGTTTAAAGCAAGGGCTGCACCCACTACTCCGGCATTTTCCCGACTCGCATCGGTTTCAAAATTCACAAGATACTGACCGGGCGTAAGCGTGACTCCGGTGGTTCCCGATGCGGTAATGGCGCCGGTTGAATTGATTACATTATTAGGCAAGGGAATAAAATTGTTGTTATCAATCGCTTGGGTTGCGGTTTCGTAAAGCAAGGCATTCTGACTTGTGGCAGGAACACCCTGAGGACCCTGAGGACCGGGAATACCGGGATATCCCTGAGGACCTCTCGGACCGCGCTCACCCCGTATGCCCTGCATTACCTCGTTTCCGCAAGGACAGTTTTGATTACGCCTTATTCCGCAGTTATAACATTCTGACATATATTTTTCCTCCGTTTTTTTAATTTCTTTAATGAACTCAAATTATGGGTTCATTTCAGTATATGCAGAAATTTCAATACTGCGAATTTTTAAGGCAAAAAAACAAAGAGCAGTCCGCACAAGACGCTCTTTGTCTGCTGTTATGATTATTTATTCAGAAGAATTCAAACCCATTTGAGTTCGGAAAGAAGCAAGGTAACACCGTCATCGGAAACGGTAAGCAAACCTCCGCCGATTTTGGCTTTTTTTATATCGCCGCTGTCAAACTCGATTTTACACTCACATTCTTTCACGGTGGTTATAAACGGAATATGCCCCGAAAGGACTGCTAAATCACCGTCTGCCCCTCTTACAAAGAATGCCGCAACATTTTCATTAAACAAATCTCCGTCCGGCGAGGAAATTTTAAGCGGATAGGTATTCATTGCGCTGTCCTCTCGGCTTTTTTGACTGCGTCCTCAACCGTGCCGACAAACAGGAATGCCGACTCGGGCAAATCATCATATTTACCCTCGATTATCTCCTTGAAACCTTTTATCGTTTCGCTCAAAGGCACATAAGTTCCCTCTATGCCGGTAAACTTTTCGGAAACAAAGAAAGGCTGTGATAAAAATCTTTGTATCTTTCTTGCACGGCTTACCAACTGCTTATCCTCGTCAGAAAGTTCATCCATACCCATAATCGCAATAATATCCATAAGTTCTTTATATCTTTGCAAAATTCTTCTGACTTCTTTTGCAACAAAATAATGCTCCTCGCCCAAAATCGAAGGTGACAAAATCCGGCTCGTAGACTCAAGAGGGTCAACGGCAGGATATATGCCCTGAGATGCTATTGTTCTCGACAGAACAGTAGTTGCATCAAGATGGGCGAATGTGGTTGCGGGGGCAGGGTCGGTAAGGTCATCTGCAGGGACATAAACCGCCTGAACAGATGTTATCGAGCCTGACTTTGTAGATGTAATTCTTTCCTGCAAAGCACCCATTTCGTTAGCAAGGGTAGGCTGGTATCCCACTGCCGACGGCATTCTGCCGAGAAGTGCAGATACTTCGCTTCCTGCCTGAGTAAAGCGGAAAATATTATCAATAAAAAGCAAAACATCCTGATTTTCTTTATCACGGAAATATTCTGCCATTGTAAGTCCCGAAAGAGCAACCCTCATTCTCGCACCGGGCGGTTCATTCATCTGTCCGTAAACAAGGGCAGTATTATTCAATACTCCCGACTGTTTCATTTCGTTATAGAGGTCGTTTCCCTCACGGGTGCGCTCGCCCACGCCCGTAAACACCGAAAGTCCGCCGTGCTCTTTGGCAACATTATTTATAAGTTCCATAATAAGCACGGTTTTTCCTACTCCTGCGCCTCCGAAAAGACCTATTTTTCCGCCCTTTGAATAAGGACACAAAAGGTCTATTACCTTTATTCCCGTCTCAAGAATTTCGGTGGAGGTGGAAAGTTCGTCATAGGCAGGTGCGCTCCTGTGAATATCCCAACGCTCTTTTGTTTCGGGAGCAGGTTTATCGTCAACCGTATCGCCTAAAACATTGAAAATTCTGCCGAGTGTTTCTCTGCCTACGGGAACGCTTATCGGTTTTCCCGTATCAATTACCTCAATATCTCTCATTAAACCGTCGGTAGAGGACATTGAAATACATCTTGCGGTATTATCTCCTATATGCTGTGCAACCTCAACGGTAAGTGTTTTACCGCCGTTTGATATAATCAAAGCATTGTTTATCGGGGGCAAACAGCCCTCGCTAAAGCGCACATCGACAACAGGTCCCATTACCTGCACAACGACACCTTTATTTTGATTAGACATACCCTATCTCCTAACTGCCGCTTCCGGCTACTATCTCGGTAATTTCCTGCGTTATCGCACCCTGACGGGCGCGGTTATATCTGAGTTGCAGACCGTCAATCATCTGTCTTGCGTTTTTGCCTGCCGAGTCCATAGCCATACGCCTTGCAACAACTTCGCAGGTGAAACTTTCCCTGACGCTTGCTGTTATGATTCCTGCAATATACTCGGCAGTTACCGCATTAAAAACGGTTATTTCGTCCGGCTCAAACAAGACTGTCACATCAGACTTTTCGTCCGGTCTTTTAATGGGCAGTATCCATTCGATTTGTGCCGTCTGCGTCATTATCGACTTATATTTACTGCTTATTATTCCGAGACGGTCAAATTCGCCGTTTTTAAATTCTTCGCATAATTTTTTTGCAAGCGAAAACCCGTTTGACACCGAAAATGTTTCCGCCGAAACATTTTCGCCTTTAAACTTATCGCAAGCCCGTTTTCCTATGGGAATAAACTGAGCGCCGTCATATTCTTTGCAAAGGCGGAAAATATTTGCGTTATACCCGCCTGCAAGTCCCCTGTCGCCTGCAATGACAATAATTTTTGTCCTATCGCCGCTTGATGCTCTCATAAAGGGACTTTTCTCACATTCGGGCGAATTTGCCAACACATTCATCACGCTTTTAAGCGAGGAGACATACTCCCTGCCTTTTTCCATAGCGGCGGTTGCTTTCCTTATTTTAGAAGAAGCAACAAGCCCCATTGCAGTTGTAAGGTGCAGTGTTGAATTGACACTTTTTATGCGAAGCCTTAATTCTTTTATATCGGCTCCCATTTATATTTTCACCTGTTTCATTTCACTTAAAGCCTTTTTGAGATTTTCAACATCTTCATCCTCATAAAAACCGTTATCAAATCTCTCAAGCAAAGAAGCATAATTTGTCTTCATAAACTCTCTCATTTTGAGCTCGTAATTTTTGACCTTATCAACAGGAACATCATTCAAATACCCGTTTATAACGGCATATACTATGGATACCTGAAGTCCTACGGTAACGGGGGAGTTCCGGTCTTGTTTTAAAACCTCAACTATTCTTTCTCCGAGCGCCAGACGGGACTTTGTATCGGCATCAAGGTCGCTTCCGAACTGAGCGAAAGATTTAAGTTCCAAATACTGAGAATAAAGGAGTTTTAATTCTCCTGCCACCTTTTTCATAGGCTTCAACTGTGCGGCGCCGCCCACACGGCTTACAGATATACCGGGATTTATGGCAGGCATAATGCCCGAATGGAAAAGTTCGCTTTCAAGGAAAATCTGACCGTCTGTTATAGATATGACATTTGTGGGTATATATGCCGAAACATCTCCTGCCTGAGTTTCGATTACGGGAAGTGCGGTAATAGAACCGCCGCCGTATTCTTCGGCAACACAGGCCGCTCTTTCAAGCAGACGGGAGTGAAGATAGAACACATCGCCCGGATATGCTTCTCTGCCGGGCGGACGGCGGATAAGCAAAGAAAGTGCACGGTAGGCTACGGCATGCTTTGACAAATCATCATAAATTATGAGAACATCTTTACCCTGTTCCCTGAAATATTCTGCCATGGCACATCCGCTATACGGTGCTATATACTGCAAGGGCGCGCTCTGCGATGCCGATGCGCTTACAACTATCGTATAGTCCATCGCACCGTTTCTTTTCAGTTCGTTTACAATCTGAACTACCGATGTGTTTTTTTGTCCTATCGCAACATATATACAAATAACACCGGTGTCTTTTTGATTTATTATGGTATCGGTTATTATTTCGGTTTTACCTGTTTGGCGGTCGCCTATAATAAGTTCACGCTGACCTCTGCCTATCGGTATCATTGTGTCAATGGCTTTTATGCCGGTCTGCAAGGGCACAGAAACACTCTTTCGCTTTATTATTCCGGGTGCCTCCGCCTCAATCGGATTATACCGAACGGCAGTTATATCGCCTTTGCCGTCTATCGGTTTGCCGAGTGCGTCAACAACACGCCCCAAAAGGCTTTCGCCTACGGGAACGGACAAAACCTTACCGGTGCGTTTTACCTTTGTTCCCTCTCTTATGTCATTTTTATCAGAAAGAATGGCGACTGAAACGGTTTCGTATTCAAGATTTTGAGCAAGACCTACATTTCCGTCCTCAAATTCAATAAGTTCATTAGCCATACAGTTTCGTATGCCGTATACACTGGCAATACCGTCGCCGACCAGGACAACCGTTCCGCTTTCCGACATTTCAATATCGGCGGAATAGTTCCTTATCTGTTCTTTTAAAATGTTGCTTATTTCATCGGTTTTCGAGTTCACCCGTTCATCACATCCTTTATTGATTTAAGACGGGATTTTATACTTCCGTCATAAAGTTTACCGTCGATTTCCACGGTAATTCCTCCCATAAGAGATTTATCGGTTTTTATCTGCATTTTTACTTTATTTCCGCAAATTTTCTCGAGTTTTTCTGAAAGTTTTTCGGTTTCTTCTTTTGTAAGGTCTACCGCAGAATACACCTTTGCAAAGGAAATTTTCTGCACTTGTTCCGATAAACTCGCAAACTCGCCGTAAAATTCGTCAAACATATATATGCTCTTATTTTTAATAAACACGCATACTGCCGAAAAAGCATATTTATGAATTTTTCCCTCAAACGCATTTTTAATGACCGCCAACCGCTCGTCAAGTGCAACCGACGGGCTTAAAAGAAAATCAAAAATGCCTTCCGTATTATCAAAAACATCCTTTACCGTTTTTAAAGATTTAAAAACTTCTTCAATACAGTTTTCTTCTCTGCAAAGCGAAAAAAGAGCATTTGCATACTCATTACTTACAACGGTCATTCGTCTTCACCTATACCCGAGATAAACGAATCAATAAGAAGTTTATGGTCCTCGGTGTTTATCTCCCTTTCGAGTATTTTTTCTGAAATAAGGGCTGAAACCTCGGTGATTTCCTTCTTTATATCGTCGTTTGCTCTTTTGCGTTCGAGTTCGGCATCGGTTTTTGCGTTGTTTATTATTATTTCGGCTTCTGCCTTTGCCATTGATATAATTCTTTGACCGTCTTTACGGGCATTATCGGACGCTGTGTTTATAATTCCGTCTGCCGTGCTTTCGGCAGACGAAATTTTATCGTCCCATTCGTTTTTAACCTTTTCGGCATTTTTGAGTGCCTCATCAGCCTTCGCATACTGAACATCAATTTCTTCCTGCCTTTTGGCTAACATTTTTTCAACCGGTTTGAAAAGAAATTTCTTCACAACAAGAAAAAGTATTAAAAGATTGCAGAGCGAAACAAAAATCTGCCAAAAATTAAGCGATATTACATCTAATGATTGCATTTCTACACTTCCGATTATTTTATGGCATTAAGAAGAATGTTTACAAAGCGGGACGGTGCCACAAATATAAGAAGTATTGCAATAACAAGGGCATAAAGTCCCGTTGTTTCCGCAATGGCACAACCCATTATCATGGTTGTGGTAACCGAGCCTTTGCATTCGGGCTGTCTGCCTATTGCTTCACAAGCCTTGGCAACGGCGTTTCCTTCACCGATACCGGGGCCTATTCCGGCTATCATAGCACAGCCTGCGCCCAATGCACATGCACCTAAAATAATTCCTATTGCAAGTTCCAACATAATTTTTTCCTCCGTTTATGTTATGTTTTATTTATTTTTATTTGCTTTAAGCCTTTTTCTGCGAAAATATTCGTCCTCATTAAAGGCTCCTGCAACATAAAGCATTGTAAGCATGGCAAAAATAAATGCCTGCAAAATTCCGCTGAATATATCAAAATATACCGAAAGCACCGCCGGTATACCGATTCTGAGGAACGGTATATCCGCAAGAAAACCGGGCAATTTTCCGAAAATAAGATTTGAAAGTCCTCCGAGCGCCGCCGCAACAAGCACCGATATTACGCTTCCCGACATAACATTTCCGTAATGACGGAAGGTCATCGAAACGGGGGTTGCAACCTCACTTATGACATTAAGCGGCGAAAGTAACGGCACAGGGTCTCCGAAACTTTTTATATAGTTTATCGGTCCGCATTTCATCTTATAGTAGGTTATGAGTATGAATACCAGAATTGCCCAACCTGCTATGGTATTTATATCGGATGTGGGCGGGAAAAGTCCCGTTAAAGTTATAAGACTCGAAAATGCCGAAAGTCCCAAAACCGCCGCAATAAACGGGGCAAAACCTTTAAAGTATTCGCCCATATTTTCACTTACAAGACCTTTTGATTTTTCTACTATAAGTTCGGCAATATGCTGACGCTTGGTGCAGTTTTTCGTGCTTATACCGTGGGTAAGATAAAGACAAAGCCAAAAAACCGAAACAATCACTATAAGAGAATTTATTTGCGTTTCTGTTACGGGAAAATCAAAAAGCGGAAGATGTAATGTAAAATAAATTCTCGCACCGGTTATCTCTATGCCTTCGCTGAAAGGCGATGTAAGAATTTTTAAAAGTATTCCGAAAAGTATAGGCAAAATCATTGCGGCAATATAAATTATGTCAACAATTTTAAATGCCGTTTGTTTATTTTTCAATGACATCACCTGCCCCGTCGTCTTTTAAAAACAGTTTTCTTATGAAAACGCAAATTCTCGGAAAGAAAACCGGAATTATTACGGCTGCTGTGTTGAAAACCGAAACCAAAATTCCTGTAAGCAACACAACAAACATTCCGAAAAGACGCAGATTAGAAGAAAGTTTCATAAGACTTTTTGCTTCATTTTCTTCCTTTTTTACAGCCATTTGCACCGTATACGCCATCAGGAAAAAGTTTAAAACACCCATAATATAAGTAAGAGCATTTCCGAGAACTACCGTATAGTCCCATGCTCCCGCAACCAAAAAAACACTTTGCATTAAAACGCTTAATATCAAAGAAAATAACGCAATGTATTTTGTTTCTTTTAAAACGGTTTGGTCTATTTTTTTCATATTGCACCGCCTTAATTTTCGGTATTTTGGAAATTAACACCATTCAAAACTAATGTTACCACACTTTATCGTTAAAAACAAGGAATGATATTATTTTATCAAACTTTTAAACAAAAAAATAAGACCGCCAAAAAACGGTCTTATGTAAATGCAGTTTTGCTAAAATAACTTATCGGGGTTTAAGATATTGTTTTTATCAAATACATGTTTTATGCCCCGCATAAGCTCAATTTGTTTTTCGCCGTAGGTATCAAGCATAAACTGCTTTTTGGCATATCCTATTCCGTGTTCACCCGAAACAAGTCCCGAAAGTTCGTTTGCTTTGCTATACATCATTTTGAACGCTTTATCAAGTCTTGTTTTCCATTCGCTGTCCGAAAGTTCATCACGGCAGACATATACATGGAGATTTCCGTCACCTGCGTGACCGAAACTCGGTATTCTTATACCTACTGTTTTCGCTACCTCGTGGGTATACTTAATAAACTCGGCAACCTTATTTCGGGGCACTACAACATCGCATTCGTCCATTTCGCTTGTTGATGCCTTTATAGCTTCTAAAAATGCTCCTCTTGATTTCCATACCGATTCTTTTCGCTCATCGGTATCTACTATATACGCATCGGGTGCACCGTTATCCATACACAAATCTGCAACGGTTGAAAGTTCTTTATCTACCGCATCTTTGTCATTGCCGTCAACAGTAAGCAACAAATATGCAGGATATTTTGTATCAGGGAATTTTTTACCCAAATACTCCTCCGAAAAAAGCACCGTTTCACGCTCAAAAAATTCTATTGCCGTAAGAGATGCTTTGCTCTTTATTATTTCGGGAACGGTCTCTATTGCTTTATCAATGGACTCAAAAGGCACTAAAAGACTTGTTGTGATTTTAGGAAGCGGAACAAGTTTAAGAATTGCCTCTGTGATAACACCAAGCGTTCCCTCCGAGCCGATTATTAGGTTTAAAAGGCTGTATCCCGTGCTGTTTTTTACCACCTTACCGCCTAATTTTTCTATACTGCCGTCAGGAAAAACCACCGTAAGTCCACGGACATAATCACGGGTAGTGCCGTATTTTACAGCCCTCATACCGCCTGCGTTTGTGCTAATATTACCGCCTATGGTTGCCGACTTTTCTCCGGGGTCGGGCGGATACAGAAATCCGTTGTTCTCGGCAAATTCGGCAAGATCCATAAGAAGTACACCGGGTTGCACCGTTACGGTAAGGTTTTCTTCGTCAAGTTCGAGTATTTTGTTCATACTGGTAGTTTCAAGCATAATTCCGCCGTGAAGCGCAACCGAAGCGCCGACAAGTCCCGTTCCGCTGCCTCGCACTACAACGGGAATATTGTTTTCGTTTGCATATTTCATAACGGCAGATATTTCTTCGGTGCTTTCAGCTTTGACAAGCACCTCCGGATAACTGTTTATACCGCCCAATTCATCGTGGGAATAATCTTCGCTTAAATCTTTACCCTCAACTACTCTGTTTTCGTCAAGAATACTCTTGAAATATTCAATATCTTTATTATCTATTTTCTTATACATTCTTCATTCCCCCTAAAAACTTTGTAAGTTGAGGAATTATCTCATACATATCACCGACAAAGCCGTAATGTGCTATATCAAAAATATTTGCATTTTTGTCATTGTTTACGGCAATTATCATATCGGAATTTCTCATTCCCGCGGCAAACTGCACCGAGCCTGATATACCGAGTGCGATTATAAGTTTAGGCTTGACCGTTCTGCCCGAAAGTCCTATTTGACGCTTTGCATCAAATAATCCGTTTTCAACAAGCGGTCTTGTGCAGGCAAGCTGTGCGCCTATCTTATCGGCAAATTCCTTTATAAAAGGTATATCCTCTTTTGATTTAAGACCTCTGCCCACCGCCACAATTATTTCGGCATCGGATATATCCATTTCCTTTGGCTTTTCAACAACCTTTAATATATGGGTGTTTCCCTTTACCATTTCTTTTGAAATATCCATATTTATTATTTCGCCGTGCGGTGTTGTCTTTTCGGGGGCTGAAAATATTTTATACCTTACCGTGCAAAACTGCGGTCTTGTATTAGGTGTTACAATCTGCGCCATTATATTTCCGCCGAAAGCAGGTCTTATCTGAACTAAATCGGTATTCTCTTTCATTTCAAGTATAGTGCAATCGGCGGTAAGACCGGTATGCACCCTTGCGGCAACCTTTGGTGCCAACGACCTGCCCAAAGAGGTAGCGCCTACTAAAATTGAGGACGGCTTAACTTTTTCTATAAAGTCGGTAAATGCGTTTGCATAAGGAGAAATTACAAAATCCTTAAAGGCTATATCGTCATAAGTGTATACAACATCTACGCCGAACTGCAAAAGTTCATTTGCACAAGTTCCTATATTATATCCGATAAGCACCGCTAAAACCTTTTGTCCCGTTACCTTTGCAAGTTCTCTCGCTTTTCCGGCAAGTTCTAATGATACGGGATGGATTTTGCCGTTTCTCTGTTCTGCAAAAACCGCTACACCGTTCCATTTTGATTTATCGCAAACACTCTTTGTTTCTTCCTCAAATGTAACCGCACCGGCAGGGCCTTTTTTCACGCAGAGTTTACACATTTTACAGCCTGCGCCTATCGTCAGTTTATCTTCATAAGATATTGCACCGAAAGGACAGATTGAAACGAGTTCTTTTGCAATATCGGGGGTTATTTTTTCATTATGTATTATAAGTCCCATACTGCACCTCACACAAATTTCTTATTTTCAAGAATTTCGGCTAATTTTGAGGAGAGCGTTTTGGAATCACCCTCAAAAATCTGCTTATCTGAATTCTTTTCCGGCGGAAAGATTCTTTCTACCTGCGTGGGAGAGCCTTTAAGACCTAATCTTGATTCGTCCAAATTTTCAAAATCGGCTGATGAAAACACCTTTACAATATCCTCGCTTGTGTTCTTTTTGCGCTTATATGACGGCAAACGGGGTGTGCAGGAATCTTTTTCAACGGTAATAAGGCAAGGCAGTTTCATTTCCTGCGTTTGGAGGCAATCGTCAAGGTTAAATGTTACCGTTATACTGTCTTTTCCGATATTATCTACCGAAAGGACATTCGTTACATGTTCAATACCGAGCATTTCGGCAACCTCGGGACCTACCTGTGCCGTATCGCCGTCGGTAGTTTGCTTTCCGCATATTATTAAATCGTAATCGCCTATCTTTTCAATTCCCGATTTAATGGCATAGCTTGTTGCGTGAACATCGGCGCCTGCAAACTTTCTGTCACTTAAAAGATAGGTTTCATCGGCACCCATATACACAGTTTCAAGAAGTGTTGGTATTGCCTGCGGAGGTCCCATAGACACGGTTTTAACCAAGCCGTCGCCTACCTTTTCTTTTATTCTGAATGCCGTTTCGAGTGCAAACAAATCGTAAGGGTTGAGTTTACTCTCAACTCCGTCCCTTTTAAGCACACCCGTTACCGGGTCTACTTCAACATTCGATGTTCCCGGTACTTGTTTTACGCATACTATTATGTTCATATAAATATTTCACCTCATTATTTGATTTCAATAACTCAAGCATAAACTGCTTACAAGACCTCAATGGTATGTATCCTTGTAAAAGTATCGTTAGGCAATATATGTTCAATTCCCTGCTTTGTCTTAAAGTTTTGATTGCTTCCGTCCCTATCGGAAATTCCGCACCAAGGCTCAATACAAATATAAGGAGCATCGGGTTTTGTCCACAAAAGCAAATACGGAAATCCCTTAAATGTAATCTTTAGTGCCGAACCGTCTAAACGGTTTTTAAGTATAACATTATCAAAATCAACATTTTGGAAAACAAGGGCATCTACCGCAAAATGCTTATATTCAAGCGGAAAAACATCATTGTTTTCAAGCACGGTAAACTGCTCATAACCGAGTGTGTTCGGACCTGTCAGAACAGTATTAACCAAAGTTTGTTTCTTCGGAAGAATAATATCGTAATTTTCAATTCCGCCGACGCAGGAATATCCCTCATGCGCACCGACCGAAAAATACATTTCGTCGCCGTCAGTATTCTTAATATCATATTTGACTTCAATTTTATTACCGACAAGAGTGTATGTAATTCTGAACTCAAAACGATACGGATACTGCTTTAATGTTTCTTCATTATCGGTTAAAAGGAATGTAACCCGGTCATCTTTCTTATCCTCAACGGTAAAGACTGATTTTTTTGCAAATCCGTGCTTGTTCATTTCGTATTTTTTGCCGTCGATATAATAGGTATTGTCAATAAGCCCGCTGCAAATAGGAAATAATACCGGACAGGAAGATGCCCAGAATTTTTCGTCACCTTTCCAAATATACTCTTTGCCGTTTGAAACAAGACTCTTAAGTTCAGCGCCGAGTTCATTGAATTTGGCTGTCAGTTTGCCGTTATTTATTTCTACCATTTATACTCACTCCATAAATAAAAAATAGAGATATGCATATTCTGCACATCTCTATTATAAACCAATAATTGCCTATTTTCAACCAAATTGTGTTCAGGAACATTTGAGCATTTTCGCCGCACTTATTCACTGTTACTCCGAAAACCAAAAATACATTTCGGCTAATTTCTTTATATATTGTCAGAGTTTTCTACCGTTATTTTTCGGCAAAATACAGTTTTTCTTTTTATCCCGTTTTCGTCCGGATAATAAAAATCGCAGTTAAAAATGAGCGCACTGTTTTCGTCTGCTTGAATCAAGGTGCAATTATTACAAGCACCGTCCCAATCATGAAAAGATTTACTGTCTTTTTTAACATTTGCAAGGTGCGAACGGTCGTTTGGCGTCATAAGTTCAATCGGCTCTATCCATTTCGTGCTGTCGTCATTTGGGCAGGCAGTAACAAACATTCCGGGGCGTGCAAAACACAAAAGTGTTATTATAATCTCCTGAAAACAGCAAAGGCAGAGAGCCATAAAACTCTCTGCCTTTGTGCTTTACATATCCGATAAATAAATAATAAATCCGAACGCATCACCTATGATAGTGATTGAGTTCGGATTTATCGGATTTGGCTGGGGAATAGGGATTCGAACCCCAACAAACAGAGTCAGAGTCTGTCGTGCTACCGTTACACAATTCCCCAAAATTCAAGAACGGTAGTTATTATATAACATTTCGTTCTCTATGTCAAGCAATTTTATTTGCTTAATCGCTTAAATTTTGTTTTCTTATGCACTTAAAATTTATCTCATACCAAAAAACAGATTACAACCACATACGCAAGATAGATTGCAAGCATTGTTATTCCCTGCGCACGGGTAAACTTTTTACGGACAAGCGCAGGAACTATCGCAACTACCCCGACCAAAAGGGAGGCAGGCAAATCTATCATTGCCGAAAGTTGCGATACCGGCAGTGCCTTTCCCGCTATAATCGAAGAAACCGGCATAATAAGTGTTAAATCCATAATATTGGCACCTATTATATTACCTACCGAAAGTTCGGACTGCTTTTTGGAAATTGCCGTAATCGTGGTGATAAGTTCGGGAAGCGAAGTTCCGACCGCCACCATTGTTACGCCTATAATTCTCTCCGATATACCGATTATGCGGGCAAGTTCACTGCCGTAATCAACAAGAAGTCTTGCGCCTATGACAATTCCCGCCGCACCGAAAACAAACTTTAAAACATTTATAACTACCGTCTTTTTCTCGGTCAGACTTTCGTCCTTTTCTTCTTTTTTGCTTAAAAGGACGGCTTTTTTTGCTCCCAAAATATTCTCAGTAAAAAACGCAATAAAAAGTATAAGCAAAACAACCGAAAAGGCAACCGATATTTTACCGGACAAGCCGCAGGCAACTATAATAGCCGCCGCGGCAAGCATAACAATAGACTTAAAAAGATAATCTTTTCTTTTGATAATTCCCGGCATACATATTAAAGATATAGCCATAATAAGACCTATATTTGCGGTAACACTGCCTACTGCGTTACCGATGGACATATCAACCTTATTATCAACTGCCGCCATAACAGAAACCAGCATTTCGGGGAGAGTTGTCGCAATACTTACGACCGTAGCGCCTATAATAAGTTTCGGTATTCCGCTTACTTCTGCCATCCACGAGGCAGCGTCAACAAAGTAATCTCCGCCCTTAACTATTAAAAATATTCCGAGTGCAAATAGCACAAGCGTAATAAACAAACTCATAATTTTAAACTCTCCTTATGATACAAAAATCGGACACGGCAAGCCGCATCCGAAACTATCAAACAATCTCAAAGCACGGCTATTCAGTCATACTTTGAGTCTCGCAATTTAAAGTAAGCCAGACCGAAAACGGCCGAGGTTGTTGACTTACTGCACCAAGCGGTGCCTGCTACTCCCTCAAACAGATAATACTATTATAAGCTTTTTCCGACTATCATATTACAACAAACTTATGAAAATGTCAAATTTTTCTTTTTAAATTTTACCCGAACGCTTGAGTTCATTGTATTTAAGTATTGCTATTTGGGTTTTGGAATCGAATATTTCGTTATTTAAAACCATTTCCACCGCCTTATCAAGCGGTATTCTTTCTACATTTAAAAATTCGTCGCTATCAAGATTCTGACTGCCGAACTTTAAACCCTTTGCCGCGAAAAGCCAAATAATTTCACCGCAGTAACCGGGCGAAGGGTAAAGTTTACCCAACGGGTAAAAAGTTTCGGCAACTGCGCCCGTTTCTTCCTTTAACTCACGCTTTCCGCAAACCAGAGGTTCTTCGGTTGAACTGTCCCTCTTGCCTGCCGGAATTTCCAAAACAACTTCTTGATATGGATAGCGGAACTGTTTTACAAACAAAATATTTCCTTCATTGTCTTCGGCAATTATACCGACTCCGCCTCTGTGCGCTACTACCTCTCTGCCTGCCGTTGAGCCGTCGGGCAAAAGTGCGGTATCCAAAATCAGGTCTATTACCTTTCCCTTATAAAGACATTCGCTTTTTATTGTTTTTTCTTCTAAATTCATTAAATCTACCTCGTCGTAATAGAATTATACAGGCGGTGATTTTTTTGGATAAGATTTTTAAATCTCAAAATTACGATTACATACACCTGAACAAAAGCATCTCACTGCTTTGCAAAGAATACCCTTTTTTAACCGAAATGTCAATAGGCAAAAGTGTTTTAGGCAGGAATATTACGGCGATAAAACTCGGAAAATCGGAGGACTATGCTCTCTTTTGCGCCGCATTTCACGGAAGCGAACACATAACCACAAATATTTTGATGATTTGGTTTGAAAAAGTATGCAAAGCGATAAAAAACGATGAGAGTTTTTGCGGTATCAAATCGAGAAAAGGACTTTTTGAACGGGGCATAATAATAATTCCCCGTATAAACCCCGACGGCTGTGAAATTGCAATCAACGGCGGTGCGGCGTGCGGCGAAAGGTTTAAAGAAATTCACAAAATGTGCAAAGGCGACTTTATTCACTACAACGCAAACATAAGAGGTGTTGATTTAAACCACAATTTTAACGCCGATTGGGAAAACCTGAAAAAGAAAGAGCAAAAAGCAGGTATACATTTCCCTGCCGCCACACGATTCGGCGGGTATTCGCCCGAAAGCGAGCCCGAAACGGTTGCACTTACCGACTTTTGCAAAACCGTGAACATTCGTCACGCACTCGCACTTCACACTCAAGGCGAGGTCATTTATTGGTCGTTTGGCGAAAGACAGCCTCCCCATTCAAGAAAAATGGCGGAAATACTCTCAAGCTCGTGCGGATATTCGCTCGATTCGGCTGTGGGAATTGCCGATGGCGGAGGTTTTAAAGACTGGTTTATAACCGAATTCAACCGACCTGCATTTACTGTGGAACTCGGCAAAGGCGAAAACCCTTTACCGATTTCAGATGCCGAAAAAATATCCGCAGAAACCGAAAAAATGTTCACTCTTGCAGGTTTTTTGTAAAGTCAACTAACGATTATCGAAAATTTCGCAACCTATGATTGATTGACAAAACAGGCATTCTTTCGTATAATGTAAACTGTTAAGCAACATAAACCAAAATTCTAACAACAAAGGATGATAAATTTTATGTGTGGTATAGTAGGTTTTACAGGTGTTTCTCCTGCCGCCCCGTTCCTGCTTGAAGGTTTAAGCAAACTTGAATACAGAGGCTACGATTCCGCAGGAATTGCCGTATCAAAAGACGGCGATATCAAAACCCAAAAAACCGTAGGCAGAATCAAATCGCTTATTGAAAAAACCGAAAACGGAAAGACCGTAGACGGCACTCTCGGAATAGGTCACACCCGTTGGGCAACGCACGGCGCACCGTCAATGGCAAATGCCCACCCCCACAAAAGCGAAAACGGAAAATTTGCCGTAGTTCACAACGGAATTATTGAAAATTATGCTGTTTTAAGAGAACAGCTTATAAGTGAGGGCGTAAAATTTGTAAGTGAGACCGACACAGAGGTTGTTCCGCATCTTTTAAACAAATATTACGACGGTGATTTAAAGGCTGCCGTTAAAAAGGTTACAGATATGCTTGAGGGCTCGTTTGCACTCGGAATTATTTGTGCCGATTATAAAGATACTCTTGTTGCCGCAAAGAAATTCAGTCCGCTTATCGTGGGCATTGCAAAAGATTCAAATATAATTGCTTCGGATGTTACCGCAATAGCCTCGGTTACAAAGGATATTGTATATCTTGAAGACGGCGAAATTGCCGTGCTTACTCCAAACAATGCCGAGTTTTATGATAATAACGGCGACAACATAAAAAAAGAAATTTCCAAAATAACATGGGATGTTTCGGCTGCCGAAAAGGGCGGTTTCGACCATTTTATGATGAAAGAAATTTTCGAGCAGCCAAAGGCAATAAAGCAAACCCTTTCTGGCAGAATTAAAGACGGAAAGGTCGTTTTTGAGGACTTTAAACTCACAGAGGAAAAACTCAAAAACATAAACCGCATAGTAATAATAGCCTGCGGCTCGGCATACCACGCAGGTATGGTGGGAAAATATGTTATCGAAGATATGGCAAGAATCCCCTGCGAGGTTGACCTTGCAAGTGAATTCCGCTATCGAAAACCGATAATAGACGGTAAAACGCTTACAATGGTTATAAGTCAGTCGGGTGAAACGGCGGACTCTCTTGCCGCCTTAAAGGAGGCTAAGCGTTTAGGCTCACATACGATTGCCATTGTAAATGTTGTAGGCAGTTCTATTGCAAACGCCGCAGACGATGTTATTTACACCTGGGCAGGCCCCGAAATTGCGGTTGCCACCACAAAGGGTTATTCAACGCAGGTTGCCGTTATGTATCTCTTTGCCGCTTGGGCTGCAAAAATCAACGGCACCATTTCGGACGGTGAAATAAGCGAATTTTTATCCGAGGTTAAAACCCTACCCGAAAAAATCGAAGAAGTTTTAAAGCAGAATGATAAAATTTCCGAAATGGCAAAGCGTCAGATAAATACCGAGTCGCTCTTCTTCATAGGAAGAAATCTCGACTATGCGGTTTCGCTTGAAGCCTCCTTAAAACTCAAAGAAATATCATATATTCATTCCGAGGCATACGCCGCAGGAGAACTCAAACACGGCACCATTTCGCTTATTGAAGACGGCAAAACGGTTATCGCTCTTTCCTGCTATAAAGACCTTTCGGACAAACTTTTAAGCAACATAAAAGAGGTTGCTTCAAGAGGTGCGTTTGTTTTATCCTGCGTAAACGAAGGCGACAGTGAGTTTGACAGTGAGTCGGACGAAATAATCTATATTCCGAAAGTAGATTCAAGACTTATAGCTTCGGTAGAGGTAATACCTTTCCAGGTTTATGCCTATTTTGTGGCACTGTATAAAGGCTGTGATATAGACAAGCCGAGAAATCTTGCAAAATCTGTTACGGTAGAATAATGACACAAAGCACGGGCAGTTGACTTTTATATGTGAATTGTCCGTGTTTTTTTGTAAAAATAATACTTGACAAATCACTATCAGCCATTTATAATATATTGGTCGCCGTAAATGATTTTTCGGCAATATGGCTGTATAGCTCAGTTGGCTAGAGCATGCGGTTCATACCCGCAGTGTCATTGGTTCAAATCCAATTACAGCCACCAACGGCCCGGTGGTCAAGTGGCCTAAGACACCGCCCTTTCACGGCGGTAACACGAGTTCGAATCTCGTCCGGGTCACCACTTGAAAAAGAGCTTGCAACCGCAGGCTCTTTTGACTCTGAAACAACAGTTTAATATATATCACACCTGCCGGTGTGTTGGAATTGGCAGACGAGACGGACTCAAAATCCGTTGCTGGCAACAGCGTGTGGGTTCGACCCCCACCACCGGCACCAACAAAAAAGTCTCTTTTGTCTACCGACAAAAGGGACTTTTTTGAATGATGTTTGCCTTCGGCAAATGATGTTACCTACGGTAATGATGTGTGCTTCGCACATGATGTGCCTGCGGGCATGGGTGGCAAACATCGCATCATTGCGGAATGAAATGAAGCAACATCATTTCATAGCGAAGCGGAGAAACATCATTAGCCGCAAAGCGGCGGCATCATTGATTTTTAATATGAAATGTGATACTATTATTGTGAAATGAGGTATCACTATGAAAGAGAATAAACTTGCAGATTTATCAATGAACTTTTCCGTTCAAATAATAAATCTTGTCAAAGCACTGAAAGCAAAGCACCAATCGGTTATTTCAAATCAAATTGGTCGTTCCGGCACATCTATCGGTGCTAACATATACGAAGCAAATTACGCACAAGGTAAGAAAGATTTTGTTTCGAAACTTGAAATAGCCCTCAAAGAAGCAAGCGAAACAGGATATTGGCTCGAACTCTTATATCGCACGAATTATATTGATGAACAAACCTATAAAAAATTAAGCGAACAATGTACATCTATCCGTGTTATGCTGATTGCAAGTTGTAAAACGGCAAAAAGTAAATTACAGTAATACACGCAACAAATTAAAATTTATGCTTTAACGAAAGCAGGAATAAAAATGGAACATTATCTTGACAATGCGGCAACAACCAAAATTTGCAATGAGGCAAAGAGTGCCTTAATTGAGGTTTTGGAAAACAACTACGGCAACCCCTCCTCCACTCATACAAAGGGCAGGCAGGCAAAGGCTTTGCTCGATGAATGCCGCAAAGCAGTGGTCCAAAGGCTCGGCGCAGACGAAAACGAAGTTGTTTTCACATCCTGCGGAAGCGAAAGCAACAATTTTGCGATACAAATGGGTGCCGAACTGAACAATCACGAGGGCAAACATATAATAAGTTCGGCAGTTGAGCACGATTCTGTCCGCAAGAGTCTTGATTTGCTTGAACAAAAGGGTTACACAGTAACACGCCTTAAACCGAACTCAGTGGGCGAAATCACAGCCGACTCGGTAATTGATGCTTTAAGGGAGGACACGGCGCTTATTTCGCTTATGCTTGTGAACAACGAAACGGGCGCAGTTACCGATATAGCCGAAATTGCAAAAAGAGTAAAGGCAAAAAACAGAAAAATAATAATTCACACCGACGCCGTTCAGGGTTTTATGAAAATTCCCTTTAAAGCAAAAACGCTCGGCGCAGATTTAATCTCGATAAGCGGACATAAAATTCACGCCGTTAAAGGAATAGGCGCTCTTTATATAAAATCGGGGCTTAAAATAAAACCGCTTATAGTAGGCGGAGAGCAGGAAAAAGGACTTCGTGCAGGAACCGAGGCAACACCGCAAATAGCCTCTTTTGCCGCCGCCTGCAAGCAAAACCCCAAAACAGAAAAAATTATCGGTTTAAAAAATCTTCTTATTAAAGAAATCGAAGAAAATCTACCCGAAATTAAATATCTTAAAACCGATGCACCGCATATATTAAATATATCCATGCCCGGTTACAGAAGCGAAGTGCTTATGAACTTCCTTGAAAGTATGAATATATATGTTTCAAAAAGTTCCGCCTGCAAACAGGGAAAGCGCAGTCATGTTTTAGAGGCAATAGGTCTTAAGAACGATATAATAGACGGCGCTTTGCGAATAGGTATTTCGAGATTTAACAGCGAAGAAGATATTTTTGCTTTAACGGAAGGTCTTAAAAAAGCACGGAATTTAGCACACAGATAAATACAGAAGATATATGTAACCGCCTCCGCTGCCGCGGAGGCGGTATTTTTATATACAAAAAACATGTTTGCCTATTGTGGTTATGATTTTTCTGCCCAATATCCACTTGTTTGTGGTTTTTGCGGGGTTATAGTAGTAGATAGCACCGCCCGAAGGGTCAACGCCGTTTAAAGCATCTCTTGCCGCTTTATAGGCACTGTCGCTTACCGGTTGATAGAACTGACCGTCATCAAGGCAGGAAAATGCGCCCTTTTGATAAACTACACCCGAAATCGTATCGGGGAAAGACGGATGCTCTACCCTGTTAAGCACCACAGCACCTACGGCGACCTGACCTATATAACTTTCTCCCCTTGCCTCCGCCGAAATAATTCTCGCAAGAAGTGCATAGTCAGATGAATTCGTGGTGTTGCCCGAGCTTTTTATGCCGAGTGCCGAAAGGGTTTTAGGCCCTGCTATACCGTCTACGGTAAGTCCCTTATCACGCTGAAAGTTTTTTACCGCCGTTCGTGTAAGTGTGCCGAATATTCCGTCTACACTGCTTTTATAGTATCCTTTTTGTTTTAAAGCCGTTTGAATGTTTTTTACCTCTGTTCCGCGTGAGCCCATTTTTGAAAGCGCAAGCACACTCATCGAAAGACAAATCGCACAAACGAGCAAAACCGCTGAAATTTTTATTATTTTTTTCATAACTACACCGCCTCAAAGTTTATTTTGGCAATATTTCCTTTTAATATACCGAATTTTTCGTATTTCCCGAAAAACGATAAAAAAAGTGCTTTTTTGCATATTGTATTTGACAAAATTTGCCGATTGCCGAATTTATAATGATAAAAAAGGAATCAAAGACTTTTAAAACGGCGGTGTAAAAAATGAAGGAAAGTGCAAAACCGATAAGCGAAGAGACGGGGTTTAGCAAAGCGGATATTTCCGAGGCGATTTTAAAAAACATTGTTACTGCGATTTTAGGCTTTGCGGCGGCGAAAGCATCGGTAAAAGGTGTTATGCTGCCGTTTGGTCTTTCGTTTCTTGCAGGTATGTCAAGACCTTTCTTTGCTTCTGCCGCAACGGGAGCATTCGCAGGGTATTTTTTTATAGTATTCGGCGGAAGCGGTTTTCGTTACATAGCGGCATTATTTGCAATACTTGCAATAAAACTTATAGTTTCTCCCTACAAAAAAATAAGTGAAAACCCGATATTTTTAAGTGTTATAACCCTTTTTGCAAGCGCGATAACAAACACCCTTACCCTAACAAATTCCCCTGCCGACATTTTAAGTTTTTTATGTGAGAGTTTTTTGGCTGCATCGGGAACATATTTTATATGTGTAACCGTAAAAGCGTTAAGTCGTCAAACGGCAGGGCTTTCGGCAAACGAAATGGCGTCTTTGCTTATAACTTTAAGCATTTTTATAATGGGGCTTGACAAAATTAAATTTTACGGTGTATCGCTCGGAAAAATTGCAGGTGTTTTGCTGATACTTCTCGCCTCAAAATACGGCGGAACGCTTTCGGGAGCGGTAAGCGGCATAGGTATTTCGTTTGCGGCGGCTTTAAGCGGTGATTACAATACGCCGTTTTTCTCCTATTCTTTAGGCGGACTCTCCTCGGGTATATTTGCGCCTTTCGGACGGTATGCACAGTGCGGTGCGGTGCTTGTTTCTTTAATAATAGATAAGTCCCTCTCGGGGTTTGACGGAAATCTTTTAAAAAGTTTTGCCGAAATGGCGATAGGCTGTTTCCTCTTTTTGACCGTTCCTAAAAGTGCGGGTGCATACATAGGCAGAATTTTTTCGCTCTCCCCCAAAATCAACGAAAATTCGGGGATTAAAAAAGCACTTAATTTAAGACTCAATATGGCGGCTGAGGCGCTGACACAAATATCCGAAACGACCGAAAAGGTATCAAAAGAACTTTCAAAAATCAGCGTTCCCGACTTCGGAAGAATACTTTTGAAAATCGAGGAGGACTCCTGCAAAGGCTGTCAAAACAGAACTCTTTGCTGGGAAACAAAGCGGAGTTCTACCGTTGATTCGATTACCGAAATAACCAAATCGCTCAAAGGTGCGGAATGCGACACCGAAAAGACCGAACTTAAATCACGGTGCATAAGATTTCCGAAAATTTGCGAATCCACCGTGAAAAGATACACCGAATACGCATCGCTCGTTTCAGGCGAAAAACGGATAAGCGAAGTCAGAGATGTTGTGTGCAGTCAGTTTTGCGGAATATCCGAAATGTTAAAGGGTTTAAGCCGTGATTTTGAATATGAGGACAATTTCAATTTTGCCGTTGCGGTAAATGTGGCTTCGGCACTTAAAAATCTTGATATCTGCATCACCGAAACAAGTGCCGTTACCGATAAATACGGCAGAACAACCGCCACCGTAAAGGTTAAAAAGACACCCGAACTTGTGCTTAACAAGAAAAATATTATGAAAATATGCAGTAAAGCCTGCGAACTTGACTTTGATGCACCCGTTATCACCGAATCGTCAAACAGTATATATATAATGTTAAGCGAACACGCAGTTTTCAAAACCGATATAGGCGTAGCGCAGATTTCGGCAAGAGAAAACTCCGTTTCGGGCGATGCATACAGTTACTTTTCGGACGGTTCGGGACATCAGATTATGATTTTAAGCGACGGAATGGGAACAGGCGGGCGCGCGGCGGTTGACGGTGCTATGGCGGCGGAACTTATGACACGCCTCATAAAAGCAGGTTTTACCTACGACTGCGCTTTAAAGTTACTTAATTCCTCAATGCTCTTTAAATCAAGCGACGAATCGCTCGCAACTCTCGACATTGCAAGCATAGACTTATATACGGGAAATGTTCGGTTTTATAAGGCAGGTGCCGCGCCCACGGTAATCAGGCGAAACGGCAGTTGCGGAAAGGCGGAAAGCAACTCACTGCCCATCGGAATTCTCGAAAATGTGCGCTTTGATACGGCGAAAATACGCCTTAAAGAAAACGATATAATTGTCCTGCTTTCAGACGGGGCAACCGCAAACGGAACAGATTGGATAAAATCCGAAATTGAGTGTTTTGGCGGTGACTCGGCGCAAAAACTCGCCGAAATTCTTTGCAAAACAGCCAAAACACGCCAAAATTCAGACTCAAATGACGATGTAACTGTAATGACCGCTATAATAGGCAAGTCAATTTAGCAACTGTTGGTTGACACTAATTTCTTGACTTTTGAAATTTAAGGTGTTATAATTCCCGTTGCAAAAAATCATATTGCATAAAACGGGAGGATAACAAAATGACTATCGGACAAAAAATAGCAATACTTCGCACATCTTTTCAGTTTTCCCAAGAGCAATTAGCGGCACAGCTTGATGTTTCAAGACAGTCGGTTTCCAAATGGGAATCTGATATTTCAGTGCCTGAAATCAGTAAAATAATTCAGCTTTCAACACTTTTTAATGTTACGATTGACGACCTTTTGCGTGATGAGATACCGCTTGAGCCGTCATACACCGAAAACCTTTTCAAGCCGAAAGAATCAATTACATTCAACGGAAAATATTTCGGAACAGACGGTTTTCGCGGCGAAGCAAATGAAAACTTAACGGCAATACACGCCTTTAAAATAGGCAGATTTTTAGGTTGGTATTATCAAAATATCGCCGTAAGCAAACCGAATCACCGTGCAAAAATAGTAATAGGCAAGGATACCCGCCGTTCAAGTTATATGCTTGAATATGCCATTGTTGCGGGAATCACCGCTTCGGGTGCAGATGCGTATATGCTGCATGTTACCACCACACCGAGCGTTTCTTATGTTGTGCGCAACGATAATTTTGACTGCGGTGTTATGATTTCCGCCTCGCACAACCCCTATTACGACAACGGAATTAAACTCATAAACCGCATAGGCGAAAAAATGGACGATTACACCCTTTCGCTTATCGAAAAATACATAGACGGAGATATGAGCGATTTTGATATTGAGGGTGACGACCTTCCGCTTGCACACAAGAATAAAATCGGTATGGTTATCGACTGTGTTGCCGGCAGAAACCGTTATGTAGGCTACCTTATTTCGATTGCCGCAAACTCATATAAAAATTTAAAGGTTGCGCTCGACTGTGCCAACGGTGCTTCGTGGATGATAGCCCGTGCCGTATTCAGTGCTTTGGGCGCACAGGTAAGCGTAATAAACGATGCGCCGGACGGTCTTAACATAAACGAAAACGCAGGTTCTACCCATATAAGTTCACTTCGTAAATTCGTTCGCGAAAACCATATGGATGTAGGTTTTGCGTTTGACGGCGATGCCGACCGTCTTATTGCTGTTGACGAAAACGGCAACACGGTAAACGGCGACCACATCATCTATGTTATAGGCAAACGCCTGCGTGACAAGGGGCTTCTTCCCGGAAACAAGGTTGTTACGACCATTATGTCCAATATGGGACTTTACAAGGCTCTTGAAGATGCGGGAATAGGCTATGTTCAAACAACCGTAGGCGACAGATATGTCCACGAATGTATGATGGAAAACAACTATTATTTGGGCGGCGAACAGTCGGGGCATGTAATAGTGCGCAAATACGCAACGACGGGTGACGGCATTTTAAGTGCAATAATGTTACTTGAAGAAATGGTTGATAAGAAAACCACTTTGGGCAAGTTGGCAGAGCCCGTTAAGATGTATCCGCAGTCGATAAGAAATGTTACGGTTTTCGATAAAGCAAAGGTTGCCGCAGACGAAAAAGTAAAGGCTCTCGTAAATGAAATTTCAAACGAACTCGGCAATAACGGAAGAATTCTTCTTCGCGAAAGCGGAACAGAGCCGATTATAAGAGTAATGGTTGAGAGCGACAGCCAAAAGACCTGCGATGTATTGACCGAAAAGGTTGAAAAACTCATCGAATCACTCGGATATTGCAAGTAAAATATTGTTTTTGTGCTTCCCGCGTTTTTGCGGGAAGCATATTTTTTTATTGTAAAATTTTAATAAATGTGGTAAAATACACTTGATTAAATTTTCGGAGGTTTTGTATGATAGACCCCAATAAACTTTGTCCCGGCTGTATGAACGAGGCTGCGGGCGACAGAATTTGTCCCGTTTGCGGATACGATTCGGTTTCAAAAAACGATGTTGACTGTCTTAATGTCCGTTTCGTGTTGAACGAAAGATATGTTATAGGCAAGATGCTTGACCGTTCAAGCGAGGGCATTACCTATTTGGCATTCGATACCGCCAAAAACGAACCCGTAAACATAAGAGAGTATTTTCCTCTTTCGGTTTCGCTTCGCAACCCCGATAAAACAGTATCGGTAAAGGAAGACCAGAATTTTCATTATAACAACGGTCTTCTTGAGTTTATAAGTTTAAACAAAAAACTTATCACGCTTGAAGAACTTTCAATAATTCCCGTCTGTTCGGTTTTTGAGGAAAACGGCACGGCTTATGCGGTGCTCGGCATAAACAGCGGTATTACACTTTCAAATTTCCTCGATATAAACGGCGGTATTCTTAAATGGGAGCAGGCGCGTCCCCTCTTTTTGCCGCTTATAGATACCGTTATCACCCTTAACGAAAACGGCATAATTCACGGCGGTATTTCGCCCGAAAGCATATATGTCGGCAGGGACGGAAGAATGCGTCTTTCAAATATTTCGGTAATCGAAACACGGTTTGCTTCCGAAAGTTTTGAAACCTCGATATATCCGGGCTGTGCCGCAATAGAACAGTATTCAACCGAAAAGGGAAACATAGGCTCTTTTACAGATGTTTACGGTCTTGCCGCCACCCTTTTCAGAGTTCTTATAGGAAACATACCGCCTGCTGCAAACGAGCGTATCGGAAACGACAGTATGACTATCCCCTCCCACTTTGCAGACGAACTTCCCCGTCAGGTGCTTGTATCTCTTGCAAATGCTTTGCAGGTTAAAATAGCCGCAAGAACGCCGTCTATGGAAAAATTCCGTGATGAACTTGTTTACGGCGAAACCGACGAAAACATTCACAAAGCAGAAGCCAAACGCAAAAGCGAAGAAATAACCCGTGCCAAGAGAATTTCCGAAAAGGCACCGAAAGCGGAAGAAAAGCAGAAAAAAATGAATTCATCGGTTAAATATGCGCTTATTGCCGCAGGCTGCACGGTTGCTGTGTTCGCCGTGATAATCGGAGTGGTTTTTTCACTTTTAAACAAAAAGCCCGACACCTCCGCCGCAACAAGCAAAAAGGAAGTTTCCTCTATGCCGAGCGTTCCGTCGTTAGGCGATGTTGACGACGGCGCCGATACCGTTGAAGTCAAATTGTATTCCGTTCCCGATTTAAGCGGAAAATACTATTCGCAACTGAGCGAGGACGAGTCCATTGCCGAGTTTATGGAAATAGCCGAAATTGAAATTTCCGAAAAGAAGTTTTCCGATACCGCACCGAGAGGAACTATATGCGGTCAGTCAATAGCGCCCGGAAAAGAAGTCCAAAAGGACACCAAAATGAGCATTGCAATCAGTTTAGGCCCTAAAAAAATCAAGATTGCAAATGTTTCGGGACTTCAGCCAGATGCGGCAAAATTAGAACTTTTAAAGCAAGGCTTCTTATACGAAAATATCGAAGTAATTGAAAAATTCGATTCGGACAAATCTCCCGATACCGTAATTGAGCAATCGCCTAAATACGGCGAATCGGTAAGCACCGATGAGGCGGTTAAACTTTTTGTCACACCTAAGCAAAAAGAAGAAACGGCAGAAGATTCCGATTCGGAATAAACTTTAAAAATATTTTAAGCAAATGGTAAAAAATACTTGATTTTATTTATATATGTGTTATAATATACGATGTAAGTTCAAGGAGAAAGGTGAGTGGGTTATCCCGCTCACTTTTATTATGCCGAAGTGTTTAAACTAAAACGATTCGGCGTATCTTACTATTACTGAAAGCAGAAGGTGTTTTTTGTGGCAAAAACGGCAGATAAGGTTTATGGCCTTATTCGTGAAACGGTAGAGTCGCAGGGAGTCGGACTTTGGGATGTTTGCTTTGTCAAAGAGGGCGCTTCGCATTATCTTCGCGTCTTTATAGACAAAGAGGGCGGCGTTGATATTAATGACTGCACAAATGTTTCCCACGCTATCGACCCCATTATCGACGAGGCTGACCCGATTGATGTTTCCTACTATCTTGAAGTGTCCTCTCCGGGTATAAACCGAGAACTCACTAAAGAGTGGCATTTCACTTCTTCGCTTAACAAACCCGTAACGGCAAAACTTTACAAAGCGATAGACGGCGAAAAACAAATTTCGGGTATTTTAAGCGGATATGACGGCGGTCCGATAATCACGGCGCAGGACGGAAAGACCTACAAATTCAGCAATAGTGAAATTGTAAAAATCACTTTAAACGAAGAAATTTAACATTAAAGCTTTTATTCGGAGGTAAAAGAAAAAATGGCTAAAGCAAAGATAACCGCAAAAGAGAAAAAAGAGATGAAAGAGTTTTTCGATGCTCTTAATGCAATGGAGGAGGAAAGAGGTATTCCGAAGGAACACATTATCGAAAAAATTTCCGAAGCCATCACGGTCGCCGCAAGAAAAGACTACGGCGGAAACGATATTGTGACCTGCATTATTGACACCGAAAACGAGATTTTCAGAGTTGTGGCAAGAAAGGAAATCGTTGAAGAGGTTGAAAACCCCTATACTCAGATTTCAAAGGAAGATGCCGCCGAAATCGACCCGAAAGCCGTTAATGACGGTTTTATCGACATTAAACTCGACCCCAAAAAATTCGGAAGAATTGTAGCGCAAAATTCAAAAAACAATTTCCGTCAGGGTGTCAGAGAAGCCGAAAAAGGTCAGGTTTTGCAGGAATTCCAGAGCAAGACAAAAGAAATCGTTACTGCAAAGGTTGAGCGTATCGACCCGAAAACAGGTAACGCCATTCTCACTATAGGCAAAAGCGAAGCAACATTGCCAAAACTCGAACAGGTTCCCGATGAACAGTTAAGCGAGGGTGATTTAATCAAGGTTTATGTTGTAGATGTCAAGGAAACCGAAAAAGGTCCGCGCATTATGCTTTCCCGCACACATCCGGGACTTGTTAAGCGCCTTTTCGAGACCGAAGTTCCCGAAATATTCGACGGCACCATTGAGATAAAATCTATCTCCCGTCAGGCAGGGTCCAGAACAAAAATGGCGGTTTGGTCTGAAAACAGCGAAATTGATGCCGTTGGTGCCTGCATAGGTCAGAAGGGTGTTCGTGTAAACAAAATCGTTGATGAATTAAAGGGCGAGAAAATCGACATTGTCAAATACAGTGACGACCCCGTCGCTTTTGTAAGCGAGGCACTCTCCCCTGCAAAAGTAGTAAGTGTTGAAATAGAAAGCACCGAGCCTAAGGTTTGCAAAGCAAGAGTTCCCGAAGCACAGTTATCGCTTGCCATCGGCAACAAGGGACAAAATGTCCGCCTTGCCGCAAAACTTACGGGTTGGAAAATTGACATTCACCCCGAAAGCGGATTTTTCGGCGAATAATAATCGAAGGGAAGTTTTTTCTTGTCAGTAAAAAAAGTGCCTATGCGTATGTGTGTAGGTTGCAGACAGATGAAACCGAAAGCCGAACTTATGCGTGTTGTAAAAACGCAAAGCGGCGAAATAAGCATTGACACCACGGGCCGTTTAAACGGCAGAGGCGCATACCTTTGCAAAAATGCCGAGTGTATAAAAAAAGCAAAGAAACAAAGGTCTCTTTCAAATGCTTTCGGCACACCTGTCGGTGACGGTATTTACGATAGACTCGAAAAGGAGTTTTCTTTAATTGGAGAATAAAATTCTTACCCTTTTGGGTTTTGCCTCAAAAGCAGGCAAATTGTCTTTTGGTGCCGCAAGTGCTCTTGATGCTTTAAAATCGGGAAAATCAAAACTTATAGTGATAAGTTCCGATATTTCGGATAAAAGCAAAAAGGAAATGCGGTTTTCATCGGACAAATACAGTGTTGAAAATATAATGCTCAGCACAGTTTCAACCTTAAATCTTTCAAATGCCGTTGGCAGAAATTGCGGAATTTTATCTGTTAACGACAGTTCATTTGCCTCTGCAATAAAAGAGGAATACGGGAGGAAAGTTATATGACGAATAAATACAAAATCAGTGAAATGGCAAAAGACTTCGGAATAACTTCAAAAGAGTTATCTGCCCTTGTTCTCGAACTTACGGGTGAGGAGAAAAAGGCAGGTGCATCTATAGCCGAAAAGGAAATCGGTCTTGTTTTTGATGCGCTCACGAAGAAAAACAGCGTTAAAAGTTTTGACCAATATTTTGAAAGCGGTGCAAAATCTCGTGAGGAGGCCGCCAAAAAGCGTCAAAATGAAAAGGATAAAAAACTTGCCGACCAAATGGCAATATTAGAGCAGTTAAAGGCTGCCGCCGCTATGCAGGAACAGGGCGACTCCGCAAAAACCGAAGAAAATGCGGAGGAAAAACCCAAAAAGGCAACCGCAAAGAAAGCCGAAAAGACAGAGGGCGAAAAACCCGCAAAGGAGAAAAAAGCCGAAAAGGCAGAAGAATCCGAAGAAACCGTAAAAGCCAAAAAGCCCTCAAAGACCGAAAAGGCTGAAAAAACCGAAAAGGCAAAGAGTCCATCGGCTACCGAAAAGCGTCTTGCCGAAAAGAAGCCGACTCCGAAAAAAGAGACCGTTCCATACGACGGTCCGCTTGTTGCACCTCCGAAAAAAGAAAAGAAAAATCCGGGCGTTGCGCCTAACAGAGGCCCTGCCCAACTTCGTCATATTGATACGCGCACCTCAAATGTAAACATTGATAAATACAATGAGAAATACGAAACAATCGCTCCCGCAAATTCGATGCGTGATAACTATACATCAAAACAAAAAATCAAACAAAAATCTCAGGATTACCGCCGTCCGCAAGGCGTTAAGCGTGATACCGAGGCAGATAAACTCCGCCGTATGCAGCTTGAGCGCATAAAGAAAACTCCGATTACCGTAACCGTAGGCGAAGAAATCACCGTAAGCGAACTCGCAGCCGCACTTAAAAAGACTGCCGCAGAGGTTATCAAAAATCTGCTTAAACTCGGTATGATTGCTACCGTAAACCAAGTTATTGACTATGACACCGCCGAAATAGTAGTAACCGAAATGGGTGCCAAAATTCAAAAAGCGGTTGTTGTAACAATAGAAGAAAAAATTATGGATGTTACCGAAGATGCGGCTGAGGACTTAAAACCGAGAAGTCCCGTTGTTTGCGTTATGGGGCATGTTGACCACGGTAAAACCTCTTTGCTTGATGCAATAAGACACACCGCCGTAACCGATACCGAAGCAGGCGGAATTACACAGCATATCGGTGCATACAGGGTTAACTGCAAAGGTCAGGAAATCACCTTCCTCGACACTCCGGGACACGCCGCATTCACGGCTATGCGTCAGCGCGGTGCAATGGCTACCGATATTGCAGTTTTGGTTGTTGCCGCAGACGACGGCATTATGCCTCAGACAATCGAGGCAATAAACCACGCAAAAGCGGCAAAAGTTCAGGTAATAGTTGCCATAAACAAGATGGATAAACCCGATGCAAACCCCGATAGAATTTTACAGCAGTTAACCGAACATTCGTTAGTTCCCGAAGAATGGGGCGGCGATGTTATATGCGTTCCCGTTTCGGCTAAAACGGGCGACGGCATTGACAAACTGCTTGAAAACATACTTTTGGTTTCGGAAATGCTTGAATTAAAGGCTAACCCCGACCGTAAGGCAAAGGGTGTTGTAATAGAGGCGCGTCTTGACAAGGGCAGAGGCCCCGTTGCTTCCCTCCTCGTTCAAAACGGAACACTCAATTCGGGCGATATAATCGTTGCCGGCACATCGGTAGGCCGTGTCCGTATGATGACCGATGAAAACGGCAAAGAAGTAAAATCGGCAGGCCCGTCTGTTCCGGTTGAGATTACAGGTCTTGCCGAAACTCCTTCGGCAGGCGACGGCTTTGATGCCGTTTCGGATGAGCGTCTTGCAAGAGAACTCGTAGAACAGCGCAAAGAAAAGATTAAAAACGATGCCTTCAACGCAAAAGAAAAGGTTACGCTTGATAACCTCTTCAGCCAGTTGTCAGAGGGCGATTTAAAATCACTCAATGTTGTTGTAAAAGCCGATGTTCAGGGCAGTGTTGAGGCTGTAAAAGAAAGTCTTGAAAAACTTTCAAACGAAGAAGTCAAGGTATCGGTTATCCACGGCGGAGTCGGTGCCATTAACGAATCGGATATTATGCTCGCTCAAACTTCAGGCGCTATCGTGGTTGGCTTTAATGTCCGCCCCGATGCAGTTGCGAAAGAGGCGGCTGAACGCGACGGCGTTGATATCCGCACATACAGAATAATTTATGACTGCATTGAAGAAATAGAAGCCGCAATGAAGGGTATGCTTGCTCCCAAATTCCGTGAAAGTGTGCTCGGAACGGTTGAAGTCCGCAACACCTACAAGATTTCAAATGTCGGAACAATCGCAGGCTGCTATGTTACAAGCGGAAAAGTTACCCGTGCCTGCAAGATTCGTCTTGTGCGTGACGGCATAGTTATCGTTGAGGACGAAATTGCATCGCTCAGAAGATTTAAAGACGATGTTAAGGAAGTCGCACAGGGTTATGAATGCGGTATAGGTCTTGAAAAGTTTGCCGATATAAAAGAGGGCGATGTTTTCGAGGCGTTCATTATGGAGGAATACACTGAATAATGGCAGGATATAAAATTAACCGCATTACCTCCGATATAAGACTCTGTCTTTCGGAACTTTTGCGTGAAGTAAAAGACCCCCGTGTAAGCAAACTTTTAAGCATCGTAAAACTCGATGTTTCGGGCGATATGTCTTATGCCACCGTTTATGTAAGTGCCATTGAGGGCAGTGAAAAGACCGCCGAATCGGTAAAGGCGCTCAACAAAAGCGCAAACGGTTATTTAAGGAGAGAACTCGGTGCGAGATGTAAACTCCGCAAGGTTCCCGAACTCCGTTTTATTGCCGATAACTCGATAGAAAACAGCGCTCACATTTCAGAAATAATCAACTCTTTCGATAAATGATTTTTACAGTAAGGGATATATTTATGAAAAAATCAGTTTCCGATAACTGCAAAGACCTGTCTTTGCATAAAACTGCTAAATTTCTTAAAAAACACGATAATTTTGTAATACTCACCCACGCTTCGCCCGACGGCGATACTTTAGGCTCAGGCTATGCCTTATACTACGGGCTTAAAGAGATAGGTAAAGTTGCCGCCGTAATCTGCGATGATGTTATTCCGCAGAAATACGGATATTTTGTCCGTGAAACAGACAATATTGACGCTGATAAAGCAACGGTTATAGCGGTAGATGTTGCCGCAAAACCGCTATTGGGCTCTTTGGCGGAAGAATTCGGCGATAAGGTTGACCTTTGTATCGACCACCACATTTCAAATTCGAGATACGCAAAAAATCTCTGTCTTGATGCATCTGCTTCGGCTACCTGCGAGGTAATTTTTGAGTTGCTCGAAATTATGAAGGTCAATATAAACGACACTGCGGCAAAGGCGCTTTATACAGGCATTGCCACCGATACGGGTTGCTTTAAGTATTCAAATGTTACGGCAAAGACACACATCATCGCTTCAAAATTATATGAGTATGATATTGCCGCCGCCGATATAAACAAGTTGATGTTCGACACAAAATCAAGAAAACTTTTGGAACTCGAAAGAATGGTGCTTGATACCGCCGAATACCACTTTGACAACAAGTGTATCCTCTTGGCTGTCACCGCAGAAATGCAGGAAAAAACGGGTTGCGGCGGGTCTGACCTTGAGGGCATTGCCGTTATTTCAAGAAGTGTTGAAGGTGTTATTGCGGGAATTTCAATAAAGCAAACGGGTGATGACACATTCAAGATTTCACTCCGCACCTATCCCCCTCTTAACGCTTCGGATATTTGCAGCCGAATAGGCGGAGGCGGTCACAATGCCGCCGCAGGTGCCACGGTTAAGGGAACGCTTGCCGAAGTCAAGAAAATGGTGCTTGAAGCGGTAAAAGCCGAAATGGAGGCAAAAAATGCAGGGATTTCTGCTGATAAATAAGCCGTCGGGTATAACCTCGTTCGGCGCGGTATCGAGAATAAAACGCCTTGCAAACGAAAAAAGAGTCGGTCATACGGGCACGCTTGACCCTATGGCTACGGGTGTTCTGCCGATATTCTTAGGCAGAGCCACCGCACTTTCCTCCTATCTTTTGGAGTCGGAAAAGACCTACAATGCAACGGTTAAGTTAGGAATAAAAACCGATACTTTCGATATTACGGGAAACATTTTAAGCGAAATCCCCGTAAGCACGGATAACACTGCCGTTTTAAATGCACTTTCAAAATTTAAAGGGGTTATAAAACAAACACCGCCCATTTACAGTGCAATAAAAAAAGACGGCGTTAAAATGTATGAACTGGCACGCAAAGGCAAAACCGCCGAAATCCCCGAAAGAACGGTTGAAATTTTCAATTTGACTCAAACTTCGCCGTTAAACGAAAACAATGAATTTGCGATAAGCGTTACAGTATCAAAAGGCACATATATCCGTTCGCTTGCAAACGATATAGGGGAGTTTTTAGGTTGCGGTGCCGTGCTTACAAATCTTGAACGCACAAGCGTTTCGGGGTTTCATATAAGCGAAACGGCAGACCTTGAAATTTTAAGCGAAGAAAACATTTCTTCCTATTTAAAAAGCGAAGAAACGGCTGTCAGGCATTTTGATTTCGTTTCGGTTACGCAGAAACAGGCAGTCAGGTTTTCAAACGGCGGTCAACTTGATTTTGAAAGACTCAAAAAGAAAGATTTTTACGAAAATCAAATCATAAGAGTAAAGTATGAAGATATATTTTTAGGACTCGGTTTTGCCGATACGAGCAATAACAGGCTTGCCGTTAAGTGTGTGATAAACGGCATAAAATAACTTTCGGAGGGGAATTTTGTGAAAAGGGCAGTTGCATTAGGCACTTTTGACGGTCTGCACGCAGGACACAGAGCAGTGCTTGACACAAAGGGCTGTGAACTTTGCGTTTTAACCTTCCGTATTCCTCCGAAATCGGTATTCAAAGGCAAGACGGAACTTTTGCTTTTACCGTCCGACAAAGAAAGCGAACTTAAAAAAATCGGCGCAAAGGAAATAACCTTTCTTGAGTTTTCCGATGTTAAAAACATTTCCGCAGATGACTTTTTAAATAAAATTTACGAAAGCGAAAAACCCGATTTAATTTCGTGCGGTTTTGATTTTCGTTTCGGCAAAGATGCAAAGGGCGACACCGAGACGATTGAAGATTTTTGCAAATCGAAGGGAATTGAATGCAAAATCGCTCCTGCAGTTTTTGCGGACGGTGTTCCGATAAGTTCGACCGATTTAAGAAATCAAATCAAACACGGTGAAATCGAAAAGGCAAACAAACAAATTTCGGGCGGTTTTAGGTTTTCTTCCCCCGTTTTGCACGGCGAAAAGCGGGGAAGAACTATCGGTTTTCCGACGGTCAATCAGGAATACCCCCATTTGCTTGTTGTTCCGAAATGCGGTGTGTATTCCTCGAAAACAGTTATTGACGGCAGAGAATACAGGTCGGTTACCAACATCGGTTACCGTCCCACTTTCAAAACCGATAAGGTTTTTTGCGAATCTTATATTTTAGATTTCAGCGAAACGGTTTACGGCAAAACCGCAACGGTAAAACCGCAAAAATTTTTAAGAGAAGAAAAAAAGTTCGGAAGCATAGAAGAACTGAAAAATGCTATCGAAAATGACATAAAAAATTTAGTTTAAGGTGGGTTTAAAATGAAAAGTATTTTAAGAAAAATCTCGGTTTTGGTTGCTCTTATAATTTTGGCAACTCTTTGCGCGTGCAGTCCCGTTGACACTTCGAGCGAAACCGAAAACAGTTCATCGGCTGAGCCCGAAAACAAATATGAAAACATCGAAATTCCGAAAATTTCTTCTTCCGATACGGCTATGCCTACCTATTTTGATATAAGTCTTTATAATGTTGAAAACTATGCCGACATTTATTTGGGCAAAAATTTTAAATTCAAGATTACCTATGCAGGAAACGAAATTTCCGTCCCCACCACATATAAAAGAATGATTGCCAAAGGCTTTAAACTCTGCGAATCGGAAGAATACGGCGAAAACTCGGTTATTCTTGCAGGAAAAAATTTAAAAGCACAGTTTGTAAACGAATACGGTAATTTAATAGATGCTCTCTTTTACAACGCTTCAAACACCTCGGTTAAGTTAAAGGACTGCCGTATAGTTAAATTTTCAATACCCGAAAACTGTATTTTCGTAAACGACAGTTTATACGGTCAGTTTTTTGTAAACGGTATAACAAATCAGTCGGCAATAACCGATGTAATTGAATATTTGGGCGCTCCCTCGCATTTTTATGCCGTAAACGAAAATGAATACTATTTCGATTATTTTGTAACGAAAAACGATTTAAGAAGCCGTATAACCGTTTATGTAAACCCCAAAGAAGATACGGTTAAAAAAATAGAATTTTCAAAATTTGAATCGAGGTAAAAAATGGAAGAAGTTTGTTCGTTTTCTCCTGCCGATATTTTAATTCCCTTTGCGGTTGACGAAAAATGGCCTGTAATTGCCTGCGACCAATACACATCGGAGCCTGAATATTGGGAAGATGTTAAGAGTATTGTGGGCGAAAGCAAAAGCACTCTCAACTTAATACTGCCCGAATGTTTTTTATCGGACAAAACCGAAGAAAAAATCACTGCCGTAAATGAAAATATGAAAAAATACATAGACAGCGGTGTTTTCAAAACCTATGAAAATGCACTGATTTATGTTGAGAGAATTCAGTCGGACGGCAGAATGCGTAAAGGCATCATAGGTAAAATCGACCTTAAGTCTTACGATTATATGCCCAACTCAAATGCGGAAATCCGAGCCACCGAAAAAACGGTCGTTTCGAGAATACCGCCTCGTGTAAACATAAGAAAAAACGCACCGCTTGAGTTACCTCACGCAATGCTTTTAATAGACGATAAAAAAGACCTTATCATAGAAAATTTAAGCCGTAAAACAAAAGATTTCAAACTGCTTTACGATACAAAACTTATGAAAAACGGCGGAAGCATAAAAGGTTATCTTATTGACAGCGAAACGGCAAAAAGCGTATTAGACGGACTTTCAAAATTAAAGCAGGAAAACAACGGATTTTTATTTTGCGTAGGAGACGGCAACCATTCGCTTGCCGCCGCAAAAGAATGTTACAATTCAAGCAAAAGCGAAAAAGAAAGATATGCGCTTTGCGAAATTGTAAATATTCACGATTCTTCGCTCGGCTTTGAGCCTATTTACAGAGTGGTTTTCGGCGTAAAAGCAGAAAAAATCATTGCAGATTTTCTCGATTACTGCGGCGGAGAGTATAACGGAAGCGACGCACAGGAGTTTACCGTAGTTTCGGCAAATATCAAAAAGAAAATTTCGGTTAAACCGATTTATAAATTACCGGTTAGCACCCTTCAGGCGTTTCTTGACGGTTATGGCAAAGAAACAGACTATATTCACGGCGAGGAGTCGGTAATAAAAATATCCAAGCGTGAAAACTGCGTCGGTTTTTTGTTTAAGGGTATGGAAAAGAGCGAACTTTTCACATCTGTTTTAAAGGACGGCTCACTTCCGAGAAAAACATTTTCAATGGGTAATGCCGACGATAAAAGATTTTATCTTGAAGCAAGAAAAATCAAATAAATTTTCAAATTTCATTTACATTTAAAGGGGACAAAAAAATGAAAAAATTTATATCTTTAATTCTTACTGCCGTAATTATGTTATCGGTCTTTGCATTTTGCTTTTCCGCAAATGTTTTTGCCGACTCTGCAGTAATGATGCTCTCTGCCCGTTCTTTAAAGGCGGGGGAAAGTTTAACGGCAACACTTAAATACAGTGCCGATGCACCTCTCACCGCATTAGAGGGAACGCTTACCTACGATAACACCGTTTTAAAATATGTTTCGGGCGGTGTTTCCGAAAAAGACGGCACGGTTACAATAAAGGAAACGGTAAACAGTGAAAATGTTAAATCGGTAAATATTATATTTACCGCCGCTGCCGCAGGCAAAAGCAACCTCACATTCAGAATGGAAGGCACAAAAGGAACGGCAAAAGGCAGTGCCGCCACAGGCTCGGTTGTATCCGTTTCGGGAGAAGCAAGCATGGTAGGTCTTTCCTCTTTAAGCATTTCCGATTGCACCCTATCTCCTGCGTTTTCAAGCACTGTTTTCGATTACACGGCTGTAGTTTCAAAGAACACCGAAAAAGTAACCGTAAAGGCAAATGCCGACCCGTCATTTAAGATTACGGGTGCAGGCGACATAAATTTGACCGCTGATACAAATAAAATAAGTGTCAGTGTAAAATCAAACAGCGGCGAAACAAAAACTTACAATATCACCGTAACAAAGTCTGCCGAAGGCACTGCGGTAGGAGACGGTCTTGATATTAAAATCAAAGGCAAAGACTACCGTTTGATTTCCGACTTTTCAAATATTACCGTCCCTGCAACATTTTCTGCCGAGCCGATTAAGTATAACAACAGCGATATAAACATCATTACCGATTCCAAAAATAAGTATGAGATTTATTATCTTTCTGCATTGGACGGCTCCGATTCCGACTGGTTCTATCTTGACGGTTTGGGTGAATTTGTCCGCCTTAATTACATAATCTCAAACAACACTTTTTATATTGTTGAGCAGGAGGAAGGCACACCGAAAATTTCGGGCAGTTGGAATACCGATAATCTGAGTCTCGGCAACGGCAAGGTTAAGGCATATAAATCTACCGATTCAAGACTTAAAGATATTTATGTTTTATACTGCTATGTTAACGGTGAAAACGGTTATTACAGATACGATTTAAGAGAAAATACCATTCAGCGTGCTCCCGATTTCCTTGCAAAAGAGGTTTCCGCAAAGGAAAGCAAAAATATCTTAACAAAATTCTCAACCCTGCCAAAAGCAGGAAAACTCATTATATTCCTTTGTATCGGAGAATTTTTATGCATTATAGGTCTTATAATTTCGGTAGCGGTAAAAAAGAAAAAAGAGTTCTCTCTTGACTTTGATGAGGACGACGGCAAAATATAAATTTAAAAAATAAGAGCAAAAACGGACTGTGTTATTTAACTTAACACAGTCCGTTTTAATTATTTATATTATCAATGATTAAAGTTTAAATGCAATTTCTTTTCCCGAAATATCAAACTGACGGCATTTAACGCCCGCACTTTCAAACATTCTTTTTGCCGCCTTTGTGGAATCGGTTTCGCTGTATTTATCGCTTAAATAAACTACCTCTTTGATTCCCGACTGCACCAAAGCCTTGGCACATTCGTTGCAGGGGAAAAGAGTTGTGTAGCAAACTGCATCTCTGACCGAACCGCCGTGGCAGTTGAGAATGGCATTAAGTTCCGCGTGGCATACATACACATACTTGGTTTCAAGAGGTTTGCCCTCTCTTTCCCACGGATAGTCGTCATCATTACAGCAACGGGGCATACCGTTATATCCTACCGATAAAATCTTGTTTTCGCTGTCAACAAGACACGCACCCACCTGAGTAGATGGGTCTTTGCTCCGCATTGAAGAAAGAACTGCGATACCCATAAAATATTCGTCCCACGAAAGATAATCAGAACGCTTCATAAATTATCCACCTTTAACCTTTTTTACCATTTTAATATATTAAAGCCGACTTTTCAACACCTAATTTTTCTCTTTAAGCGCCATATTTGCGATAAACATAACCGTCGGGAATACAAGACAGGCAATATATCCCCATTTCATACCGCCCAAATCTGCAACCGCACCCAAAAGCCACGGGCCCAACGCACAGCCTATATCTCCGAAAAGAGCAATGGCGCCGAAAAGGACGGGATTGTTTTCTCCGAAAAGTTTAACCGCATGGGAGAGTGTGCCGGGCCAAAACATACTTACCGTTATTCCGCAAAGCGAACAAGCCGTAAGCGATATAATCGGATTGGTGCAGACTCCCACCGTAAAGTAGCACAAAGCACACGAAACGCTTAAAACCGATATTGCCTTATAAAACGGCACACGCTTTGAAAACAGAGCATACAAAATTCTTCCCGTTCCCATAAACACGGCAAAAGCGCAGGGCCCTAAAATATCGCCTGCAACCTTTGAAATGTTGAGTCCTTTTTGTGCAAAATACGATGCCCACTGACTCATTGCGATTTCACTTGCTCCCGAGCAGGTCATAATAACAAGCAGACAGACAAGTTTAGTCTTGCTGACCGTCCTTTTTTCGTCTTTCCCTTCTTGTTCTTTTGACTCAACTACGGGGACAAAGCAAAAATACACCATATTAAAAAGCGGAATTATACTCCAAAGCGCAGGAATATACTTCCAATTTGCCTCTCCGAGCAGTTTTAAAAGAAGCGTGGTTACAATAATCGTAAACGCCTGTCCCCAACAGTAAAACGAGTGAAGCACTGCCATATTCCCCGATTTGTTTTTTGTGGGGAGCAGTTCCATAATGGGACTTATAACAACCTCAATCATTCCGCTTCCGAAAGCATAAATCACAATCGAAACAACAATTCTTAAATATGAATTTGATATTACTTTGTCGCTCACGGCAAAGAAAAGCAGTCCGGCAGATGCCAAAATATGCGAAAAGACTGCCGATTTCTTATATCCTATCTTTCTGACAAAAAAAGGCGAGGACATATCGGCAAAAAACTGAACGGCAAAATTTATGAAAATCAGCCGTCCGAGCGCCTCATAAGAAAGACCGTATTCTTTTCTGAAAAGAACGAAAAATATCGTAAGAAAATTATTTATTACCGCCTGAACGGTGTAACCGCCGAAACAGGCTATTTTTGTTTTATTATAAGGATTTTTCATTTTCACCGTCAATAATTTCAAGCAGTTCGCAAGGTTTGTTTATAACATACCCTGCACCGCTTTTTAAAATTTCCTCTCTTGTCCTGTAACCCCAAAGCACACCGACGGGAACGGCACCGCAGTTTATACCCGTTTTAATATCAACACCCGAATCGCCTAAAAAAATACATTCTTCGGGTTTTACCGATAATTCTTTCATAACGGCAAATGCCGAATCAGGTTCGGGCTTTAACGGAAAACCCTCCCGTTTTCCGAATATTATATCAAAAGCACCGCCGTATGCCGATTTTACCACCTTTTCCGCCATTTCCTGCGTTTTATTCGTGATAACGGCTTTCTTTATACCCTTTTCGCTTAAAGTGCGGACAAGTTGAGGCATACCGCCGTAAGCAACGGTATTATCGGCACAATGCTGTGCATATATCTCATAAAAAGTCTTTAAAACATCATCGAACAGCGACTTGTCTTCGGGCATCGCCCTTTCGACCATCTTTGCAATACCGTTGCCGACAAATGCATTAAACTCGGCATATTCCCTTTTCGGCAGGTTAAATCTTAAAAGTGCCGAATTTACCGAATCTGCCAAATCGGTAATGGAATCAACAAGTGTGCCGTCCAAATCAAATAAAACTGCTTTTATCATCTAATCACCTTTATACCCAAAAGAAAAAGCCCCGAGCTACCATACGGCTACCCGAGACCTTCAATACATAAATTAAAACCTATCAGATTGCTCTGGTAACCTTACCGGAACGCAAGCAACGGGTGCAAACGTTTATACGACGGGGAGAGCCGTTAACGATAGCTTTAACCTTTTTTACATTTGGCTTCCAAGTTCTGTTAGAACGCCTATGTGAGTGAGAAACCTTAATTCCGAAAGTAATTTCCTTGTTGCAGATATCACATTTAGCCATGGGTCTGCACCTCCTTATAGTTATACCAATAACCTCAAATTCAATAGCAAAAATTATAATATCACAAATAAACTCAAAAATCAAGCATTTTTTTAAAAATCAGCACTATTTTTTATTCGGCGCAGTTGGGACGGAGCATAAGTTCTTTAACAACCGATTCTATCGGCTTGTTTTCATAAAGCACACCGTAACAGGTTTCTATTATCGGCATACTTACGCCGTGCTTCTTTGATAATTCATACGCAACCTTTGTTGCATAATACCCTTCTACCGTTCCTACCGAATTAAGCGCCTTATCTATATCGACACCCTCGCCTACCAATCTGCCGAATCGGTTGTTTCGGCTGTGGGCAGAAGTGCAGGTAACGACCAAATCGCCTATTCCCGTAAGACCTGCAAATGTAGTTGCATTTGCACCCATTTTTATTCCGAGCCGTGCCATTTCGGCAAGTCCTCTTGTGATAAGCGCCGCTTTACTGTTGTCGCCCAACTTCAAGCCGTCGCAAATTCCCGCGCATATGGCTATTGCGTTTTTGAGCGCACCGCCTAATTCCGCACCTATTAAATCGTCACCCGTGTAAACCCTCAAAAATTCGCTTGAAAAGGTCTTTTGCACAAAAGCCGCCGCATTTTTATCGTTTGAAACGGCAACAAGCGAGGTGGGTATTTTAAGCGCAACCTCCTCCGCGTGAGACGGTCCCGAAAGGACAACAACGCCCGAAAGCCTGTTTTCTTCCTTTATTACTTCGGACATTCTCTTATAGGTTTTATCTTCAAGTCCCTTTGATAAATTTACGATAATGCCGAAATTTTTATATTCGGAAAGTTGTTTTGCAACACTTCTCACCGCTTTGGACGGCACTGCAATAACCGTAAAATCTGAGCCTTCAACGCAGGACAAATCGCTTGTCACACCTATTTTTTCGGGAAGATAAATACCCTTTAAAAGTTTCTCGTTTGTCCTTGTATTAAGGAGTTTTTCGGTTTCTTCCTCAAAAGGCGACCAGAGTGTTACACTGTTACCGCAGTTAAATACGGAAATTCCGAGTGCCATTCCCCAACCGCCTGAGCCTAAAACAGTTATCTTTGCCATTGTTTTCCTCCCGATTATATCTTGTTTTCCGTGCCGTTCATAAGTTTTTTGATATTTCCCTTATGCTTTACTATCACAATAAGCGCCATAATAACCGCCATAACAAACTGCGGTAAAAAAGCACCGTTTCGGTCAAACATAATAAGTGCGGTGATAACTACCGTAAGTGTTCCTGCAATCGAACTTACCGAAACATATTTTGTGATAAACAAAACTACCGCAAACACGGATATTCCGAGCAGTGTTGACAGCGGACAAATCGCCAAAAACACACCTGCTCCCGTTGCAACGCCCTTTCCGCCTTTAAAACCGAAAAAGAGCGGAAAAACATGTCCTAAAAGGCAGGCAATCGCACAAAAATAAGCACCGTAAATAGGTTTTGCATAAGCGGAAGCCGTTTGAGCATATATGTATTCAAAAATATATTTGCCGAAAAGCGAAGCCGCCGTTCCTTTAAGAAAATCGCAAATAAAAGTAAGCGCACCGTTTAACTTTCCGCCTACCCTTAAAGCATTCGTGCTTCCTGCGTTTCCGCTTCCGAAATTGCGCACATCCTTTTTAGTGAATGCCTTTGTAAACAAAACGGCAAAATTAACACTGCCCAAAAGGTAGGCGCCGATTACCGCCGTAAGAGCCGTAAAGAACACTACTTTTCTCCCCTTTCTCTTATAACGAAGCGAACGGGAGTTCCCTCAAGCCCAAAGGTCGAACGAATCTGGTTTTCGAGGTATCTTTGATACGAAAAATGGAAAAGTTCGGCTCTGTTGCAAAAGCAAACAAAGGTAGGGGGACAGGTAGATGCCTGCGTCATATAATAAATTTTAAGTCTTTTGCCCTTGTCGGTGGGTGGCTGAACACGGGCTGTGGCGTCCGCCAATATATCATTGAGTTTACCCGTTGAAATACGCATATTATTTTGTGCGTGAACATACTTTATAAGTTCAAAAAGGCGGTCTATGCGCTGTCCCGTCAATGCCGAAATGAAGATAATCGGAGCAAACGGCATAAACGAAAAGTCATTCATAAGTTTTTTCCTGAATTTATCCATCGTCTGACCGTCTTTTTCCACAATATCCCACTTATTGACGGCAATTATACAGCCTTTTCCCTGCTCAAGCGCAAGTCCTGCAACTTTGGAGTCCTGCTCGGTAAAACCGTCCGTGCCGTCTATCATAATAACGCAGACATCGGCTCTCTCTATCGCCATTTTAGCACGGATAACACTGTATTTTTCGATTTTTTCTTCAACCTTGCTTTGTCTGCGCAGTCCTGCCGTATCAATAAAATTGAAATTTCCCCACTCGTTGCTGACCAATGTATCAATCGCATCGCGTGTAGTTCCCGCTATATCCGAAACTATGAGTCTGTTTTCTCCCGTGATTTTATTAACAAGCGAAGATTTACCCGCATTCGGTTTGCCTATGACCGCAACCTTTACCGTTTCAAAATCTTCCTCATCGCAGAATGCATCTTCGGGTAAATTTTTATAAACCTCGTCAAGCAAATCTCCCGTGCCGTGCCCGTGAACCGAAGAAACGGCAATCGGGTCGCCGAGTCCCAAATTATAAAACTCATAAAACTCAGGCGGAACTTCGCCCACATTATCGCATTTGTTTACGCAGAGCACTATCGGTTTACCGCTTTTTTGAAGCATTGAGGCTATCTCGCTGTCGGTCGCCGTAACACCCGTCTGCATATCAACAACAAAAATTATCACCTGCGCCGTATCAATGGCAAGCTGTGCCTGCATTCTCATTCCCGAAAGGATAATATCGTCGGTTTTCGGCTCTATACCGCCCGTATCGACAAGCATTATCTTATGCCCCGACCACTCGGCATCGCCGTAAATACGGTCTCTCGTTACGCCGGGGGTATCGTCAACTATCGAAATGCGCTGACCGATAAGTTTATTAAACAGCGTAGACTTTCCCACATTCGGTCTTCCTACAACCGCAACAACCGGTTTTGCCATAAAATCACCCTTTACAAATTATACTCTCTATAAGCGAATAACCGTCCGTTTCGGTTACGGTAATTTTTGTGTTAAGACTTTTTTGCAAATCTTCCGCCGTCCTGCTGTCAAGAAACATCGTTCTCTCCGCGTTAAGCATAACAGACGGAATTATTACCTCATCGCCTAAATCTTTTCCTTTTAACTGATTTTCAATATCGGTTGCCGTGATAAGCCCGGCAACCGTGATTTTCTCACCGAAATAATCGTTTCTTATCCTTTTCGTATTACATACCAAACCTTTAAAACGCTTTTCGCATTTCAGTGCAATCTCCTTTATAAGCGGATACGCCGCATAACCCGTAACAAGCGTTACCTTTTTGGAACATTCCTTTGTATCAAATTCTTCAAACGCCCTGTCTGTTTCCTGTTTTAAAAGCGCCCAAAGCCCGACACCGTTTTCAAGCTGCAAAAAATCGCCGTAAAACACGGCAGGAGGGATTTTTCTCTGCGCCGTAAGATAAAACTCGTCTGCCGCAAAACAGCGCCTGTCGCCGTAAATTTCAAGCGACAGCGTGCCGTATTCATCAATGATATCTATGGTTTCTTCGGCGCCTTTCTTGTCAAACGCCTTTAAAACGGGTAAATTCTCACGGTATTTCGTAAGACCTACGGGGACCGCCGCAATACACTCAACATTCTTTAAGTCCAAAAGGTCTTTAAGACTCCGCCTTAATTCATCTTTATCGTTATAATCGGGGCACAGAACAAGTTGGCAGTTCATCTTAATGTCCGCTTCGTCAAACCGCTTCATTATATCAAGCACCCTGCCCGCATTTTTATTACCCATCATTTTAACGCGGAGTTCGGGGTTTGTTGTATGCACCGAAATATTTATAGGACTTATATGCATTTTTATAATGCGCTCAATTTCCCGTTCCGATAAATTCGTAAGCGTGATATAGTTTCCGAACAAAAACGAAAGACGGGAATCATCGTCTTTAAAATAAAGACTCTCTCTCATACCCTCGGGCAGTTGGTCGATAAAACAAAATATGCATTTATTTCTGCACCTTTGTTTTTTGTCCATAAGGTAGGTTTCAAAATTGAGTCCCAACTCCTCATATTCGCCCTTTTTAATTTTTTTGAGTTTTATTTTTCCTTTATCGGTTATAAATTCCGCAGAAATTTTCTCGTCATTCTGATAAAAGCGGTAGTCAAGCACATCGGTTATCTCGTTGCCGTTAAGTTTAAGAAGTGTCCACAAAGGTTTAACTCCCTTTTTATCCGCAGGACTTCCCTTATCTATGCTTTTTACGATAACCGCCATACCTTTCACCGCCCTTCAATAAAACCTTCAATAAAAAATTAAGGGGAGGCAACAATTCCTCCCCCCTTAATACCGAAGCATTACTCAGCAATTTCAATTACCTGACGGCCGTTATACTTACCGCAGGTAGTGCAAATTCTGTGAGGACGCTTGTATGCGCCGCATTCGGGACAACGGACAAGTGTCGGTGCATCAAGTTTCCAAAGATTGTTTCTTCTCTTATCTCTTCTTGCTTTAGAAGTTTTTCTCTTAGGAACTGCCATTATAGTTTCCTCCTTAAAGGTTATGTTAATTTTAATTATTGATTAAGTAAATCTCTGAGTTTGGCAAGACGCGGGTCGATATCATCTGATTTACACTCACATTCGCCCTCATTTAAGTTCTTTCCGCACTTTAAGCAGACTCCTTTACATGTCTCACTGCAAAGGTGCTTAGTCGGAAAACTTAAGAAAACCTCGGTAAATACGAGCTCGTCCACATCAAGCTTCATATCGGGCACCGTGATAATGGTATCGCTTTCTTCACCCTCAATAGAGGTTGCAAGCATCCTGTTAAACTCAACACCGTAATTCCTGACGGTGTCTTTGCCACAACGGTCGCAGGGAGCGCAAAAGTCATAATTCATATTAAGTTCGATTTCCACCACTCCGGCACGGTTAAACACCCTGCCCTTTACCGATACGGGAGCCTTGAGCGGATATCCACCCGAAAAATCGGTATCACTCATATCAAATGAGTAGTCAATGGGGATTTCCTTACCTACATTTGCAAAAATGCTTTTAAGGTCTAAAATCATAACTGCACCCTACTTTGAACAAAATGGCACGGATATAATTATATATATATAATACCGCTTTGTCAAGGTTTATTTTAAACCGAACAAAATTCAATTACGGCAAAGACCGTATACAGTCGTATGCGACCGCATTCGGTCGCATGGTTTTGCATGGTTTCGCACGAAAATTATCCCCATAATGATAATGATAATGAGAATGATAATGATAATGTCTATGATAATGAGAGTGAGAGTGATAATGAGCAAAAATTCCGCACTCAAAAAAAACGGAAA
>JAZUHF010000048.1:0-133330 GCA_045641585.1 Acutalibacteraceae bacterium
TTAACTTTATAATCTGCCTGAAGATTCTTATAGACATTTGAAAATAATTGGGCTACAATTTTTTCTCCATTGTAAGCCTTCAAATTTACCGTATGTGCTCCACCCAGCTTAATGTCAAAATTCTTCTTTCCATCAATATCATATTCAGTACGACTTTCATATATATATTCAGCTTTCTTTTTCTCTGGTTTCGCCTGGGAAAGTAGTTCATCTACCGATATTTGAAAGAGATCTGCTATTGCCATCAGATTTGTAATATCTGGTATTCCCGTTCCATTTTCCCATTTGGTAATAGCTTGTCTTGACACCCCAATTTTTTCAGCCATTTTCTCTTGTGAGAGTCCTGCCTGTTTTCTGTAATGTTCAATTTGTTCTTCTAAAGTCATTTTTTAATCCTCCATAAATTTGGTTTGTTTTACTTCCCCCACATATTAGCATATTAACATTTACCAAACAAGAAACATTAGTTGTCATTCGTATATTTTTCTGCTACTTTCCGTAGCAATGCCCTAAAACAAAGGGGTTACACTGAAAACCAGAATTTATCGTGTTCATTATAATACAATTTCATGAACTTTTCAAACGGTTTTGCGCAAAACAGCCCTCGGCTTCCGACCGCTGCCAGCTGTTAAACAAAAAAATACAACCTTTATCTTGGTAGACAAAAGTTGTATCTTTTTTGGCGCAGTAGGAGAGATTTGAACTCTCGCACCGGTTACCCGACCTACTCCCTTAGCAGGGGAGCCCCTTCACCACTTGGGTACTACTGCAAATGATGTGATTTTCTTCGCATTTATAAAAAATGGCGGAGAGGAAGGGATTCGAACCCTTGTGGGTTGCCCCAAACGGTTTTCAAGACCGCCTCGTTATGACCACTTCGATACCTCTCCGTATGCGACTAAAGTATTTTATCATAAGCAAATGGAATTGTCAATATATTATATCCTTAAAATACAGATTTTTTTAAAAAACTCTTAAATTTCATTCATTTTTATCTTGACAAATCGCTTTTTACAATATAATATAGTGTATATGCCGCTGTGGCGGAATAGGCAGACGCAAGGGACTTAAAATCCCTCGGTAGCAATACCGTACCGGTTCAACTCCGGTCAGCGGCACCAAAAATCGACAAGTCTCGACAGAGGTTTGTCGATTTTTACTTACAACCTTTTCACTATTCACTAAAACCGAAAAGAGAGAAAATATATATGTATGAACTTATAAAACTTTCCGAAAATGATTATTATATAGACTGTCCCTCAAAAATAGGGCTTGTAAAGGTAAGCGAAAACGAGGTCGTTGCCATCGACAGCGGAAACCACAAAGACACGGGCAAAAAGGTGCTTCGCATAATAAACGAAAACGGGTGGACTCTGAAGGCTGTTTTCAACACCCACTCCCACGCCGACCACATAGGCGGAAACAAGTTTTTGCAGGACAGAACGGCTTGTAAAATTTATGCAAACGGTATTGAATGCGATTTCACCAACCATACTGTTTTGGAGCCTGTATCCCTCTGCGGCGGATACCCTATGGACGACCTTACCCACAAATTTTTAAAAGCAGAGGAGTCAAACGCACTGCCGTTTACAAAGGAATGTCTGCCCGAGGGTATGGAAGCGGTGGAGTTTAAAGGTCATTCTTTTGATATGTTGGGATTTAAGACAAAAGACGGAAACTTTTTCATAGGCGACGCACTCGCTTCAAAAGAAACACTTCAAAAATACGGAATTACCTATGTTTTCGATGTTAAATCTTATCTTTTATCGCTTGAAAGTCTTAAAAGTATTCCGGCAAAGCATTTCATTCCCTCACACAGCGAAGTTACAAACGATATAAAAGAACTTGCCGACTATAATATCAAAAACACCTACGAAACGGCGGAAAAGATAATTTCGCTGCTTGAAACTCCGATTTGCTTTGACGAGTTATTAAAAAGAGTTTTTGACAGTTTTTCCCTTACCCTTTCGGTTGAGCAGTATGCACTTATAGGAAGCACCGTGCGTTCCTATTTATCGTGGCTTAAATCGGAAAACAAGGTCGGATATATAATCAAAGACAATCTTCTTTTATGGCATAAAATACAGCAGGTATAACTAAACATAAACAGCAGTCGTTTTAAAAAAAGCGACTGCTGTTTTTTTATATTTTAAGTTTTCTTAAAGTTTGCTTTTGGGGTTCGGTTATACGGTAACTCTCGATTGCTTTTTGTATTGTTTTATTATGCACCCATTTTCCGAGTTTTTTACTCTCTACAATCGGAAAAGCCGACTCCCACTGTTTTGCAAGTGCTGTGGCAAAAAACCACGCTGTCATCATATTTACATAATATTCTTCCGACTTAACGCCCAGCGGTATTTCCAAATATTCTTCTTTGAAATCGCCGTCTAAATAATGGCTCATCAGCATTTCAAGTCCGAAACGGACGGTGTAAGGTCTATCCGATTTCACCCACCGCTTTATTTCGTTTATAAGTCCGTCCTTATTCTTTTTAAAGGCTTTCGGACTCATTATATCGCAGACCGCCCAGTTATCTACAAACGGCAGAAATTTATCGGTTTCGCAAACCGCCTTACCGAAGTCTTTTATTTCGGAAACAAGAAGCGAATGCAACATATTCTCATCATAATATTTATGAGGCAGGTCATTTAAAAACGCCTCTGTGTCCCCCGTTTTCAAAAAGTCCTTTGCAAACCTGCGGAGCACGGGCACGCGGACACCGATAAACTTATCCTTATCCACTGTAGGAGTAAGTTTTGCCTGAAATTCGGCATATTTTCGGTCGGCAATTTTAAAAAGTTCGTTTTGCAAATCGGTATTACAGTTCATCAAAACACTTGGCTCCCTTTGTTTTTAAATACTTTATCATATAAAATGTAACTACATACATAACAACTACGGCACAGCAAAGATAAACCGGCATTTCCACCTTTTTATACAGAAAATAATACCCTGCCCCCGTTATGACGGGAATCAAAAAACCTGCAAGCATTGACAAAAATACAGGCATACTTTGTTTTACGGGTGTGGTTTCGGCAGTCCAGGAAAAATTCGGAAATTTAAGATTGAAAATCAGTCCCAATGCACCCGTAAACCTTATAAACACAAAGCAGAAAATTGCCGATAAAACAATCATATTTGTTTCAAGACCGAAACAAATTCCCAAAACAACAACCGAAATTACCGCACTCGGAGTATTAAGAAGTATATGAAGATTTAATTTTGCACTTAGAATGTCCGCCGAAGAAACGGGCAGAGATTTATATATCCAAAGACTTTTACCCTCAAGCGAAATCGAAGATGCGGTTACCAAATCCATTCCGATTATTAAGCAGACAAGAAGCGGTATACACACAGGCACCATTTTTGAAATGACGGGAATTTCTTTATATATACTTCCGAGCACCTTTTGCAAACCGTCATACTTGACGGCAGCCGCTATTGCCGCAACGGGAGCCATAATTATACCAAGTCCCGTATTAAGCATATATACGGTACAACTTGTAAACCTTTTCATTTCCTTTTTCATAAGTGCGGATTTTACGCTTTGCCGTTTAGAGTCCGTCCTCTTAACTGCGGACTTCTTCTCGCCCGTATTTTCCGTTGCAATGCGGATAAAGGTTTTATTTAATATGTAAAAGCAGACTCCGCCGAGCGCAACCGACACGGCAGCAAATACAATAAAGCCTTTTGTATCGCCCGACGCACCGTTTCCGAGTTGGTATAAAAGATTACCCCATTTTTTTATGCCGTTTCCGAACTGTTCTCCGTTTTTAACAAGCGCCTTTAAAATGCTCTGTATTCTGAAAATAACGGCATAGTAAACAACTATAAACAGCACTACGGATATTGCCGAAATGATGCCCTTATTTTTTATCCTCTTTGAAAAAAGCGCAACAACAAATCCGAGCGCGCAGGAAATCACCGAAACAAAAAGTGCTATAAACACAAGAAGCAAAACGGAGTAAATTACCGACAGCGCCGATAAACTGTCCGTATAGAAAAAGTAAAAACAACAGGCAGGAAGCCACACAACACCGCTATACAAAAGGGAAAGACCGAAAACGCCCGAAAGTCTTGATACAAGAATAATTCTTACGGGTATCGGCATTGAAAGCAACTGCTCGTTATCCTTCGGAAGATAAAGTCCCGCAAATGTATTAAACACACTGCCGAACGCACCGAACAAAACAGACACCGTTCCCATTACCGTAAAATAAAGCCAACAAAGAGGTGTATTTATAAAGGGCTTTCCGATACCCATAGCCATACCGTAAAACATACCCATAAGCATAATCATTATCGCGGCAAAAAGGACAAAATAGCCTATTATTCCCGACTTTGAACGGGCTGTGCCTGTTTTTCCGTTTACAAAATAGCCCTTGAACACTTCAAGAAACTGTTTTTTAAGTAGTGCTTTAAGCATAATCAGTCCTCCAATTCAAGAAACACCGATTCAAGACTTTCGTCGCCCTTGACCTCGTCCATACTGCCCGATTTAATCAGTCTGCCGTCTTTAATAATCGCAACCTTATCGCAAAGTTTTTCGGCAACCTCAAGCACATGGGTAGAAAAGAATATTGCACCGCCCTCATTGCATACCTCTCTCATCATTTCTTTAAGCGTATGCGAGGCTTTTGGGTCAAGACCGACAAACGGCTCGTCCATAATAATAAGTTTCGGCTCGTGAAGCCATGCGGAAATTATCGCAAGTTTTTGCTTCATTCCGTGCGAATAGGAAACTATCGACTGCGACAAATCGGCAGTCAGACCGAATATTTCGGCATACTTATTTATTCTTTCTTTTCTTTGTTCTTCCGAAACACCGAAAACATCGGCAACAAAATTAAGATAACCGTTACCCGTCATAAAATCATACAAATCGGGGTTATCGGGAATATAGGCGATTTTCCTTTTACACTCAATCGGCTTTTCCTTTATCGAATCACCGTCTATGTATATTTCGCCGTTATCAAATTTAAGTATTCCGGCTATGCTCTTTAAAGTGGTGGTTTTTCCCGCTCCGTTATGACCGATAAAACCGTAAATTTCGCCCTTATTTATATGCAGGCTTAAATTGTCTACGGCTTTTTTATCACCGTAAATTTTGGTTAAATTTTCTATTCTCAGCACAATAAAACCTCCTTAAAATACATCACATTATGCCCGTGAAATCACGGTCTACCGTAATTACACACACAAATGTTTTGTTAATCTCCTTTGCTTTTTCGCCTATTTGCTCTCTTAACTCATCGTCGCTTATTCTCATATCGGCAGGAACAACAACATCAAATATCAGGTTTGTTTTTTGCTTTGCCATAGGTGTCATACGGAAGTCGTGAATGGTCAAACGCCCGTCCACCGTCTTTACACACTCTGAGATTGCCTGTTTTGTTGCGGTAATTTCTTGGTTATTCACATCAATCGGGTCCATATGGATAACAAGTTCTATGCCTAATTTTTCGCCTACTACCTTTTCGCAGAGGTCAACATGCTCGTGGCACTCCACTATATCTATATCCTGCGGAACTTCGATATGAAGCGATGCAAACTGTCTGCCGGGACCGTAATCGTGAATAATAAGGTCGTGGATACCCAAAAAGCCGTCAAATGACAAGACCGTTTCTTCTATATTTTTTATGAGTTCTTTATCGGGTGCTTTGCCGAGCAGACTTGCAAGTGTTTCCTTAACCGAGGAAATTCCCGACCACAGTATAAAGAGCGCAACGCCCAAAGCCATCACTGCGTCAAGGTTAAAGGGAAGCGAAACAAATCGGGAAACTATAGCCGCTGCCAAAATCGCAATAGTTGCAACAGAGTCATTTACACTGTCCTGCGCCGTAGCGGTAAGGGCATCTGAATTTATCGCCTTTCCGAGTTTTTTATTAAACAGATACATCCAGAATTTTACTATTACCGATATTAAGAGTATAACAAGCGATACCGTGCTGTATACCGGTGCTTTATCGCCGTTTATAAGCGCCTTAACCGAGCCTGAACCGAGTTCAAAGCCGACTATGATTATGAGCACCGAAACGATAAACGCCGACATATATTCCATTCTTCCGTGTCCGAACGGGTGGTCTTTATCGGCAGGTTTATTCGAAAGTTTAAAGCCTATCATCGTGATTACCGATGAGCCCATATCCGAAAGGTTATTGAGTCCGTCCGCCATAATTGACATACTTTTTATTATTAAACCTATTCCGATTTTAACGGCGCAAAGAAAAACATTGCACACGATACCCACAATGCTTCCGAGCGTCCCGTAACTTTCCCTGACCTTTTTATCGGCAGTATTATTATAGTTTTTTACAAAAATCTTTAAAAGCAGATTTGTCATAATTTCATCCTTTTGATTTTACTTAAAATTCAGAGCCTTTTGCTCCTTTTGTTCCTTTTGTTCCGAAAGAAACGCCCGAAAGAATATCGGTTTCGATTGAGAAACTTAAATTCTCACGGTTTCTTTGCCTTTTGAACGCAATATCAACAAGTTCATCAATCATATCGGTATATTTAAGTCCCGTTGCCTCCCAAAGATAGAAAGCAAGCGAGCCGGGAATTGTGTTTATCTCATTTGCATAGACCTTATCGTTATCGTTTGTATCCATAAGGTAATCTATACGGACAACACCCGATGCGCCCATTGTTTTAAATATTTTACAGGAAATATCCCTGATTTCGTCCGACTTTTCTTCCGATATATCGGCAGGAAGTTTTCTTCCGAGCGATGCCATACCTTTGCTCGCTCCCTCCCGTTTTGAGCCTTTTGAGCCTCCGAGATATTTATCCTTATAAGACAGTATTTCATCGTTCATAAACGGCTCCTCGCAGACAGACGCCTTACATTCATCTGCATCGCCCAAAACCGAACAGTTTATTTCGCGGAGTCCCTCAATTGCCTTTTCGGCAAGAATTTTATCGGCAAACGAAACCGCCTCATCAACCGCACCTATCAATTCTTCCCTTGTCTTTACCTTTGTAATGCCCACACTTGAGCCTAAATTAACAGGCTTTACTATAAGCGGAAAACCTACTTCTTTTGCGATATTATCTGCAATTTCCTCTTTGTTTAATAAGTATTCTCTTGAACGGAATGTATAGCACGGCAGTGTGGGAAGTCCCGCATTTAAAAGGACATCTTTAAATACCGATTTATCCATTCCGACTGCGGCGGAAACTATATCGCAACTTATATAAGGAAGTCCCAAAAACTCAAAATATCCCGCCATTGTGCCGTCCTCACAGTTTGTGCCGTGAACTATCGGGAAAGCAAGGTCAACACGGGTATCCTTTTTCTTTGAAAAGACACCGCCTTTAAGATAGTGCATATAAACACCGTTTGAGTCTTTAATAAATGTTACTTCTTCCGACTCGCCGATAAGTTTATCCGCATTTTTATAGTTTTCAATTTTGAAAAGTTTTTCTCCCGTGACCATAGCACCCGTTTTGGTAACATACACGGGAAGGACATCATATTTTTCACGGTTTATACTGTTCATCGCCTGAACGGCGGAAATAATCGAAACCTCGTGCTCTACCGAACGGCATCCGAAAAATACGGCTATTGTTGTTTTCATAATCAAAGACCTCTTTATATGTTTTATTTATTTAAGATAATTGTCGGGCAAATCGTTTTCAATTAAAACTATGCTGTTTTTATCCGCAGTTTTTGTATAAATCTGCATTCCCTCCGCAAAACCCGAAACAACAAATACATTATTTTTATCGAAATTTGTCGTTTCTATTGCGTCAAGAAGCGGTTTTGAACGGTTTTTACCGACAAGTATTATCGTATCGGCATACTTTGTTGCTTCAAGCCCCAATGCATAGTTTGACTCGTATTCCTTTTCGCCGAGTTCGATAAGTCCCGGTGTGATTACCGTCTTTTTATATCCTTCGAATGTGCCGAGCGTCCGCACCGCTTCAAGACAGCCTACGGGGTTTGAGTTATATGCATCGTCTATAAGAAGTGAGCCGTTCACCGAGTTTTTAAGTTCAAGTCTGTGTTCGGTGGGTTTAAGCGCCGAAACGGCTACCTTTATACTGTTTTCATCTACGCCAAGTTTAAAACTTATTGATGCCGCCGCAAGAATATCGTATATTGCGTGAAGTCCCAAAAGTTTGGTATTTACATTTATTCTCGTTCCCTCAAGCACCAAATCGAAGTTTGAGCCCAACGCACTCCTTTTTATATTTTCGGCACGGTAATCGGTATCGCCGCCGAAAAGAATAAGCGAGCCGTCCTCTTTATCGTATCTGTTTATTATTTCTTCGCTTTCGGCGCTTACAAAGGTGTATCCGCCGTTTTTACGCACACAGCCGGCAAGTTCAAACTTTGTCTTAAACACATTGTCTATACTGCCGAATGTATCAAGGTGCTGTGCGCCTACCGAAGTTATTATGCCGTATACGGGGTTTGCTATATCACAGATTTCCTTTATATCGCCGACATTTTTCGCACCCATTTCGCAAACGAATATTTGGGTGTTGGGCTTTATTTTTTCCCTCACCGTGCGGACAACACCCATAGGAGTATTAAAACTCTGCGGAGTGCAGACGGTGTTATATTTTTCGCTTAAAATTCTGTTTAATATAAACTTTGTGGTCGTCTTGCCGAAACTTCCCGTAATGCCGATAACCTTAAGCGAAGAATTTTCTTTTAAAATTTTCTTCGCATCATTTACATAATAGCGTGAAACAATCAACTCTATCGGTTTTGTTACCGCCCACGCAAGAAGCGTGCTTAAAGGCGGTATAAACGATATTATGCTTAATATCATAAACAGTATCTGAATTGCCGCAAAGTCTTTTGCAAAAACCAAACCGCAGATAAGCGCAGTATCTATTAAGACTGCCGCCGCATAAAGTCTTTTCACCCTTGCCGTGAAAACAAGTTTTTTGATTGATTTTTTATGCGTTTTTAAACACATTATAAGTCTGACCGCAAACAAAACGGCACAAAGAACAACACACAGAATATATGCACCGTTCAAGTATAGCAATGAGTTTAAACAGTATGCAAAGCAGGAGAATGTTACACCCGTCATAAAGTTTTCATAAACCCATTTTAAGTATCTTGACGGATAGTATGAATTTTGCTGTAACATCTGAAACTGTCTGTAAAGCGAAAAAACAAGCGACAGCGCAAGAAGTATGCACGACGCAAAAATATAATATATCAAACCGCCTTACCTCCTACTTTATAAATTCACGCAGTATGGCGTGAGCCGTATAGGGATTTTCGCAAAACGAATAATGCCCCGTTCCCTTTATTACGCAAAGTCCCGCATCGGGAATAAGTTTTTCGATGATTTTTGCATCGCTTAAAGGGGTTGCCGTATCGTTTTCACCCCATATAAGAAGCGAAGGACATTTAATATTCGGCAGAATATCTCTTAAATCGGTATTTACAAGCGACACAAGTGTTTGCCTCAAAACAGGCGGTGCGGCATTGTAATCGGCGGAGCCGTAATGATTTCTCGCCTTTTCGAGCAGTCCGCCCGAAAATTTATTTATAACGGGAAGTGACAAAACTTTTTTAACCGTCTTAAAATTCCTCGCCCTGCGCTTCTGCGCTTTTGTCTTTACCGGTATGAGTCCCGCCGCATCGAGAAGCACGATTTTGGGCGGATTTAATATGCCTTCCGCCGTCATTTTAAGCGTTACCCTTCCGCCGTGGGAATGGCCTATCAAAATCGGCTTTTCAAGTCCCACTGCCTTTGTAAACTCAAGCACAAAGTCACAGTAATCTTCAAGATTCCACGCGCCAGCCATCGTTTCACTGTTTCCGCAGCCCGGAAAATTTACCGCCACAACTCTGCACCTATCGGCAAGGGCGCCCATTATTCCTTTATACACATCAAACGAAGAACCCCAACCGTGAAGCAAAAGCACCGGTATGCCGTCCTTTATTCCCGTTTCGGTATATTCGGTTTTAAGTCCCTTAATTTCGCAAAACACAAAATCGCCTTTTCCCTTAAATAATATAATATGTATTATATCAAATATTTCCTTAAATTAGAAGTGTTTTTTTTGTTTTCGGAAAAATTATCAAATTTCGCAAAATTTTGCTTGACTTTTTGTCTGCGTAGGTATATAATTTTTAATTACTAATGGATGATGGGGGATTTTGCGCCTATTTTTCGGAAAGTGCCGTATTTCTTATGGTAAAATCGCACAATTTCCGCCCTTTCATCAGCATGTTTTTGCACTAATATTTTATATTTATAGGAGTGATTTTCAACCTATGAAGAAGACAGATATGGTCAAGCCTATCCGTTTAGGCAGAAATGAGCGTATGACCTTCTCAAAAATCAATGAAGTCATTGATATGCCCAACCTCATTGAAATTCAGAAGGACTCTTATGCTTGGTTCATAGGAGACGGACTTAAAGAGGTCTTTGCCGATATGGACCCGATTACCGATTACAGCGGTAATTTGGAACTTACATTTATCGACTACCGTATTGACGAAACACCGAAATACGATATTGCCGAATGCAAAGCAAGAGATACAACATATGCCGCTCCCTTGCGTGTAACGGCAAGACTTCAGAACAAAGAAACCGGCGAAATAAAGGAAAGCGAAGTATTTATGGGCGATTTCCCGCTTATGACCGCTTCGGGAACTTTTGTTATCAACGGTGCCGAGCGTGCCATTGTTTCACAGCTCGTTCGTTCTCCGGGCGTTTACTTTGCGGAAAAAGCAGATGAGAAAACAGGTAAAAGGCTGTTTTCCTCTACAATTATCCCAAACCGCGGCGCTTGGCTTGAATATGAAACTTCCGTAAACGATGCTTTATATGTCCGCATTGATAAAAACAGAAAACTCCCCATTACCACATTTATCAGGTCTTTGGGTGTTGATACAAATCAGCAAATCCGCGAACTTTTGGGTGAGGACGAGCGTCTTGCCGCCACACTCGAAATTGATGAAACCAAAAATGCAGAGGACGCTTTGATTGAAGTTTATAAGAAACTCCGTCCGAGCGAGCCTGTAACGATTGACGGTGCAAAGGCATATCTTGCACAGTTATTCTTTGATGCCCACAGATACGATTTGTCAAGAGTCGGCAGATATAAATACAACAAGAAGTTGGCTCTTTCCGCCCGTGCGAAAGGCAAAGTTCTTTCCCGTCCCGTTGCCGACCCGACAACAGGCGAAATTATCGCAGAGCCCGAAACCGTTATTTCAAAAGAATTGGCGGCAGAGTTCGAGAAAAAAGGCGTAAACGAAGTTTATGTAAATGTTCAGGACTTTGAGGGTAATGTAAGCGAAGTTAAGATTTTGTCCAACGGTATGGTAAACTTGGGCGACTTTGTTGACTTTACCGAAGAAGAACTTAACGAACTTGACAAACTCGGCATAAACGAAAAGGTAAGCCTTGCCGTTTTGCGTGAAATATTAAATGAAAACGAAACCAAAGAAGATATTAAGAACGCATTGCTCGAAGGTGCAGATGCACTTATTCCGAAACACATCGTTCTTGACGATATTTTCGCTTCGGTTAACTATTTCCTCGGTCTTCCCCACGATGTCGGCTGTGTTGACGATATCGACCATTTGGGCAACCGCCGTATAAGAAGCGTAGGCGAACTTTTGCAAAATCAGTTCCGCATCGGTTTCTCCCGTATGGAAAGAGTTGTCCGTGAGAAAATGAATCTTCAGGCGCAGGATGCCGAAAATGTAACTCCGCAGACGCTTATCAATATCCGTCCCGTGGTTGCCGCCATCAAGGAATTTTTCGGTTCTTCTCCGCTTTCGCAGTTTATGGACCAGACAAACCCGTTATCCGAACTTACCCATAAGCGCCGTTTGTCTGCATTAGGTCCCGGCGGTCTTTCAAGAGACCGTGCTTCGTTCGAGGTTCGTGATGTTCACTACACCCACTACGGACGCATGTGTCCTATCGAGACTCCGGAAGGTCCTAACATCGGACTTATCTCATATCTTGCAACCTATGCAAAAATCAACAAATACGGCTTCATTGAAGCACCCTTCCGCCGTGTTGACAAAGAAACCGGCCGTGTGCTTGACGATGTTGTTTATATGACCGCAGACGAGGAAGACGAATTTGTAGTAGCACAGGCAAACGAGCCAATCGACGAGAACGGCTATTTTGTCCGCAAGAAAGTCAATGCCCGTTACCGTGATGAGTTCCAGGAGGTCGAGGCCACAAGAGCCGACTTCATAGATGTATCTCCGAAAATGGTTGTTTCGGTTGCAACGGCGATGATTCCGTTCCTTGAAAACGACGATACAAACCGTGCTCTCATGGGCTCTAACATGCAGAAGCAGGCTGTTCCGCTTCTCAAACCCGAAAACCCGATTGTTGCAACAGGTATGGAATACAAGGCCGCTGTTGACTCGGGTGTAGTTGTTCTCGCAAAGCGTGACGGTGTAGTTACATTCGTAAGTGCAGATGTAATAAAAATCCGTGCAAAGAACGGCGAGATTGATGAATACAATCTTATTAAGTTTACCCGCTCCAACCACGGAACATGTATAAATCAGCGTCCTATCGTATCGGTAGGCGATAAAATTAAGGCTAAAGATGTCATTGCAGACGGTCCTGCAACCAGCAACGGCGAAATCTCACTCGGCCGTAACGCTTTAATCGGCTTTATGACCTGGGAAGGTTACAACTACGAGGACGCCGTTCTCCTTAACGAAAGACTTGTCCGTGACGATGTTTACACATCAATCCACATTGAAGAATACGAACTTGAATCACGCGATACCAAGTTAGGACCTGAAGAAATCACCCGCGATATTCCGAATGTCGGCGAAGATGCCCTTAAAGACCTTGATGAAAGAGGTATTATCCGCATCGGTGCCGAGGTTACGGCAGGAGATATTCTTGTAGGTAAGGTAACACCTAAGGGTGAAACCGAACTTACCGCAGAAGAAAGACTTTTGCGTGCCATCTTCGGTGAAAAAGCAAGAGAAGTCCGTGATACTTCTCTGCGTGTTCCCCACGGTGAATACGGCACCATCGTTGATGTTAAGGTATTTACCCGTGAAAATTCATCGGAATTAAGTCCCGGTGTTAATGTGGTAGTCCGTTGCTATATCGCACAGAAGCGTAAGATTTCCGTCGGCGATAAGATGGCGGGACGCCACGGTAACAAGGGTGTTGTTTCGAGAATACTTCCGAGCGAGGATATGCCGTTCTTACCCGACGGCACACCGCTTGATATAGTTCTTAACCCGTTGGGCGTTCCTTCCCGTATGAACATCGGTCAGGTGCTTGAAGTTCATTTGGGTTACGCCGCAAAGGCACTCGGCTGGAACATCTGCACACCGGTATTTGACGGTGCTCACGAAGCAGACATTCGTGAATGTTTCAAAATGGCTGATATGCCGGAAGACGGTAAAGTTCAGCTTTATGACGGACGCACAGGTGAGCCGTTTGATAACCGTGTAACCGTAGGTTATATGTATTATCTCAAACTCCATCACCTTGTTGACGATAAGATTCACGCCCGTTCAACCGGTCCGTATACTTTGGTAACGCAGCAGCCTTTGGGCGGTAAAGCACAGTTCGGCGGTCAGCGTTTCGGAGAAATGGAAGTTTGGGCGCTTGAGGCTTACGGTGCCGCTTACACATTGCAGGAAATCTTAACAGTTAAGTCGGACGATGTTGTCGGCCGTGTTAAGACCTACGAGGCAATCGTTAAGGGACAGAATGTTCCGAAAGCAGGTATCCCCGAATCGTTTAAAGTTCTTATTAAAGAATTACAGTCGTTATCACTTGATGTCCGTGCTCTTGACGGCGACGGCGAAGAAGTTGACCTCAAGCAGAAATTTGACGATGATGACGATATAGGCTTAAACATTCCCGAGGTTTCCGAGGAAATGGGAGCCAATGTTTCAGATGACGGCGAGTTTGTTTCCGAAGGCTACGGTCTTCAGGACGAAAACGGCGATGAAATTACATTAGACGACCAAACCGACAGCGAAGATTTTGCTGACGGCGAAGAAATTTAAGGAGGGCAAAACAAATGGAAAATTCAAATGAACTTGCATTCGAGTCCATAAAAATAGGTCTTGCTTCTCCGGAGCAGATAAGAAGTTGGTCACACGGCGAGGTTACAAAGCCCGAGACCATCAATTACAGAACATTAAAGCCGGAACAGGGCGGTCTTTTCTGCGAACGCATTTTCGGGCCGCAAAAGGACTGGGAATGTCACTGCGGAAAGTATAAAAGAATTCGCTACAAAGGCAAAGTCTGCGAACGCTGCGGTGTTGAAGTAACCCGTGCAAAAGTCCGCCGTGAGCGTATGGGAACAATCGAACTTGCCGCCCCCGTTTCGCATATCTGGTATTTTAAGACCATTCCTTCAAGAATGGGACTCGTATTAAATGTATCACCCAAAGACTTAGAGCAGGTTCTTTACTTCTCTCAGTATATCGTAACCGACCCCGGTGAAACACCGCTTGAAAAGAAGCAGCTTTTGACCGAAAAGCAGTATTACGATATGCGTGAAAAGTATGAAGATGACTTTGAGGCAGGTATGGGTGCCGAAGCAATCAAAAAATTGCTCTGCGAAATCGACCTTGACAAAGAGTGTGCCTCTCTTAAAGAGGAACTTGAAAACACCGCAGGTCAAAAGAGAGTCCGCATCTTAAAGCGTCTTGAAGTGTTGGAGGCATTCCGTTTATCAGGCAACCGTCCCGAATGGATGATTCTTGATGTTATTCCGGTAATTCCGCCCGACCTTCGTCCTATGGTTCAGCTCGACGGCGGCAGATTTGCCACCTCTGACCTTAACGACCTTTACAGACGCGTTATCAACCGTAACAACCGTCTTAAAAGGCTTCTCGAACTTTCGGCACCGGATATAATCGTCCGCAACGAAAAGAGAATGCTCCAAGAGGCCGTCGATGCCCTTATTGACAACGGCAGACGCGGCAAGCCGGTTACAGGCCCCAACAACAGAGCCCTTAAATCGCTCTCCGATATGCTTAAAGGTAAGCAGGGACGCTTCCGTCAAAATCTTCTCGGTAAGCGTGTTGACTATTCAGGCCGTTCGGTTATCGTTGTAGGTCCCGAACTTAAGTTGTATCAGTGCGGCGTTCCTAAAGAAATGGCACTTGAACTCTTTAAACCCTTTGTTATGAAGCGTCTTGTTGAAACAAACAAGGTTTCAAATATCAAAACAGCCAGAAAGATGGTTGACCGTGCGTCAGGCGATGTTTGGGACGCACTCGAACTTGTTATCAAAGAGCATCCCGTTCTTTTAAACCGTGCTCCTACACTTCACAGACTCGGTATTCAGGCGTTTGAGCCGGTTTTGGTTGAAGGCAAAGCACTTAAACTCCATCCGCTTGTATGCACCGCTTACAATGCGGACTTCGACGGCGACCAGATGGCTATCCATATTCCTCTTTCGGCAGAGGCACAGGCTGAGGCGCGTTTCCTTATGCTTGCCGCAAACAACCTTCTTAAGCCGTCAGACGGCAAACCGGTTGCAGTTCCGACTCAGGATATGGTTTTGGGCTCATACTATCTTACAATAGTTAAGCCCGATGAAGTAGGCGCAAACAAGGTATTCCGTGATAAAAATGAGGCTATTATGGCTTATTCCGACGGAATTATCGGTCTCCACGCTCCTATCCGTGTCCGTATGACCAACGCAAACGGCGAGTCTAAACTCGTATGGTGCACCGTAGGATTTATCATCTTCAATGAGTCTATTCCGCAGGATTTAGGCTTTGTTGACAGAAGCGATAAGGCTCATGAGTTTGACCTTGAGTGGACTTTTGCTATTAAAGACCCGAGCAAAAATACCGTTGAATCTTATGATGAGGTTATTCAGAATAAGGTCGGCAAGAAACAACTCGGAAAAATCATTGACCGTTGCATTGATATTCACGGAACAAGCCGTTCGGCTATCGTTCTTGACAACATCAAGGCAACCGGCTTCAAGTATTCGACAAAGGGTGCTATTACGGTAGCCGTTATAGATGCCGTTATTCCGCCAGTTAAGAAGGATATTTTGTCCTCTGCCGAAAAGCAGATTGACGATATTACAAAGATGTTCAGACGCGGTCTTATTTCCAACGAAGAAAGAAGCCGCCATGTAATCGAAATATGGAACAAGGCAACCGAAGATGTTGCCGATGCACTTAAGGATAACCTTGATGAGTTCAACCCGATATTTATGATGGCTGACTCGGGTGCCCGTGGTTCTATGAGCCAGATAAGACAGCTTGCCGGTATGCGCGGACTTATCGCAAACACCGCAGGTAAGGTTATCGAAGTTCCGATTCGTGCAAACTACCGTGAAGGTCTTACCGTTCTTGAATACTTCATTTCTTCGCGCGGTGCCCGTAAGGGACTTGCCGATACCGCACTCCGAACTGCCGACTCGGGTTATCTTACCCGCCGTCTTGTTGATGTTTCGCAAGATGTTATTGTCCGTGAAAACGATTGCGGAACAACCGAAGGTCTTACTATTTCCGATATTAAGGACGGAAACCATATTCTCGAAACATTGGAAGAGCGTCTTGTAGGCAGATTCCTGCTTAATCCGCTTGTTGATGAGAAAACCGGTGAAGTTATATGCGATAACGAGCATATGCTTACCAAAGAAGATGCAAAACGCATCGTTGATTTGGGTATTACGAGCATCGAAATCCGTTCAATTCTCACCTGCCACTCTCACCACGGCGTTTGTCAGAAGTGCTACGGTGCAAACCTTGCAAACAACAAGCCCGTTACCATCGGCGAGGCAGTCGGTATCGTTGCCGCTCAGTCAATCGGTGAGCCGGGCACACAGCTTACGATGAGAACATTCCACACCGGCGGTATCGCATCTACCGAAGATATTACACAAGGTCTTCCCCGTGTTGAAGAACTCTTTGAAGCAAGAAGGCCCAAACACTGCGGTCTTATTTCAAAGATTTCGGGCCGTGTCCGTCTTGCAGAGGAAAAGAAGAGCAATGTTATTTATATAAATAACGAGGAAACTATGGAAGAAGAAAAGGTTTCCATTCCTTACGGTGTCCGCACACTTGTTAATGACGGCGATTATGTTGAAGCCGGCACTCCGCTTACTCCGGGTGCTAAATATCCGCAGGATATTTTGGAGGCTCAGGGACCGGAAGCAGTTCAGAATTACATTATTTCCGAAATTCAGAATGCTTACCGCACCCAAGGTGTTGATATCAACGATAAACACATTGAAGTTATTGTCCGTCAAATGATGAGAAAACTCCGTGTTACCGATTCGGGCAACACCGACCTCATCCAGAATGTAAGTTACGAATACAAGGAAATAAGCGATGCAAACAAGGCAATCGATGCCCGCATTGCCGCAGGTGAAGATGGTCTTAAAAAAGCAACCTATCAGGCTACGCTTTTGGGTATCACAAAGGCTTCTCTTGCTACCGAATCGTTTATGTCCGCCGCTTCGTTCCAGGAAACCACAAGGGTTCTCACCGAAGCCGCCATTAAGGGCAAGGTTGACCCGTTGTTCGGTCTTAAAGAAAATGTTATTATAGGTCAGTTGATTCCTGCCGGAACAGGTATGAAAGTTCCCGAAATAAACGGGAATGACGATTTCGGCGAATCGGAAGAAGAGGTAGTTTTTACCGCTGAGTAACTTTTTCTTGATTTTTTAAGTAAATTATGCTATTATGCTAATGTTAATGAGATTTGAAGGGAGTGTATCACGATGAAGGAAGGAATTCATCCTGAATATGAAAAGGTAACCGTTAAGTGTGCTTGCGGTGCTGAATTTGAAACCCGTTCAACAAAGAAAGACATTCATTTGGATATTTGTTCCAAATGCCACCCTTTCTTTACCGGTAAGCAGAAGTTAGTTGATACCGGCGGTCGTGTTGACAGATTTAAAAAGCGCTTCGGTATGGAAGAATAATTTCGTTTTTATCCGCAACTACAAAAAATGTAGTTGCGGTTTTTTCAAATCAGTTATAACAGCGGTTGGCAGGTGAGATTTTTGAAGGACTTTATCACGGTAGATAAAATATCGGTCGGCGAATATTCCGAAAAACATTCAAGATTTATAGCCACGCTCTATCCTTGCAGTTCTCAAGAGGAGGCTTCGGAAATTTTATCGGCACACAAGGCAAAATATTTTGACGCAAGGCACAATGTTTATGCCTACATTTTAAGCGATAACACAACCCGTTTTTCCGACGACGGCGAGCCTCACGGCACTGCCGCAAAGCCGATGCTTGATGTTTTGAGCCACAGCAAAATAGTAGATGCTCTGCTTATAGTAACCCGTTATTTCGGCGGAATTTTACTGGGCACGGGCGGTCTTGTGAGGGCGTATTCAGCCGCCGCAAAGCAGGCAATAGAAAATGCCGAGTGCAAAATTATGGTGAACTGTTCGGTCTTTGAACTTAATGTTCCTTACAGTTTAAACGATTATGCGATGTCGCTTTTTTCGTCCATCGACTGCGATATACTGAATACCGATTTCGGAGAAACTGTAACTTTAAATATTGCCGTTCCCACGCAGGAAGTTCCGTCTTTTTTGAAAAAAATAAACGAGATGTCCTCATCAAAAATCACGCCGACACATAAATTTGATAAAATTTTGCCGAAAACAGTCCGAAAACAGAGGAGTTTTTAAAGTTTCGGCTAATATTATATATGTGGGGTGAAAATATGAGTTCGATACGGGAAGAAATTGAAAAATCCGAATACGCCGCCCTTTCCCCTTTTGCCGCAAAAAGTGCGGAAACGAAAGGACGCGCCGTTTTTGAAGAAAAGTGCGAACTCCGCACCGATTACCAAAGAGACCGCGACCGAATTATTCATTCAAAGTCGTTTCGCAGGTTAAAGAGGAAAACGCAGGTGTTTATTTCGCCCGAATCAGACCATTACAGAACCCGTCTTACACATACATTAGAGGTTTCTCAAATTGCGAGAACGATAGCAAGGGCTTTAAGGCTCAATGAAGATTTAACCGAGGCCGTTGCGCTCGGTCACGATTTAGGTCACACCCCTTTCGGTCACGCAGGAGAGAGAGCCTTAAATTCTTTAAACGATAACGGTTTTACGCATTTTGACCAAAGTGTAAGGGTATGCGAAAAACTCGAAAAAGGCGGTAAAGGTCTTAATCTTACATACGAAGTTTTAGACGGTATATCCCATCACGCAAAGGGCGATTTACCATCTACCGCCGAGGGAAAGGTTGTCCGTTTAAGCGACCGTATTGCCTACATAAACCACGATACCGACGATGCTGTCAGAAGCGGTATAATAAGCGAATCGGATATTCCGCCCGAAATTACGGAATTTTTCGGCAGTAAAATGAGCGAACGCATTGACACGCTTGTAAAGTCGATTGTAAACAGTTCAAAAGGCTTTGATATAAAGATGGACTCCGAAACAAACAGGTATTATGACCTTTTTTACGATTTCCTTGATGAGAAAGTCTACAAAAGCCAAAAAACAAAAGCCGACGACGACAAGGCTTTCGGCATTATCGAGGCGCTCTTCGGGTATTACATTAAAAACACTGTAAAATTGCCCGATGAGTTTAAACTGACGGCAAACGCCGAGTCGCCAAAGCGGGCGGTTACCGACTACATTGCAAGTATGACCGATGATTATGCAATAAATGAATACAACGCCATTTTTAAAAGCAACAAATTTTAGTTTTAAATTATTTTAAAAAGAAAGGGTGAAGAATTTGCCTATTCCCGAAGAAGTTATAAACGAAATTAAATACAGAAACGATATAGAGCAGGTTATAAGCCCTTATGTTAACCTAAAGCGGAGGGGTAAAAACCTTATAGGGCTTTGTCCTTTCCACGGGGAGAAAACTCCGTCATTTACCGTTTATCCCGAAAGCAGTTCGTTTTACTGTTTCGGCTGCGGTGTGGGAGGAGATATTTTCACCTTTACAAAACTTATTGAAAATCTTGACTATATCGAAGCCGTAAAACTTTTGGCAGACAAAAGCGGTATTGTTATTCCGCAAGACGGATACGACGATTCATTTTCAAAATTAAAAGACAGAATTTACGAGATAAACCGTGAAACCGCTAAATTTTATCACGAATACTTAATGTCGGAAGACGGCAAATGGGCGCGTGATTATCTCATCGGCAGAGGGCTCTCCCTTACCACCGTAAAACATTTCGGCTTGGGTGCGGCTCCCGACTCTTGGGATTCGCTTATAAACCACCTGAAATCAAAAGGTTTTTCGATTTCCGATATGATTTCGGCAAATGTTGTGGGGAAAAGCCAAAGAGGAACATATTACGACCGTTTCCGCAAGAGAGTTATGTTCCCTATTATCAACATCAGAGGAAAAGTTATCGCTTTCAGCGGAAGGGCAATGCCGGGTGACGACAAAGCAGGCGGAAAGTATGTAAATACATCTGATACCCCCGTTTACAAGAAAAGCGAAAACCTTTTCGGTATGAACTTTGCCAAAAACTACTGCGATGAACGGATAATTTTAGTTGAGGGCAATATGGATGTTATCTCACTCCATCAGGCAGGTTTTCAAAACACCGTTGCGGCTCTCGGAACATCTTTTACATTAGAACAGGCAAACATAATTTCACGCTATACAAATGAAATTATTCTTATGCTTGACGCCGATGCGGCAGGGCAAAAAGCGGTAAAACGGGCGGGAGAAATCTTGAAAAACACGGGACTTAATGTCCGTGTAATCGTCATTCCCGACGGCAAAGACCCCGACGAATACATCAAGAAAAACGGCAAAGACCGTTTTGAAGCACTTTTAAACGGTGCCGTAAGCGAAATTGAATACAAGTTGCTTACCGCAGTAAACGGAATTGACATATCCGCCGATGACGGCAAGATTAAATATTTAAACCGTGCCGCCGAAATTCTTGCCGAAACTAACGACCTCTTAACCCGTGACCTCTACATAGGCAGGTTATCCGAAAAATACGGTGTTTCAAAATCTGCTCTTAAAGCAAAGGTGGACGAGCTTCACAAGGTCAAAGAAAAAACCGTTCGCAAAAAGGAAATTTCCGAAATTATCCACCCTAAATTTTCAAACAGCGATATTAACCCCGAAAGGCGCAAATATCCTGCCGCAACGATAGCCGAAGAAACGGTGATTTCAGTCCTTCTCGGACATCCCGATTTCTTTGACTCGGCTTATGAAAAATTAAAGCCCGACGGTATGCTTACAACATTAAACAAGCGGATTTACTCGCTTATTTGCGAATATATTTTATCGGGAAGAAATCTCGACATCTCATATTTCGGCGAATTGCTTAATACAGAGGAATTCAGTTATTTAACCTCGCTTTATAACAGCGAAAAAGGCAGAAAAAACTCGCTTGCCGTATTAAATGACAGTATTAAGGTAATATTAGATGAGAAAACACGAATAAATCTACTCGATACCAAAGATATGTCCGATGAAGATTGGGCTTCTAATATGCAAAAAATCATACAAAATAAAAGGGGAAACGAAAATGGAAACTAACAAAAAAGATTTAAATACCGAAGAAGTATTAAATGAAACCAATACCGAAAATGCTGAGCCTATCCTTGATGACGAGCCTAAAGACAGTTTTGACGATATTGAAAACGCTCCCGAAGATTTAGACGAACTTTTTGAGGAGCCGCCTATTCTCGATGTTGACTATGATGAGGAGCCGAGCGAAACCGATTTACAGCTCGAAGAGGTTGATGTAGAACACCTTGAGGACGACGAAGCCTTTAAAATGATGTCGCTCGACGACCCCGTTAAAGTCTATCTCCGTGAAATCGGCCGTGTTCCGCTTCTCTCGTCTGAAGAAGAAGTTGAACTCGCCATTAAAATTTCCGAGGGCGACGAACTTGCCAAACAGCGTCTTACAGAAGCAAACCTGCGTCTTGTTGTAAGTATCGCAAAAAAATATGTGGGCAGAGGTATGTATTTCCTCGACCTCATTCAAGAAGGAAATGTGGGACTTATCAAAGCAGTTGACAAGTTTGACCACACAAAAGGATTTAAGTTTTCGACCTACGCAACCTGGTGGATACGCCAAGCCATTACAAGAGCCATTGCAGACCAGGCAAGAACTATCCGTATTCCCGTTCATATGGTTGAAACAATTAACCGTTTAAAGAAAATTCAAAGTCAGCTCCTCCACGAAAACGGTTATGAGCCGAGCGAAGAACTTATAGCCGAAAAAATGGGACTTACGGTTGAGCGTGTGCGTGAAATAATGCGTGTGGCGCAGGAGCCTGTTTCGATGGAAACTCCGATAGGTCCCGAAGAAGATTCACGACTTATGGACTTTATCCGTGACGAAGATGCCTTGGCTCCCGACGATGCCGCACTCAAAACAATTACAAATGAGGATATCGACTCGGTGCTCCACACACTTACAAAGCGTGAGGAAGATGTTATAAGACTCCGTTTCGGTTTAAAGGACGGCAGATGCCATACACTCGAAGAAGTAGGCACCGAATTCAATGTAACAAGAGAACGCATAAGGCAGATAGAAGCAAAGGCTCTGCGCAAACTGCGTCATCCCGTAAGAAGCAACAAATTCAGAGAAAAGTAGGAAAAAATTATGACCTTTAATTATACGACAAAAGGTGTTTGCAGCCGCAGTATACAAATTGATGTTGAGGACGGCACAGTAAAAGATGTTAAGTTTTCGGGCGGCTGTCACGGAAATCTCCAGGGTATCGCAAAACTCGTGAAAGATATGAAGATTGACGATGTTATCGAAAAACTCAAGGGTATCAAATGCGGTTACAAAGATACCTCCTGCCCCGACCAATTAGCCACTGCTCTCGAACTTATTAAAGAAAAGATATAAATTATTTAAAAATATTAAAAAGAAAGAAGGTTTTTGAGTGAACGAAGATTTTGATATTAAACTTGCAGGTGACAGACCGTCTTTCGATGTGAACAAGACCGAATCGGGCGAAAATGCGGTAAACATTGATAAAAATTCCATACTGTCTGCGAAAGAACTCGGAAAGCAAATTGCCGAGGAATACATTAAAGATGTAACAAGCCAAAGCGCAAATTCCGAACACAGCCAACTTCTTTTACAGCGAAAACTCCTCTTATCTTTTACCGCTACGGCAGGCTTTGAAAAGTATATCCAAAACGATGCGCTTATCGGGTTTGCTCAAAAAAGTTTCCTTGATACCCTCAAAAAAGCCGGAACGGAGATTTACACCTCATCTTCGGACACAGGTGCGTTTTCGTTCTACTATCTGGCGTTCAGGCGCGGCACCGAAATTGAAAGACGGATAGGTCAGACTTTTGCCATGCTTTGCTCGCACGACGGCGACCCGATTTTTCAAGAACTCGGCGAAGCACTTTTCTGTTGGTTTTCCGACAGGATAAGAAAAGCGGTAAAAGAAAAAAATCTTTAAAAATTTCAATAAAAACTATTGACAAGCATATAGGTTTATGCTATAATACTTTTTGCCGTCAAAAAGACGGCGATACAGTTGGTGTTGATTGCGGTAAGGGTCCACCTGTTCCCATTCCGAACACAGAAGTTAAGCTTACTTGCGCTGAAAATACTTGGCGGGCAGCTGCCCGGGAAGATAAGTAGATGCCAACACACATTGGGGATTGCCGATAGGCAGTCCTTTTTTGTTGCCTATTTTACATTTTCGCTTATCGCTATGTTTTCGGTTGCGCTTACCTTTATTTTAAGGGTAAGCGTATTTTTATTTTGGGTTATGCTTTCATCGGTTATCTGATATTCTGTAAATTTTGCGTCTTTGATTTTTTTCTCCGCACTATCTTTAAGTCTTTGCTTCAAAACATCTTCCGACACCATTGTTTTAATCTTTTTCTTTATGTAAAATACTTTTTGCGTTTTACCGACGGGCAAATCTTTACCCAAAAAACTATATGTTTTTTTATGTGTTTTTGTTTTATACGGTTTCTTTATACTCCCGAGATAAAGCGGAATTTTTATGCCGTAAACTTCAAGAACGCTTCTTTTTTTGATTTTTTCGGTTTTGTATTGCACCTGCGTTAAATTACCCGATTCTATGATTGTCTTTTCGGTTTTTGCGTATATTTTACCGCTTGAATTCAAAAACACCGTTTCTTCGCCCACGCTTGAAATTCCGCTTACGAGTATATCCCCTTTTTTGACTTTATCGCCTATATTAACCACGGTTTCTCCCGAAGTTACATCTATTTTGGTAATCACGCCGTCAGTTTTTGCGACAAGGTCGGAGGGTGATTTAATTTTTGCTTTTTGTGTATTTTCCGCCCTGCTTAAATTAACGGTTATTACACACCCTTGCTTATTTACACTCGCCCAATCGAGTTCGGGACTTAAAAGCAGGAGTTTTTGTGCCGTTATATCGCTGTCTATATTTTTAACGAATGCTCCGACCTTTACGCCGAGTCCGTCAAGCCGTGAGCGTATTTTTGCTTCGTTTACGGGTTTATTCGAGTGAATTTCCACTCCGCAGACAAAAAGCGATGCCGTTTTAAGCAACACAAAAAACAAAACGGCACCGACAATAAATCCCGTGCGCGAAGAATGTTTATTTAACTTGAACACAAGTCCCCTTTTTGATATTATTTTTATTTTCACTCCCGTTTTTCTGCGTATATGATAAAGTTTTTTAAAATCTGCGGGACGCATCTGACCTATAACCGAACGGTTTTTGCAACGCAAGTTTTTGATGGGTATTTTTTCCTTATGCGTATCATTTAAAAACTGTTCCGCATTCTCTCCCGATATGCAAATCTCTATTTCTCCGAAAATACTACTTATTATGTTTACCATTTAATTTCTCCCGAACACAAAATTCTACCGATTTTATTTCCCCTGTAACCGTGAGTGTCTTTTCTTCATATCCGTTTATTTTCAGCGAAACACCGTATATATCGAGTGTTCCGCTTTTTATTTTCAGTTTTATGTAACAGTCTGAAAATTCGAGCACCCCTGTGCAACCTTCAACAGAAATTTCTTTATTTGAAAGCATTTCAGCCCTGAAATCACCGCCGTATGCAAACTCTTCTTCATAAAATTTGATTTTCTGCTTCTTCTTTGTGATGAATTTAATGTCTTTCTTCAAGCCGTTGTTACCCCTTAAACAAATCTAATAAATAAATATGAAAAAAGCATTTTAATAATTCATTTAAGCATAAATTATTTCGGGTGATAGTTTTGAAAAAATTTAATTACAAGGCTTTTTATTTGGTGTTTTTCTGCGCTTTCTCGGTTATGATTGTTCTCTCGCCTCAAAGTGCCTGCTCTTTTGCCAAAGAGGGGTTATATCTTTGCGGAGAAATAATTATTCCCTCGATTTTCCCCATTACTTTTTGTGTTATTCTCACTATGAAAACCTTAAACTCACTTCAAATGAATGTTTTGGATAGGTTTTCAAAAAAGGTATTTAAACTTAACAAAAACTGTTTTCTGATATTCGTTTTTTCGCTTATAGGCGGTTATCCGTTAGGCGCAAAACTTATTAACAGCGAATATACTGCAAATAATCTGTCAAAAGAAAACGCAAATATTATGCAGTGCTTTTGTGTAAATTCAGGTGCGGGTTTTGCCGTTTCGGCTGTCGGCTACGGTATGTTCGGCTCAAAGACGGTGGGACTTATTCTGTTTCTTTCGCAGGTTTTATCCTCTGCTTTGCTCTTACTTATTTTAAGAAAAAAACTCACGCCCGAAGACACGAAACAAATGTCTTCCGACTCCTTTAACTTTGCCGAAAGTTTTACACTTTCCGCCTGCGAGGCTTCAAACACGGTGATTTCAATTTGTTCTTTTGTTATTTTCTTTTCGGTTTTAAACGGATATTTAGGTAAATCCCAAATTTTATCGCACCTGTGTTTTATAACCGAAATCACCTGCGCTCTTTCAAAAACGCGTAATGTCTATTTGGTTTGCGCTCTTTTATCTTTCGGCGGACTCAGTGTTTTATGCCAAATTATTTCGGTTTCCGCAAATGTAAAAGTAAATATTAAAAATTTTATTCTTTCACGGCTTTTTTGTTCGGCAGTGTCCGCATCTTTCTTGTTTTTGATGCTTAAAATTTTTAAAATCAACATAAATGTCTTTAAAAACAATGTTTCCTATTATTTTAATTCTACCCGTTCGGGCATTCCCGTTGCCGTTTTGATGATAATTACCGCCGTCATTTTCATAATATCGCTTGAGGGGAAAAATAATGGTGGAAATTTGCGTGACGATTTGTTACAATAGGTGTAAAGGGGAATAAAATTATGCCGAATAAATTTTTAAACATTAAAAAAAATAAAAACTGCTCTAACTGTGTTTACGGCGAAACCTCCACCTATTCAGACGAGGTTTTTTGCAAAAAACACGGTGTTTGCGACAAGCGCGATTACTGCCATAGTTTTAAATATGATGTTTTAAAACGCGAGCCTTCAAAGCAGATAGCCGATAAAAATTTCACAAAAGATGATTTTTCGCTTTAATATTGTAAAAATTTATTGAAAAATATGAAATTTGTGGTAAAATAATATATGTAAATTTATGTGTCTCGAAAGGATTGAAATCAATGAACGCACAAAACAAAAAAACGGTTGACGATATCAATGTTAAAGGACTTCGTGTTCTTGTCCGTTGCGATTTTAATGTTCCGCTTAAAAACGGCGTTATAACCGATGAAAACCGTATAGTTGCCGCGCTCCCTACAATTAAAAAACTTATAAATGACGGCGGCAAGGTCATTCTTTGCTCTCATTTGGGCAAACCGAAGGGTGAACCTAAACCCGAACTTTCTCTGGCTCCGGTTGCAGTCCGTCTTGCCGAACTTTTAGGTCAGGATGTTAAATTTGCCGCTGATGATAATGTTGTAGGCGAAAATGCAAAAAAAGCCGTTGCCGAAATGAAAGACGGTGATGTTGTTCTTTTGCAGAACACCCGTTACCGCGCAGAAGAAACCAAAAATATCGAAACATTTTCAGCCGAACTCGGCTCGCTTGCCGATGTTTTCGTAAACGATGCTTTCGGCACCGCACACAGAGCACACTGCTCTACCGTAGGTGTTGTGTCTTATGTAAAAGAGGCTGTCGCAGGCTATCTCATCGGCAAAGAGTTAAAATATTTAGGCAGTGCCGTTGATAACCCCGAGCGTCCGTTTGTTACAATTTTGGGCGGCGCAAAGGTTGCAGATAAATTAACCGTTATCGAAAATCTTTTAAACAAAGCCGATACCCTTATTATAGGCGGCGGAATGGCTTATACCTTCCTTGCGGCAAAGGGTTACAGCATAGGAACTTCTCTCTTTGACAGCGAAAAGGTTGACTACTGCAAAAATATGCTTAAAAAGGCAGAGGAAAAGGGTGTTAAAATTCTTCTTCCCATCGACTGCGTTATTGCAAAGTCGTTCCCCGACCCGATTGATGCAGACCTTGATGTAGATGTTGTTGACGCTGACGGTATTCCTGCCGATATGATGGGACTTGACATAGGTCCTAAATCTTCCGAACTTTTTGCAAACGAAGTATTAAACGCAAAAACAGTTGTTTGGAACGGTCCTATGGGCGTGTTTGAAAATGCGAAACTTGCAAAAGGCACCATTGCCGTTGCAAAGTCACTTGCCGATTCTACCGCAGTTACGGTAATCGGAGGCGGAGATTCCGCCGCAGCCGCAAATACCTTGGGCTTCGGTGATAAAATGACTCACATTTCAACCGGCGGCGGTGCTTCCCTTGAATTTTTGGAGGGTAAAGAACTTCCCGGTATCGCAGCACTTAACGATAAATAATAAAAAATAAAGCAATTTCGGCGGTTATAAGAACCGCCGAAATTTGTGCGTAAGGAGTAATAAAAATGAATAAACTTAAAAGAAACACTGTTATCGCAGGCAACTGGAAAATGAACAAGACACCCGATGAAACTACTGCTCTTATAAACGAAATGAAACCGCTTGTTGAAGGTGCAGACTGCAAGGTTGTTCTTTGCGTTCCTTTTGTTGACATTGATGCCGCAGTTAAGGCGGCAAACGGAAGCAACATTGAAATCGGTGCTGAAAATGTCCACTTTAAAGAGTCGGGCGCTTTCACGGGCGAAATCAGTGCAGATATGCTTAAAAGCTGCGGCGTTAAGTATGTTGTTGTAGGACACAGCGAGAGAAGGCAGTATTTCGGCGAAACCGACCAAACCGTAAATCTCCGTGCTCTTGCCGCACTTAACGCAGGTCTTACCGCTATTATTTGCGTAGGCGAAACTCTCGAACAGAGAAATTTGGGCTACACCGAAACCCTGCTTAAATTCCAAACCAAAATGGCTCTTACCAATGTTACAAAAGAACAGCTTAAGAATGTAATCATCGCTTACGAGCCTGTTTGGGCTATCGGAACGGGTGTTACGGCTACCGCAGAACAGGCTGACGAAGGCAACGGCTTTGTCCGCAGTGCCATTGCCGAAGTTTACGGAAGCGATGTTGCAGAAACCGTTACCGTTCAGTATGGCGGTTCTATGAACGCCAAAAATGCCGAAGAACTCCTCGCCAAAACAAATGTTGACGGCGGTCTTATCGGCGGTGCATCATTAAAAGCGGAAGATTTTTCAATTATCGTTAAAGCCGCAAGTAAATAATTATTTCAGGTGAAAAGAATGAAAAAACCGATAGTTTTAACTATAATGGACGGGTTTGGTATCAACCCCGAAAACAACGGCAATGCCATTAAATCGGCAAAAACTCCCCGTCTTGACAAAATTTTAAGTGAATGTCCCGTAACCGAAATCGGCGCTTCGGGACTTGATGTAGGTCTCCCCGACGGTCAAATGGGTAACAGTGAAGTAGGCCACACCAACATCGGCGCAGGCCGTGTTGTATACCAGGAACTCACCCGTATCACAAAGTCCATAGCCGACGGCGACTTCTTTAAAAACGAAGCATTTTTAAATGCTATTGAAAATTGCAAGAAAAACGACAGTGCCTTACACCTTATGGGACTTTTGTCGGACGGCGGTGTTCATTCGCACAACACCCACCTTTACGCACTCGTAAAACTTGCAAAAGAAAACGGTCTTAAAAGGGTTTACATTCACGGACTTTTGGACGGCCGTGATGTTCCCCCCTCCTCTGCCGCAGATTATATTGATGAATTAAACCGCGAACTTGATAAAATCGGCGTAGGAAAAATCGCAACCGTTATGGGAAGATTTTACGGAATGGACCGTGATAACCGCTTTGAGCGTGTCGGCAAGGCTTATGCCGCTCTTGTAAACGGCGAGGGTATTATGGCAGACGATGCCGCAAAGGCAGTCAGAGAGTCCTATACCGTTAAGGACGAAGAAGGCAAATTCTTAACCGATGAATTTGTTTTGCCCACCGTTATAAACGGCACCGAGCGCATCAAAACGGGCGACAGTGTTATATTCTTTAATTTCCGTCCCGACCGTGCAAGAGAAATCACAAGAACATTTGTTGACGATGATTTTAACGGTTTTGAGCGCAAGGGCGGAAGACAAAAAGTATTTTATGTTTGTATGACACAGTATGATGCCTCTATGCCGAATGTTGAAATTGCTTTCAAACCCGAAGGTCTCAATAACACTTTAGGCGAATTTTTGGCAAAAAACAATATGACACAGCTTCGTATTGCCGAAACCGAAAAATATGCTCATGTAACATTTTTCTTCAACGGCGGCCGTGAGGTTATGTTTGACGGCGAGGACAGAGTTTTGGTTAACTCGCCCAAAGTTGCCACCTATGATTTACAGCCCGAAATGAGTGCAAACGAGGTATGCGATAAAGTTTGCGAACAAATTGAAAGCGGAAAATACGATGTTGTTATTTTAAACTTTGCAAACTGCGATATGGTAGGCCACACGGGTATATTCGATGCGGCTGTCAAGGCGGTTGAAACGGTTGACAGATGCGTCGGCAGAGTTGCGGACAGCACCTTAAAAATGGGCGGAGTTATGCTTCTTACCGCCGACCACGGAAATGCCGACAGAATGCTCGACACCGACGGCTCGCCCTTTACCGCCCACACCACAAACCCCGTTCCGTTTGCCGTTATCGGAAAAGACTGCACATTAAGAGACGGCGGAAAACTTTGCGATATAAGTCCTACTATCATCAAACTTTTAGGTCTTAAACAACCCGAAGAAATGACCGGAAAATCAATAATTCTTTAAGAATACAGCAAAACCGCCGAAGATTTTTCTTCGGCGGTTTGTTTTATATAATTAAATTGTAAATCTGATTTTTAAATCTTAAATGTTTCCTTTGCCTTGGCTCTTGTTTCTTCATTCCAAGTGCCGTTTTTCATATTTTCGTTTCTTATTGCCTTATACTCCTGAATTTTTGATTCAATGCAAACGATAACGAGAACACCGAAAAGCGAAGCAAAATCGTATACCCATTCATATTCAAGCGCCTCCGCCTCGGTCCCCAAAAGAATCATCGAAGCAATAATAACTATCGGCATAAGTATAAGCGCAAACTTATTTAAAGTTGCGGGAGTTTCCTCGCCTACATGGTCGGACTGCAAAAGCAAATGGTCCGCAAACACAACAAGGCAGAGCGCAGCCAAAATAAACGGAAGAACCTTTGCAATAACCGAAACATCAGATTCGAGCGTATTTACCGCAACGGTAAGATTATCGGCGGCTATGTAGAAAATAAGTGCGCCGAGCGTTGCCTTCTGGCAGTTCGTTTCACCGCTTCTGAGACTTATAAGCAAAACAATCAAAAGCACCGCAACAAGAAAACTCGGAAGTGCCAAAAGATTGTTTCCGCTTTTTTCTATTGCCAAAACACCTGCTATAAGGTAGGCAATTTCGGCAAACATCGCGCTTAATAAAAGCGTATTTGAATTTACAAATAATTTTTTCATAACTTTTCTCCTTTGTAAAATTATTTTACATACTGATTTTAACATTTATAAAATGATTTTTCAAGTATTTTGAGTGTTTATTTTTTCTATAAAATCGTTCCAAAGAGTGTTATATGCTTTTAATGACTCATATTTCGTCTTTTCGTCAAGTCCGCTATACATAATCGAATTTATGCAAAGTTGTTTTATATCGGCAATATTTAAGTCCCAACCGTAAACAGCGGCAAAAAAATCATCGGTCAATGTGCTGTTTTCCATATATGCAGGGTCATCAGAACAGAGCGATATTGCCATTCCCGAACGCAAATACTCGGTGGCAGGGTGGTTGCGTATATCCTTTGTGTAACCGAGCCTTTGGTTGCTTATCGGACAAACCTCAAGGCATATTTCCGCCTTTACAAACCGTGAATGCAGGTCGGGAAAACGGTAAAGATTAAGACCGTGTCCCACCCTTGATGCACCCAAAAGGTATGCATCAATTAGGTTATCGTTACCCGCATCAAGACTTTCTCCGCCGTGGACATAAAGTTTCATTTCGGGGAACTGTTTTCTTGCCTTTATGAGCATCGGCGCAAATTTTTTAAGCGGCAAACTTGTATCTTCCTCGTTTACAAGGTCAAAACCTATAATAAACTGCCGTTTTTCTCCGCTTGACTCATCTTTTATTATTTCCTGAACATAAGATGTATTGAAAAAGCACTTCTTTGAAAGTTCGATGTTATCATTGTCCGCCTTAACGCCTGCGCCGATTATACGGACGGTAAAATACGGATAATCTTTTTTGACACAGTAATATGCGCTTCGCATTGCCTTTACATATTCTGCGGTTTCATCGACATCCTCTGTAAGCATTATATGTATTTCTACATGCATTATATTGTTTTCGGCATAATAGCGGAACGCCCTTTTATAATACTTTTCGGCAAAACCGTTATTGCACGAAAGCGCCGCCTGACGCTCAAAAAGGTTTTCAAAATATTCCCAGATATTGAGTCCCGATTTTTCGGCGCCTGCCACCGTCCAATTTCGGCACAATTCGTCAAGCGAATAATATCCGCTTTCCATCGCCTTAAAAAAGCGCATATATCCATCGGGAACGGCATCGTTTTCACCGACTGTTATAAGGTTATAATTCTTTTTATCGGTGTTTATACAAAATTCTTTACAGGATTCAAGCAACGGCACAAGTTCGCAAAACGGCAAAAGCGCCATATCGTGAACATGAAGGTCCGCACCCTTAGGGAGAGCCTTGCAGAATTCATAAAGTTTGCTTTTTATCAGGTCTTTATCGGTAAGGACGGGTATTTGATAAGCGTTTTCGGCATTTACGCTTTCCCTATACTCCGCTTTTATTGAAGAAAGATATTTATCGGCTTCTATTTCTTTCTCACGCATAACAACACCGAGCATATTCGAGTTAAGCGCAACAAGTTCTTCCCGCTTTTCATCATAATTTTCAATCGTCACATTAAAACTCAAATGCGTCCCCTCCAAACTGTTTATATTATATTATGTATTCTCTATTTAGTCAATCAAAAAGGCATTGAAAACAGCGGTGTTTTATGCTAATATTAACTTACTATCTTTAAGGACTTTGGTATTATGGAAAAAATAGAAAGTTTTAAAATCAATCACCTTTTATTAAAATCGGGACTTTATGTTTCGAGAAAAGACGAAAAAGACGGCACGGTTATAACTACATTTGATATGCGGATTACCGCGCCTAACCGTGAGCCCGTTATTGATATGCCGGCACTCCACACAATAGAGCACCTTTGCGCTACATTTCTTCGCAACTGCAATATTAAAAGCGATGTGGTTTATTTCGGACCTATGGGGTGCAGAACGGGTTGCTATATCGTGCTGTTCGGTGACTTAACGCCTGCCGACATTCTAAATACCGTGCTTGATATGTGTGATTTTGTGATAAATTTCGAGGGCGATATACCGGGCGCTACCCCAAAAGAATGCGGTAACTACTCAGAACAAAATCTTAATATGGCAAAGTATTATATCAAAAAGTATAAGTCCTCTCTTTTAAACGATAAAAATTTTGTTTATCCGCAATTTTAATAACATATATCTAAACCGTCTGCAAATTTGCAGGCGGTTTTTAGGCGTCTTTCGGCTCATTGGCGCGCATGGGCGGATAGCGCAGTTGTGTTAAATTGTTTCGATGAAAACATTGCATTATAAGTTATATTATGGTATATTATATAATGTTGTATACCAAAACATTCAAACCCGAATCAGATTTTGGAACAAAAATTTTCCGCTGTGCTTCGTTAAAATACTCGTAAATCCTATAGTGCACATTTTTAAAATTTATTTTTTGTATAAAAGCGAGGTAAAAAACTTATGAAAAGGCGAATTTTAAGTATCATTTTGGCGGTTGTGATGATTGCCGCGATGTTCTCGGTTGTGCCGATTACCGCATCGGCTGCCGCAGAAATTCCGACATCGTATAGTTCAAAAGAAAAGGGTTATACGACCGAGGTCAAAAACCAATACAACACCTCCTGCTCCTGGGCATATTCGACCGTTTCCATGCTCGAAACGTTTCTGAAGAAGAACAATATGTACGAGGGAGCGCTCTCTCCGCTTCATATGGCATACGCTCAAAGCTCTGACCGTGATGCCGGCTGGGTAGCACGAAGAGGCTTTTTGACCTCCGGCGGAGATTCTACGATGGCAATAGGCTTTTGTACTTCACCGATAGGATTCAGAGAATCGTATCTTGAAGACCCGGAAGTAATGGACATCAGCAAGGAAATTACTCCCGAGCTTGAAGCGGAATACAGGGGAATCGCAAGAAATTTTGATATAAACAGCGAAAAAAAGTTTGTTGTTAATTCTATAGCCTTTCTTGACCCGGAAGACACCGATGCAATAAAGAATGCGATTATGAAATACGGTTCCGCATCCGTTACCTTTAGATTATCCTATGATAATTTCAACGAAAACCGCGATGCGTATTATGCAAGCGAGCAACCGGGCGAAGACAGCTCGTTCTTACACAGCGTTTTGGTCATCGGCTGGGATGATGAGTTCAGCAGGGATAATTTTGCCCAAAAGCCGGAAAACAACGGTGCATGGCTCTGCCAGAGCTCTTGGGGAGCCGATGCAGGAAACGATGGCTGTTTTTATGTTTCGTATGATGATGTGAGCTTTCTTGATTCGGGAGAACGGATATGGGCAATAGAGAAGGCTGAAAAAGACGATTATACGGATAATTTTTACACCCTTAATGAAAACTGCGGTGTAATGAGTGACTACACAGCGTTTAATAAGTTAAGAATTGTGGATTTTTGCAATAAATATACTTTCAGAAAATATGAAATGCTCGAAAAAGTGAGCTTTGAATCTCCGTCTGTCGGGGCAGAGTATACCATATTTGTGATTCCCGCGCTTGATAACGGAACTCCCAGTAAAGACAACTGGATAGAAATAGGCAGAGGCAGAATTTTACATGCGGGTTATACATGTACTGATGTAAAAGATGTAGATGTTTCCGAAAAAACCTGCTTTATCGGCATCAGACTGTCAAACTCAATCCCAAATATAAAAATGGGCATCACTACAGATACGGATGGTTATTTTATTCATAAAAACGGTCAGGCAAAAACAAGTTTTACGAGGAAGACAGATCAGGATTTTTATGAACTCAGCAATCCTGATAACGAAAATGCTTATTTTGCGATAAACGTGGTGGCTACAAGAATACGTCCCTTTTATTTTTATACTAGTGAAGATTCTATAACTACTATTAATTGTGTGAGGGGTGAAAAGGCAACAAAACCCGATTATTATCCGGATGATCATTCCGTTGTCTGGTATAAAGAAGAGGAACGTATAAACCCATGGAACTTTGATACGGATGTGGTGGGTACAATAAGCGTTTGGCTCTATGCCAAACTGTTTGAGAGGTATCCGGTGATGCTGAACAGTGACGGCGGCGTCGGCGGTACGGAAAGTATTAAGGTCGGATACGGCGATGACCTGCCCGAAATTGAGGTGCCGACAAAAGACGGTTTCGTATTTGACGGCTACTATGATGAAAACGGCGTGCAATACTACGATGCCGACGGCAAGGCTCTTAAAGTCTGGGATAAAGACAGCGAATCAGAGGAGCTTTTCGCTGGCTATTTGTCAACCGCCCACGTCCATACCTTTGCGGATACTTACACCTATAACGAAACTCACCATTGGCATGTCTGCACGGCAGATGACTGTTATATCAAAAATTATGCCACCTGCGGCATCAAGGAGGCGGCATACGGCAAACACGTTTTTGATGAGTCGGGACACTGCGTCTGCGGAGCCATAAAAAGCGAATACAGTGTAACCTTTGATTTGCAGGGGCACGGCACCGCGGCTCCCTCAAGCCAAAAGATAGATAGCGGCGGCAAGGTGACAAAACCCACACCCGACCCGACGGCAGAGGGCTTCACCTTCGACGGTTGGTATAAAGAGGCAAACTGCGTAACTCCGTGGAACTTTGACACCGACACCGTAAGCGAGAACACCGTCCTTTACGCCAAGTGGTCAACCTGCCAACACTACTATGTAGATTATATCTGTAAATACTGCCATGCGGAAAATTTGGAAGGCGCAAAAAATGATGCAGTAAGGGTAATCCAAAATACGGTAGACCACAGCGAAGATGCGGTATTGAAACTGCTTGAAGAAAATGCAGTAGATGCCATTAAGAGTGTCGATAAAGTTGCGGAGGCTATTTCGGCAAGGGATTATTGGCTGACCGCAATCAATAAGCAGTTAGGCACCTCAACCCATACCCACACATTTGCAGATACTTACACCCATAACGATACGCACCACTGGCGTGTTTGCACCTGCGAGGGTGACGACTGCAAGGGCAACGTTACCGGTTTCGGCACACATACCTTTGACAGCGGTGTAGAAGACGGTATTATTACCACCTACACCTGCACCGAATGCGGTTATCAGAAAACCGTGTTGAAATGTGACATAAACAAAGACGGCAAAATAGATGCAAGCGACCTCATACTGCTTGAAGTCGCACTGCTCAGCGGTTGTGATTACTATGGTGCTCTCGACTGCAACGGTGACGGAAGTTTTAATATTCTCGATATGGTAAAACTTAAAAAATGCTGTGCTTATGCCGCCGCATCTACCGAAAAGCAGGAAAACAGCAAACAAGCAAAACAATTTACAACCGAAGTTGCAAATATCCCCGACAATAAGCAATTTTCATAATATAATATTTCTATAATGCAACACGCCCGACCGTAAAAGGTCGGGCGTGTTTTAGTCTTATTTATCAAAACTCGGGTTGAATGCGTAGAAGTTTTTAGAGTCGAGTCTATCGGTCGTAAGCCGCAGTGCTTCACCGAATCTCTGATAGTGAACTATCTCTCTTTCTCTTAAAAATTTAAGCGGCTCTAATATATCGGGGTCATCTATAAGCCTTATAAGGTTATCATAGGTGACTCTTGCCTTTTGCTCTGCCGCCAAGTCCTCGTGAAGGTCTGCCAAAATATCGCCTTTTGACTGTATATAGTTCGCCGTCCACGGAACTCCCGACGCCGCCACGGGATAAACACCTACGGTATGGTCTGTAAAATAGGTCGCAAACGGTGTGTTTTTTATCTCGTCGGGGTTTAAGTTTCTTGTAAGTTGATGCACCATGGCACATACCATCTCCATATGTGCAAGTTCCTCAGTGCCTATATCCGTAAGCATTCCCTTTACCTCGTTATACGGCATTCCGTAGCGTTGGGTTAAATAACGCATAGATGCTCCGAGTTCACCGTCGGGCCCGCCATACTGACTTATAATAATCTGTGCGTATTTCGGGTTTGGGTTTTTGATTTTTATCGGATACTGTAATCTTTTATCATATTGCCACATTATATATTCTCCCCCTCTATTTCCCACGGCCACGGTCCGTTAGTCCAACTCCACGGTGTCCGGGCTTTCACATCTTTAACACAGGTTACAAAGTCGCCGTATTTTTGCTCATATTCGGCGACCAACTCTTCACGCCATTTTCTATACTGCTTTAACAGTTCCGTCGCTTTCTTGTTTTCACGGTGGGAATCAAGAAAAAGTTCAATATCGTGAATCGCAAAATCAACTGCGGAAATTTTACGCAATGCTTCTTCTTTTTCACTTAACATAAGTTTTGCTCCTTATTAGAGGTTTATCAATATTCTTAAACAAAGTGCCGTTTTTAAGGGCTTCGTCAACACTGTAAATATCGGTTATCGGCTGCATATTTACAAATGCCATAGTCAAAACAGGCTCTTTCTTTATAACCTCTTTATTTATAAAATCAGAATCTTTAAATACAGACTCAAATGTTAATTTTTCCATATCTTCTCCTTATGTGATAAATTTTAACATTTATCGGTTTAAACATTTTTTCGGGCAGACACCCAATATCAATATATGCGCAATTTTTAAAATCGGGAGAAAATATCCTAAAAAAAGCAAAGTCCCCCACCGCACATAAGCGGCAGGGGACAAAAGTATTTTGATTTTTAATCAAACAGTAAAGTTTTTATTTCCTCGAAAAATTCGGTTGCAAGGTTTGCGGCATCGTCCTGAGATTTTCCGCCCACAAACAAATATATCTTGATTTTCGGCTCTGTTCCCGACGGACGAATGACAAACGAATTGCCGTTCTTAAATATGAATTTAAGAACATTTGATTTCGGCAGACCGTCAACGCCGAGGTTATAGTCTATTACCTTTTCGAGATTCTTAAAAGGCACATTTCCGTTCCTTAAATTCTTCATAAGTTCCTGCATTTTATTAAAGCCGGTGCTGCCCGGAAATTCATACGAATGCAGTTCGTTTTTAACATATCCGTATTTATCATAGATTTCATTTAATTTCTCTATGAGTGTTGTTCCGTTTGTTTTATAAAAAGCAAACATCTCACAAATAAGGAATGCGGCATTTACGGCATCCTTATCCCTTGCGTGAATACCCGAAAGATATCCGTAACTTTCCTCAAAACCGAATATATATCTTTCCGGCTCGCCCGCTTCTTCCAAAAGACCTATTTGCTCACCTATAAATTTGAAGCCCGTAAGCACATTTTTAATCTCTACTCCGTAATTATCGGCTATTTTTTCGGTTAAATCGGTTGTTACTATTGTTTTTACGGCAATCGGGTTTTTGGGCATTTTGTTATGCTTTATTTTTTGCGAACATATATAATCCAAAAGCAAAAGTCCTACTTCGTTACCGCTTAAAAGTTTATAATCTTCCTTTTCTCTTACCGCAATACCCACTCTGTCGCAATCGGGGTCGGTAGCAAGCAAAAGTTCGGCATTCAAATCTTTTGCATACTTTATTCCGAGCGAAAGCGCCTCTTTGATTTCGGGGTTGGGATAGGTGCAGGTCGGGAAGTTGCCGTCCGGCTTTTCCTGCTCTTTTACAACGCTTACATTATCAAAGCCGCTTTCTTTAAGCACACGGAGAACGGGCTTTAAACCCGTTCCGTTAAGCGGAGTATAAACTATTGATACATTACGGTTGATTTCTTCTCCGAAAAGCATACTTTGTTTCTTTACATTTTCGGTAAAATCGGTATAAACATCTTCGCTTATATACTCAATATCTCCGTTTTTAAGGGCATCTTCAAAACCGACCTTTTTAACACCTTTAAATACATCGGTCTTTTCAATTTCCGAAAGTATCAGGTCGGCGGCGGCATTGGTTATTTGGCAACCCTCATCGTTATAAACTTTATATCCGTTATACTTTGAGGGGTTATGCGAAGCGGTTATCATAATTCCGCCCGAACATTTAAGCGCCCTTACCGCAAACGAAAGGCAGGGTGTGGGCATAAGTTCGGAATAAATATAAACCTTTATTCCGTTTGCCGCAAACACGCCGGAAGCCGTTTTTGCAAAGAGTTCCGACTTAATTCTCGAATCGTAGGACACTGCAACGCTTGGGTTTTCAAAGCGGCTTTTCAGGTAGTTTGCTATGCCCTGCGATGCCTTTGCAACGGTATATATATTCATTCGGTTTGTTCCGGCACCTATTACTCCTCTGAGTCCGCCCGTGCCGAATTCAAGACTTCTGTAAAAAGAATCTTCCTTTTCTTCTTCGGTCATATTTTTAAGTTCTTCTGTTAAATCGTTATCTTCTGTAGCATTTTCCAACCAACGCAAATATTCTTTTTCTATCATACAAATTCTCCGTTCCATAGTTTACTAATAAATAATATCACAACTTTTATTTGAGTGCAATATATAAAAACATAATAACTGACAAAAACTTGAACTTTTATTTAAAAGCGGTATAATATAGTTATCAAATATTTTGGAGGAACTTTATGTATCCGTTATTACTCAAACCACCCACAAAAGATTATTTATGGGGCGGAAACCGTCTTAAAAGCGAATATAACTTTGAATCGGAAAGCGAAAAAATCGCCGAAGCGTGGGTTTTATCCTGTCACAAAGACGGACAAAACATAATCAAAAACGGTGAACTCAGCGGTTTGACTCTCAACGAGGCTCTCGAAAAATGGGGTGTCGGCGCACTTGGCTCAAAAGCCGAAAAATTCGAGTTTTTCCCGATGCTCATTAAACTTATTGATGCCGACAAAAAACTTTCAATTCAGGTGCATCCCGATGATTATTATGCCCTTAAAAATGAAGGCGAATACGGAAAAACCGAAATGTGGTATATAGTTGACTGCAAAGAAAATTCAAGTCTTATATACGGTTTCAACAAAGAAATAAGCAAGGAAGAATTCAAGCGCAGAATCGAAGATAACACTCTTACCGATGTATGCAATTTTGTGCCCGTTAAAAAGGGTGATGTTTTCTTTATCTCTTCGGGAACGCTTCACGCAATAGGCGAAGGCATACTCATTGCCGAAATACAGCAAAATTCAAATTCGACCTACCGTGTTTCCGACTACGGAAGATTAGGTGCCGACGGCAAGCCGAGAGAATTACACATAGACAAGGCTTTGGCTGTAACAAAAACTGTTCCGCCCGAACTTGAATACGGAAACACAGGCGAAGTTACAACCCATTCTTTCGGCACTTTGAGAAAACTCGGAGAATGTGAATATTTTTCTTCTTCGCTTTTAAATCTTGACGGCAGTGCCGAACTTGAAGATAACGAAAGTTTTATTTCCCTGCTTTTGCTCGACGGCAACGCAACATTATCTTGTGATAAATGCAGTTTAAATCTTAACAAAGGCGACAGTGTATTTATCCCCGCAGGACTTAAAATAAGCCTTTCGGGAAAGTCAGAAATTATTTATTCTCATCTTTAGTATTTTATACCAAAGTATTTTTATATCCGTGCCTCAGGCACACCGCAATTATTCCGATTTTATGTTTTAAGTATTCGTTATTCATTTAGAAAGCCTATCACGGCTGATTTAATGAATACTTAAAATTTGAGAATGAATAATGAATAATACAAAATAGCACAACTGCATTTTCGTGGTAAAAACTTAAAATAAATGAGAGACTCAACCCGGATTGGGTGTCGAGCCTCTCGACTGTGATTGGACACTAAATAGCACAAGAGGTATTTGGCAGAAAAATCCAGTTTTAAGAGAATGATTTTGCAATATGCGTTTTCCTCCGTTTAACGCAACCAAATAGCACAAACGAATGATGTCGCCGCCGCTTTGCGGCTAATGATGTTTCGTAGCGATGCTACGAAATGATGTTGCGTCACTTCGTGCCGCAATGATGCGATGTTTGCCACCCACGCCCGCAGGAACATCATGTGCGAAGCACACATCATTACCGTAGGTAACATCATTTGCCGAAGGCAAACATCATTCAAAAAACGCACTTTTTCTTGGTAGACAAAAGTGCGTTTTTTGTTGGCCTGCCCGAAGGGATTTGAACCCCCGTTCTTCAGAATCGGAATCTGTTGCGTTATCCAGCTGCGCCACGGGCAGATTTATTAAGTTTTTCTTGTATTTATTTTAATTTTTAAAATTTCAGCACGGAAGTTTTGTCCCCCCCCGTGCTGTTTTTTTATTTTTCGTATCCCTTGGGGTTTTGGCTTTGCCAGCGCCATGTATCTTCACACATTTCCTCGATGCCTAATTCTGCAGTCCAGCCCAAAAGTTCCTTTGCCTTATTTGCATCGGCATAAACTTCGTCCGGATCGCCCGGTCGGCGGGGGTCTATAACATAAGGAACATCTACGCCCGAAGCCTTTACGAACGCATCACGGAGTTCAAGAACGCTCGTGCCGTTGCCCGTGCCTAAATTGATTGCTTCGCAACCCTTATTTTTAAGCGCATAGTCAACCGCCTTAACATGTCCCTTCGCCAAATCAACAACATGGATATAATCGCGGACACCCGTGCCGTCAACCGTATTATAATCATTTCCGAAAACATGAAGTTTCTCAAGTTTACCGACAGCAACCTGCGATATATACGGCATCAAGTTATTGGGTATTCCCTTGGGGTCCTCGCCTATTGTGCCCGACTTATGCGCACCTATCGGGTTAAAATATCTGAGCAAAACAACCGACCATTCGTTATCCGAAACATAAAGGTCGCTTAAAATATGTTCGATAAACAGTTTTGTTCTTCCATAAGGGTTGATGGCACCCGTAGGCATACCCTCTTTTAAGGGCATCTCTTTTGCGACACCGTAAACCGTAGCGGAAGAAGAAAATACTATTTTTTTGACATTAAATTCATTCATAACCTCAACAAGCGAAAGAGTGTTTATGAGGTTATTATCATAATACATTACCGGCTCTCTTACCGATTCGCCTACTGCTTTAAGTCCTGCAAAATGGATAACTGCTTCTATATTGTTTTTCTTAAAAATCTTGCTGAGAGCCTTTTTATCACGGACATCTGCCTTATAGAACTTAACGGTTTTACCGGTTATCTTTTCCACTCTCTTAAGCGATTCATCGGAACTGTTATCAAGATTATCGACAACTATTACATCATATCCCGCATTAAGCATTTCAACGCAGGTATGACTGCCTATATATCCTGCACCGCCTGTTACAAGCACTGACATTTATATTCCCCACTTCACTACATCATTGATATTATTTTAACATTTATTTTTTTATTTTACAAGTGTTAAATTACCAAAATTATATGTTTTTTCCGAATTTTCGGTAATTAAACTTAAAGGAAGTCCGTCGGGCGTTACGAAAAGTTCAAAACTGCCTGATTTTGTCTTGCCTTTAAACTTGAAATTTCCGTTTTCCTGCCTTGCCTCTTTACCGTCCGAAAGCAAAACAACATCGTTTAATAGTGCAAAAACATCGCCGTTTTGAGTTTTATCAAGCGGAATTGAATAACCGATACCGTCAAACGAAACCGAAATATCCGAGTCTTTCCTTTCAAACAGAATGCCCTTTATGTTTTTTGGCTTTAAGACGGTGGCTGTGATTTTTTTCGTTCCGTCCTCGGTTTTAACGGCAAAAACCGTTTTTTCTTCACCTCTTTGAACGGTAAAATCAAAGGTCATATCCTTAAAATTAACCCGTGTTGTGCCTTTCGGTTTACAACCGCAAAGCAACAAAACAAACACAGCAAAAACACAAAGAACTTTTTTCAAAGCGGGACAACTCCTAAAACTTTATGGTTTTGAGTTCCGCTATAATATCGGTAGGCAAAATACCCTCAAGGCTATACCTTTCTTTCAGCCTGTCACCTGCAAGACCGTGAAGGAAAACTGCGTCTTTTGCCGCATCAAACGGGTTTTGACCGAGTGCTATGCGTGCCGCAATTATACCCGAAAGCACATCTCCGCTTCCTGCGACCGACATTCCCGAATTGCCCGTCATATTAAAGACGATTTTACCGTCAGGCGAGGCGATTACGGTGTTAGCACCCTTTAAAACTACTACCGCACCCGTATTTACGGCAACATTTTTGGCAATCATCGGTCGGTTATTCTCAACCTCTTCAACCGTGGTTTTGCAAAGCCGTGCCATTTCCTTTGAATGAGGGGTTATTACAACCGGAACTCTGACTCTCTTTAATAATTCTATGTTACCGGCTATTATATTTATTCCGTCGGCATCAATAACGATTGGAATATTTGCAAATTCGAGTGCATTGCGGACAAGTCTTTTTGAGTCATCGCCGTGTCCTATTCCGCAACCGAGCAGCAAAACATTTGCCGACAGCATTTCTTCGGAAAGTTTTTTTACATCAATATACGGAACACCGCTTTCAAGCGTTTCGACCGGAATTGTCACCGCTTCGGGAACGGCAATATTAAATGCGGTATAGTTTTTATCGCAAACGAAACTTTTTACCATTCCCACTCCGCTTACAAGCGCAGATTTCGCCGAAAGCACCGATGCTCCGCACATACCGTAACTTCCCGTTACGGTAAGTACCGTTCCGTAGGTTCCTTTATGCGAATTTTTAGGTCGGTAAATCCGTTTCGGCATTTCGGTTGTGGTATACATATATTCGTCCGGCTCAACCCCGATGTCAAGCACCTTGACATCTCCGCAAAATTCCGACGGAACGGGCAAAACAAAACACATTTTAAGCGCAATAAAGGTTAGTGTTATATCCGCATTAAAGGCAAACCCCGACATACCCGCATCGGCGCTGACTCCGCTCGGAATATCCACGGCAATTTTAAATGCTTTGCAAAAATTCATTTTTTGCACTGTTTCGAGCGCCTCTCCGTCAAGTTTACGGTTAAGACCTATTCCGAAAAGCGCATCTACAAGCACATCGCAACCCGGCGGAACTTCGCTTAACACGGGTATCTCGCTTAAATACGGCAAAAACTCCGTCGCAGGATACGATTTCGGCTCGCCGAGCGGTAAAACAACCGAAACATCATAGCCGTTATCCTTTAAAAGTTTTGCAAAACACAGTCCGTCTCCGCCGTTATTCCCTGCTCCGCAGACAACAACCGTTTTCATTCCCTTTTTTATGATTTCTTCGGTTAACTCCTCAAAAAGTGCTTTTGAAGCATTTTGCATTAAGTCCACATAAGAAAAAATGCCGTTTTGAACGGCATTCTCCTCTGCCGTTTTTATCATATCGGCGCTGAGTATTTTCATCAATAAAATCTCCCTTAAACAGTTTTACTTAAATGCGGAGTTTGATATGAATTTAGGAAGCGACTTTTTCATTCCCTCTATAATTCTCTCGTTAGGGGTAAACACAAGGAACTGCTTTTCTTTATTCTTGTTAAGAACAACTACCGAATATGCATTCTGCGAATCTTTATCACAGGCAACAAGAGATTTTGACACACCGTTCGGAATCGGCTTTGACGGGTTGTATTTTTCTATTTCGTTAACCTCGCATATTTCAAAACTCATAACCCTTTTTCTTGAACTTTTGGCTGTGATTTTATCAATATCCATTGTGCCGTTTGTTACGATATATTCATACTCAACAAAAAGCATTTTTGAAAGTCTGAACGCACCGTAAAATACAAGTCCCGCTGCGGCAACCGCAAATGCAAAAAGTTTGATAAGAAAACTAAATGCCAAAAATGCAACAAAACCTGCGGCAATCCATATTAAAATAAGTAATAAAAAGTCCTTCGCCGTCTTCTTTATCGGCACGATTTGTTCAAAAAAAGTATCCATAATTCTTTCCTTTCGACAGTTTATGCACCCAAAATAAGAGTTGCAAAACTGAAATAAATTATAAGTGAAATTGCGTCAACAATAGTGGTTATGAGCGGACTTGCCATTACGGCAGGGTCAAACCCCAATTTCTTTGCCAGAATAGGCAGTGAACACCCGACGATTTTTGCCACAACTACCGTGCAGAAAAGTGTTAAACAAACAACGGCAATTTCCGAAAATGCGTGGGAATTGAATGTATTTAAAATAAGGTAATCCACAAGATAAAGTTTTGCGGCGTTGACTATTGCAAGTGCCGTGCTGCAACAAAACGCAACCCTTATTTCTTTCCACAAAACGCGCAAAATATCGTTAAACTCAATATCTCCCAACGATATTGAACGAATAACCGTAACCGATGCCTGACTTCCCGAATTTCCTCCCGTATCCATAAGCATCGGAATAAAGGCAATAAGTCCCGAAAAGGCAACAAGTTTATCTTCAAAACTGCTTATTATGGCGCCCGTAAAGGTTGCCGAAATCATAAGGAGCATAAGCCACGGTATTCTTGACTTGAATGTTTCAAAAACACCTGTCTTGAAATAACTTCTTTCACTCGGCAAAATAGCCGCCATCTTTTCGATATCCTCGGTTACTTCTTCCTGCATTACATCAATAGCATCGTCAACCGTTACTATTCCGACAAGGCGGTTTTCTTTATCTACTACGGGGATAGCCAAAAGGTCATATTTATCAAATTGGTTTGCAACCTGCTCTTTATCGTCAAGCGTATTAACGAAAATAATGTTTTCGTCCATTATATTCGACACCGTTTCACTTTTCGGACTTAAAAGCAGGTCTTTAAGCGAAACTATACCGAGCAGTCTTCTGCTTCGGTCGGTAACATAGCAGGCATATATCGACTCGGTATCAAACCCGATTTGCCGTATACGGTCAAACGCCATATCTACCGTCATATCTTTCTTAAGGTCAATATACTCGGTAGTCATTATGCTTCCGGCACTGTCATCGGGGTAGGCAAGAAGCTGATTTATCATTCGCCTTGTATTTGCATCGGTCTGCTTTAAAATACGCTTGGCGACCGTGGCGGGCATTTCATCGATAATATCAACGGTATCATCCATGAAAAGCTCGTCCATAACTTCGCGGAGTTCTTTATCACTGAACGCCTCAATAAGCAACTGCTGCATATCCGAATCCATCTCAACGAAAACATCTGCGGCAAGTTCTTTGGGCAACAGCCTGAAAATAACAAGCAGATCTTTTTCGTCTATTTCTTCAAATATAGATGCTATATCGGCTGCATTCATCTCCGAAAGCATACCTTTAAGTTCGGTAAACTTTCTCTGCTTTATAAATTCCAGAATTTTTTCTTCCAAAGCATTCTCCTCCTTTACAAAATATTTTAAACAGCCTAAAAAACCCCGTCTTTTTAGACGAGGTTCAGTTTAATTATATTATAGGTATCTTTTTATATTTTGTCAACAATTAAGCTAAATATTTCTGCCTTAAAATACCAATCACAACCAAATGCACGGGATAAAAAGCATAAAAAGCATATTTTATGAATTTTGAACGGACAAATCCCCTCTTTTTGTTATACATACTTATAAACAAAAATGCAGGAAGCGGTCTTAAACCCTCGTTTAAAATTACCGTTCCAAAAACGGTCTTTAAGATATCACTCTGCCGCACAACATAAAGCAAAAGTATGAGCGCATAGCCGACCGCACCGTAGTCCGCTTTGAAAAACCACGCCACAAACATAAGTCCCAAAACCGAAACAGCCTTTAAATGCGGTTTATCCGAAAATTTCTCATAAAAACATAAGCCCAAATATCCTAAAAGCAAAGTCCAGAAAACATTTTGCTTTGCGTTAAGCAAAGCACCCGAACGGGCATAATTAAAAGGTATTTCCGAAACAAGCGCAAATATAAACAGGTTTATTCCATACCTTTTCCGGTTGCTTGTGTGAATATAGCCCTCGGTAATTAAAAATGCAAAAATCGGGAACGCAGTTCTGCCTATAAATCTTGCTATGTAATAAAATGTTATTTCCCTGCCTAAAAACGAAAACAAAAACTGCTCATTTTTGGGGATATATGCAAGAAAATACGCACCTATATGGTCTATAAGCATAGTGATGACGGCAATGAGTTTTAACATACTGCCGTCAAGCACCTTAAATTTCTGAAATCTTACGCTTAAATTTTCCATCTTTGCTTAATATATGGGAAACTTCTTGCAAAGTTCGGCGACTTCATCGTTAACACGCGCTTTATTGCCGTCAAAATCCTCAATAATATCGGCAATGAAATCACCGATTTTAATCATTTCGGGCTCTTTGAATCCTCTTGTTGTAACGGCAGGTGTGCCGATACGGAGTCCGCTTGTGATAAAGGGTGAAAGCGGCTCGCCCGGAATAGTATTCTTATTGGCGGTAATATGAACTTCATCAAGTCTTGCCTCGAGTTCCTTACCCGTTACACCGCTGTTTGTGAGTTTTAAAAGCATAAGATGGTTATCCGTTCCGCCCGAAACAATTTCAACTCCGCGCTCAAGCAGTTTATTACACAAAACCGAGGCATTTTTAACTATATTTTGCTGATAAATCTTAAAGTCATCGGTGAGTGCCTCGCCCAACGCCACCGCCTTTGCGGCAATTATATGCATAAGCGGGCCTCCCTGCGTGCCGGGGAAAACCGATTTATCTATCTGCTTTGCAAGGGACTCTCTGCAAAGAATCATACCGCCTCTCGGTCCTCTTAAAGTCTTGTGAGTGGTGGTGGTGACAACATCGGCAAACGGCACGGGCGAAGGGTGAACGCCTGCGGCGACAAGTCCCGCAATATGTGCCATATCAACCATTAAATATGCGCCGACCTCATCGGCAATTTCACGGCATTTTTTGAAGTCAATTATCCTCGAATATGCACTCGCGCCGGCAATAATCATTTTCGGTTTGCATTTGAGCGCAATTGCACGCATTTCGTCATAGTCTATCTGCTCGGTGACGGGGTTAACACCGTAGGGAACAACATTGAAATAGTTTCCCGAAATATTTACGGGTGAGCCGTGCGACAAATGACCGCCCTGCTGCAAATTCATACCCATAACCGTATCGCCCGGTTTTAAAAGCGCATAGAAAACGGCAAGGTTTGCATTCGCACCGCTATGCGGCTGAACATTTGCGTGTTCGGCGCCGAAAAGTTTTTTTGCACGGTTTCTTGCTATCTCCTCAACCTCGTCAACATAAACACATCCGCCGTAATATCTCTTTGACGGATAACCTTCGGCATACTTATTTGTGAGTATTCCGCCTGCCGCAAGCAAAACCGCCTTTGATACGATATTCTCAGAGGCGATAAGTTCGATATTTCCTCTTTGTCTGTTCAGTTCTCTCTCGCACGATGCGGCAACTTCGGAATCAAACTGCTTAAGTTCTTCAAAAAAGTTCATAAAAACACCCCGTAACACAAAAATTTTAGGTCATAATTCAATTAAAATCAATATACCACAAACTTCGCCGTTTGTAAATAGCAATTCTATATTTAGTATATCAATTTTAAAAAAACAAAGATTTTTTCAAAATATGCGGTTTTTGTCTTGAAAAAAGACATAAAGGATAGTATAATATTTTTTAGTTATTTTCGGAGGTATTTGGAATGATTAAAAAAGTAATTTCTGTAATTTTATGCATAACATTTTTCGCCCTCACCCTTACGGGCTGTTCACTTACAAAAAAGGCTCCAAAAGAAAAAAAGGCTGAAGACGATACGCCGGTTGTTGAGGAAGAAAAGCAGGTCTATTTAAATCCGCTTACGGGCACCGAAATCGAAAAGGACAAGCTCGGCTGCCGTCCCGTTGCGATTATGATAAACAACATAAGCATCGCTCAACCCGTTCAGACGGGTGTAAACAAAGCCGATATAGTTTATGAAACCGAGGTTGAAGGCGGTATCACAAGACTTATGGCTGTATTTAAAGACATAACCGTTGTTAACCAATTAGGTCCCGTGCGTTCGGCAAGATATCCGTATGTTGACCTTGCAAACGGTCACAATGCAGTTTACATTCACTGCGGTCAAGACCCCAAATACTGCGCTCCCCATCTTAAAGACATTGACGATATTTCGATTGATACCGGCAAATGCGGCGGAACGAGAATAAGCAACGGCCTTTCAAAAGAACATACGCTATACACATTCGGAGATAAACTTTTAAGCGGTATCGAGAAAACGAACATAAGCACAAAAGAAGATAATTCCGCCAACTGGCAGAATTTCGCCGAAATCGGAGAGGAATTGAAATTTGAAAATGCGGCAAACAGTATCACCGTTCCGTTCTCGGCAAGTTATCACACCGTATTCAACTATGATGCAACAAAGGGCAAATATACCCGTTCGTTCGGAAGCACGGTCAGAAAAGACTATGTAACGGGCGAAACCACCGATGTTAAAAATCTTTTCGTGCTTTTTACAAGTATCCGTGATTATTCCGACAGATATCACCGTCAGGTATATCTTGAAAGCGGAAACGGTTACTATTTCGTAAACGGCACTTATACTCCCATAAATTGGAGCAAAGGCAACACAAACAACTCATTTAAATTCACCGACCAAAACGGTAACGAAATTAAAGTCAACGCAGGAAATTCTTGGGTTTGCATAGCCGACAGCGGCACATCGCAACCCGTTATTCAGTAATTCGGAGAAATAAAAATGATTGAAGAAAGTATTGCAAAACTTGTTTGTTACGGCATCGAAAAAGGTCTTTTTGATGAGCGCGACCGTATTTTCGTTACAAACAGAATTATCGAAGCATTAAGGCTTGACTCTTTTGACTGCGGCAAAACATTTTCGGATGTTGACCTCCAAAGCACTTTAAAAGAAATTCTCGACTATGCGGTAGAAAAAGGTATCATCGAGGACGGCATTGTAAACCGTGATTTGTTTGACACAAAGATTATGGGACTTATGCTGCCTATGCCCTCATTTATTACCGATAAATTTTACAAGCTTTACGGCAACTCCCCGAAAGAAGCAACCGATTTCTACTACAAATTCAGTTGTGATACTGACTATATCCGTAAATACCGTATAAAAAAAGATTTAAAGTGGCAGTCCGAAACCGAATACGGCACACTTGACATTACAATAAATCTTTCAAAACCCGAAAAAGACCCCAAGGCGATTGCCGCCGCAAAGGCAGCACCGCAAAGCGGTTATCCGAAATGTCTTTTGTGTAAAGAGTGCGAGGGATACGAAGGCAGAGTCAACTTCCCTGCCCGTCAAAATCACCGTATTATCCCCGTTAAAATAAACGGCAGTGATTGGTTTTTCCAGTATTCGCCCTATGTTTACTACAACGAACACTGCATCGTTTTTAACAGCGAACATACGCCGATGTCGATTAACCCCGACACATTCAGAAAACTTTTTGATTTTGTAAAGTTATTCCCCCATTATTTTGTAGGCTCAAATGCCGATTTGCCGATTGTGGGCGGTTCAATTTTAAGCCACGACCATTTCCAAGGCGGTAACTACACATTTGCGATGGCAAAAGCAAAGGTCGAAAGAGAAGTTTCGTTTGACGGTTTTGAGGATATTAAGGCAGGCATAGTGAAATGGCCTATGTCGGTAATAAGGCTATCCTCAAAGAACACCGAAAGAATTATTGAACTTGCAACGAAAATCCTTTCCGCTTGGCGCGGTTATACCGACGAAGAAGCGTTTATTTTTGCGAATACCGACGGTGTTCCCCACAACACGATAACACCCATCGCACGCAAAAACGGTGAAAATTTCGAGCTTGATTTAGTTCTCAGAAACAACATCACCACAAGCGAGCATCCCCTCGGTGTTTATCATCCTCATTCCGAACTTCACCACATAAAGAAAGAAAACATCGGTCTTATAGAGGTTATGGGACTTGCGGTTTTACCTGCCCGTCTTAAAGGCGAAATTGCCGAACTCAAAGAGGCAATCTTGAAAGGCGAAAATATCAGAGAAAACGAAAATCTTTCAAAACACGCCGATTGGGTGTGTGAATTAAAAGAAAAGTATACCGATATAAATGCCGAAAACATAGATAAGATATTAAAGGACGAAATCGGAATCGTATTTTCAAAGGTGCTCGAGCACGCAGGCGTATTCAAGCGCACAAGCGAGGGAATTGAGGCATTTTTAAGATTTATAAAAAGCGTTTAACGCATAATAATAAGATTTAAGCGGAGTGTAACCCACTCCGCTTTTTCTTTTGCTTTTAAGTTTTTTGAGTTCGTATACCGAAACATTTAAACCCGAACCAGCCCCGTATTTTTAAAATATGTCGGTGAATGTCGCACAAAGCGGGGTTATAATCTTTACGGCGCACAAGGGAAGGAATGAATTTTATGATTATTGCAAATGTTAACGGTCAGGAAATCGAACTTATTTACAGCGGTATCATTTCCGACAGTGTCCGCTTTTTGACCGTAAAGTTTGTTTTTGACAGTGCTTGGGAGGGCACGGCAAAAACCGCACTGTTTAAGCACGGCGGCACTGAATTGGGCGTTGCCTTGCAGGACGGAAATCCTATGTATTTAGGCGACGGCATTTGTTTTATTCCGCAAGAGGTTATAAAATCGCCCTGTTTCTCTATTTCGGTTTACGGAGCAAACGGCGAAACACTCGTTACGGCGTCAAGCGAGGATGTTGCCGTAGAGGAAAGCGGATACAACGATTCTATCCCCGCAGACCCCACGCCTACCCTTTGGAATCAGATGTTATCTATTGCGCGTTCAACCGCAGATGTGGCGCAATCGGTAAGGGACGATGCCGATTCGGGTGCTTTTGACGGCGAAAAGGGTGACAAAGGCGACAAGGGTGATAAAGGTGACAAGGGAGACAAGGGTGACAAGGGAGATAAAGGCGACAGAGGCGATGACGGAGATACACCCACCGAGTATGTAAAATCAATTCAAAAGAATTCCGACAATGTATACACCTTTAAAAAGGGAGACGGCACTACCGCCGCTTCGTTCAAGGTGCCGATTGTAGAGCAGGTGTTTGACGGCGCTTCGGAAAACGCTATGAGCGGTATCGCAATAGACGAAATTATTGCATACTTTCAAGAAAAAATAGATGTTTCAAACAAACTGTCTTCCGACCTGGTAGACGATACAGATTCATCAAATAAATTTGTTACAGAGGACGATAAAACAAATTGGGACGAAAAAGAAGATGCCTCAAACAAGGTTGCTTTGATTAACTCCTCCGCTACAGACGCACAGTATCCCTCCGCAAAAGCAGTTTACGATTTTTCGCTTAAACAGTCGGTATTTACTGCCGATTGGAGCAATGCGGCTGACCGACAGTATTTTTACGGACACAATATCGAAGGTTTTTCGTGGCAAAAAGCACAGGTTAAAGTCGTTAAAATCGGAAATCTGGCTGTTATACATTTTCAGTTCAAAAAGCCTTCGGCACAAATTCCCTCAAACTCAAATCTTTTGAATTTACCGAGTGCTTTTAAGCCGTCACTTCCGCTTTATACAAGAAAAATCAAAACATCTCTTTCCGCTGCCGATATTCAGTTCAACGCAAGCGAGTTTAAAATTTCGGGTGTTTTCGCAACAGACCAAGAAATATTTGACTCCCTTGCTTACATCGTTTAATATGGCAGATTTAATTATTAAATGGCTTATCCCGTTTATCTGCGGAGGCGTTGCAACATTTGTTGCGACCTTAACAAACAAAAACAAAGCCTTAAAAAGCGGTCTTCAATGTTTGCTTCGTGCGGAAATTATCCGTTCATACGACAAATACACCGCACGGAAATTTATACCCATTTATGCAAAAGAGTCTCTCGAAAAAGCATATAAAGCATATCATAAATTAGGCGGCAACGATGTTGCCACCGAGTTGTATTCAAAACTAATGATATTACCGACCGAAAAAAAGGAGGATATTTATGTTCAAAATTGCACTTAACGCAGGACACGGACTAAACACTGCGGGCAAAAGATGTTTAAAGTCGATAGATAAAAACGAAACAAGAGAGTGGTCTCTTAACTCCCGAATTTGCAACAAAATCGAAGAAAAATTAAAGGCGTATTCGGGTTACCAAATTATCCGTCTTGACGATACGACCGGCAAAACCGACATTGCATTAAAAAAGCGCACAGATAAGGCAAACAGTTTCGGCGCAGATTTTTATCTTGCTATTCACCACAACGCAGGGGTTAACGGAAAGTCGGGAGGCGGTGTTATTGCCATTGTCTATAAATCAATAAAGGACGGCTCCCCTACAAACGAATGGCAAAAGGCACTTTATAACCGTGTTATCGCCAAAACAGGTCTTAAGGGCAACCGTGCCGTTCCGCTTCAAAAGCAGGACTTACACGAAGTAAGAGAGAGCAGTATGCCTGCCGTTTTGCTCGAATGCGGTTTTATGGACTCAACTGCCGACACCCCGATTATCTTAACCGATAAATTTGCCGACCAGGTAGCCTCGGCGTGTGTTGAAGTTTTAGCCGAAAAAGGCAAACTTACAAAAATTGCATCGGCACCTGCAAGCAAACCCGTTTCGGCTCCCGCAAAAGTTCAAACTGCCCAAACCAAATCGGTTGAGGACTTGGCGCGTGAAGTTATAAGAGGTCTTTGGGGCAACGGCGCCGAGCGGAAGCAACGCTTATCTGCGGCAGGATACAGTTATTCTGCCGTTCAAAAAAGGGTTAACGAAATATTAAAGTAAAGGTGATAGTGTGAAAATAAAATCAAAAGTTTGGCTCAAAGCCGCCGCCGTGCGTGCGATAAAAACAGTTTCCCAAACCGCAATTGCCACCATCGGCACTTCGGCTATGATATGTGAAATCAACTGGAAAGTGGTTTTAAGTTCCGCTCTCATTTCGGGGCTTTTATCAATTCTCACTTCACTTACGGGACTGCCCGAAGTTTCGGAAGAAACGGTTGAAACCTAAAACAAAAAATTCCCGATGAAGTTTTTATGCTTCATCGGGTTTTTATTATGTAAATTCCGAATAAATCAACTTTTCCGAACAGTCGGGCGAATAGCAAAAATGCTCTATTTTATCGCCCGTATAAAAATACTCGAATTTATGGCGTTTTATCTCTTCGAAAGTATCTATAATTACAAGTTTTACCTTCATTTTTTCGGGTATTATGTTTTTTACATATACACTTGCTCTCTGACCTACTTTCAATCCCTCTTTGCGCTCGGCAAGTCCTGCAAGATTGGGAGCAAGTTCAACGAAAACTCCGTAATCCTCAATACTCCTTACTATTCCCGAAACGGTTTCGCCTATCGTGAACTTTTCGGCATTCTCCTGCCATGTTCCCAAAAGTTCTTTATGGCTTAAAGTTATCCTGCCGTCTTCATCTATTTTGCTTATTATCGCCCGTATATTCTGACCTACAAAAAATCGGTCGGACGGGTGGGAAATTCTCGAAACGGAAATCAGGTCTATCGGCAAAAGCGCAATGTTTCCGCATCCTATATCGCAAAACGCACCGAAATTTTCAAGGTGTGTTACCCGTGCATCTATTACATCGCCCACTTCAAACCTTGAAATCCTGTTTTTTACGCAGAGTTCCTGCGCGTTTTTCCTCGAAAGCATCGCAAACAGTTTTCCGTCGTTTCCGCTTAAAATATCGGTTACGGTGAAGCATACCGTTCTTCCTACCCGTGAAATAAGTGCAATATCCTTTGTTCTGCCCTCTTTTACGCCGAGTGCGCCCTCATCGCGCGGTATTATTCCCTTAATTCCGCCGAGGTCGAGTGTCATATTGCGGTCGCTGTCACACATAATTACCCGTGCTTCGAGTATTGTTCGGTCTTCTTTTGCCTTAATAAGCGCCGAAAGATTTATAAGTCTGCTTTCACTTAAATAAGGCTCTTTTCTGAAACCTTCGGGATAATATTCATTCATTTTTATCGCCATCCTTTTATTAAAGGATATGCTTTAAAATAATAAAAAAGAACAAAACAGCGCTCTTTTGTTAAAAAGAGCTCTGTTATAATTTTAATTTTACTGAATGATTATGTTTGCCGCCTTAACTTCGGGTTTTACAAATTGGTCATTATTATTTGCAAACTCTGACTCTTTTTCAACCTTAACCTCATAAGTTCCTGCGGGAGTGTTGCTCTTGGGAGTTAAAACAAGATTTGCCGCAACGCCTGCACCCTTAACATTGTGAATATCGTCACCCGTTGTTAAAACAAGTGTTACCTTACCGTCTTTAAAATTGCCTACGCAATCAGAGAATATATCGCCCTCGGTAACATTCGAGTAACTGAAATATTTTGTATCAAAGGTTACGAAAACTCTTGCCGCACACATACCGTCATTATTATTTACATAAATAGGAACATTTACCGAATTAACGCCCTTCTTTACTACTACGTCGGGTGTTTCTATCGTGTCTTTTTTGGTTTCGGTTGTGCCGAAAGAAACATTGGTTTCTCCGCCTTTTTCGTTTGAGTCTTCTTTTTCGGGACTCTTTGTATCCGAAGCGGAAGATGTTTCTTTCTTTGTTTCCTTGTCCTTTTTAAGACTGATTCTTGATTTGCCTGAAAGTGTGATGATAAGAATTATTGCCACCGCCAAAGCAACTGCCGCCGCTATAATTCCCGCTATGAGTTTCTTGTTCATAATTTTTTCTCCTTTAAAATTTATATTCACCTGCACTGATTTTTTCGTTCAGTGCTTTTTTAACATCTTCTTTATCTTCCTTATATGTAACCCCATACCACTTTTCTTCGGCTATAAGGACATCAACCTCTTTTATGCCGTTTTCCATAAGCCGTGTGACAATAGACGGAAGATAAAATTCGGCTTTCGGGGCGTTTATATTTTCATTTAAAAAATCTGCCAAATACTTTTCGGTATAGGTGAAAATATCGGGCATAAAACCCCACATATTCATTGAAACAACCGCATCGGGCGGAAGCGGTATCCATGTTTCGCCGTCTTCCGTATACTTACAGTTCACTATTTTTGTGCGTTCGGTAACACAGACTAACTTACCGTTATCAACTTCGCAAACCCCTCTTGAAACCGAGCCGTTATCGGTTAAGGTGTTTTGCAAACGAAAACCTACCATACAGTAATTGCCCGTCTGCTTTTTAAGTTGATTGTAAATTTGCGAATACGCCTCAAAACCGTAATAATCATCGGCGTTTATTACCGCAAAAGGAGTTTTTACAATATCCTTTAAGCAGTAAATTGCGTGTCCCGTTCCCCAAGGTTTCTCCCTCGTTTCCGGACAAACAAAACCTTCAGGCAAAACATCGGTTTCCTGAAAAACATACTCGGTTTCGATTATCTTTTCTATCCGTTTTCCTACAGTTTCCTTAAACTCTTTCTCGATTGCGTGTTTTATTATGAAAACAACCTTTGTAAAACCAGCCTTTTTGGCATCGTAAACCGAAAAGTCAAGAAGTGCCTCGCCGTTAGGTCCGATAGGCTCTATCTGTTTTAGACCGCCGAAACGGCTTCCCATACCTGCAGCCAAAACAACTAATGCAGCATCAAATGCCATTGTCATCCCCCTCATCGTTTATTTTTACATTAGGCTTTTTTATATTGCTGTTTGCGCTTGAATCAAACCCCTCGGTGCTTTCTTTCATAAACAGCACCTTAAATGTTAAAATCATCAGTTTTAAATCTTTTAAAAGCGAATATGTTTCAATATAGATTAAGTCCATATTGAGTTTATCTTCCGCCGAAGTATTATACTTTCCGTAAAGCTGAGCATATCCCGTAAGACCTGCTTTTACCCTATGCCTTAAATCAAACTCGGGGTAAAGATTTGTATACTCGTATACATTCTCTATCCTCTCGGGGCGCGGTCCCACAATCGACATATCGCCCTTTAAAATATTGAAAAGCTGGGGAAGTTCGTCCGCACGGCAGGCTCTTATTACCCTACCCACCCTTGTTATGCGGTCGTCTTTATTTTCGGCTTTTTTTGCACCGTCTTTATCGGCGTTTTCAACCATCGAGCGAAACTTTAAAATATTAAATATCTCTCCGCCTTTTGTAACCCTGTTTTGACGGAAGAACACACTGCCGCCGTCATCAAGTTTAATGGCAAACGCACAAACAAGCATAATGGGACTTGTTAAAATAATTCCTATAAGCGAAAGCACTATATCCGCTATACGCTTTATAAAAGCCTGCTCTGCCGTAAGTCCTCTGTTTCGGCTCATAATAACGGGAGTATCCCCGATTTGAATTTCATATCCGTTATTCAGAATAATATCGGTAATATCGGGTAAAAGATAAGTGCGCTTTTGATTTGTATAGCAATAGGATATGATTTCCTTTTGCTTTTCTTTATCTATATCGCATATCGCAACGGCATCGTATTTATCTATATTCCGCTTTATTACCTCCATATCGGTATGCTCAACATTAAGTCCGCACTCAATCTTAAACCTCTCGGAGATAACGCCCATCTTTTTGATAAGTTCAAACCCTTTTGCCTCATCGCTGAAAAGCGCAACTATTCTTCTTGCACTGTAAAGTTTAAAATAAATTGTGTTGGCACAAAAGGCGCAAAGGAAGATTACCGCCACCTGATAAACAAGACAAATCATCATAGGCAAAACCGCTACAAGTTCACGGGCGATAAGACTCAATTCAAGATACATTATCGCATCGGTGAAAACGGTTGCAAGCGAAAAACTGTATATAATCTCGTGGGTGCGGTAAATTCCGATACTGAACGCACTGTAAAGCGACGCAAAGACCGAAAGAATAAAGATAAACGAAAAAATAACCAAATAGTTACCTTTATTACTGAAAAGCGATTCAATATAGTAGTTATTCCAGGTATCGACAAAACTTGCCGTGAGCGCAAGAACGATAATTACTTTTACAAGAAACATTACCGTCTTTCTTAATTTTATTAAATATTTCATCAAGGCAAATACCTCGCTCAAATTACACATATTTATACATTTATAGTATATATTGATGATGTATTACTGTCAAGAAATATTTGCCGTGATACCATACAAAAAACACGCAGGCAATTTAACAAAATTACCTGCGTGTATAAGTAAATCTTACTTTTAAGGCGTTTATTCTGCGTTGCCCGAAGCAACAATGTCAACGCCGGTTCCGCAAACATTCTCAATAAGGACATCGCCTGTTTTTACGGGAGCCTTTAAATTGAGTTTGCGGATTTCGTCCATACAGTCAAAAAGTTTATCCTTGGGAACGGGTGTTTTGCTTCTTACTGCAATAAGCGGACTCTTTGTGCCGGAAATTTTAGCGGTTGAAGTTAAAATTCTTACTGGAGAAACAAACTCATTTTCCGCATACTGTTTTCCGCGCGGGCATGTAAAGCCCTCTATGCTTGTTATATTTTTACCTTCGCCCTCAACAGTTATGGTGCAACCGGTAGGACAAACGGTGCAAATGATTTGCTTTTTCATAAACTTCAAGCCTCCTTGACTGAAACGGTTAAAGATTTAACATCTTTAGCATCTATAACGAGTTTTTCCATCTCGCCCGGGTTAACCTTTATGGCTTTTCGCTTTGTCAATACCCTATCTCCGTCGCAAACCGAAAGTTCAACCTTTTTCTGCGGTTTCATAACACGGAAATAGAGTTCAACCTTGCCTTCAGCCGGAACAACGGTCTGCGGACAAACATAGCGAACATTCTCACCCGTTTTAACCTCTATTGCATTATCTGAAACAAGTTTTCCCTCCGCATACAAAGCGGCGCTTTTTCCTGCCGATGCGCTCTCGGTCGATACATTGTCAACAAGGTCGTTTACATGGACTACATTTCCGCAGGCAAATACCGACGGAATGTTGGTCTGCATAAACTGGTTGACCTTGGGACCGTTGGTTATCGGCGACAACTCGATACCTGCTTTTTTGGAAATCTCATTTTCGGGAATAAGACCTACCGAAAGAAGAAGCGTATCACACTCGATTTCCTTTTCGGTGCCCTTAATAGGCTGTTTGTTTTGGTCAACCTCTGCTATAACTACGCTCTTAACACGGTCGTTACCCTTAATGTCAACAATAGTGTGTGAAAGCATAAGCGGTATTCCGAAATCGTCAAGACACTGAACACGGTTTCTTGTAAGACCTGCAAGAAAGTCCATAAGTTCAACAACAGCCTCAACCTTTGCGCCCTCTAATGTCATACGGCGTGCCATAATCATACCGATATCGCCCGAACCTAAAATAACAACCTTCTTACCGACCATTTCATTTTGGCGGTTCATAAGGCGCTGTGCCGTTCCTGCTGTATAAACACCGGCAGGACGGGTGCCCGGAATTACTATGTTTGCACGGGTCCTCTCCCGGCAGCCCATTGCAAGAACTATTGCCTTTGCCGTGATTTCACAGGCACCGAACTCTGAACTTATGCAGATAACGGTATTTTCATTTACCTCAAGCACCATACTGTTAAGCAAGGTCTTAACTCCTAACTCTTTTGCCTGTTTTACAAATCTGCCGAAATATTCGGGGCCGGTTAATTCCTCACTGAAAAGTTTAAGACCGAAGCCAGGGTGGATACACTGCTGTAAAATACCGCCTAATGCTTCATCACGCTCAACTATGAGAACATCTTTCGCACCCTGCTTTTTTGCGGCAACTGCTGCGGAAAGTCCGGCAGGTCCGCCGCCGACAACGCAAACATCACAATTTATCTTATACATAATTGCACCTTATTTAACCTTTCCGCAAACCATATATGATTCGCTGTTGTTCTTGCGGACATCCTTAGGCTCTATTCCCAATTCACGGGCAATAATCTCTATTACCTTAGGTCCGCAGAAACCGCCTTGGCATCTTCCCATTCCCGCACGGAGTCTGCGCTTTACGGCGTCTACCGTAGTTGCAGGGATAGGTGAATGAATGGCATCAACGATTTCTCCCTCGGTTACTGTTTCGCAACGGCATACTATGTTACCGTAAAGCGGATTTTCGAGAATCTTCTTATGCTGTTCCTCTTTCGGTAAATCTTTAATACGGACTATGCCTTTACGCTTCTCAATGAAGTTATCTTTCCATACCATATTAAGTCCCATATTTTTAAGAAGGTTTGCAACATATGTTCCGCAGGAAATTGAATTTGTAAGTCCCGTTGAACGAACGCCCGAAAGGTTTACATAGTGCTTAACATCTTCGTATGTGTCAATGTTAAGTCCCTCGGGGTTACGGTTTGCACGGAGTCCTGCATACTGGGTGATGGTATCCTGAAGTCTGACATTCGGAATCAGTTTTGTAACATCTTCACGGATAGAGTCAAGACCTGCTTTATTTGTTGACTTATCGAACTTATCTTCCAAATCTTCGGCAGTGGGGCCTACGAGCATATTGCCGTGAATGGTGGGAGTCATAAGTTTACCCTTTGTGGTAGCGGTCGGGATAGGTAATACTATATGATTTACTTTGCAGGAGGTGTTCTTATCAAGTATATAGAACTGACCTTTACGCGGAACAACCTTGTATTCGTCCTTGCCCACAAATGACGCAACCTCATCGCAGAAAAGACCGCCGGCATTTATTATATAATCTGCCTCGATATATCCTTTTGTGGTTTCTGCGCCTACAACTCGGCCGCCTTCCTTACGGATACCCGTAACCTTTGTTGAAAGGAGGAATTTTGCACCGTTTGCTACGGCATTTTCAGCCATTGCAACTACGAACAAAAACGGGTCGATAATGCTTTCTCTCGGAATATAAAGACCGCCCTTAACATCGGGATTGATGTTAGGCTCCATTTCGAGTATCTGCTCTTTTGACAGAAACTCTACATCGTAAACCCTATTCTTTACTGCTTTTTCCTTAATGGCAGGCAACTGCTCAAACTGTTCGTCGGTTATCGCAGGAAGAATTGCGCCTATGCGCTCAAAGGGAATATCCAAGTCCCTTGTGAGTTTATCATAAGCAGGGTTTGCGGAAACAACAAGTTCAGATTCAAGCGTTCCCGGCTTTGCGTCATATCCCGTATGGATAATGGCAGAGTTACTTTTAGAACAGTCACCGCCGACATCTTCACGCATATCTACGCATACAACATCAAGATTATACTTGGTGAGTTCTCTTGTGATTGCGGTTCCGACAGCGCCGGCGCCAATCACCAATACATCAGTCTTCATGTAAAGACCTCCCTTTATATTTTGCAAAATAATTATACAACAAAACGCCACAAAAGTCAACAAAACGCCACAAGTTTATTGAAAAATTTTTTATAATGTGGTATACTCAAAAAACAAGAAGGGGAAATGATGGCTATGCTTTCAAATGCACGGAAAAACTTAATAAAAGAAACCGCTTTAAAAGACGGTGAAATCGTCATAAGCGAAATCGCAAGAGAACTTGATGTATCGCTTGAAACGGTGCGTCGTGACATAAATACTCTTTGTGCCGAGGGTGTGCTTGAAAAGGTGCACGGCGGTGCGGTTCCCGTAAACACAAATTCCTACGAAGACGAATACGCAAAACGCAAGACTACCAACGAGGCGGTAAAAAGAGAACTCGGAAGTTTTGTTGCCGATATGCTTAAAAACGCAAAAACCGTGTTTTTATCTTCGGGGACTACCACCGAAGCGATTGCAGGTTTTAAGGCTAAATTCCCCGATACGGCAGTTATAACAAATTCTCTTGCCGTTGCCGAAACCATTGCAAAATCGGGCGATAAAAACCAAACAACCCTGCTTTTAGGCGGTAACATAAATGCGCAGGAGCATATTACATACGGTGCCGAAGTTGTGTCGGGTGTAGAAAAATACCACGCCGATATTGCCGTAATAAGCGGTGTGGGAATTGACGAATCGGGTGCTATGTGCGCCTCAACCGACGAAGGAACGGTTATGACGGCTATGATAAAATCTTCCTCAAAGGTTATTTTTGTCGCCGACAGCGGAAAATTCGGCAAAAAATCGGTTTACAGACATTGCAAACTTGAAAATATCAGCACTGTCGTTACCGATTCAAAAAACAAAATTCCCGAAAAAATACTTAAATCTTTTAATGCCAACAAGGTTAAAATTACCGTTATATAAGTTTTTATACAGCAAAAAGCACGGAGTCCCCAAAAAACTCCGTGCTTTTTTATTTTTGTTCAAGACCTAATTGAGTCCGTCTATTTTTTCGCCCGAGGCGACTTTTTTGACATATTTTAAAAGTTTATTTATCTTAGACGACGGCACTTTGCCTATCGGCTTGCCGTTCAGAGAATACTGATACTTTGTATCGTCAAAACGGGTAAAGGTTATTATTGCAGGGTCTTCGTCCTTAAAGTCAAACTTTAATGTTACGGTTTCGCCCTTTGCCTCGCCTACCGTATAATCGTAACAGGTAAGCGACACAACATACTGATAAAGATTTTGGAAACTCTTACAGTCTATTTTTTCTTTTCCGCTTGTTATTATATATCTGTCCTCAGCGTCCTCGTCCTCATTCGCCTTTATACCGAAATCATACGCTTTTTCTTCGGAGGTAACAGAAAAGCCCTTTAGTTTATCTATTGAGAAAAGGCACAAAACCGAAGAATAATAATCGGTGGCTTTTTTATCGGTGACTTCGCTTAAAACATCTGCCGAAACCTTATAAACAAACTCTCCTCCGCTCGCCGAAGCGGCATAATTACCGTCTTCTTGAAGTTTAAAAGAATAAGTCCACTGCTTTGATGCAATTTTAAGTGTAACGGTAAGGTCGGGTGTATCAAGACCGAAACTCTTTGCATCTTCTGCATTATAAGAATACGCGCCCGCAGCCGTAACGCCCTGACTGAAAAGGTTTAGCAAACCGTCAATTTTATCGGCATAATGCTCGTCGGGAGAGGTAATCTTATACGGAATAAAATCGGAGAACGATTTATCGGTATTCGGCACTATGACAAGAGGTTTATCATAGTTTTTGCCCGACACGGTCATTGAATCAAATTTATACAGCGTATCATTCTCGAAATAAGATTCGATACCGTCGCTCGTGGGCTTGGGAAGTGAGGCGGCGGAGGCAAATTTAAACTTATCAAAGATAAAGTTTTCCTTTACCTCGGCATTTACAAGATAAATATCATCACTGCCGGAAACCTTAAGATACACACCCGAATTATCAGGCGAAGCATCGCCGAAATTAAGCGTAACTGCCGAATTATCGGTCTTATTTATCTGAACGAAAGCAAGGTCTTCGGAATTGCCCGAAACATCTTTAAGTCCGCATTCTTCTTCGGTTTTTGCCGTTACCTTTCTTATTGCGGTTACATTGAGAGCGCTCTCAACAACGCCCGAAACGGTATAGGTATCGGTCTTTTCTCGTTCGATTCCCTCAACATACCATTTCTTTGTTTGCGCATCTTCGCCGCTTTCGGAAGAATCTGACTTCTCGGTTTCGCCGACAAATTTGAATGTGCCGTTTTTATTGGCAACCGTAACAAAAGAAACATCATTTTGGTCTACCGATAAAACGCTTATTTGCTCAAAACCGCTTGCATTCGGCGTTTCATCTTCCTTTTCGGGAATAAGTTTAATAACGGCTACCGTCCCGCCCACAAGTATTGCAAGTGCAACAACAAGTGCGATAACTTTAGGCAGAAGTTTTTTAGGCTGCGGCTGTTGCTTTTCTTCAGTTTTCAGAGAGGAATTTTCCTCTGTATCTAAATTTTCATCATCGAAAAAATCGCTCATAATTTATGCATTCTTTCTCTTAATAAATACATATATTCCCGTTGCAATCATAGCAAGCGGTAATAAAATCATAAATATAATCAAAATCAAATTGCTCTTTGCCTGTGTAACCGACTCGGCAAAACTCTCATTTGCTATGCTCTTGGTTACAAATGAAATATCGCTGTTTTCAACACCGCAGGCACGGTCGGTAAGCGCCAAGGTCAAATTCTTATTTGAAACGCCCGACATCTCGTTATACTGCGACGAAAGAAAATACTGGCTTGAAAACGCCATTACATAACTTTTCAGTTCCTCATTATCTTCGCCGTAATCAAGTTTTTCGGACTGCAAAACCGTCTTATAACTCTTTTTCTCATAAGAGCCGGCATCCTTAAACTCGTTATTCGAGCCTTTGGGCGCGGCTATGCAAGTTTCGGGCTCGGGTGTGGAAGCAAGTGCCGTAACCGACATACTGTCACGCTTTTGGAACGAAGCGGTAAACGGAACATTCTCTCCCGTTATAAAGAGTTGCATATCGGAAGTGATTTTATCTTCTCCCGTATCAAACGAACCTATTGTGGTCGGCTCATCGGGCATATGATTGTTCTCGTCCGTTTCAAACAAAACACCTTCTTCTACCGAAATACCCCATTCATCAAGGAAATCGTAAAGATTTGTAAGGTATGGCGCTCTCGCATCGGCAAAGAAGATAAGTCCCTTACCGAGTTTGCTGTCGTTATCAAGAAATTCCGAAATCGCAGATAATTCCTCCGCCATAAAGTCGGTTGAAGGAGCGGCAATTACCACGGCATCGTAGTCTTTTGAAATCTTCTTTACAACCTTATCGGAAATTTCCTCTGTCTTATAGTTATTATCCGAAAGCAATGACTTATAGTCTGCCGTGTTATCATCCGAGGAATGTCCCGTAATAAAGGCGATTTTTTTATCCTTATTGCTCAAAGCATATGAAACGGCACCCGTTAAGGCATTCTCAATATTATTGCCCGTAATATTGGAACTCGAAACACCATACGCCGCATAGGTTTCATCACTCTCGAGCGAATATATATCCGTGAACTTAACTATCTTATGACGCTCTGTTCCGTTTTTCTCGGCAGTTACTATAATATCGCCGTAAGCAATCTGCTCACCGGAATACTTCGAGGAAATCTTCGAAAAATCGGAGGTTTGAGGGTCTACAAATTCAAGGTCGATTTTACCGTTATAGTCGGCATATTTTTTAACCATTTTCAAGGTCTGCTTATAGTAATCCTGACCGCCCGACTGAACGCCATACTGCTGTGCATAGTAACTCATATAACTTTCGTATGACTCGTCATCGGCGCAAAAGATTATTTTTACATCGCGGTCAACATTCTTTAAATACTTGATATTTTCTTCGGAAAGCGAACTTTTTTTATCCGAAGAAAAGTCAAAATCAAGCGGAACACGCTTTGAGAGCGCACCCACAAGAATATTAAGCACGATAAGTCCTGCAAGGACTATCGCCGTAACCGCCAACGAATAACTGCCCTTTTTAAGAAGTGCATCGTTTTTGATTTTTTTCGGCTTTTTGGACTTTAAAAGTTCCTTTACGGAAATTTTTGCCTTTTTGGTTTCTTGCTTAGCCTCGGTTTCGGTTATTTCGGTTATTTCGGTTGTTTCGGTGTTTTCGAGGTCGTTGATATTTTTATTTTCTTCCATTTAAAGCACCCCCCGTTTTAAGACCATCTTCTCTTTTCGAGCGAACGGACACTCAAAAAGACAAAAGCGGTTATAATACTCAAGAAATAAACTACATCGGGTATGCTGAATATGTTTTCGCTGAAATTCTCGGCAGCCGAAATGAACGCCGCCTTTTCAAATATTGAAGCAATAAACGAATTTTTTACAATACTTGCGAAGTTAGACATATAAAGCACCAAAATATTTATCACAAGCGTTAAAATTGCGGAAATTACGGGACTCTCCGTAAGGCAGGAAATAAACATACCTATTGCTATCAGAGCGCCGCCCAAAAGCATCATACCAAAAAGCGAATAAATATATGAAAAGATATTTACGCTGACCTTTGTTGCAACGATTATTTCAAAAATAACCGTAGGTGCAAAGCAAAGTGCAAAAACGCTCATCGCCGCAAAAAACTTGCCGAGGACTATTGATGTGAGTTTAACAGGGGCTGTGATAAGCACCTGGTCTACCTTTTGGCGTCTGTCCTCGCTCATAAGACGCATTGTAAGTATCGGCAGAGTGAAAACCGCAACTACCGACATAGCCATTATGACAAGTTCCATATTCGGAGCGCCCTGACTGTAAATCATGGAAAAATAAAGTCCCAAAAAGAAGTAGAAAGCGGCAAGAACTATAAAACCTATCGGGGTTTGGAAATATGCCTTGAATTCTCTTTTAAATACTGCTTTCATTTTCCTGCTCTCCTTCCTCATTTGTTTCTTCTGTAACGGTATCGGCAGTCTTTTCGGAACTTTCCGCACCGCCGAGCATACGCTTTAATTCATCATCGTCCGCTTCGGTAAGTCTTAAAAATACCTGCTCGAGCGACATCGCATCGTCCTTAAACGATAAAATCTTTTTACCCATAGAAACAACACGGTCAAATACGGCAGCCCTTACATCTTCTCCGCTTTGAGGCTCAATAACAAAATCGTATGCGCCCTTTTCCGCCCTGCCGAGCGACGAAACCGACTCTACGCCCTCAACCTTTTTAAGTGCATCGAGCATTTTCTCCTCGTCACACATAATTCTGACGGTAAGCGCTTTATTGCTTGAAAGTTTCTGCGAAAGACTTTCAACTGTATCGTCGGCTACTATCTGACCTCTGTTTATGATTATTACACGCTGAGCAACAGCCTGAATTTCCGAAAGAATATGGGAAGAAAGAATAATGGTGTGATTTCTTCCGAGTTTGCTTATAAGATTTCTTATTTCTATTATCTGTTTGGGGTCAAGACCTACCGTAGGCTCGTCCAAAATAAGCACATCGGGGTTGCCTACAAGTGCCTGAGCGAAGCCTACCCTCTGCCTGTATCCCTTTGAAAGATTCTTAATGAGTCTCCCTGCAACATGGTCGATTTTGACAAGTCTTAAAACCTCATCAATATGCGCTTTTTTGGGGAATTTGACCTTTTTAAGGTCATATATAAATTCAAGATATTCCCTCACCTTCATATCGGTATACAAAGGCGGTATTTCGGGAAGATAGCCTATCTTCTTTTTTGCCTGTTCGGGATATTCCGCAATATCGAAACCGTCCACTGTAACCTTTCCTTTTGTCATCGACAAATAACCCGTTATGATATTCATAATGGTTGATTTGCCTGCACCGTTAGGTCCCAAAAAACCGATTACTTCGCCTTTTTCGATGTTAAAACTTACATCGTTTACGGCAAGATGCGAACCGTATCTTTTTGAAAGTCCGGTAACATTTATCATACCTATTCCTCCAAGAATTTAATATTCCAAATTGTATTTTAACAAATTTTTAAACACCAAAATTAAATAAACTGTTAATTTTTACACTCTTAACTCTTTGAATTTTATTGAGAAAATCAAATAGACTGCGCCGAAAATAAGTGCGGCGACTGATGCGCCGAAAAGTGTTACAAACACCATACTCCAACCCGAAACATCGGCGATTTTGCCGAGTGTGAACGAACTTGCGGCACTGCCTAAATAAGAAGCACCGTTAAGCACACCCGCAAGTGCGCCCGTGCTCATTTTTTCTCTCATACTTAAGGGGAAAATACTTACGGTGATATTGGCTACACCGTGAAGCAGCAATTCAAGCAAGCCGAATGAAACAACCGCAACAACAAGATTATCCTGAAATTTGATTACTGTAAAGTTGACCAACGCCACAGCACCGATAAAAAGCATTGCAAGCACAATTACTTTTCTTACAACCTTATTTACAAAAACCGCAAGGGTTGCACCGAAAATTCCGAAGATGGGTAACACGAGGGTTAAAAGTATTGAGAAATTATCGGGCAAATCGGGTTTTATATGTTTAAGTATTACGGGAACCCAGGTTTGAACTCCGTCCTTTAAAAAGTTGGAAATCATACCGAAAATTCCCAACAAAATTATGGGGAGTATGAAATATACCGAGAGTTTTTGATGTTTGGTTTCTTTGCCTTTATTGAAATTCATTCTTATATATCCGCCCGGTTTATAAAGCAAAAACCAAATAACCGAAGCCGAAAATATAATAAATGAACCGATTAAAAATGTAAGTTTATATGTTTTGGGTGTTGCAAAAGCGGCACTCAAACCGTAAATACAAAGTGTGCCCATAGATGTGGTTGTGCTCATAACGAGTATCGCCGTTTTCATAAGTTTTGCGCCCACATTTTCGCTTATTATCTGCATAAGCATCGGCCATAAAATCGACTGGAACACAGCGCTTATAAGCCAAAGGTATTTTACCGCGAAAAACGGAATACCGATAAAGTAAAGCAAATTCGCAACACCTGCAACAACAAGCGCAACCGACACTATACATTTTCTGTTATAACGCTTACACAAAACACCGTGAACTAACTGTCCGCACCCGTAAGCAACCGAGAAAAATGTCATGACAAGTCCTGCTTCGGCGTGCGAAACACCGTAATCTGCTTCGGCAAGCGATATGTTTGCACTGAAACTGTATCTTCCGAAATACACCGCCACATACGCAAACCAGCACAGGAATATTGATATATACTGCCGTTTTTTATTTGAGGCTTCCAAACTCTCTTCTGCCATTTCAAATTCCCCTCTTAACTCTTTTTATTTTATCGGCTTTACGGAAAACGAAAATTCTATATCTTTTTCGCAAAGCTGATATTTTTCACTAAGTTTAGGTCCGCACGAATTAGAGCCGAGGCCGGACACCTTATAATCTATACGAAGATGGACTTTGCCGTCTTTTTTGAGTTCGTCGGTATGATTTGCCTTATAAAGTTCCTCTATGCTGTAATTTGAAACGTTAAATTGGAAGCATTTATCGGAATTAAATTCCAAACCGCCGATTTTTAAGGTGTTTGTTTTAATATGATTGCCGTGCTCTTGGGGACGCACATAATTTACATACTCTTTTTCGGCAGTGCTCTTATAGAAATCTACCGAGCAGGCATGGTGCATATCAAGATAATTCTCATACGGGCCCATACCGAAATATTCAAATTCGTTTGCGTTTTCTCTAAGGGGAAATTCAAAGCCGAGTCTCGGCAGATAGCAGGCGCCGTCCCTTACTTTTACTTTTAGAGCAAAGTTTATCTCGCCCTCGCTTGTTACCGTAACGGTATTAGTGTAATGCAAAACGGGCACTCTTGATATACCTGCAATCGAGCCGTTTACTACGATTTTTCCGTTTTCTGTCTTGCAATCGTAAATCTTTGAAAACGAAACATCTAAATTCTCGCCCTCCCAGATATTCATATTTGCCCATTTGTAAATGATGTTTCTGTCATTATCGGTGGGCGCTCTGAATACCGAAAGTTTAACCTTATCGGCAAGTTGTTCCTTGCCGTTTACCTTAATTTCCGTAAATGTTCCGTAATGTTTTGAAAAGGTATACTCAAATTTATCTGACTTTGCATAGATGTTAAATTTATCTTCGCTTAAAGCCGCAAGCGTTTCCTCTTTATTTTGCTTTATGCGTGTGAACGGCAACTCATACTGCACAAACGCAACATCTTCCGTTTTGCTTTTAAGCGTTACATTAAGATATGCGCCGTAAGAACATTCTTTATTCTCACAGTCAATATCAATCACTGCAGTGCAGTGAGGACAAAGGTCAAGATTTTGAATGTTTTCCCAAACGGTTTTGCCGTCAACCTTAATTTCGGTTTTAAGGCTGAACTCATTTAAATTTGTAAAATCATATGCGTTATAAACCGAAAGTTTACCGTCCTTATAACCGGTGATTATCGGCTGATACGCCGCCTTCGCTTCAAGAGAGCCTGCTTTAAAACTGCGGTCGGCAAACACAAGTCCGTCACAGCAGAAATTACTGTCGTGCGTAAGTTCGCCCTCAAAGTCGCCTCCGTAACGCTCTACTCCGTTCTTATCGGTTACAACATGGTCTGCCCATTCCCAGATACATCCGCCTATTGTTTTCGGATATTTATAGAATGTTTCCGCATAGTCCCAAACATCTCCGGGGCCGTTACCCATAGCGTGAGAATACTCACAAAGGAATATCGGACGGTCAATATCATTAGACTCCGCCAAATCTTCAAGTTTATCAATCGGAAGATACATCATAGAATAAACATCGGAGTTATGGAACTGTCCCTTTCGGCACGCGTCCTCACAGTGAACAAGACGGGTGTTATCGCGCTTCTTCGCCCACTCTATCATTTTAACATGGTTTCTGCCGTGTGCGCTTTCGTTGCCCGTTGACCACATAATAATACTTGCAAAATTCTTAAATGTTTCTACCATTCTTGACATTCTGTCAACATGCTCGTGCTCCCATTCGGGCTTTGAGCAGGGCCAATCGTTAGAATATACATCGTAACCGTTGCCTCCTGCCGTTCTTCTTGCAAAACCGTGGGTTTCTATATCGGTTTCGCAAACTACATAAAAGCCCAATTTATCGCACATTTCAATAAACTGCGGAACGGGGGGATAATGCGAAGTTCTTATACAGTTTATATTCAGTTTTTTCATCAAAAGAAGGTCTTTTTCGATTTCCTCTTTTGTTTGGCACCAACCGCGGAATTTACTCGTATCGTGGTGGTTTACGCCTTTCAGTTTTACCGACTGACCGTTTATTAAAAGTTCGTATTTACTGTTTATTTTTATATCGCGGAGTCCTGCATAAAGAGTTATGATTTCGCCGAGCCTTGAAATCTCCACCCTGTAAAGAAAAGGCTTTTCGGCATTCCACAAAACAGGGCTTTCGGGCGAATATGTAAATTCGTTTTCCATACTTGCCTCTGCAAGCAACTTTTCGCCTTCGTAAATTTTTACATCGGCTTTACCGTCAAGTTTGATATTTATTGACGATGCATTCGGCAAAATTTCAATATCTCCGATATGGTTTTGAGGTCTTTGCAAAAGATAAACATCTCTGAAAATGCCGTTATATCTGAAACAGTCCTGGTCTTCAAGGTATGAACCTACGCACCATTTCATTACCTTGACGGTGATTTCGTTGCTTCCCTCTTTAACAAAATCGGTAATATCAAATTCCGCTCTTAATCTGCTTCCCTCGGTAAATCCGACATACTCTCCGTTAACACTTAAAAAAGCGCAGGACGACACACCCTCAAAACAAATATAAATATTTCCCCATTTGTTTTCGATATTAAAGGTTTTTTTATAAATTCCGCAGGGGTTGTCATCGGGAACAAACGGCGGGTCGCACGGATAGGGGTAGTTTATATTTGAGTAATTCGGGTTTTCGTATCCCTCAATCTGCCAACACGAAGGAACGGTTATTTTATCCTTAAATTCTATTTCCTCTAAAACATCTATTTCCCTGTCAAAATAAGCAAAGTCCCACTCGCCGTTTAAAAGAGTGTATTCCGCCTTTCCTTTCGGAATATAAAACGCCGAGGAAACCTTCCTGTTTTCACTTGTCTTTTCAGGGTTTTCATATATTCTCATAATTTCACCTTTTACTTGATATTTACCGTGATTTTCCTATCGGTAAGACTGTTTTCGCCTATATAGACTTCGATTTCGCCTTTTTCGACAGTATATTCGCCGTTCGGTAAATAATAACCTAAATCTTCACAGCCGATTTCAAAAGTTACTTTTTCGCTTTCGCCCTTTCTTATAAGGACTTTCCTGAATGCTTTAAGTTCTTTAATTGGGCGCATATACGAAGCGATTTTATCGTGAATATAAAGTTGAACGGTCTCCTTGCCGTCATAACCGCCTATGTTTTCAACGGTAACGGAAAGGCTCAGTTTTTTGCCGTCTTTAAGGTCTTTAAGCAATATCTCATTTTGCTTACACTCTATATCGCCGTATTTAAACTCGGTATACGAAAGACCGTAACCGAACGGATAATACGGAGTTGAAAGACTGTCAATATAACATTCTCCCGCATTTTCACCGTAATAGCAATTAACAGGTCTTCCGCTTGAAGTTACATTATAATAAAGCGGAATATGTGTGGCTTTGCGGAGAACCGTCATCGGCATTCTTCCGCTCGGAACGGTATCGCCGTAAATAATATCGGCAACCGCATTTGCAGCCTCGCTTCCGCCGTGCCACGCAAAAATCAGTGCATCGAAATTATCTGCAACGCCCTGCATTGCAACCGGTCTTCCGCAGAATATAACGCCCACAACCTGTTTTCCCGCCGACCTTGCCTTTTCGATAAGCAACATCTGGTCGGGAGATAAAGAAATATCCGAAACGGCTCTGTGTTCGCCGGTTGCCGACCAACTCTCTCCGAGACACAAAACGGTAACATCTGTATTATACATCCATTTTACCGAACTGTCCCAACCGAGTCCAACAGCAGAGAGCGCCTCGATATTGCCCCTTGACCTATTCTTCATCGCCTCATACATATTAGGCGTTTCGGACTCTTTGCCGTCAAGCGTCCAACTGCCCAAAAGACTTCTGCGTTCATAAACAAAAGGCCCTACAAGTCCTACATTTGCAGATTTATCAAGCGGTAAAACGCCGTTATTTTTAAGAAGCACCGCCGATTCAGATGCCATATTGAGCGCATCTTTTCTGTGCTTTTCCTTATCGTAGGTCTTTTTATCGCAATACGGGTTATCGAAAAGTCCCTTTTTGAACTTAACGAACAAAACTCTCCGGACCGCCGTATCTATAACATCTTCGCTTAAAAGTCCCTTATTTACAAGGCTTTCAAGTTGGTTTAAATAGATTTTATCGTGCATATCCACATCAAGACCTGCGCTGATTGACATATTTGCACAGTCGGCATCATTTTCGGCAACACCCTGACGGACGAGCTGTGAAACCGCATCATAGTCGGAAACGACAAAACCTTTGAAGTTAAGTCTGTCCCTCAAAATATCGGTTAAATAGTATTTGCTTGAAGTAACGGGCTGTCCGCTTACATCGTTGAACGCCGACATAACAGTAAGCGCGCCTGCATCAACCGCACCCTTAAAGGCAGGTAAATAGTAGTTATTGAGCGTATAGTCGGAAATTTCGGCTCTATGGTAATCTCTGCCGCCCTCCGAAGCGCCGTAACCGACAAAGTGTTTCGCACAGGCAAGCATTTTGCCGTCTTTTGACGGGTCATCGCCCTGAAGTCCCTTTACGGCAGCGCGGGCAACACGGGAGCCTAAATACGGGTCTTCGCCCGTGCCTTCGATTATCCTTCCCCAACGGGGGTCCCTGCTCAAATCGAGCATTGGGGTAAATGTCCAATGAATACCGTCATTTGACGCTTCGCTTGCTATATCCGAAAAACTTTTTTCAATGAGCTCTTCGTTAAAGGATGCCGTCATAGCAAGCGGAATCGGGAAAACGGTTTTATGGCCGTGAATAACATCTCTGCCGAAAAGAATCGGAACACCGCTTTTGCTCTCACAAACCGCAATGCGCTGAAGTTCATTATAAAAATCTACATTGACTTCGCCCTGACTGTCGTTTCCCGCAGTAGCGCCTACCGACATAAGAATTGAGCCTATTTCACCGTTACGGACTTGGTTTTTAAATTCTTCTATATCGTTTACTGTCGGGGATTCCTGCTGGTTTAACTGCCCTATCTTTTCTTTTAAGGACATTTTGCCGACAATTTCTTCTATTCGTTTTTGAATATCTTTCATACTGCACCCTCAAAAATTATTCGCCGTATTTCTCTTTCAACATATATTTCATAAGTTTAACCGCAAACTCGGCGGTTTCTATCTGAAAATCTTCACCGAAATGATGCAGGGAACATTCCATATTGTAAATTCCCGTATATCCTATTTCCTCAAGCGCATCTAAAACATCTTTCCAGTCAATAGTTCCCGTCATCGGGATTTTGTGTTGGTCGGTTAAGGTATCATTATCGTTTAAGTGCAAAACGGTTACTTCGCTTCCGAGTCTTCTTATAACATCGGCAGGTTTCGGGTTGCCGTAACGCATAGCCTTATTTGAATGGCCTGTATCGACACATATAGTGAAATAATCTTTAAGTTCTTCAATTTTCTTTATATTCGCATACGCTTCTTCAAACTCGTTTATATCTCCGAAAAAGTCAACCGCCGAAAATCTTACCGCATCGCCGAATGTTTCGGTTGCTATCTTAACACCGTATTCTTTTGCAAACGGGAGCATACGGGAAAACATATCAAGACTCAGCGACTGCATAAGTTCACGGTCGGGGTTTGGGCCCAAAAAGATTGATGTGGCATTATGAATTACGCAAACGGGAGCGCCCAGACACTTGGTTGCAAGAAGGTCTAACCTTGTATTTGCAACAAGTGCATCGTCCTCGTCCTTTTTATTCTTAAAGCCCTCGAGTTTACCGTGGGTTTGACCTACGGTAATACCCAAACTGTCGGCATACTCTTTAAGTTCCGTATAATACTTGATTACCGCTTCATCGCCCTTTGCATAAAGCGAATCGGGACATCTTAAATCGTTGATTTTGTATTCGAGTGTAAAATCAACAGAATCAGCACCTATATCGGCGGCAATTTTGATTGCCTGCTTATCTCCGTATTTGTGCTGAAGTCCGCCTATCGAAATGCCGACTAATCTTTTCATAATTTTCACGCCTTATCTTTTGAAATTTATACTTTCGGTTCTTAAAATATTTTTATTACTGTCAACTATATCAACCTTTACGGAGTTTTCCGAAAACTCAAACCCTGCGCCGACAAAATAATCTTTCTTTATATCAGAGCCTACAACCAAAGGACAGGGCTGACCTAAATGGTCAAAGTCTTCACCCTCGTATTTTATATAAATACCGTGAATATGTCCGCTTATCATAAGGTCGGGCTTTACATTTTCTTTTAAAAGTTTCGCCCACTCGCCGAAAATCTCACGCTCGATATCAAAGGGCGGAGTCTGCAAATATGTAAACGGGTTATGCGAAATAACAAGACGGGTTTTTACACCCTCTGCCTCATACTCATTCTCTCTGTTTTCTATAACGCCTTTTATAAACTCGGTTTGCCTTTCCCTGAACACATGGCAGGCGACCGTGCCTCCGTATTCTTCGTGGGAGTCGGGCTTATCCTCACCGCAGTCAAGAATTATTCCCCACACGCTTCCGAGCCTGAATGTATAGTAGGTGTTAGGTTTATCACTCGGAGTATATTCAGCCATTTTCTCGGCATAAAAGCCTCTTAAATCGTGATTTCCTCTTGAAAAAACAATCGGAATTTCGCCGCCCGTCAACTTTTCGGCAATCATATATATTGTATCGAAATTTTCGATTTTTCCGCTATGGTCGGGTATATCGCCGTTCATAATAAGAAAATCTATGTTTCCGAACGCCTTTGCCGAACAAACGGGACCGTCAACCGTATTATGCGCATCGGCTATATGGTATGCCCTTATATTATCTTTCTTTTCTACGGGACGGAATTTGAATTTTGTTTCGACTGTTTCTTCGCTTGTCGGAAAATAGGGTTTTCTTTCAACAAGCACCTTTTCGCAGACGGTATATTCCTTATATTTATCGAGCACCTCCATAGGAACGGAAATTCTATGGACTTCGGTTATTGAACGCATAATTCCGTTTGACTCATCATAGTAGCATTTATCTCCGATTTTCACCCACATAAGCGAGGGTTTTTCAACCGGAACCATTATTTGATATTCATTACGGACGGCAAAAACCGCAGGTGCTGTTTTTAGCATATATTTTACCTCTTTCGATACTTTCCCATACTCGAACTCATTATAACAAACCATTTCCGTAAAAGCAATAAAATAAAGTCATATTTTTTTAATTTTTTTGTCTTTTTTTAACCGGTTTTTAAGCTTTTTTAAAAAAAGGGGTATCTTTAAAAAAAGAGCCTTGGAAAATTGCTCTCCCAAGACTCGGTTTTTAAATTTTTTGTTTTATTAAACATCTTTAAACCTTATCGGTTAAAATCGACTTTTTCTCCGCCCGATAAATCTTTTACAACAAGTTTTTTGTTTATTATTCTTGCAAACGGGCCGCTTTCGATAACGGTTTCGGTGCCGTCGTCATTTCTTTTAAAGGACGCCGGCGATATGAACTTATCTATTCTTCCCACTGCGGCATTTCCCTCTTTAAGCGGAACAATAACAAACAGTTTAAAATCATCGTTATCTTTAAGAGTAATATCAAAACTCTCACCGAAAGATTTTATTACAAGTTCTTTTGAGAAATGTTCGTAAATTCCGAACTCCTCACCGGTTATTCCCTCTATGTCAGACGGAGAAACCGTGCCATTTACCGATTTATTCCCGCCGTCAAGATTAAACACCGCCAAAACTCCGCAACCGTTAACCGTATTTTGAATTTTTAAAGGTTTTCCGTTTTTAACGGGGTGAGATGTAAGACAGTCTCTTGTGGGAACAGCAGGGTTATCGCAGCGAAGTATTCTTCCGTTTTCAAACGCAAGAGGCTTTAAAACTTCAGCCCTGCTTCTTGCCATCGTATCGCTTATATAAACGGGACCTCCGCTTACGGCTCTTAAAACGCTGTTTTTAATTGCCTGACCGTCATCTGTCCACCACATATCGTAATCGCAGTAATAAAACTGTCCCTGTATAAGACAGTTATATGTGCACTGCATTATATGCTTTGTAAACCACGCACGGTCTTCCGGCTGAAAATCATCACTGCAACGGGAAACGGGACTTTCGCTTCTGTTCCACATATCCTCGTTTGACATTCCCATACAGTTTATCATAGCACCGCCGAAATGTTCCGCTGCCGAACGCTCCATCGCATCGTGGAAACTCCTTGCAACCTCTCCGACCGGCGCATACTTTTTATAAAACCGCCTCGTCATACTTTGGTTATCTATCTTAACAAATTCTGCTCCGCTTTCTTTCAAGTAATCGTGGACGGTATTATAAAAGGCGTATGCCTTATCGTATTCATAAGAGGGTATCGTGGTTTCGCTATCGACATCAATAAATAAATCTTTATGGGTTTTATAAAACTCACCGCTTTTATCAATGCCTTTCCAATATCCCGTTGTCGGGTGCCACATACCGACCTTAATTCCCATACCGTTTACTTTATCTATACAAGATTTAAGTCCGTTCGGGAATCTTCTGCCGTCCGCCTTATACGAATCAAGCCTTGAAGAATGCATCAACTTAAACATATCCGAGCGCGTTTCATAGGTCTTACCGTAAAAGTCTTTGACCTGCGCCCACATATCATCAAGTATCGCCCATTTAACCGGAATGTTTTTATCCTTGAACTCTTTGCATTTCTCGGCTACATTTTCTTCGCTTACCCGTATCTCGAATGCATCCCAACTGCACCAACCCAAATACTCGAATATTTCGGGATATTTGCGTTCGTTTCTCAGTTTGCATTTATTACCGAGAAGTTTCACGCCGAGTTCGGCACAGTCTTTTAAAAGTTCATACGGGTTATCGCCTTCCGCAAATGTAAACGCCAAACATTTACACTCTTTAAGACCGTCAAACCAACTGAAAAGTTTTGCCGAAAGAGTATTATTTTCGTTTCCCTCAAGCACACATTTATACTGCTTTGAAACAACGGGCAGAATTGCTGTGTAACCGCCGTTTTTCTTTTTTATGAGAAGCCCCTGCGTATTATCGGGAATATCCTTAACCTCGTTTCCGAATTGCGGTCTGCACCAAAATTCAGCGTGACGGTAGTCTGACATAAACGACTCGGTTTCGGGAACATCTATATCTACCGAAACACCGAGTTCTCCGCAAAGAAACGAATCTGCCGAAACATTTGCAAATAATGCGGAGGCTTTTTCAAATTTTTCTGTTTCATATCCGTTTTCGCAGGAAAATGTTTCCCCGTTTTCGCAAAATGCTTTCACTTCTACAACATTCACCGTAAAGCCTCTTCTCTTTTAAGCCGAAAATCAAGCATTTTATTACTTAAAATTATTTTTTATTAAATTCAAGTATTCTCGTTTCGTATTCACAGGAGTTGATAATATGAATTCCCTTATTCATAAGGTAATCTCCGCCGAAACATTTGCCGTCAAGTTCATATACCGCCTTTTCGTCAAGACCTAAAAGTTTTATATACTCATCATTACCGGCAGGAATAAGAGATTTCGGATATATACAAACTACCACTTTGTTTTTATCTTCCGAAACAAATTCGTTTACCGCCATATCACACTCAAACGGGGAACGAAGTCTGTAAAGGTCGCCCTTATGGAAAATTTCTCCGAGTCTTCTGTAAGTTTCGACCGCTTTCTTCGCCGTTTCGAGTTCTTCTTCGGTGCATTTGTTAAGGTCAAGTTCAAAGCCGAACTGACCGGGCAAAGCAACATTGCACCGCATTGAAAACGGAGTTGTTCTGCCGTTTTGGTGATTCGGGCACGCCGAAACATGAGCGCCCATAGACGAATACGGATAAACAAAACTCGTTCCGTATTGAATGCGTACACGCTCTACCGCATCGGTATCGTCACTCGCCCAGACCTGCGGCATATAGTAAAGAATACCGCCGTCGTATCTTGCTCCGCCGCTCGCACAAGCCTCGAACAAAACATTCGGGAATTTCTTTGTAAGCGTTTCAAGAACACTGTAAAGTCCGAGCACATAGCGGTGCATTACCTCGCCCTGATTTTCAGCCGGCAAAAGTGCCGAGCCGACCTCAGACATCTGACGGTTCATATCCCATTTGACATATTCGATATTCGCCTTTGACAAAACCGAGCCTACGGCTTCTACAATATAATCGCAAACATCTTTTCTCGATAAATCAAGCGTATACTGATAGCGGATTTTACTCGGTGTTCTGCCTGCGGTATGAATTATCCAATCAGGGTGCTTCTCAAAAAGTTTGCTGTCCTCATTCACCATTTCAGGTTCAAACCAAAGTCCGAAACGCATACCGAGTGCATTGATTTTTTCGGCTAAACCTTTAAGTCCGTTAGGCAAACGCTCGGGCATTTCCACCCAATCGCCCAAACCTCTGTCCTCGTTTGTTCTTCTGCCAAACCAACCGTCATCAAGCACCATCGTATCGACACCGATTGTCTTTGCGCGTTTTGCAATATTTACTATTTTTTCTTCGTTAAAGTCAAAATATGTCGCTTCCCAGTTATTTATAAGCGCATACCTTTCTATATCTCTGAATTTACCTCTTACAAGGCGTGTTCTTATAATCTTATGAAAATTTCTCGACATTCCCGAAAGTCCCTTATCGGAATAGGTCAAAATTGCTTCGGGAGTTGTGAAAGTCTCGCCAGTCTTGAGCACCCATTCAAATTCGCTCGGATTTATTCCTATATATGCGCGGAGAGTCCTGTATTGATTAAGTTCGGCGCCTGCCGTGAAATTACCGCTGTATACAAGACTGAAACCGTAAGCATCGCCCGAATTTTCGGTTGCATCTTTATCGCAGATTGCAATAAACGGATTATGGTAAGAACTGCTTATACCTATTCGGCTCTCGATATTTTGGTTGCCGTTTACTATTCTTTGTCTTGTAACAAAGCGTTCTCTCGCCCATGCACCGTCAAGGTGAATTATATCGCATTCATCTGCTCCGAAGAAATCAACGGTGGAACTCAAAGCAGTATGGAGTTTAAAGGTTTCGCCGTTGTTTTCGATTTTTACGCTTCTCGTTATAACATCAAATTCCTCAAAAACCGAATAGTTAAGATAAATATTTACATTTTTTAATTCGTCGAACAAACGGACTGTCAAGGTTTCAACCTTATCTCCACTTTCGGCATATGTAGAAGGGAGACCTTCAAGAGAAGGCTTGCCGTTTGTTATCTTATAGTCTTTAAAATAAACCTTTGTAACACGGCTTCCGTCAGAATACTGTGCCGAATATGACGGAATTCGTGAATCGACAACACTGTATGCCGAAAATTCAAGCGGTAAAACATTGGTTGAATAGTCGCCGTAGTCAAAAGCCGAATGGGAACGCGATACAAAATCGTCTTTCCAATTCTCAATTATCGGATTTGAAAGTTTTTTACCCCAATAAAGATGAACGGGCAAATCACCGTTTAAAATACCGAAAGCGTATGTAGTATTTTTAGTATCAAGTGTAAAAACATTATTTTCTTTATTGAATTTTATCATCTTATCATTCCTCAAAAAGCGGTGTTGAAAAATATCTTTCTGCCGTGTCGGGCAAAATGGTTACAACCCTCTTGCCTTTGCCTAACTTCTTTGCGAGTTTTATTGCGGCGGCAACATTCGTTCCGCTGCTTATTCCGCACATAATTCCCTCTTTTGAAGCCAATTCTCTTGATATTTTTATTGCTTCATCGTCTTTTATTATGCATATATCATCATAAATATTCTGGTTTAAGATACCCGGTATGATACCGTCGCCTATACCCATCTGAATATGCGTTCCGATAGAGCCTCCCGAAAGTATTGCGGCATTTTCCGGCTCAACCGCCCAAATTATCATATCGGGATTCTGCTCTCTTAAGCCTTCGCCTATTCCGGTAATTGTTCCGCCCGTTCCTATTCCCGAACAAAAACCGTCTATCCTTCCGCCAACCTGCTCTAATATTTCTTTCGCCGTTCCGTTTCTTTGAACATCGGTGTTCGCAGGATTTTCAAACTGTTGCGGGACAAAAACATTTTTATCTTCTTTTTGCATTTTTATTGCAAGATTCAAACACTGCTCAATACATTTTCCGATATTTCCGTCATCGTGCACCAAAACAACCTCTGCACCGTAATGGCGGACAAGTTTTCTTCTTTCCTCGCTTACCGAGTCCGGCATAATTATCTTAACGGCATATCCCTTTACCGCACCCACAAGCGCAAGACCTATGCCCTGATTTCCACTCGTTGGCTCCACGATAACCGTATCCTTATTTATTATACCTTTTTTCTCGGCATCGGCAATCATATTGAGTGCCGTTCTCGTCTTAACCGAGCCGCCGACATTAAGCCCCTCAAACTTAACAAGAATTTCGGCACATTCGCCGTCGGTCATATTGTTAAGTCTTATTATCGGAGTGCTTCCTATCGCATCTAAAACATTATTGCAAATCATCTAATCAAGCCTTCTTATTAACATAAAATCATTATATCTTTTTAATAATCATATGTCAATATTTAGTAGTTATATGAATAAAAATAAACCGATGAAAAGGCCAAACTTCTCATCGGTTTTTTAAACTTATTTAGCACACACATCATCTCGGGAACATTTTTCCCGATTACGATAAAGTCTGCTCTAAAGTAATTGAAAATGTGAGTGCTAACGATACAGAGATTAAACTAACTCTATAATAGCCATCTCAGCGGCATCACCGCGACGGGGGCCTGTCTTTGTAATACGGCAGTAACCGCCGTTGACATCCTTATACTTAGGAGCGATTTCGTTGAATAACTTAACAACAACTTCCTCCTTAGTAATAAAAGCCATAGCCTGACGCTTGCTGTGAAGATTATTTGTTTTAGCGAGTGTAATATACTTCTCTGCCATTGAACGAACTTCTTTTGCGCGTGTTACGGTTGTTTCAATCTTTCCGTTTTCCAAAAGGAAAGTAACCATTGCACGAAGCATAGCGGTTCTCTGATCGCTTGTTCTTCCAAGTTTACGAGTACCCGGCATTTATATCACTCCTTTTCTTATTCGTCGTCTTTCTTGAGGCCATATCCAAACGAATCAAGTTTTGCAATAACCTCTTCAAGAGATTTACGGCCTAAGTTTCTTACCTTCATCATATCCTCTTCGGACTTATTGATAAGGTCTTGAACCGTATTGATACCTGCACGCTTTAAGCAGTTGTAACTTCTTACGGAAAGGTCAAGCTCATCAATAGTGAGGTCTAATACCTTTTCCTTCTCGTTGTCTTTTTTCTCTGCCATAATGCTTTCGGTCTCGCTTACGCCCTCTGCAAGGTCAAGGAACAATTCAAAATGTTCAATCAGGATTTTTGCAGAAAGTGAAACTGCTTCATTTGCCTTGATTGAGCCATCGGTCCAAACCTCAAGAGTAAGCTTGCCTTTATCTACAACATTACCTACACGGGTATTGTCAACAGTAAAGTTTGCTTTAAGAACAGGTGTGTAAATCGAGTCAACCGGAATAACTCCGATAATGTCCTGCGCAGATTTATTCTGCTCTGCGGGAACATAGCCTCTGCCTTTTTCAAGGGTCATCTCCATATTGAGCTTTGCACCCTCGTCAAGAGTTGCGATATACATATCCTGATTAAGAATTTCTACTTCCGAATCTGCTTTGATATCGGCAGCGGTAACAACGCAGGGACCTTCAGCCTCAATGTAAATTCTTTTCTGCTCGTCGCAGTGAAGCTTTGCAATAAGACCTTTTAAATTAAGAACGATTTCTGTTACATCTTCTTTTACACCTGCTATGGTGGAAAATTCATGAACTACACCGTCAATCTTAACCGAGGTGATTGCAGCACCCGGAAGAATAGAAAGAAGAACTCTTCTCATACTGTTTCCGAGGGTTGTTGCATAACCTCTTTCAAGAGGCTCCATAACGAATTTACCGTATTTTCCGTCATCGGTAAGTTCCAAAGTATCAATTCTGGGCTTTTCAATTTCTATCATTTAAAAGCTCCGTTTCTCCGCATATAAATTTTTATTGACGCACATGATGCGGACTGTGCAAAATGTTTTTTCAAGAAAACAACTATGATTATCTTGAATAGAATTCGACAATAAGCTGTTCCTCAACTGGAGCTTCTATCTGCTCACGAGTCGGAAGGTTTATAACCTTTGCGGTAAGCTTATCACGGTCAACATCAATCCACTCCGGAACGGGTTTTGCACCGTTAGCCTCTGTGATTGCCTTCATCTTATCTGTGCCGCGCATTTTTTCACATACGGAAATAACATCGCCTGCTTTAAGAAGATAAGAAGCTATATCAACACGGCTTCCGTTTACTTCAAAGTGGCCATGGCCTACAAGCTGTCTTGCTTCGGTTCTCGAAGAAGCAAAACCTGCTCTGTAAACAACATTATCAAGACGGCTTTCGAGAATCTTAAGAAGATTATCGCCTGTAACGCCCTGCTTTCTTTCAGCAACTTCAAAATAATGATGGAATTGATTTTCCTGAACACCGTAAAAACGCCTTGCAGTCTGCTTCGCACGAAGCTGCAAGCCATATTCGGATGACTTCTTTCTACCCTGTCCATGCTGGCCGGGAGCATAACCTCTTACGCCGATGGAACATTTATCAGAATAGCAGCGTTCGCCCTTTAAGAATAACTTTTGTCCTTCTCTGCGGCAAAGTCTGCAAACTGCTCCGGTATATCTTGCCATCTGTTACACCTCCAAAAATTTGTAACAATAGTTTTTAATAAAATTATACTCGTCTTCTCTTGGGAGGACGGCAGCCGTTGTGCGGAATCGGGGTAACATCTTTAATCATATTTACCTCAAGACCTGCAGACTGCAAAGCACGGATAGCGGCTTCACGTCCAGCACCGGGACCTTTAACATAAACTTCAACAGTTTTAAGACCGTGTTCCATTGCTGCCTTTGCTGCCATTTCTGCCGCACTCTGTGCTGCGAAAGGAGTTGACTTCTTAGAACCACGGAAACCGAGTTCACCTGCAGAAGCCCATGAAAGAGCGTTGCCCTGTGTATCGGTGATGGTAACTATTGTGTTGTTGAAGGTTGACTGAATATGAGCGGCACCACGTTCAATATTTTTCTTTTCACGACGGCGGCGTGAACCGGTCGTTTTTTTAGCAGTAGCCATTTATTCTTCCTCCTACTTACTTTTTCTTGTTAGCTATCGTTCTCTTCGGACCTTTGCGTGTGCGTGCATTGGTCTTGGAACGCTGTCCTCTTACGGGAAGTCCCTTACGATGACGGAGTCCGCGATAACTACCGATTTCAATAAGTCTTTTGATGTCAAGAGCAACGGAACGACGACGGTCGCCTTCTACCTGAAGGTTATGGTCGATATATTCACGAAGCTTGGAAATATCTTCCTCTGACAAATCCTTTACACGAATATCCGGATTTATACCGGTATCGGCAAGAATCTTTTTAGATGTTGTAAGACCGATTCCGAAAATATAAGTGAGTCCGATTTCAACTCGCTTCTCGTTCGGAAGGTCAACACCAGCAATACGTGCCATTTACAAAAGCACCTCCATTTAAAGTTTGAGTAAAATTAACCCTGACGCTGTTTATGCTTCGGGTTCTCACAGATTACCATGATTTTACCCTTACGCTTAATGATTTTGCATTTTTCGCAAATCCTTTTTACAGAAGGTCTGACTTTCATTCGGATTTACCTCCTTTAAAATTTACCTATTATTTTGAACGCCATGTTATGCGCCCTTTTGACAGGTCGTATGGTGACATCTCAACCGTTACCTTATCGCCCGGTAATATTCTTATGAAATTCATACGAAGTTTACCGGAAATATGCGCAAGTATCTGATGTCCGCCTTGGATTTCTACCTTGAACATTGCGTTAGGCATCGCCTCAACAACGGTTCCTTCAAGTTCAATCATATCTTCTTTTGACATATCTTAATCTCCCTTAAAATATTTATTCACGGTTTGTCTTCGGGGTCGGTCATTATTTTTGCGCCGTCCCTTGTGATTACTACTGTGTGCTCGAAGTGGGCGGATAACGACCCGTCACGGGTAAGCACAGTCCAACCGTCCGGCAAGACCTTAACGCCGTATTTACCGGCGTTTACCATTGGCTCTATCGCAATGGTCATACCCGGAAGCAGCCGTATTCCTCTCCCCGCCGTTCCGAAATTCGGAACTTCGGGAGGCTCGTGCATTTCGGTTCCTATGCCGTGTCCGACAAAGTCCCTTACCACCGAGAAACCTGCTTCTTCAACACACTGCTGAACTGCGCTGCTGATATCACCGATTCTGCTGCCCGGAAGCGCCGCCGCAATGCCTTTATAAAGACTTTCCTTTGTTACTTCCATCAGCCGCTTTGCTTCTTCGGAAATCTTTCCGCAAGCAAAAGTGGCAGCATTATCGCCGTGGTATCCGCCATACTTTGCTCCGAGGTCAACACTTACGATGTCCCCCTCGCAAATTTTACGCTTTTCAGACGGTATGCCGTGAATTACTTCGTTGTTGATTGATATACATGCGGTTGCCGGATAGCCTTCATAGTTCTTGAAGTTGGGAACAGCGCCCACACTTCTTATAAACTTTTCAGCCATCGCGTCAAGCTCGGCAGTTGTGATGCCGGGCTCAACCGCATTGCCGACTAATTTTAATGCTTGTGCCGATATTTTGCAAGCCTCTCGCATAACTTTAAGCTCGCGTTCGGTTTTAAGCACTATCATAACTTATATCTCCGAAAGTGCTTTAAGTGTAAGAGCAGTAGTGTCTTTTACCTCTTCCTGTCCTATTACCTCAAGCAACTTTCCCTGAGCTTTGTAATAACTCTTAAGCGGCTCGGTCTGTTCGTGATAAACGCCGAGTCTGTTAAGAACGGTTTCGGGCTCATCATCCTTACGGGTAACAAGTTTACCTCCGCACGCATTACAAATGCCCTCTTTTTCGGGCTTTTTATATTCAATGTGGTAACTTGCACCGCACTTTTCGCAAACTCTTCTTCCTGACATACGGCGAACTATATCTTCATCTGCAACCTCAATAGAGAGTGCCGCATCAACCGATATACCCATATTATCAAGTGCTTCTGCCTGCGGAATAGTGCGCGGAAAACCGTCAAGAATAAATCCGCCCTCACAATCGCCTTCAGCCAACCTTTCCTTTATGATGCCGATTACAACATCATCGGGAACAAGTTCGCCTTTTTCGATATAAGTTTTTGCCTTAATTCCCATTTCACTGCCGTTTTTAAGTGCGGCACGGATAATATTACCCGTTGAAACGGTAGGAATATTATAAGTTTCAGAGATTATCTCTGCTTGGGTGCCTTTTCCCGCACCCGGGGCTCCTAAAAGAATAAGCTTCATCAAACTTCTCCTTAATCAAGGAATCCCTTGTAATGACGCATCATCATCTGAGATTCAAGATTCTTAACTGTATCAAGTGCAACGCCTACCATAATGAGTATGGAAGTTCCGCCTAACGATACATTTATCTTGCCGATATTTCCTACCGCAATAGGAAGAATGGCAACTACGCTTAAGAACAAAGCTCCTAAAAGTGTTATTCTTGACAAAATCTTTGAAATGAAATCAGATGACGGTTTACCCGGACGGATACCGGGAATTGCGCCGCCGTTCTTACGCAAATTATTAGCCATTTCAACAGGATTAAACTGAATTGTTGTATAGAAATACGCGAATGCAATTATCATAATGAAATAGATTATTGCGTAGAAGGCACCTCTTGTGCTGAAAAGCGAGAGGAATTTATACCATGACGGAAGGTCAACAGCAGCCTTATACTTATCGCCCGCAAATGAAAGAATCATTGTGGGGAGCATAAGAATTGAAGAAGCAAAGATGATAGGCATAACACCCGACATATTAACCTTAATCGGAATATGAGTGTTTTGACCGCCATACATCTTATTGCCTACAACACGCTTTGCATACTGAACGGGTATTCTGCGCTCTGCATCGTTCATCCAAACGATGAAACCGATAACAAGGAAGAACGCAATTACAATACCTATAACTGCAACCGAGTTAGCAGAGAAGTTCTTGTAAAGGACTTCAAACGCCTGCGGACCGCGGGATAAAATACCGGCAAAGAGCAAAATGGAAATACCGTTTCCTATGCCCTTTACATCTATTTGTTCGCCGAGCCACATAACAAGCGCCGAACCTGCTGTAAAGGCAAGTATGATAACGATTGCCGCAAAAACAAATCCGCTTCTTACATTAAGGAAGCCTGAATTCTTCAAATAGAAGAAATATGCAGTTCCCTGAATGAGTGAAAGAACGATTGTTGTATAACGGGTAATCGTTACGAGTTTCTTCTGTCCCTCTTCGCCCTCTTTTGAAAGGCGCTCAAGAGCCGGAATGGCAACACACAAAAGCTGAATGATAATTGAAGAGTTGATATACGGGGTAACCGACATAGCGAAGATTGCACCGTATTCAAGTCCGCCGCCTGTCAAGATTGAAAGGTAGTTAAAAAAGTCATTCGTTGTGCTTGCATCCCAAAGTTTTGATACATTGATATACGGAACCGGTATAACCGAACCGATTCTGAAAATAGCAATAATAAAGATTGTAAAGAGTATCTTATTACGGATTTCCTTTACTTTCCAGGCATTTTTTAAGGTCTCTATCATATTATAACACCTCTGCCTTTCCGCCTGCGGCATTTATTTTTTCTGCAGCAGAAGCGGAAAATGCGTTAAGATTAACAGTGAGTTTCTTGGTGAGTTTACCGTTACCCAAAACCTTAACCGGCTTATCTGCTTTCTTTATTATTCCCTTTGCCTGAAGAGCCGCTGCATCTACAACCGCACCGTCCTCGAACACCTCAAGGGCAGAAATGTTGACAGCCAACCATTCTTCAGCAAAAATATTATTAAAGCCACGCTTAGGAACTCTTCTTTGTAACGGCATCTGACCGCCTTCAAAACCCGGACGCATTCCGTGTCCTGCACGGGCTTTTTGTCCCTTATGTCCCTTACCGGCGGTTTTGCCGTTTCCGGAACCGTGACCTCTTCCTATACGCTTTGATTCCTTTGTGGAACCAAAAGCAGGAGACAATTCATGCAATTTCATTGTTCGCACCTCCTCTTTAGATTAGCGGTATTACCGCCACCGTAAATAATTACGGAAAAACGCTTTCAACTTAGCCTTCGGTTACTTCAACAAGATGTGAAATCTTATTGATTTTACCTCTTGTCTGTGCATTGTCCGGCTGAACCGAAACATCGCCTATCTTACGAAGACCAAGTGCATTAGCGGTTGCAATCTGATCCTTTTTGGAACCGATTGTGCTCTTTACGAGCTTTACAGTAAGGCCGGCAGCCTTTTTCTTTGTTGCCATAGTGCTGCTCCCCCTTAACCCAAAATTTCCTGTGGCTTCTTGCCACGAACAGCTGCAACCTGTTCTGCGTCACGAAGAGCTGCAAGACCTGCAACTGTGGCACGAACTACATTGCACGGATTATTTGAACGCAAAGCCTTGGTTCGGATATCTTTAATACCAACGATTTCAACAACGGCACGAACTGCACCGCCGGCAATAACGCCGGTACCGGGAGCAGCCGGTTTTAAAAGAACACGGCCTGCGCCGAATTCGCCGATGATTTCGTGTGGAATTGTAGTTCCTTTCAAGGAAACCTTAATAAGATTTTTCTTGGCGTCTTCTATACCCTTACGGATAGCATCCGGAACTTCGCCTGCTTTACCGAGACCGAAACCTACGATACCGTTTCCGTCACCTACAACAACGAGTGCTGCAAACTTCATAATACGGCCGCCTTTTACGGTTTTTGATACACGGTTTATCGAAACGACGCGTTCCTGCAAATCTAATGTTGATGCATCAATATTTGTAGCCAAAAGTATTCCTCCTCCTTATTAGAACTTGAGGCCGCCCTCACGGGCACCTTCGGCAAGCTCCTTAACGCGTCCGTGATAAATGTATCCGCCACGGTCAAATACGACATCGCTGATACCTTTAGCTGCGGCGCGCTCTGCTATTTTAAGTCCAACCTTCTTGGCGCCTTCGCAGTTTCCGGCATTCTCACCGAAATCTTTTTCGTTTGAGCTTGCTGCTGCTAATGTTACGCCGTTTTCATCATCAATAAGCTGGGCGTAGATGTAGCTGTTGGAGCGGAATACATCAAGACGGGGTCTTGCTGCCGTGCCGGTAATCTTTGAACGAACACGCGCATGGCGTTTAAGTCTTGCTTTATTACTATCAGGCTTATTAACCATTTTAAATACACTCCTTTATTACTTCTTAGCGCCCTTGGCTGCTTTACCTTCTTTGCGACGGATATACTCGCCTGCGTATTTGATACCTTTGCCCTTATACGGCTCGGGCGGACGCTTCTTGCGGATATCTGCTGCAAACTGGCCAACCAACTGCTTATCGGGACCACTTATGATTACCTGGTTCGGACCCGGCACATCAATAGTGATACCGTCAACCTCGGGAACGATAACCTGGTGTGAAAAACCGAGGTTCATCACAAGGTCTTTTCCCTGCTTCTGTGCACGGTAACCAACACCGTTGATTTCAAGGGTTTTGGAATAGCCTTCCGATACACCGATTACCATATTGGCAATAAGTGTGCGGGTAAGACCGTGAAGTGCACGATGTTCTTTATCATCGCTCGGACGGGTAACGATTATCTCGCTTCCCTCTAATGCAACGGTGATATCAGAATTAAATTCGTAAGAGAGTTCACCCTTAGCGCCCTTAACGGTAATGTTATTGCCGTCAATCTTGGCAGTAACACCTGCAGGCACTGTGATGGGCTGCTTTCCTATTCTTGACATTCCCTTGCACCCCCTTACCAGATGTAAGCGAGAACTTCGCCGCCGACATTGGCATTGCGAGCCTGCTTATCTGTCATAATACCTTTAGAGGTGGAAAGGATTGCTACGCCGAGGCCTTTCATAACCTTTGGCATATCCTCTACATTTGTGTAAATACGCAGACCGGGCTTTGATACACGGCGAATGCCGGTTATTGTCTGCGACTTATTCGGGCCATATTTAAGAACAATATGAATTACGCCCTGCTTGCCGTCTTCTTCAACGGCAAAGCTGCTGATGTATCCTTCATCAAGTAAAATCTGAGCAATTGCTTTCTTTACCTTTGATGCCGGAACATCTACCGAATCGTGTTTTGCCGAAGATGCGTTACGAATTCTTGTAAGCATATCAGCTATCGTATCGGTGATTTGCATACCGTAAACCTCCTTCTGATGACGGTTTCTTCCATCATCTATTACCTTACCAGCTTGCTTTCTTTACGCCCGGAATCTCGCCTTTGTATGCGAGTTCACGGAAGCATATACGGCAGATGCCGTATTTACGAAGATAAGCATGCGGGCGGCCACAGATTTTGCATCTGTTATACTGTCTTGTTGAAAATTTAGCAGGACGCGCCTGTCTAACCTTCATTGATGTTTTAGCCATATTTCCTTCTCCTTATCTTGCAAACGGAGCGCCCATAAGACTTAATAACTCACGAGCTTCTTCATCTGTCTTAGCGGTAGTAACAAACATTATGTCCATACCTCTTACCTTATCGATTTTATCGTAATCAATTTCGGGGAATATCAACTGCTCTTTAACGCCCATAGCATAGTTGCCACGACCGTCAAATGCATTCGGGTTGATACCTCTGAAGTCTCTTACTCGGGGGAGAGCAGTGTTGAAAAGTCTTTCAACAAATTCATACATTCTTTCTCCTCTTAAAGTTACCTTTGCACCGATAGGCATTCCGGCACGGAGCTTGAAGTTAGCTACCGATTTCTTTGCACGGCAGGGAACAGCCTTCTGACCGGTAATCTTACCGAGGTCGGTAATTGCAGCGTCGATAACCTTTGCGTTATCCTTTGCTTCGCCGCAACCTACATTTATAACAACTTTTTCGAGCTTCGGAATCTGCATGACGCTCTTGTAGGAAAACTTTGTCATCAATGCAGGAGCTATCGTTTTCTTGTATTCGTTCGACAATGTTGACATGTCATGTCCTCCTTACTCTTAAAAAGTTTCGCCGCACTTTTTGCAAACGCGGTCTTTCTTGCCGTCTTCGTAGATTTTTGTCCCTACTCTGGTCGGCTTTCCACACTTCGGGCAAACAACCTGAACTTTACAAGCATAGATTGCGCTCTCGGTTTCAATTATACCGGACGGGTCGCCGGCTTTCTTCGGCTTAACATGTTTTTTAACCTTGTTAAGTCCTTCTACGATGACCTTGCCTTCCTTCGGGCTTACTTCGAGAACCTTTCCGGTTTTCATCTTTCCGCCGTCGGTTTTGCGGTCTTTTTTATCACCGGTAAGCAATACTACTGTATCGCCTGTTTTAATGTGAAGCTTACTCATATTCAATTTACCTCCCATTAAAGAACTTCCGGAGCAAGTGATAAGATTTTTGTATATTCATTACCACGAAGCACACGGGCTACCGGCCCGAAAATACGGGTTCCTCTCGGATTCTTATCTTCACGGATAAGAACAGCCGCATTTTCATCAAATCTTATATATGTGCCGTCACTGCGACGAAGACCTTTTGCGGAACGAACCACAACTGCCTTTACAACATCGCCCTTCTTTACTGTGCCACCCGGAGTGGCTTTCTTTACAGAAGCTACGATGACATCGCCAATGTTGGCATACCTCCTTTTGGAGCCTCCAAGAACACGGATGCCCATAATTTCCTTTGCACCGGTGTTGTCGGCAACCTTGAGGTAACTCTGTTGCTGTATCACAATGGTTTCCTCCTTGCAGCCAATTACTTAGCCTTTTCGATTATTTCGACTACGCGCCATCTCTTGTCTTTGGAGAGAGGTCTTGTTTCCATAATAAGAACTCTGTCGCCTACGCCGCAGCTATTGTCCTCATCATGAGCCTTTAATCTAATGGTATTTTTTATAATCTTCTTGTAGAGCGGGTGCTTAACATTGTCTTCAATAGCAACTACAACGGTTTTATCCATCTTGTCACTTACAACCTTACCTACTCTTGTTTTACGAAGGTTTCTTTCACTCATCAAAGTTTACCTCCCCTTTTAAGCTTCCGTGCTGTCGGCAACGGCTTCTTTCTCGCAAATAATCGTCTTAATGCGAGCAATATCCTTTTTGACAGCAACTATACGCATGGGATTATCGAGCTGATTGATCGCATGCTGGAAACGAAGGTTGAATAACTCTTCTTTGAGTTTACCCAACTGCTCGTTGAGCTCGGGTAAAGTATTATCTCTTATTTCCTTTGCTTTCATTACTGCTCACCATCCGTTTCCTTAGTAACAAACTTGCACTTAATCGGAAGTTTGTTGGCTGCAAGACGCATAGCTTCTCTTGCAAGTTCTTCACTTACTCCGCCGATTTCAAACATAACACGGCCGGGTTTAACAACTGCTACCCAATATTCAGGAGAACCTTTACCGGAACCCATTCGGGTTTCAGCCGGCTTTTCGGTTATCGGCTTATCGGGGAATATTTTTATCCAAACCTGACCGCCACGCTTGATGTAACGCGTCATAGCGATACGGGCAGCTTCAATCTGATTGGAAGTTATCCAAGCAGGTTCCAAAGCCTGAAGACCGAAATCGCCGTGAGTAACTGTTATACCTCTGGAAGCAGCTCCGGTAAGTCTGCCGCGCTGCACTCTGCGGAATTTAACACGCTTTGGCATTAACATTATCGTGCGCCTCCCTTTCTTGCATTTGTGCGACGGTTCTCATTAAGAACCTCACCCTTGTATATCCAAACCTTAACACCGATTCTGCCGTAGGTTGTATTTGCCTCTGCAAAACCGTAGTCAATGTCTGCACGAAGGGTTTGAAGCGGAATTGTGCCTTCATGGTAATCTTCGCTTCTTGCAATTTCAGCGCCGCCTAAACGACCTGAACATTTTGTCTTGATGCCCTTTACGCCGAGTCTCATTGCTCTGCCTATGGCAAGTTTCATAGCTCTGCGGAAAGATACACGCTTCTCAAGCTGGAGTGCGATATTCTCTGCTACCAACTGTGCGTTTGCATCAGGATTTTTAATCTCAACTATGTTGATGATTACCGGTTTTCCGAGTAAAGACTGGCACTTCTCACGAAGTTTTTCAATCTCTGCACCGTTGCGTCCGATTACGATACCGGGCTTAGCGCAGTGAATGTGTAATCTTACTCTCTTGTCATCACGCTCAATTTCTACCTTTGCAACACCTGCTGCTGCAAGTGCTTTCTTAAGGAATTTACGGAGGTTGTAGTCCTCAACCAATGTATCACCGAAGGTGCTGTCATTGGCAAACCAACGTGAGTCCCAGTTTTTAATAACGCCTACACGGAATCCGTGCGGATTAACTTTCTGGCCCATAATTAAACCTCCCTTTCTTAAATCTCGCGTTCTTTAAGAACGATAGTAACATGGCTCGTTCTCTTTAATATGCGGTGTGCTCTGCCGTGGTCCTTTGCACGAATTCTCTTAAGTGTGGGACCGGGGCAAACAAGACATTCTGCAACATAAAGTTTAGACATATCCATGCTCTTTTCTTCTGCATTAGCCATAGCTGAATGTAAAAGCTTTTCCAAATACTCACAAGCAGACTTGGGAGTAAATTTGAGAATAGCCATTGCTTTTTCAGCATCTTGATTTCGGATTAAATCCAAAACAATCTTCACCTTACGGGGTGAAATGCGGGCAAATTTAAGTGTAGCCCTTGCTTCCATAATTTAACTCTCCTTTCGGCTGCTTACTTACCGGTGGTCTTAGCACCTGCGTGACCTTTGAAGGTTCTTGTCGGTGCAAATTCGCCGAGCTTGTGTCCAACCATATCTTCGGTTACATATACCGGAACATGTTTGCGTCCGTCATGAACCGCAAAAGTGTGTCCGACGAAATCGGGGAATATGGTTGACGAACGGCTCCAAGTTTGTAAAACTCTCTTTTCGCCGGTTTCATTCATTTCTTTGACTCTCTTGAGCAACACGGGTTGCACATAAGGGCCTTTTTTAATGCTTCTTCCCATTATGAAATCTCCTTTCGTCCGACTTACTTACGACGCTTTACGATATATTTATCGCTTGCTTTATTCTTCTGACGAGTCTTGTAACCCAAAGTAGGTTTACCCCAAGGAGTTACAGGGCCCGGACGGCCGACCGGTGACTTACCTTCACCACCGCCGTGCGGGTGGTCGTTCGGGTTCATTACAGAACCGCGGACTGTAGGTCTCCAACCCATATGACGCTTACGGCCTGCTTTACCGTAGTTAACATTTGCGTGCTCCGGATTCGAAACAACGCCTACGGTTGCCATACATTTCTCGGAAACATTACGGAGTTCGCCTGAAGGCAAACGCAAAAGTGCCATTCCGTTTTCCTTTGCCATAAGCTGTGCCATATTGCCGGCACTGCGGGCGAGCTGTGCGCCCTTTCCCGGATAAAGCTCAATGTTATGAAGCATTGTGCCGACCGGAATATTAGCGAGCGGAAGTGCGTTGCCCGGCTTAATGTCTGCATCGGGACCGCTTACTACCTTATCGCCTACTTTAAGTTCCTGAGGAGCGATAATGTAACGCTTCTCTCCGTCCTCATACTGAACGAGGGCGATATACGCAGAACGGTTAGGATCGTATTCAAGTGTTAAAACGGTGGCTTCTACGCCGAAACGCTCTCTCTTGAAATCAATGATTCTGTATTTTCTGCGGTTTCCGCCGCCTCTGTGGCGAACGGTAATTCTGCCGTAACTGTTACGACCGGCATTTTTCTTTACTGTATCAAGCAAACTTCTTTCCGGTGCTACCTTTGACAACTCGGAATAATCCATAGTGGTCATATTGCGGCGACCGTTCGTAGTCGGCTTATAATGTTTTATTGCCATTTGTTTCACTCTCCTATTTTGGCTTAGCGAAATGGTGCTTCCATTTCATACATCACCGGAAATCTCTTTTTGATTTCCAAATGTCCGGTTTAATTAAAGCAAACCGTCAAAGAACTCTATCGGCTTTGAATCGGACTTTAAGGTTACTATTGCTTTCTTGAAAGAAGCGGTATAACCTTCATATCTTCCCATTCTTCTTGCTTTTCCGCGAACATTGATGGTGTTTACCTTGGCAACGCCTACCTTGAACAACTTTTCAACAGCATCTGCAATCTGATACTTGTTTGCGTCCTTGGCGACCTTGAAGGTGTATTTCTTGTCGGCGATACCCGACATACTTTTTTCGGTAATTACCGGAGCGATAATGATATCCTGTGCGGTTTTCATTATGCATACACCTCCTCTATCATCTTAACGGCATCCTTAACGATAACAAGCTTGTCAGCGTTAACGATATCGTAGGTGTTTATCGTATTTACCTGTGCTGCCTTTGCACCCTCAATATTTCTTATTGAGCGAACTGCAAATGCATTGTTCTCGGCAAGAACGATAAGAACTTTTTTGTCGGCACCGATAGCCTTTAAGCACTCAGCAACCGTCTTGGTCTTATATTCCTCAAGCTTTAATTCGTCAAGAACGATTAAGTCCTTTGTGGCAACCTTATCTGAAAGTGCAGACTTAAGTGCCAAACGGCGAACCTTTTTATTGAGTGAATAAGAATAATCTCTCGGCTTCGGAGCATGAACGATACCGCCGTGTCTCCACTGAGGAGCTCTTGTTGAGCCCTGACGGGCATGGCCGGTGCCTTTCTGTCTCCACGGCTTCTTGCCGCCGCCGGAAACTTCTGTGCGGGTCAGAGTGGATTGTGTGCCCTGACGCTTGTTAGCAAAATAATTTACAACTGCCATGTGCATTACTGCGGCATTTACTTCAACGCCGAAAACAGCGTCCGATAACTTAATCTTGCCTACATTTTCGCCTGTCATATTAACAACTGCTACATTTGGCATAATTCAAAACACTCCTTCCTTAAGCTTTAACGCTATCGAAAAGAACTACGATTCCGCCCTTGGGACCGGGAACGGCACCCTTTACGGCAATAATGTTCTTCTCAGCATCAACTTTTACAACACTTAAATTCTGAACGGTTACGCGTTCATGGCCTAAGTGACCTGCCATCTTCTTGCCCTTGAATACTCTTGAAGGGCTGGAGCATGCGCCCAACGAACCGCCGTGACGGTGAACAGGGCCCGTGCCGTGGGTTTCCTTAAGGCGTCCGAAATTCCAGCGCTTGATTGTGCCGGCATATCCTTTACCTTTGGAAGTTCCTCTTACATCAATGGCATCGCCTTCTGCGAAAACATCTGCCTTGATGATGTCGCCTACATTCATTGCGCTCATATCTTCAAAACGAAATTCGCGAAGAACTTTCTTGGGAGCTACATCGCCTTTTGCGAAATGTCCCTTCATAGGCTTGTTTACTTTTGAAGCTTTCATATCGCCGAAGCCGATTTGAACTGCTTCATAACCGTCGTTCTCTGCGGTTTTCTTCTGTGAGATTACGCAGGGGCCTGCCTCAATAACAGTTACCGGAACGACATTACCGTTTGCGTCAAAAAGCTGAGTCATACCGAGCTTCTTGCCAACGATTCCTTTTTTCATTGTTTTTTCCTCCTTTGGTTATTGGTCAGCTTTGCTGACATGACCTCTCCGAGCAGATACCCGAAAATCAACACATATAATATATATTAGAGTTTGATTTCGATTTCTACACCGGCGGGGAGCTCAAGACTTGTAAGTGCTTCAACAGTTTTGTTTGAAGGACGGATTACATCTATGAGCCTTTTGTGTGTCCTCATTTCGAACTGCTCGCGGCTGTCCTTATACTTATGAACTGCACGCAAGATGGTTACAACTTCCTTTTCGGTAGGGAGCGGCACAGGACCGGACACCCTCGCGCCTGTTCGTTTAGCGGTTTCCACTATCTTTTCAGCGGACTGGTCAACAAGTGCATGGTCATAACCTTTAATACGAATTCGGATTTTTTCTTTCACTGCCATGTGAAATTTCGCCTCCTTGATTAGTTGGCGGGCAAAACTTACACCGTGCCGTGCATTTCTTTTCGGCACAATATAAAACCGGCATTGCTGGGGTTACAGACAATTCCGGACGGCAGCTCGCACTGCCGCAGCATAAGATTCGCAAGTATTCCTATGCTATTCCAAATGTTTTTCGCCCGGTTTAAAATCGGACATACTCCGCGGAAATTTCCCGACCTTTAAAGTCGGCCACCTCCCGCATCAACGCATGTTTCACGCCATATTTTCACAGCGTATGCAGTAATAATACCACAAACAAAATCAAATTGCAAGTGTTTTTTTAATAAATTTTTCGGCTTTTTTTATTACACAAAATATGCCGTTTCAAACCGCTTTTTGCCCTATATATAGGTATATATATTATATATCTCATAATATATCTCATAGATGAATTGATTTTTGGGTTGACTTTTCGTCTTTTTTGTGTATAATAATCGTATAATAAATAAAGGCGCTAAATGAGAAAAGTAACGGTGAAAACGGCTTTCAGTGAATTGCAGTCAGTGAAAATGCAGTAGCACGCCCTCCGCGAAGAACACTTATCAGCCGCAATCTGAAAAACTTTAACAGTTTAGTAGGTGCGCCGTAAACGATGCGTTATAATCGTAAACAGTTTATGCTGTGAGTTGACCGCTTTTGCGGTAATTCGGGTGGCACCGCGGATATTAAGTTCTACGCCTATTCGTCCTGATACATAATGGATGAATAGGCGTTATTTTTATTTTGGAGTTGGTATTATGAAACACATTGACATTTATGAGATTATGAGCGAAAATTCTTTAATCGGCACTTCGGTTACGGTTTGCGGATGGGTAAGGACTTCAAGAGATTCCAAAAATATGGCATTTTTGGAACTTAACGACGGCACCACGCTCAAGCATTTACAGGTAGTTATAGACAAGGAAAAAATGACCGATATTTCGGAGTTTATGAAACTCGGCACATCGCTTAAGGTTACGGGAGGACTTGTGAAATCGGTTGTAGCGCAGGACAGTGTAGAGATAAATGCCGAGAGCATCGAAGTTTTGGGTGTTTGTCCCCCCGAGTATCCGCTTCAAAAAAAGCGCCACACACTTGAATACCTCCGCACAATACCGGCACTTCGGGTTCGCACAAATACATTTAATGCGGTATTCCGTGTCCGTTCGGTAATATCGGCATCAATTCACGAATTTTTCCAAAACAATCATTACACATATATCCACACCCCACTTATTACGGCAAGCGACTGCGAGGGCGCAGGTGAGATGTTCCGTGTTACAACCGTAGGTGTAGAGGACGGTTTCAAAACTCAGGACGAGGCAGACGCAGCCGACTTCTTCGGCAGGCGTGCCGCCCTTTCGGTTTCGGGACAGCTTGAGGGCGAAGTTGCCGCTATGGCACTCGGAAAAATTTACACATTCGGTCCGTCGTTCAGAGCCGAAAAGAGCAACACACCCCGTCATGTTGCGGAGTTTTGGCATGTTGAGCCGGAGGTTGCCTTTGCAGAACTTCCCGATATAATCGAAATCGCCGAAAATCTTATAAAACATATAATAAACACCGTTATTGAAAAATGTCCCGAAGAATTAAAATTCTTTGATGCACATTTCGAGAAAGGGCTTATCGAGAAACTTAAAACCGTTGTTTCAAACGATTTTGCGGTTATGACCTACACCGAAGCAATAGAAAAATTAAAGGCAAGCGGTGAAGAATTCAAATATCCGGTTGAGTGGGGACTTGACCTTATGACCGAGCACGAGCGTTATATTTCGGAGGTCATCTGCAAACGCCCCGTATTTTTAACCGATTATCCGAAAGAAATCAAGTCATTTTATATGAAGCAAAACCCCGACGGCAAAACCGTTGCCGCAACCGACCTTTTGGTGCCGGGTGTCGGCGAAATTATCGGCTGCAGTGAGCGTGAAGCCGACCTTGACAAACTGCTCGAGGCTATGAAAATAAGAAATATGAATATTTCCGATTACGAAGATTATATTTCGCTTCGCCGTTTCGGTTCCGTTCCGCACAGCGGTTTCGGCTTGGGACTTGAACGAATTATTATGTATGTTACGGGTATTCAGAATATCCGTGATGTTATTCTCTATCCGAGAACGGTAGGAAGCATCTCTTAATTCAGGTGACATTATGGAAAAATATATATCAAAATTAGGCGTTCTTGAAACGCAGAAAGCAATTCGTTTTTTAAGGCATAAATTTGAAGAAAATCTCTGCGAAGCACTCAATCTTACCCGTGCATCTGCTCCGCTTTTCGTCAAAAAGGGAAGCGGACTCAATGACGATTTAAACGGTGTTGAGCGTCCCGTATCTTTTGATATTTTGCAGACGGGCGAAGAAGTCGAGGTTGTTCACAGTCTTGCAAAATGGAAAAGAATGGCACTTAAAAAATACAATTTCCCCGTTCATATGGGACTTTATACCGATATGAACGCCATTCGCCGTGATGAAACCTGTGACTGCGTTCATTCTCTCTATGTAGACCAGTGGGACTGGGAAAAGGTAATCTTAAAAGAGGACAGAACAGAAGATTATTTAAAAGAAACCGTTAAAAATATCTATTCTGCGATACTTGCCACTGCTTCGAGTGTAGAGCAAAAATATCCCGAACTTAAAAACTATCTTCCGAAAGATATAAAATTCATAACGACAGCGGAACTTTTGGAAAGATACCCCGAATTATCCTCAAAAGAAAGAGAAAATGCAATTTGCAAAGAGTTCGGTGCGGTATTTTTAATGCAGATAGGCAACCGTCTTAAAAACGGCGAAAAGCACGATGGCAGAGCCCCCGACTATGACGATTGGGAGTTAAACGGCGACCTGCTTGTATACAACAAGGTTATTGACTCGGCTTTTGAACTTTCCTCAATGGGTATCCGTGTTGACAAGGACGCTCTTTTAAGACAGCTTAAAGCAGAGGGAAAAGAAGAAAGATTACAGTTTCCGTTCCATAAGGCGCTTATGAATGACGAATTACCGCTTTCAATAGGCGGAGGGATAGGTCAGTCAAGACTTTGTATGTTGCTTTTGCAGAAAGCGCACATAGGTGAAGTTCACGCTTCGGTTTGGCCTGAAAAGGAAATTGAATACTGCAAAAAAATCGGCGCAGAATTGCTTTGATATTAAATGAAAATGGCTACCGTTTATCAGTAGTCATTTTTTATGCTTATCACCCTTACTTCTTTTCCCTTTTCTTTGCATTTATCAATAACATATTTCGTTCCTCTTGATTTACCGTCCCAAAAAGCCAAAACGGTATCGGAATAATCAATAATACTGATATTTCTTTTAAGCGGTGCTGACCTTCCGAACTTTTCATATTGAGGTAAAAATACCTTTATCGGCAAACCGTTATTATTGGCAAATTTTTCGGCACAACTGTCAATACCCTTTGCTCCTCCCGATACAATTTCGGTTGTTTCGGGAGGTAAATATTTTTCTAAATTGTTTACAACCAAACTTCTTGAGCCTATTACTGCAACTTTCACAATACCACCTTAATCAGATACATTTTGAACACATAATATGTTCATAAGCAAATTATAACACATTTCGAGTTTAAAATAAACATATAATAACTTTGAAATGAGGTAATATTATGGCTATAAAAAGTTTATCCATTCGTATTGAAGAAGAAATGTTAAACAAATTGCATATTGTATCCGATTATGAAGGCCGCTCGGCGAACAGTCAGATTTTAATATTAATCAGAGATTTAATAGAAGATTACGAAAACAAGCACGGCAAAATTGAATTATAAACCGTATAAAAAAGTATATCCATATTGTTTTTATATGGCACGATGCCCGTTTCCCCGTTCGATATAAAAAGAGCACAAACTTTTCGGTTTGTGCTCTTAAACTTTATATTTTAATAATTAAATTACTTATCGTGCTTCTTAAAAGGCTTGCCGTGTCTTTTCGGCTTTTCTTCGTCAGCGCCGTCCTCAACAACTGCGCCGTTCACCTCTACAAGAGCATCTCTCCTTGAAAGGTTTATTCTGCCCTGGTCGTCAATCTCGGTAACCTTTACTATTACCTGGTCGCCTACCGCAACAACATCTTCAACCTTTTCAACACGCTTTACATCAAGTTTTGAAATATGAACAAGTCCCTCTTTTCCGGGTGCAATTTCAACAAATGCGCCGAAAGTCATAAGACGGGTTACTTTACCTGAATAAATTGCGCCTACTTCGGGGTCGTTGGCAATAAGTTCAATAATCGAAATTGCCTGATTTGCCTTTTCGGTATCAAGACCTGCTACGAATACTCTGCCGTCCTCTTCAATATTGATGGTGCATTCGCACTGCTCTTGAATAGACTGAATAACCTTGCCCTGCTTACCGATAACATCGCCGATTTTATCGGGTGAAATCGAGGTTGTAAGCATTTTCGGAGCATATTTTGAAAGTTCCTTGCGAGGCTCGGGAATACATTTAAGCATAATCTCATCAAGAATATACTCTCTTGCCTTATGAGTCTTTGCAAATGCTTCCTTTATAATTTCGGAAGTAAGACCGTGGACCTTTAAGTCCATCTGAATTGCGGTAATACCCTTATGAGTTCCCGCAACCTTAAAGTCCATATCACCGTAGAAATCTTCAAGTCCCTGAATGTCTACCATCGTCATAAAGTCACCGTAAACACCTTGGTCGCCTGTGATAAGACCGCAGGAAATACCTGCAACCGGAGCCTTTATCGGAACACCTGCTGCCATAAGTGCAAGCGTTGAGCCGCAAATTGAGCCCTGCGAGGTTGAGCCGTTTGAAGAAAGAACTTCCGATACAACACGAATGGCATACGGGAATTCGTCAACACTCGGAATTACCGGAACAAGTGCCTTTTCAGCCAAAGCGCCGTGACCTATTTCACGCCTGCCCGGTCCTCTTGAGGGCTTTGTTTCGCCTACCGAATACGACGGGAAGTTATAATGGTGAATGTAACGCTTTTCGGTGTCCTCATCAAGACCGTCAAGTTTCTGTGATTCACTTACGGGAGCAAGAGTTGCTACCGACAATACCTGAGTCTGACCTCTTGTAAACATACCCGAGCCGTGTGCTCTCGGCAAAAGGTCAATTTGTGCATTAAGCGGACGGATTTCATCAATGCCTCTGCCGTCAACACGCTTATGCTCGTCTTTAAGCCACGCACGGACAACATGTTTCTGAATAAGATACATAATCTCATCAAGTTTTGTTTCGTTGCCCTCAAACTGTGCATCATATTTCTCGTGAACTGCATCGTAAATCGGAAGAAGTGCAGCATCGCGGACATTCTTATCATCGGTATCAAGCGCCTTTTTAACATCTTCAATGCAAAATTCTTCAATCGAAGCCATAATTTCAGGGTCGGGATTGCTTGACTCAAAAGTGAACTTTTCCTTACCGATTTCGGCTACTATTCCGTTTATAAATTTAACTACTTCCTTATTTACCTCGTGACCTGCCATAATGCAGTCAAACATAAGGTCATCGGGAATTTCGTTACCGCCTGCTTCAATCATTGCAACCAAATCTGCAGTTGAAGAAACGGTAAGTGTTAAATCAGATTTTGCTCTCTGCTCCAATGTTGGGTTGATAACTATTTCGCCGTCAACAAGACCTACTGCGGTCGAAGAAATCGGGCCGTCCCACGGAATATCCGATACTGCGATGGCAGCCGAAACACCGATAGCGGCTGTGATTTCGGGAGAACAATCGGGGTCAACCGACATAACGGTTGCAACAACCGAGCAATCGTTTCTCATATCTTTCGGGAAAAGCGGACGGATAGGACGGTCAATACAGCGGGAAGAAAGAATTGCCTTCTCGCTTGCCTTACCTTCTCTTCTTCCGAAAGAGCCGGGGAATCTGCCTACTGCATACATCTTTTCCTCGTAATCAACAGAAAGCGGGAAAAAGTCAACACCCTCACGGGGCTTATCAGAAGCCGTAACGGTGCAAAGAACGCTGGTCTCACCGTAAGATGCCATAAAAGCGGCATTCGCAAGACCTGCCATTTTGCCGGTTTCGAGTTTAAACGGTCTGCCGGCAACGGTGGTTTCATAAACCTTGTAGTTTTCAAACATACAAAAATCTCCTTTTTACTTTTTAACGGTGAATTTTATATGTTAGCAATAAATCCAACGCTTAACATTAAATTTAAGCACTCGATTTACCGCTAAACAACAAAAAATCAACCGTTTTAATAACATTTTTTTAAATCAAAAAATAACAGCAAACCGAGAAATATATCTCGGTTTGCCGATTTTAAGATTACTTACGAAGTCCGAGTTTCTTAACGATAGCACGGTATCTTTCGATATCATTCTTCTGAAGGTATGCAAGAAGGTTTCTTCTGTGACCTACCATTTTAAGAAGACCGCGACGGGAATGATGGTCATTCTTGTTGTTTTCAAGATGAGCATTCAATTCGTTGATACGGTTGGTAAGAAGAGCTATCTGAACTTCCGGAGAACCGGTATCGCCCTCGTGAATAGCAAAATCAGCCATAATCTGCTGTTTCTTTTCTGCTGTCATCATTATTCTTTCACTCCTTATAATAATTTGTCCGCCGTATTCCGAGCCAAAGGTCATTGAGTGAACCGCAAAAGCGGCAGCCGCCAAAAACACAGAATGCGGTAGCGAGATACAGTATATCACATAGTTTTACAAATGTAAAGCATTTTATTAAAATCTGACGGTTTTACGCTCTTTTTATCGCTTTTATTGCCTTTTTTAAGAAAAAATTAAAAAGATTGTCAAAAATTTATCAAATTTTGCTTGACTTTTAACTCTGAAAATGTTAGTATTTTATTGTAAACAAATTATACCGAAGCATTCGTTGAGATATGGAGATGCGGAAAGAAAGGGGGATACAAAACGCCCTTGGCTTTTCGCGTTTTTCTATTTGGTATAAACCCACCCTTACGCTTTCCCCTTGCAAAAGCAAATTATTCTTGATATTTTTATGATAATATAATATTATATTATCATAAATTTCAGGCAGTTTCTCCACCCGTAAAGCAGGGTGCAAAATAATACAAATGAAAAGAAGGTAGTATTTATGCAGAAATATTCGATTTTCTTTGCTCTTTTCGGTTCTGTTATTGCTCTTATCTTTGCGGCGCTTACAGCCAAAAAGGTGCTTAAATTTGACCGCGGTAACGATTTAATGAAAAAGATTTCCGATTCGGTAAAGTCGGGTGCAAACGCATATTTAAAAAGGCAGTATACGGTTGTTGTTGTGTTTTTTGCCGTAATGTTTTTAATTCTTTCGGTTATGGCTATATTCGGACTCCTTACTCCGTTTGTTCCGTTTGCTTTCATAACCGGCGGTTTCTTCTCGGGACTCTCAGGCTTTATCGGAATGAAAATCGCAACAAGTTCAAATGCAAGAACGGCAAATGCCTGCATTTCAGGACTTAACAAAGGTCTTCGTGTGGCATTCTCGGCAGGTGCCGTAATGGGCTTCACCGTTGTAGGCTTGGGACTTTTTGATATATCTCTTTGGTTTATACTTTTGAAATTTGTGTTTAAACTCTCCGAAGATGCCATTACCGCAGCAATGCTTACATTCGGTATGGGCGCTTCCTCTATGGCACTTTTTGCCCGTGTGGGCGGCGGTGTATTCACAAAGGCAGCCGATGTCGGTGCCGACCTTGTAGGCAAGGTTGAAGCCGGTATACCTGAGGACGACCCCCGCAACCCTGCTGTTATCGCCGACAATGTAGGTGATAATGTTGGCGATGTTGCCGGTATGGGTGCCGACCTTTACGAATCTTATGTAGGCTCAGCCATCTCGGCTATGGCACTCGGTGTTTCCGCATTCAAATCTTCTGCGCTCGGCGCTCTTTCTGTTCCGCTTCTGATTGCAACGGCAGGTGTTCTTTGCTCTATTATAGGAACTTTCCTCGTCCGCACAAAAGAAGATGCAACTCAAAAAGACCTGCTTAAATCGTTAAGCAGAGGCACTAATTTCAGTGCGGTTATGATTGCAATTATTTCTTTCCCCATCGTATATTATTTCCTCGACGGAATGAAAACCATAGGTATTTACTTTGCCATTCTTGCAGGTCTTATTGCAGGTGTGCTTATAGGTAAATCAACCGAATATTTTACTTCCGATTCATACAACCCCACAAAGAAACTTGCCGAAAAATCGGAAACCGGCAGTGCTACAATAATCATCGGGGGTTTGGGACTCGGTATGTTATCTACGGCAATTCCGATAGTAATTGTTTCGGCGTGTATCCTTATTGCGTTCTTTATATCAGGCGGTGCAAAAAGCGCAAATACCGGTCTTTACGGCATTGCTCTTTCGGCAGTCGGTATGCTCTCTACACTGGGCATTACACTTGCGACCGATGCCTACGGTCCCGTTGCGGATAATGCCGGCGGTATTGCCGAAATGGCAGGACTTGATTCAAGTGTCCGCGAACGCACAGATGCACTTGATTCGCTCGGAAACACTACCGCCGCTACGGGCAAAGGCTTTGCAATAGGCTCTGCCGCTTTAACGGCACTTGCTCTTATGGCTTCATATATAAACAAGATTAAAGAAATAGACGCAAGCGCAAAACTTTCTTTTGACATTATGAACCCCAAGGTTTTGGTAGGTTTATTTATAGGAACATGTCTTCCCTTTATCTTCGCCGCACTTACAATGAACTCGGTAGGCAAAGCGGCTCAGTCGGTTGTAATAGAGGTAAGAAGACAGTTTAAGGAAATCAAAGGTCTTATGACGGGTGAGGCGGATGCCGACTATGCAACCTGTGTTGACCTTTGCACAAAAGCAAGCCTTAAAGAAATGGTTCTTCCTACGATTGTTGCAATAATCGTTCCGATTGTGACAGGTCTTGTGCTCGGTTATCAGGGCGTTGTGGGTATGCTTGCAGGTGCTACCGCCTGCGGATTCTTACTTGCAATATTTATGTCAAATTCGGGCGGTGCATGGGATAACGCAAAGAAGTATATCGAAAGCGGAGTTCACGGCGGAAAAGGAAGCGAACAGCACAAAGCCGCCGTTGTGGGCGACACGGTAGGCGACCCGTTCAAAGATACGGCAGGTCCCGCCATTAACATTCTTATCAAACTTCTTTCGATGGTATCTATCGTATTTGCAGCCCTTGTTGTTAAATATCACATACTTTAATTAAAAGCAAAAAGCCGACTGGTGCAAAATCAGTCGGCTTTTTTGTTCACTATCAGTTTTTTACAATTTACGCTCTATCGGGTAAAATGATGCCGCGGTTTTTCAAAAAATCATCACCGAAACCATACTTTTCGGCAATAAAGTCAAGGTCTTTATCGCCTCTGCCCGAAAGGTTTACAAGTATCGAGCCGGGTTTGCCTTCCTTTGCAACCCTTATTGCATAAGCAAGTGCGTGAGAACTCTCTATTGCGGGGATAATACCCTCAAGTCTGCACAAAAGATAAAATGCCTCGATTGCTTCTTCGTCCGAAACAGTAACATAATTAACACGCTTTTTATCGTTTAAGAATGCGTGTTCGGGACCTGCGGCAGGGTAATCAAGACCGCTTGCATTACTGTAAACAGGAGCAGGGTTGCCCTCCTTATCGGCAAGCATATAACTCTTAAAGCCGTGCATAATTCCCTCTGTTCCGTAGGTTATACTTGCGGCATTATCGCCGTAGCCCGAGCCTCTGCCCAACGGCTCAACGCCGTAAAACTCAATCGGGTCTTCGATAAACGGGATAAACATACCTATCGAGTTAGAGCCTCCGCCTACGCAGGCACAAATTTTCTGCGGAAGATGGCCTGTTGCAGTTAAAAACTGCTCTCTCGCTTCCTGACCGATAACCGCCTGAAAATCTCTGACCATAAGCGGGAACGGATGCGGACCTGCGGCAGTTCCGATACAGTAAATTGCGGTTTTATATTCTTTTGAATAGGCATCAAATGCGGCATCAACCGCCTCTTTTAATGTTTTAAGTCCCGAAGATACGGGGATAACCCTCGCTCCGAGCATTTTCATTCTTGCAACATTCGGAGCCTGCTTCTTTATATCGACCTCGCCCATATAAATATCACATTCAAGACCGAAATATGCCGCCGCCGTCGCAAGTGCAACTCCGTGCTGACCTGCGCCCGTTTCGGCAATAAGTTTTTTCTTGCCCATATATTTTGCAAGAAGTCCCTCACCCATACAGTGATTGAGTTTATGCGCTCCCGTATGGTTTAAGTCCTCTCGCTTTAAATAAATTTGCATAGTTCCGAAATATTTTGAGAGTTTTTCGCAGTGGTAAATCGGCGTAGGTCTGCCCTGAAAATCACGCCTTATACGGCGAAGTTCATTGATAAACTGTGCCGACTGCGCTATCGTAAGATACCCCTCGGCATATTCGTTAAATGCCTTGATAAGTTCAGGGTTATCAAGATAATTTCCTCCGTATTCACCGAAATATCCGTCCTCGGTGGGATATTCGTTTATGTAGTTATCAAAATCACGGTATTTGTTCATAATATTTTCTCCTTTTGTTTTTTAAAAATGTATTTTAAGTAATTAAAAATCAAAAGTTCGCCATCGTTTTACCAAAATAAACATAAATTACCTCTTTTTTACCTTAAAAAATAAAAAAACCTTATCCCGAAAGGGACAAGATTTAATATCCTGCGGTGCCACCCTAATTGATGAAAAAGTCATCCGGCTTAATTCTTATACAAACATATAAGCCGCAATATAACGGTTGCGCCGCCGTCGACTGCTACTTGCAAAAATAATGCTTTCGGTCGCCCTCATAAGTCCATTCGCCTAAAACCCGAATACCGCCATTCCACCGCCGGCGGCTCTCTATGATACGGAAAATTTAAGTTACTACTCTTAATCATCGGTTTGAAATTTATTACACATACTATAACATTTATATTTTCCTTTGTCAAGAAAAATCTGCTGAAAATTTTTTGTATTATTGTCAAAAAATACACAAAATACTATTGACTGTATTTCAAATACGGTGTATAATTATGGTTAAATGGGTGAATTTGGGAATTTCCTATTTTGTTAATTTTTTCACTATTAGGAGGCGTTCATAATGCCAAACAACCTTTTCGTTGTGGGAATGGGAATAGGCACGGTTTTTGTAGGGCTTATACTTATCATCATTTTTTGCAAAATTGTAGGTTTATTCTGCAAAATCGGTGCAAAAAAAGAAAATGACCTGACCCCTGTTTCTTCCGCTTCGGCAGGAGAAACCGAAGAAATCGAAAACCGTCAGGAAATCATTGCCGCGGTGACGGCGGCTTGTGCCGAAGATATGGGCAAAGATATTTCGGCGCTCAGAGTAGTATCATTTAAGAAAATTTAAAAAACTTATTATATTATTTAAAGAGGTAAAAGACTATGAAACAGTATAAAGTAACCGTAAACGGAACAGCGTATGAAATCACACTCGAAGAAATCGACGCAAAGGATGTAAAGACTGCGCCTTCAAGCGCACCTGCCGCGCCCGTTGCACCTGCTCCGGCAGTATCGTCAAACGGCGAAACAGTTGTGGCTCCTATGCCCGGAAACATTCTTGATGTTAAGGTATCAAACGGCGCATCGGTTAAAAAAGGCGATGTTTTGATGATTCTCGTGGCTATGAAGATGGAAAATGAAATTATGGCTCCCGTTGACGGAACTGTTAAGTCGGTTAATGTAAATAAAGGTGCATCGGTTGAAACCGGCGCCGTTCTTTGTGTAATAGGTTAACCGATAAAGGAGAAATAACGATGAATGAGATTATAAACTTTGCCAAAACGACGGGTTTTTACCTGCTTTTCGGCAATTTAGCGGAAAATTGGAAATCACTCGTTATGATTGCCATTTCGCTTTTCCTTTTATGGCTCGGCATAAAGAAACAGTTTGAACCGTTGCTTTTAGTAGGCATTGCGTTCGGTATGCTGCTTACAAACCTTACGGCATTTACGACGGGCGATGCTATGTATCACACTGAACTTTGGAGTGCCTTTATGAATCCAAACAGCGAAGCCTACCACAGTTTCGGCAGAATAATGTCGGAGGGCGGACTCCTTGATATTCTCTATATAGGTGTTAAGACCTGCATTTATCCCTGCCTTATTTTCGTGGGCATAGGTGCTATGACCGATTTCGGTCCGCTTATTTCAAACCCGAAGTCCTTACTTTTGGGCGCCGCTGCACAGATAGGCATTTTTGCAACCTTTATCGGCTGTATTTATTTAGGCTTTGAGCAGGAAGCCGCCGCCTCGATAGGTATTATAGGCGGTGCGGACGGTCCTACGGCAATCTATACTACCACAAGGCTTTATCCTAATCTTTTAGGTCCTATTGCCGTTGCCGCATATTCGTATATGGCGCTTGTTCCCGTAATTCAGCCGCCTATTATGAAACTCTTAACCACAAAGAAAGAACGCGCTATCGTTATGAAACCGTTAAGAACGGTATCAAAGACCGAAAAAATCATTTTCCCGATAGCCGTTACAATTATAGTTTCGTTGCTTGTTCCCTCGGCTACACCGCTTATAGGCTGTCTTATGCTCGGCAATCTTTGGAAAGAATCTGGTGTTTGCGAGCGTCTTTGCAAGACGGCGCAAAACGAACTTATGAACATTGTAACCATATTCTTGGGTATCTCGGTAGGCGCTACCGCCACAGCAGAAGCCTTTTTGAATCTTCAAACCCTTAAAATACTCGGTATGGGTATCGTAGCATTCAGTTTAGGCACTGCAGGAGGCGTGTTGCTTGCAAAGATTATGAACCTCTTTACCAAAAACAAAATCAATCCGCTTATCGGTTCGGCAGGTGTTTCGGCAGTTCCGATGGCTGCCCGTGTTTCGCAGAGTGTAGGTCAGAAAGAAAACCCCTCAAACTTCCTGCTTATGCACGCTATGGGCCCGAATGTTGCCGGTGTTATCGGCTCTGCCATTGCCGCAGGCGTTCTTATTTCAATCTTCGGCTGAGGCTGACAAGGAGAAAAATTTATGGAAAAGAAACCCCTTCTTATTACAGATACTATCTTGCGTGATGCCCACCAGTCTCAGGCGGCAACACGAATGAGAATTGAAGATATGCTCCCTGCTCTCGAAAAGCTCGATAAAATCGGCTATTGGTCGGTTGAATGTTGGGGCGGTGCTACCTTTGATGCGTGTATGCGCTTTTTAAACGAAGACCCGTGGGAACGACTCCGCACCATCAAACAGCATATGCCGAACACAAAACTGCAAATGCTGTTTCGAGGTCAGAATATTTTAGGTTACAAGCATTATGCCGATGATGTTGTTGATGCTTTTGTTAAGAAATCTATTGAAAACGGAATTGATGTTATCCGCATTTTCGATGCGTTAAATGACCCGCGTAATTTAGAGCAGTCGGTTAAATCATGCAAAGAGTATGGCGGAATTTGCGAGGCCGCAATCAGCTACACAAAAAGTCCCGTCCACGATGAAGCCTACTTTGTAAATCTTGCGAAAACGCTTGAAAATATGGGTGCCGACACAATCTGCATTAAAGATATGGCAAACCTTTTGCTCCCTTACGATGCGTATTCACTCGTTAAAAAGTTAAAGGAAAATGTGAGTGTTCCCATTCATCTTCACACACACAACACAACGGGCACGGGCGATATGACCTTGCTTATGGCAACAGAAGCCGGTGTTGATATAGTTGATACTGCACTTTCTCCCCTTGCAAACGGCACTTCAAACCCCTCAACCGAGGCACTTGTTGCAACACTTCAGGGCACCGACCGTGACACAGGTCTTGACCTTACTGCTTTAAGCGATGTTGCAAAGCATTTCCGCAGTGTTGCCGATAAATTAAAAGAGGACGGTATTTTAGACCCCAAAGTGCTTAATGTTGATGCAAAGGCGCTTATTTATCAGGTGCCGGGCGGTATGCTTTCAAATATGATAAGCCAGTTAAAGCAGGCAGGCAAAGAAGATAAATACTATGAGGTTTTATCCGAAGTGCCTAAAGTCCGCAAAGATTTCGGGTATCCTCCGCTTGTAACCCCCACAAGTCAAATTGTAGGAACACAGGCAGTTATGAATGTTATTTCGGGCGAGAGATACAAGATGGTGCCGAAAGAATCAAAAGGTCTCCTGCGCGGAGAATACGGCAAACTACCTGCCGAAGTTAATGAAGAAGTTCGCAAAAAAGCCATAGGCGACGCCGAGGTTATTACCTGCCGTCCTGCCGATTTATTAGAGCCGGAACTTCAAAAATACAAGGCGGAAATGGAAGAAAAAGGTATCGGAAAATCGGAAGAAGATGTTTTAAGTTACGCCTTGTTCCCTGCCGTTGCCGAAAAATTCTTTGCATCAAGAGACGGCGCAAAAGAAAGCGCAGACGAAAACACCGTGCGTGAACTTATTGTAGAAGATATTTCAAAATAATATTTTTAAAGTTTAAGTCTTGACCGCATTTACTGGTCAAGGCTTTATTTTTTGCTTGTATTATCGTATAAAATATAGTAAAATATATGTATAAAAAATTACTTGGGAGATAAAATAAATGAGTGAAGAAATAAAATCAGAAGAATACAACCCCGATATAATTACTCTTGCCGACGATAACGGCAAAGAATACACCTTTGAGGTGCTCGATGCCATCGAGACCGACACTGACAGATATTTAGCCCTTTTACCGCAGTATAGCGACCCTAAGGCTATGCTTGACGATTCGGGCGAACTTGTAATAGTAAAGGTCGGCGAAGAAGACGGCGAGGAGTATTATTACGAGATTGAGGACGACGACGAATACGAAACCATCGCAGATGCTTTTGTTGACCGTCTTGAGGACTTTTTTGAAATAGACGAAGAATAATACTACTCCTGCTCTGTTCGCGGACTGAAGCCTTTATAACCCTACAAGATAATAAATAGGGATTTGTTCTCGGGCGGCGGGTCTGCAGACCTCCCGCGGCTGTGCCGAGTTCGGAAGAAGGGAGCACGAAACCGCACGGACGAAACCCACCTGAACTTAAAATCAGGTTATCATTTGGCTCATTACGGCAGAGTGGGAGCAAAACAAAAATGCAAACAGCAAAAATTTAAGCGGGACGGCATAGACCGTCCCGCTTGATTTTTTATTCTGCTTTTTATTATGCTTTTTTATTAGTAAAAGCACGGATAACAAGAAGTGTTCCTATCATAAGAACTATTGCTATCGGTAAAACGATGAGCCAGTTTGAAACAAAACCTGCAATTATATAACTTACGAACGATACGCCTGCAACGGTAAACGCATACGGAAGTTGGGTTGAAACATGGTTGATGTGATTGCACTGACCGCCTGCCGAAGCCATAATCGTAGTATCGGAAATCGGAGAACAGTGGTCGCCGCAAACCGCACCTGCCATACAAGCCGAAATTGCAACGGTTGTGATTGCGCCGTCCTTTGCGCCGAATACCGAAAGAACTATCGGGATAAGAATACCGAATGTTCCCCAAGATGTTCCGGTTGCAAACGAAAGTCCGACCGCAATAACAAATATAATTGCCGGTAAGAAGAACTGGAATGAGCCAGCCGAAGATTCAATAAGCTGTGAAATGAATACCTTTGCACCCAAAGAGTCGGTCATAGCCTTTAATGTCCAAGCACAGCAAAGAATCATAATTGCAGGAACCATTGCCTTAAAACCGTCGGGGAGAGCCTCCATACATTCCTTAAAGGAAAGAACTCTGCGGCAAAGGAAATAGATTACCGTAAATATAATGGCGGCAAATGAGCCTATTGCAAGACCTACCGAAGCATCGCTGTTTGAAAATGCGGTAACGAAGTTTTCGCCCGAGAAGAAACCGCCCGAATAAATCATACCGAGAACGCAGGCGATAATGAGGAATACAACCGGAATAATAAGGTCGCAAACCTTACCTTTGGAATTTTCGGGCATTTGGCTTTCGTTCATTTGCTCTGCGCCCGTAGTAAACAAATCACCGTTCCTTGCGTTGTCCTCGTGCTTTTTCATCGGACCGTAGTCCATATTTGTAACGGCAATGAAAATCATCATTACGATAGTGAGAAGCGCATAGAAATTATAAGGAATTGCGCTTATAAACAGCGACATACCGCTTGCGGCACCCGAACCTTTTGCGAAACCTGCAACGGCGGCAGCCCACGAAGAAATCGGTGCGATAATGCAAACCGGAGCGGCAGTTGCATCAATCAAATATGAAAGTTTTGCACGGGAAATATTGTGCTTATCGGTAACGGGACGCATAACCGAGCCTACCGTTAAGCAGTTGAAATAGTCATCAACAAATATAAGCACGCCCAAAAGAATCGTGGCGAGCTGTGCGCCTATACGGGTTTTGATGTGCTTTGTAGTCCATTTGCCGAACGCCTGCGAGCCGCCTGCTTTATTCATCATGGCAACCAAAGCGCCGAGCATAACAAGGAATATAAGTATTCCGATATTGTAAGAATCGGCAATGCTTGATATAAAGCCGTCTTGAATTGTGTGCGTCATGGTCTTTTCAAATGTGAAGTTAGACCAAATAAGTCCGCCGAATATAATACCGATAAAGAGGGACGAATAAACCTCTTTTGTTATAAGCGCCAAAACTATGGCGATTATCGGCGGCAAAAGCGACCACCATGTAGCATACCTGCTTACCGACTTACGAACTGTGCCGAGTGCCGTTTCTATATTGCTTTCAAAGTCTTTATCCTCTGAAAGATTATCGGCGTAGTTATCAACATATTCCTGCGCCGCATCGGCATCGGTCAAGTCAATGGCGTTTTCTTCTGCTTCTTCGGTTGCAACAACCGTTGCGGGCGCTGACGAAACATCAGTTTCTTCGCCTTCGCCGAGCGCAGTGAATGTGCCTAAAAACACAACAGTTGCACAAACGAAAAGCGCCAAAGCCCATCTAATCAATTTGTTTTTCTGCATTTCTATAACCCCTTATAAAAAAATTAAGGCCGCACCGAAGGCACGACCTGAAAATACAAAAATATATTTTCTGATAGCGCTCCACTAAACAATAGTGACAGTGTGGTGCATATTCTGCAACACCCCAATAAGTTTTACACGGATATATAAAACCATTTCGGCGAAAGTCCCTTTCAAACGGCGGCTTATCCGAGCCATCTGCCGTGCTACTGATGATTTTCGCACCTCTACCGCAAATATTAAAATAATTTTAAATTATAGTATCATACATTTAATTCAATGTCAACCATTTTAAACAATTAACATTTCATAATCAAGTATCCGTAAGGTTTTAGTCTGATAATTTCACTGCTTTGCGAAATATTTTCACCGAACAAAGCGGTTTTTGCGCCGTCTTTATTCTTAAATTCCGCCTCGTTTTCGGAAACATTTGCGGCAATGAGCAAACTTTCATTTCCGCTCCTGCGCAAAAAGGCGAAAAGTCCGTCATTTACGCAAACGGGCACAAATTCGCCATCGGCAAAAACAGCACTTTTTCTGCGGAGTTTTCCGAGCGCCTTATAAAACGAAAGCAGGTCGGTATTTTCTTTACCCCACGGGTATGTCCCCCTGCAAAACGGGTCGCCGAAGCCGGTAAGTCCTGCCTCATCACCGTAATAAAGCGACGGAACACCCGGAAGCGAATACTGAATAACTGCGGCAATTTTAAGGCGCAAAACCGCAAAATTATATTGGTTTTCGTCCAATCGGGCATCTGCCTGCCACTGCCTGTCACCGCAAAATTTGCCGTAATTTGCAATAGCGGTGATTACCCGTGCGGTATCGTGAGTGCCTATATGATTCATAAGCGTTCTGATACTCCCGTCAGGGTAATTTTCAAGCACCGTTTGAACGGTTTTTAACAGTCCCTGCGCATTGCCTTTGCATACATAATCAATTATCGCATCTTTGAACGGGTAATTCATAACCGAGTCAAGCTGACTGCCCAACAAAAATTTACGCCTTGCGCCGTAACTTATTTTGTTTGATGCGTCCTCCCAAACCTCGCCCAATATATAAGCATCCTTATTGTAAGATTTAACACATCTCCGCAAATTTTCGAGGAACACATCGGGCAATTCATCGGCAACATCAAGCCTAACGCCCGAAACACCGCAGGAGAGCCATTTTCTTATAACGCCGTTTCCGCCTGTGATAAACTCAAGATAACTTTCGTTTTCTTCCTTTACTTCGGGCAGTGACGGAACGCCCCACCACGCAGAATATCCGCAATCGTAATTGCCGAAAGAATACCACGCTCTGTAAGGCGAATTATAATCGTTATAGGCGCCTTTTCCGCCGTAACGCTTATACTTATTAAAATAAATACTATCGTCTCCCGTGTGGGAAAAAACGCCGTCGATAATTATTGATATTCCGCGTTTTTTTGCCGCTTTGCAAAGACTTTTAAGGTCATTTTCATCACCTAAAAGCGAATCAATTTTCAAATAATCGGCGGTGTTGTAACGGTGGTTTGAGTGCGCCTCAAAAATCGGGTTAAGGTAAATAACGCTTACCCCCAAATCTTCAAGATACGGAAGTTTTTGCTCTATCCCCTTTAAATCTCCGCCGTAATAGTCGTTACCGAGCGAACAAACGCCGTTGTTTTGACGGTATTCGGGTTGCTTATCCCAATCATCTGTTAAAAATCTATCGTTCGGGACATTGCTTTTGGGCGTTCCTGAATTATAAAATCTATCTGGGAAAATTTGATAAATTATACCGCCGTCTAAAAAATGAGGAGTTTTAAAATCGGCGGAATAAACCGTTTGCTGCCAGGACATTCCCTCACCCGATACTATCCCCAAAGAATTTTCGGTTTTCTTTACAAAAAATTCGCCGTAATCACTCGTATAGCGGAAAAAATACCAGTAAAGTCCCACATCAAGTTTTACCGAGGCATCATAAAATCTGTAATCTTCAAGCCACTCTTTAGGCTCTAACTTGATTTCGTAGGACTGCCTGCCGTCAGGAGTGATATTTAAGTATGCCTCGTGAACCAACGCATCTTTATGTATAAGTATGCGTAAAAGCAGGGTTTCCCCTGCTTTTATTGCGCCGAAATGCGGTTTATATATTCTGTTTGACGAATCAAAAGGATAATAATTCATAGTTTATTTTACCTTGTTTATATGCCAAATTCCGTTTGCGTAATCGGCTATCGAACGGTCGGCGGCGAAAATTCCCGATTTTGCGATATTGATAAGCGACATCTTATTCCAAACCTCAGGTTTGCCGTATAATTCGGTTGCTTTTCTTTGCGCCGCGCAGTAGTCCGAATAGTCTGCAAGTGCCATATAGGTATCTACATTTTTAAGGGTATTATAAATATTATCAAACGGCTTTCCGTCAATTCCCCTGCCTATAAACTCAAGCGCACTTCTTAAATCGGCATTGTTATTATAGTAATTCATCGGATAATATCCCGTTTTTTGAAGTTTTAAAACTTCGGGTGTCTTCATTCCGAAAATTATTATATTATCATCGCCTACCGCCGAATGAATTTCAACATTCGCACCGTCCTCAGTTCCCAAAGTAACGGCGCCGTTTAACATAAACTTCATATTTGAAGTTCCGCTTGCCTCGGTCGAAGCAAGAGAAATCTGTTCGCTTATTTCGGCAGCGGGAATCATAAGTTCGGCAAGTGTTACACGGTAATCTTCAAGGAAAATAACCTTTAATTTATCGCTTACGGCACGGTCGTTATTTATAACGCACGAAAGTTTATAAATCATCTGTATTATCTCTTTTGCAAAGAGGTAGCCCGATGCCGCCTTTGCACCGAAAATGTAGGTTTTTGGAGTAAACGGCGCATTCGGATTTTCCTTAATATAAAGGTAATCGGTTATAATGTGGAGTGCGTTCAGGTGCTGACGCTTATATTCGTGCAAACGCTTAACCTGCATATCCACTATGCTTTCGGGGTCAAACTCAATACCCATATTCTCTTTCAGGTAATTTGAAAGACGGACTTTATTATTTTTCTTTATAACTGCCAAACGGTCAAGAACCGTCTTATCGTCCGCAAACGGCATAAGTTTTTCAAGTTCCGATGCATCTTTTACAAAACCGTCGCCGATGAGTTCGGTAATAAACGACGAAAGTTCGGGGTTTGACTGGCAGAGCCATCTTCTGTGTGCTATACCGTTTGTTACATTGGTGAACTTTTCGGGTGTCATTTTATAATAATCGTTAAATAGTTCGTCGGCAATAATCTTGCTGTGAAGTTTTGAAACGCCGTTTACCGTATGGCAGGTTACAACACAAAGGTTTGCCATTTTAACAAGTCCTCCGCTTATAACAGCAGTTCTCTCGGCAAGTTCAAAATCACCTGTCTTTGCAATTACATCGGCTCTGTAACGGCGGTCAATTTCCTCGATTATCTGATAGATACGGGGAAGTCTGTGCCTAAACATATCGCAGGGCCAACATTCAAGTGCCTCCGACATAATAGTATGATTTGTATAGGCGACCGTTTTGGTAACAATATCCCACGCTTTTTCCCAAGAATATCCGCATTCATCAAGAAGCAAACGCATAAGTTCGGGAATGGAAAGAGTCGGGTGAGTATCGTTTATATGAATTGCAACCTTTTGCGAAAGATTATCGAGGGTGCTATACTCCCTCATATGACGGGCAAGAATATCCTGCACCGATGCCGAAACAAGAAAATACTGTTGGCGAAGTCTGAGCGATTTGCCCTCTGCGTGATTATCTTCGGGGTAAAGCACCTTTGAAATTGCCTCGGTGTTTGCACGGCGTTCAAGCGCCTTAACATAGTCGCCCTGATTGAATGCCGACATATTAAAGTCCTGACATTCGGCACTCCAAAGTCTTAAAACATTTACGGTTTTACCGTCCTTGCCGGCAACCTTTAAATCATAAGGAACCGCACGGACATTATCATAATCTTTATGCTCTATATGGTGATAACCGTTGTCCCACCATTCGTCTATATGACCGCCGAAGTGAACATCAACGGCGCTTGACGGACGCTGTTCGAGCCAAACACTGCCTCCGGGGAGCCAAAAGTCAGGCATCTCGGTCTGCCAACCGTCCACAAGTTTCTGACGGAATATGCCGAGTTCATACTTTATACAATATCCAAACGCACTGTAACCGCCGGTTGAAAGACCGTCAAGAAAACAGGCGGCAAGACGGCCTAAACCGCCGTTACCCAAACCTGCATCCGGCTCAAAATCATAAAGTTTATCAAGTTTTACCTTGAATTTTGCAAGTGCCTTTGCCATATTATCGGTAATATCAAGATTATAAAGGGTATTTTTGAGCGAACGCCCCATAAGAAATTCCATACTCAAATAGTAAACGGTTTTTGCCTTTTGGTCGCTTACAGATTTGCGGAATGCCGCCTTGCGCTCGCTTAAAATATCGTTTATAACAAGAACGCTCGCCTTATAAAATATTTCGTCTGACGCCTGGTCGGGCGTGACACCGAAATTGTGCGAAAGTTTTGTTTCGAGCATCTCGGTAAGTTTTGATATTGTCCATTTGGTTGACATTAAACCAATCCCTTCGTTAAATAAAAAGCATTTAATATTGTTTTTTGCGGTTTATAAAGAATTATTCAGCTTAAACTTTTCACCGTAGAATTTAAACCGCTTCATAAACTTCTCATTGTTTTCAGACTTGATTGCATTAAGGAAGTTATGCGAATCCACCTTTGCGGTGTTGATTTGAAGCGTATACGCCGCAACATTTGAACAATGGTCGGAAATTCGCTCAAAGTTGGTAAGCAGGTCGTTAAGCACAAAACCGTCCTTTATGGTGCAGTTTCCCGTTTGCAGTCTGTCAACATGACGCGCCTTGGCGCTGTCTTTGAGTTCGTCTATTACCTGCTCAAGCGGCTCGACATTTTCTGCCGACACACTGTCATCATTCTCAAAAGAGCAAAATGTGAGTGTTACTATTTCGGAAAGTGCCTCGGTAATAACCGATATATCTTCCTCTCCGCCCTTTGAAAATTCTATCTTTTTGCTTAAAATCTCATTCGCCGACTCGCGAATGTTAAGCGCATGGTCGGAAATTCGCTCAAAGTCGCCTATTGAATGTATCATTCGGGCAACATCATAAGATTCTTTTGCCGAAAGATTACTTCCGCTTATACGCACAAGATATTCGCCCAGCCGGTCTTCATACTTATCGACTAATTTTTCAGATTCTACAATACCCTTTGAAATGGTTTCATCGTAATTTTTAAGCAGAGAGAGCGCATCGTAAACCGATTTTTCGGTTATTTTTGCCATTTCGTTAGTAAGACGTCTGCACTCCGAAATTGCAAGGGGGACATTGTTAAACAAACGCTCGTCCAAAAATACGGTATGAGTTTCGGCCTCATCCTTTTTAACGGTTTTCCTGCAAAGAGCAATGAGAGGTTTTTTAATCGGGATAAAGAAAATGGTATTTGCAATATTGAAAAGGCTGTGAATAACCGCAACTCCTACAACCCCCACCGTAGCATCTGCCATAAGAGAGGGATTTACCATCATTACGATATACATTAAAATTATGCAAAGCACACCGCCTATTGCGTTGGTGTAAATATGCATCGCAACTACCCTTTTTGCCTCTTTGTTTGTTCCTATACACGAAATAAGCGCCGTAACGCAGGTGCCTATGTTTGCGCCGATGACAAGCGGAATTGCAACCTGATAACTTACCGTTCCCGTAAGCGCCAGCGACTGAACGATAACCACCGTTGCCGCCGAGGACTGAATAATTCCCGTAAACACGGTAGAAACAAGAAGTGCTACAATCGGGCTTTTAAATGCCGTAAGCATTTTTATAAACGCAGGATTATCCTTTGCCGATGACACCGCCTCGCTCATCATACCCATACCTGCCATAAGTATCGCAAAACCTATGAAAATGATGCCGAGCGTCTTTTTCTTCTCACTCTTTGAAAACATTTTCAGTGCTATTCCCACAAAAGCAAGAATAGGCGCAAAGGTTGCGGGTTTTAAAAGCGTCATAACAAAATTGCCGTTGCCGTTTATTCCGCTTAAAGTAGTTATCCATGCTGTAAGGGTTGTTCCGACATGAGTTCCCATTATCATACCGAATGTATCGGCAAAACCCATAATGCCCGAGTTTACAAGACCTACAAGCATAACGGTCATTGCGGAGGACGACTGTATTGCTATTGTTATACCTGCTCCGAGCGCAAAACCCGAAAAATCGTTTGCCGTAACCTTTTTCATTGTGCGTTCAAGCGAGCCGCCCGCCATTTCTTCGAGTCCGCCCGACATTGTGCTCATACCGAAAAGGAAAAATGTGAGTCCGCCCAAAATTCCGGCAATCATAATCAAAATTGAAGTTGAAGTCATTTATTACTCCTTTATGGAAACATATGTTTTTATAATTTTATTTTTTCCTCGATATACGACTTTAATTCGTCTATCTTAACACGAACCTGCTCCATGGTATCACGGTCGCGAACGGTTACACAGCCATCGTTTTCGCTGTCAAAATCGTATGTAATGCAGAAAGGTGTGCCGATTTCGTCTTCACGGCGGTAACGCTTACCGATTGAGCCTGCTTCATCAAAGTCAACCATAAAGTCCTTTGATAAATCGTTATAAATTTCAAGCGCTTTTTCGGAAAGTTTCTTTGAAAGCGGTAACACTGCTGCCTTAAAGGGTGCAAGGAACGGATGAAAATGAAGCACCGTTCTTACATCGCCCTTTTCATCGGCTTCCTCATCGTAAGCATCGCAAAGAACGGCGAGGAAACTTCTCTCAACACCCAGACTCGGCTCGATAACATACGGAATATAATGCTCATTTGTTTCTGCATCAAAGTAGGTTAAGTCCTTACCCGATGTATTCTGATGCTGGGTTAAATCGTAATCGGTTCTGTCGGCAACACCCCAAAGTTCGCCCCATCCGAACGGGAACAAAAACTCGAAGTCGGTAGTAGCCTTTGAATAGAAGCAAAGTTCTTCTTTATCGTGGTCGCGCAGACGGATATTTTCTTCCTTTAAGCCTATCGAAAGAAGCCAGTTTTTGCAGAATGTTCTCCAATAATCAAACCACTCAAGGTCGGTATTCGGCTTGCAGAAAAACTCAAGTTCCATCTGCTCAAACTCACGGACACGGAAAATAAAGTTGCCCGGTGTGATTTCGTTACGGAAAGATTTTCCTATCTGACCGATACCGAAAGGAAGTTTCTTTCTTGATGTTCTTTGAACATTGGAAAAGTTTACAAATATTCCCTGTGCCGTTTCGGGACGGAGATAAACCGTGTTTTTGGCATCCTCCGTTACACCCTGAAATGTCTTGAACATAAGGTTAAACTGTCTTATATCGGTAAAGTTATGCTTACCGCAGGAAGGACATTTAATATTATGTTCTTCGACAAAATTCTTCATTTCTTCCTGTGAAAATGCATCAATCGGTTTCGGAAGTTCAAAAGAATTTTCCGCACACCAATCTTCGATAAGTTTATCTGCACGGAAACGCTCGTGACATTCGCGGCAGTCCATAAGAGGGTCGGAAAAGCCTGCAAGATGTCCCGATGCAACCCATGTCTGAGGATTCATTAAAATTGCGGCATCAAGTCCTACATTATAGGGGTTTTCCTGAACAAATTTCTTCCACCATGCCTTTTTGATGTTGTTTTTAAGTTCGGCACCGAGCGGGCCGTAGTCCCAGGTATTTGCAAGTCCGCCGTAAATTTCACTGCCGGGATACACGAAGCCTCTGCCCTTTGCGAGATTTACGATTGCTTCCATTGTCTTTTTGGTATTTTCCATCTTTTTAACCTCCGAAAAAGTCTAAAATTCTCCAAATATATGATAAACAAAACGACGCTAAAAGTCAATTAAAACAGTAGTTTTGCGCCGCTTTTTCTATGTTATGCTTAAACATATACATTTTTTAGGTAAATATTTAAACTTTTCATACAATAAGAAACTGTGCTTAACTTATTGCTCTTGACATATTTTTATATATAGTTTATACTTTTAGTATACTAATCGAAAGGATTGTGTGCGGTTTATGAAAAAAGAGCCGAAGCGTAGAAAAGATATTCAAATTCACAATGTTTCTTTTGAAGATTTCATAAAAGTCATAGACCATTGCAAAGGCGATGTGTTCTTGGAAACGCCCGACGGCGATGTTTTAAATCTTAAATCTAAACTATGTCAGCTTTTGGGAATTTCGGCACTGCTCTCAAAAACCGAAACGATTGACACCGCCATTCGCTGCACCGACCCCGAAGACGAAGTTATGCTCTTAAGGCTCAATCTTTACGGCGAACTTCCCGAAGAATAAATTGATTTTGGAGATTATTTAAAATGGCAGAAAACACTTTTTTAACCTATAAAGGTATGCCTCTTGTTCGCAAAGGCAATGAAATTTATTACGGCGATACCGCCAAAAAATTCGTAGTTAAATTTGAAATTCTTTCAACCGCAAAAGAAGGCAAACTCGAAATTGCCGATAAAGTTTCGGTTAAACTTTTAAAAAGCGATGTTGATATGAAGGCAAACCAAAGTCCCGTAAAGGAAAGCACGAAAGACACACTTTTCGATGCCCTTGATTTAGGTTTCACCTGGCTTGAACGCGCATTAAAAGAATAAGAAACACAAAAATTCCGCCGATAACGGCGGTTTTTTAAATTATAAAATTATATTGAGGTTTAATTTTGAAAAATTCTATGTTTTTTAAAGGGGTTAAGGACGCTGTTCCGATTTTACTCGGATATTTTGCCGTTGCTTTTACTTTCGGAATTTCCGCAGTAGCGGCAGGCATAAGTCCTATTGAAGCCACCCTTCTTTCAGCCGCCAATTTAACATCTGCAGGGCAGTTTGCGGCGCTCTCTATAATAGAAGGCTCCCTTTCGTATTTTGAAATGATGCTGACACAACTCGTTATAAATTTAAGATACTGTCTTATGTCCTCGGCACTTACTCAAAAATTCGAGAATGATATGCCGCCCGTTCACAGATACCTTATTGCATACGGCAACACCGATGAGGTTTTTGCTCTCTGCTCTTTGAAAGAAGGCAAACTCTCCCCTGCTTACTGTTACGGTGCTATAAGTATGGCGTTTCCCGGTTGGGTGCTCGGAACACTTACCGGTGCAATATTCGGCGGAATTTTACCGCAAAGAATTTTAAGCGCACTCGGTATTGCCCTTTATGCAATGTTTATTGCGATAATTTTGCCGGGTGTTAAAAAGGATAAATTTATTGCCGCCATAATCGGCGCTTCGATGCTTTTAAACACGGTGTTTTTCTTCGCTCCCGTTTTAAAAAGTATTTCGGCAGGTTTCAGAATAATAATTATTACGGTTATTATTTCTTCCGTTGCGGCGATAATCAAACCTATAGACGAAACGGAGGCGCGGCAATGAGCGGTAATATTTATATCTACATAGCCGTTATGGCGATAACCACCTATCTTATCCGTATGCTTCCGATGGCACTTATAAGGATAGAAATTAAAAACAAATTTATTAAATCTTTCCTCTACTATGTGCCTTATGTTACCCTTTCGGTTATGATTTTCCCTGCCATACTTTATTCAACGGGCAGTATTTATTCTGCCGCCGTCGGTTTTGTTATCGCCCTTATGGCAGGATATTTTGGAAGAAGTCTTGTTACCGTTGCGGCGCTTTCGTGTATAAGCGTCCTTATAACCGAACTTATAATTTAAAATTATTTTTTGTTGACGCCCAAAATCCCGCCTATGCACGATGAAAGCAAAATGATAACAAAGTGAAAAGCCGTAGTTGAGCCTATTTTTCTATAAACGGCAAACGAAACGGCGGTAATTAAGAAAAAATACAAAAATCCCACTGCAATACCGATTAAATACCCTTTTGAACCCGACTTTTTGGCAGTATAAGCAGACGAAGCAAATGCCCCTGCCGATACGCAAACAGTGGCAAAAAGTGCAGAATATGCGTTGTCGATTTTAAAAATCAGCATAACAAACGCAAAAATCATCATCATTATAAGCGAAACCGCAACACCTATTCCCGCCCCCAAAAGATAATTAAGTTTTTTGCTTTTTATATTCATAAACAAACCCCTCCGCAGTAATTATACTGCGGAGGGGTATTATTTTATTACCTATTATTTTGCCGTATCATCGTGAACAGTTAAGTTCTGCTGCATAGCCCAACGGGCAATGGTAATTTTTGAATGGTCGCTTTTCGATTCGATAACTATTGTATCTTCTTTAAGCGAAATAACTTTACCGTAAATTCCGCCGATTGTTACGATATCATCGCCAACCTGCAAATTTTCACGCATTTTCTTTTCTTCTTTGGTCTTCTTTCTCTGAGGACGGATAAGAAGAAAATACATTACAGCGAGAATGACAACAAGGTAAATAACCGTAAACAAAGTTCCCGATGTTTTGGAGCCTTCCGCTGCTTTGGCTGCCGTTTTGGCGGCAAAAATCAAATTATCACCCATAATTTAAACCTCCGTAAAATTTCAAGTAGTATTATACTAAATTTTACACATTATTGCAAGGAATATTTTAGTCAATATTAAGATACGGCGCAGGGTTTACACGCTTTCCGTTTATAATTACCTCAAAGTGAACATGATTTCCGTATGCATCTCCCGTTTGACCGACTCTGGCAATAAGTGTGCCTGCCGTTACCTTTTGACCCACACGGGCAATGAGCGAACTTGCATGTCCATACCTTGTAACCATTCCGTTTCCGTGGTCGATTTCAACGCAGTAGCCGTATCCCTTATACCACGAAGAACGGATAACCGTGCCCTCTTTTACGGCATAAACAGGCGTGCCGTAAGGTGCCAACAAATCATAGCCCTTATGATTTCTTTTTCCGCCGTATGCATCGCCTAACTTACAGCAGGACGACGGCAACGGGAAAATGAAACCGCTGTTATGCGCAGCCGCTTTTTCCGCCGCCATTTGAGGAGTTTCGGCTGTGCCTACAACTACAACACGGTCGGTAGGGGTTTTAAGAACATCGGAACTTAAAGTAATTCTTTCGGTTTCGTTGCCGTTTAAATATGTTACCTGCTCACTTATCTTTTCTATTCCCTTTGTTCCTTCCGCCTGAACCATTGTAGTGCCGACTACCATTTCGCTTGATAGTTTTGTCACCGTTTTATAGGCAGTTTCCTTTTCGGTTACTATATTTGCAACCGTTTTCACGGGAACGCAGCTTAAGAGCGAGTTTATACTGCCATTTGATACATCAGACAAAAGGAAAAGTCCGTTGTAAGACTTAACATCATTTAAAAATGTTGACTTGCAGGAAACTGCATCAACATTGAATTTACAAAGATAATCTTCTACAATATCACGCTTATCTTCGCTCTTATAAACATAGGTTTTGCCGTCTAACTTAATCTTTACGCCGCTTACGATTTCATCGGTTGAAGATATTATTTTATCCGCCATTTTATCGGTGTTTGAACTTAAATTGCTTACAAGCGAAACGGCAAGCGAATACTGAGGCGATTTTATATGTGCCTTAACATTTTTACCCTCAACTTTTTTGCAAACAAGTTTAACGGCATTATCAAAAACCGCTTTATCCGAAACGGTGGCGATATTTTTACCGTTATAATTCACCCTGTATCCTATGCGGACGCCGGTTATAAAAAGAGAAGAAAAAATACATACAAACGATACCGCCAAAAACAGTGCTGTTTTTATATATCTGTTTAAACTTTTATATTTATCCGCCGCCGAAACACAGCCTGATTTTATCATATTAAATAAATCGGTAAAAATAATATCACCTCCCGCTGTTTTTCTAAAGGTTACAAATTTGTAACAGTTATGTTACCATTATATAACTTTTTCAGAAAAATGCAAGAGGTAATTTGAAAATTTTTACATATTTTTCGGAGAATAGTTTTTAATAAAGTCTTCCCATTCTTCGTTAGTTATCTCGGAAATTCCGTCAGCATTGCCGTTTTTATAGTTTATATAAAGATTTGTGATAATTCTTTTATAAGCACGGTTTACCTTTATTTTCTCACGGACGGCAACAAAAAGCATTATAAGTCCGAAAACTGTGATAAGGACGAGGCTCGGCAAATGCCTTGTATAGAATATTGTTAAAATATTAAAAAGTCCCTGCCCGTAACTGTAACACGCCTTGATAAAAATATATACAAGGTAAGGCACCGGAAGTATACAAAGTGCAGAGCCGATAATATGGAAAGTATTTTTTGATAAAATTATTCCCACAACCGCAAATATAACCGAAAGCCCCAAAAGCAAAAGAGTCTGATTTGAAAAACTTACATTTTGACCGTTTGCCTTATTAAGCAGTGAACTTAAAATCACCAAAGTATTTACAAGGAAAAGGTAAACTACACCTAAAAGGCATAACCACCAACTTGTTTTATATAACTTTCCGCTTGTTTTTGCATAGGATATACCAAGTTTATACTGGACTTCTTCTACCCTTTTTAATATGCTTTCATATTTTTTCAAAAAAACACCGCCTTTAACATTATAAACTCATTATACATTCAATTTAATCGGTTGACAAGAGGGAAAAACACATATATACTTTTATTTAAGAAAGAAACGGTGATATAAATGGCAAGAATAAATATAGTAATGGTGGAGCCGGAGATACCTCAAAACACCGGAAATGTTGCAAGGACCTGTGCCGCAACAGGTGCAAGACTTCACCTTGTAGGTCCTATGGGTTTTAAAATCGATGATAAAAAGTTAAAGCGTGCAGGTCTTGACTATTGGCACTATCTTGATATTACATACTACGAAAATCTCGATGATTTTTTCAGCAAAAACGACGGTGAGTTTTTCTTTTTTACAACAAAGGGAAGAAAGGCACATTCGGAAATTGACTATCCTGATAACTGTTATTTGTTTTTCGGCAAGGAAACCAAAGGTCTCCCCGAAGAATTACTTATAAAACACCGCGAAAGATGCGCCCGTATACCGATGGCAAACGATATACGAAGTCTCAACCTTTCAAATTCAGTTGCGATTGCCGTTTATGAAGTTTTAAGGCAGTGGGACTACCCCGCCCTTCAAAATGAGGGACAGCTTCACAATTACCGTTGGGAAGAAGTATAAAAACAATTAACATTTTTTAATATCTTCCGTATTATGTATTGAAGTGCAACTTCAAACATTTACGGGAGGTTTTTTTATGTCAGAAAACAGTTCTTTTACTGCCGACACCTCTTTTAAAGAGGCTGTTTGCATCGATGCCGGCAGAGTTTATGACTCTTGTTGCGACCGAGATTGTCTCGAAGACCTGCGTTGCTTTTTTACACAAGAAGCACAAGAGCGAATAAACAATGCTTTAAGCGTAAGAATTACAAAATCAAGAGTTCTTAATGTTTTAATTGATGTTGAGCCGATAAGTTTCAACAGAGGATTCTATTCCTGCGACCTTACATTTTTCTTTGAAAACGAATTAGAGGTATTTGATACCCCGAACACCTGTCCTACCCTTGTAAACGGTATTGCCTGCTTCTCCAAAAAGGTAATTTTATACGGAAGCGACGGCAATGTTCAAGTTTTTGCAAGCAACCAAATAGCAAGTCCGACCTGCGACAAATCTGCAGTTTTAACCTCGAATAGTCCGAGATGTATCTTGCAGTGCGTCGACCCCGTTCCGCTTTCGGCACGGCTCGGAGAAATACCTCCGGGATTCCAGAATATGTGCTATATCCCGACTGTAATTACCGACTATATCGGCGCTCCCCTTATCACCGACACCGCACCCGGCACAAAAACGGTATTTATAACACTCGGACTTTTTACCATAGTTCAGCTTATAAGAAATGTTCAGATGCTCGTGCCCGTTTACGATTTCTGCATTCCCGAAAAACAGTGCGAGGACACCGCCGACCAGCCCTGCGATGTATTCAGAAGAATCAAGTTCCCGACCGACGATTTCTTTCCCACAAACCCCGAGCGCAGAAAATGCTGCGACGGTAACGAATAAAATTAACATCACCGTTTCCTGAAATTAGGGAAACGGTGATTTCTTTTTTCATTTTTCTTATGAATTTGTATTTAAAGCGAAAGTCCGTCAAATTTCTTTAAAAATTCACTTAAAACGGCGAAGTCCTTATCCGTTCCGCCTACTGTATCGCTTTCGAGATTTAACGGCATAACGGGGTCGTGCACCGAAAGGCGAAGCAAAAACCAACCGTTTTTCGTTGAAACACGCACGCCCTCGCGGTTATCGTCTGCCACACGCATATCGTCTCTTGAATTTGCAAATTTTTCGAGTTCTTCTATCACCTTTGTGCCGTAATCTTTGAAATCTTTAACCGTAATATTATAACGAAGTTCCTTTTCCTCGGCAGGCATTTTAAGAGGCTCTAAAATCTTCTCAAAATCAACACCCTTTGCAAGTTCTATTACGATTTTAGTCATAAGATACGCGCCGTCGTCCAAAAAATAGTTTTCTTTCAAAGCGGCGTGACCTGAGGTTTCAATCGCAAGGGGAGCCTGTGTGCCGCTGTTACATAACTCTATTGCCTTATCAATGACATTTTTATAACCGCGGCGGTAACGGTAATGTTTACCTCCCAAAGTGTCTTCTATGTAGCATTTAAGACCGTCCGATGTAACCGAATCGGTAACAACCGTAGCACCTTTTTTGCCGTTTAACGCAATATACGATGCCAAAGCAATAAGACGGTTACGATTGATTTCGTTGCCGTTTTTATCAACACAGCCTGCTCTGTCAACATCGGTATCAAATATTATACCCAAATCTGCCTTTGCGTCTGCGGTTGCTTTGCAGACACTCATCATAGCCTCTTTATTTTCGGGATTCGGTATATGATTCGGGAACATTCCGTCGGGATTTAAGAACTGACTTCCCGTAATATCAGCACCGAGTTTTTGAAGCACTTCGGTAGCATAAAATCCGCCTGCGCCGTTCCCTGCATCGACAATGATTTTTAAGCCTTTAAGCGGTTTTTCGCCCTTATTTACGCCCTTAATTATTATGTTTCTCAGATTTTCGGCATATTTTGTCATATAATCTTCAAATATAATCGAGCCTATACTCCTATTCTTACACTTTTCTTTTCGTTCTGCTTTTTCGAGAATTTCCGAAATATCTCCGCCTTCAAGTCCGCCTGAAGGCAGGAAAAACTTGAGTCCGTTACGGTCAAAAGGATGGTGGCTTGCAGTAATCTGAACGGCGGCATCGCAATTTAAGTCTACCGTTGTCATAAACATAGCGGGAGTTGAGGCGAGTCCGCAATCAATTACGGTTACGCCCGACTCTACAAGCGCATTTCGCACATTATCGGCAATTCTGTCCGCAGTAATGCGTGAATCGTGTCCCATTGAAATTACAAGGTCATTGCAGTCTTTATCGGTTTTTTCGCTTACAAAGCAAACAAATGCCGCCGCTATATCATAAACCGCCTCATTTGTAAGTTCTATCTCTTTTCCGCCCAAATCGCTTGCGTATCCGCGTATATCCGTTCCGCTTTTTAATTTTTTATAATTCATTTATTTTCACCTTACAAAGATTTTAAAAATTTGATGCGACTTTCCATCTCATCGGAGCCGACAAGATAACTTCCCGCAACCAAAATATCTGCGCCTGCTTTTACCGCAGATTCGGCTGTTTCGCCGTTTACGCCGCCGTCAACCTCTAATTCGATATTAAGTCCCCTGCGGCTGATTTCTTCTCTTAAAGCCGTTAGTTTACTAAGGGCGCTATCCAAGAATTTTTGTCCGCCAAAGCCGGGCTCAACCGACATTACAAGCACCATATCGCAAAGAGGCAGCAAATCAAATATTTCCTCTGCTTTTGTGCAGGGCTTTATGGTTATATATGATTTACAACCGAGTTCCCTTATCTTTTTGAGCGTTTCGGCATTATCTGAGCCTGCTTCGAAATGAAATCCGAGATAATCGGCATACTTTGCAAAATCTTCGATATATCTATGAGGACGGTCTATCATAAGATGCACATCAAGCGGTAACTTTGTGTGCGCTTTTACCGATTTTATAAGCGGGTTTCCGAACGAAATATTCGGGACAAAAATTCCGTCCATTACATCAAGATGGAGCATATCTATCCCGCACATTTCCATTTTTTCGATTTCCTTTGTAAGTGTTAGAAAATCTGCCGTAAGAATTGAAGGTGAAATTTTAGCCATTGTTATTCTCCTTGATTTAATATATCCATTTTAAAGAAAAATTCCGCTTTTGTCAATCATAAAAGGCACAAATAAATACAAAAAATAAAAGGACTGCCTTATGACAGTCCTTTTAAATTATGATTGTTTAAAGCAACGAATTATTCGTTAATCTTTGTAACAACGCCCGAACCAACGGTGCGGCCACCCTCACGGATAGCGAAACGAAGTCCCTCTTCAATAGCGATAGGAGTGATGAGTTCAACATCCATCTCTACATTATCGCCGGGCATGCACATTTCAGTGCCTGCAGGAAGAGATACAACACCGGTAACATCGGTAGTTCTGAAATAGAACTGAGGACGATAGTTATTGAAGAACGGAGTATGACGGCCGCCTTCATCCTTGGTCAATACATAAACCTGACCATGGAACTTGGTGTGCGGATTGATTGAGCCGGGTTTACAAAGAACCTGACCACGCTCAACATCTTCACGGCCAACACCACGAAGAAGTGCGCCTACATTGTCGCCTGCCTCGCAGTAGTCAAGAGTTTTACGGAACATTTCCATAGAAGTAACAACAGTCTTAGCTCTCTCTTCGGTAAGACCGATGATTTCAACTTCTTCACCGGCATTAAGTGAACCACGCTCAACACGGCCGGGAACAACCGTTCCACGACCGGAAATAGTCATAACATCCTCGATAGGCATAAGGAAAGGCATATCAGACTTACGGTCAGGAGTCGGGATATAGCTGTCAACTGCATCCATAAGCTCAGCGATAGGAGCATATTCAGCAGCAGCAGGGTCATTAGAAGCACACTCAAGTGCAACAAGAGCAGAACCCTTGATGATAGGAGTATCATCGCCGGGGAACTCATACTTATCAAGTGTCTCACGAATTTCCATCTCAACAAGTTCGAGAAGTTCTTCGTCATCAACCTGGTCGCACTTATTCATGAATACAACGATTGACGGAACGCCAACCTGACGGGCAAGAAGAAGATGCTCTTTAGTCTGAGCCATAGGACCGTCGGTAGCAGCGATAACGAGGATGGCACCATCCATCTGTGCAGCACCGGTAATCATGTTCTTAACATAGTCAGCATGTCCCGGACAGTCAACATGAGCATAGTGACGGTTGTCAGTCTCATACTCAACATGAGCGGTATTGATTGTGATACCACGCTCTCTCTCTTCAGGAGCCTTATCGATGTTTGCATAGTCCTCAAACTGTGCATAGCCCTTTAATGAAAGGAACTTTGTGATTGCAGCGGTAAGAGTGGTCTTACCATGGTCAACGTGACCGATTGTACCAATGTTAACATGTGGTTTATTACGTTCAAATTTTGCTTTTGCCATTGTGATTTTTCCTCCCTAAATATAATTTTTTTCATCACATTGTTAGTTTACCAAAAAATACTTAAAATTTCAAGTATTATTTTAATCTTTCTTCGCTCTTGAAGAAATGATTTTTTCGGCAATGCTCTTCGGAACTTCCTTATAACCGTCGGGTTCCATTACATACTGACCGCGTCCCTGTGTTTTGGAACGGAGGTCGGTTGCATAACCGAACATATCGCCGAGCGGAACTCTTGCATTTATCTGTTTAAGTCCCGAACGGTCCTCAAAGCCCTGAATCTCGCCGCGGCGTGAGTTGAGGTCGCCGATAACATCGCCCATATACTCTTCGGGAACTATAACGGTTACTTTCATTATAGGCTCCAAAAGAACGGGGCTTGCAAGACGGCACGCCTCTTTGAATGCCATAGAACCGGCAATCTTAAACGCCATTTCAGAGGAGTCAACCTCGTGATAAGAACCGTCATACAATGTTACCTTAACATCAACAACAGGATATCCTGCAAGAACACCTGCCTGTAAAGCGCCCTGGATACCGGCATCAACTGCAGGTATATATTCTTTCGGAATTGTTCCGCCGGTGATGTTATTGATAAATTCATAACCCTTACCGGTTTCGTTAGGCTCAACGATAATCTTAACATGACCGTATTGACCTGAACCGCCCGACTGACGCTTATACTTGGTTTCGTGGTCGATTTTCTGCTTAATGCTTTCTTTATAAGCAACCTGAGGAGCGCCTACATTTGCCTCAACCTTGAATTCACGGAGAAGTCTGTCTACGATAATTTCAAGATGGAGTTCGCCCATTCCGGCGATAATGGTCTGGCCTGTTTCCTCATCGGTGTATGCCTTAAAGGTCGGGTCTTCCTCTGCAAGTTTTGCAAGAGCAATACCCATTTTTTCCTGACCGGCTTTAGTCTTAGGCTCAATAGCAACACGGATAACCGGCTCAGGGAAGTTCATTGATTCAAGAATTACAGGATGCTTTTCATCGCAGAGTGTATCACCTGTGGTGGTATTCTTAAGACCTACTGCTGCGGCAATATCACCGGCATAGCAGGTTTCAAGGTCTTCTCTGTGGTTTGCGTGCATCTGCAAAATTCTACCCATACGCTCACGGTTTTGCTTAACCGAGTTATATACACCCGAGCCTGCATCAACAGTACCCGAATATACACGGAAATAGCAAATCTTACCTACAAACGGGTCGGTAGCAATTTTGAATGCCAAAGCCGCAAACGGCTCTGTATCGGACGAATGTCTGCTCTCTTCTTCGTCGGTATCGGGGTTTACACCCTTGATAGCCTCAACATCGGTAGGAGCGGGCATAAAGTCAACAATAGCATCGAGTAAAGGCTGAACGCCTTTGTTTCTGTAGGCTGTTCCGCAACAAATCGGAACCATCTCATTTGTTATGGTAGCCTTGCGGATAACCTGCTTCATTTGCTCAACCGTAGGCTCAACACCCTCAAAATACTTCTCCATCAAATCTTCATCCATCTCAACGATAGATTCAATCATCTGAGTTCTGTATTTTTCAGCCAATTCCTTCATTTCTTCCGGAATGGGCTCACGGCGAACATCCTTACCGAGGTCATCATAATAAATCTCGGCATCGTTCTCGATAAGGTCTACGATTCCTCTGAAGGTGTCCTCAGAGCCGATAGGCAACTGAATCGGAACACCGTTGCAGTTAAATCTTTCCTTAATCATATCGAGAACATGGTAGAAATCGGCTCCCATTATATCCATTTTATTTACGAATATCATACGGGGAACCTTATACTCATCAGCCTGATGCCAAACGGTTTCAGACTGAGGCTCAACACCGCCCTTTGCGCAAAGAACGGTTACTGAACCGTCAAGCACACGGAGTGAACGCTGAACTTCAACTGTGAAGTCAACATGTCCCGGGGTGTCGATAATATTGATACGATGGTCTTTCCAAAAACATGTGGTAGCGGCAGAGGTGATTGTGATACCACGCTCTTTCTCCTGCTCCATCCAGTCCATGGTTGCAGCACCGTCATGAGTTTCACCTAACTTACGGTTTATACCCGTATAGAAAAGGATACGCTCAGTAGTGGTGGTCTTACCTGCGTCAATGTGAGCCATTATACCAATATTTCTTGTCATTTCAAGAGATACTTTTCTCGGCATATTAAACCTCCATACGCCTTATTTCAGGCGGTCATTAACAACAGATTACCATCTGTAGTGAGCAAAAGCCTTGTTTGCTTCTGCTGTTCTGTGCATTTCTTCGCGCTTCTTAACAGCATTACCGAGACCGTTTGTGGCATCCATAATTTCTGCTGCAAGACGCTCTTTCATTGTGCGCTCATTGCGCTGACGGCTGAACATTGTAAGCCAACGCAAAGCCAAAGTTTGTTTTCTTTCGGGACGAACCTCAAAAGGCACCTGATAGGTGGCACCGCCCTTGCGGACAGCCTTACATTCGAGCTGCGGCATAATGTTTTCCATTGCAGCATCGAAAACCTCTAAAGGATCCTTTCCTGTTTTTTCACTGATGATGTCGAAAGCACCGTAAACTATCTTCTGTGCTACACCTTTCTTACCGTCAAGCATAATGTTGTTGATAAGACGGGTAACCTTCTTTGAATTATAGATAGGATCAGGCAATACATCTCGTTTTGCAATAAAGCCTCTTCTTGGCACTTTACTTCCCTCCTTCATAATGATGATATCATAGGTACTCGAGTAATAATCCCCCGTTGCACCGAGCAAGGCTTACATATATATTTAAGCCACTGCTTTTATATGCAGTAGAGATCGTTCTCTCAAAAATTTTACTTCGCACCTGCTTTTGGACGCTTTGCACCGTATTTTGAACGGGCTTGCATTCTGTTTGCAACACCTTGTGTATCAAGTGTTCCTCTTACGATGTGGTAACGCACACCGGGAAGGTCCTTAACACGCCCGCCACGGATAAGAACAACGCTATGCTCCTGCAAGTTGTGTCCGATTCCGGGAATATAAGCCGAAACTTCGATTCCGTTTGAAAGACGAACTCTCGCAATTTTACGGAGAGCAGAGTTAGGTTTCTTAGGCGTAGAGGTCTTAACAGCTGTGCAAACGCCGCGCTTCTGCGGAGAATCATTATCGGTAAGACTTCTCTTCATTGAGTTATAACCCTTTAAAAGAGCAGGAGCCTTAGCCTTTTTGACTGCAGTTTCACGGCCACTGCGAACTAACTGGTTAAAGGTTGGCACTTCTTCATTACTCCTTTCTTGTTTATTCTTGTTAAGCCCAAAAATCAGGGCATAACGAAACTGTACGCAA